>NZ_RYDM01000001.1:120678-823119 GCF_003984825.1 Flavobacterium sp. RSP46
CTTCAAAGCAATTTGGAGGTTTTTTTTATGTCTAATTTTTAGGAAAAATTAAATAAATATAGGGTTCGAATCCGTCCTGAAGCTTCGAGAAATGCCTCTAAAACCTTCAAAGCAATTTGGAGGTTTTTTTTATGTCTAATTTTTAGGAAAAATTAAATAAATATAGGGTTCGAATCCGTCCTAAAGCTTCGAGAGATGCCTCTAAAACCTTCAAAGCAATTTGGAGGTTTTTTTTATGTCTAATTTTTAGGAAAATTAGGGTTCGAATCCGAATAAAATATAAAACCTTTAAAACACTTTAGTTTTTTTTTGACTCAAATTTTTACCATTAAGAAACTACATTTTATTAAGACTTAAGACTTAAGACTTAATTTTTCTTAATTTCTTAATGGTTTAAAAAAACGTAATAGACTTTAATTATCTATTTTATCAAATGCTTTTTTTACCAATTCTTTTTCTTCCGGAAACCAACCTTGGGTGATCAAAACCATCCCAAAAACCATCATTACAATACTGATTCCTTTTTTAATTTTAAGGATGTTATTAGGGGTAAGTTTTGTTTTTAATTGTTTAGCTAATCCAATTTTGATACAATCTATAAATAAATAGGTTCCAATAACTGCAATAAAAAAAGTGACCATTCTAAATGTTTGCATTTCTAGTTTTGGTCCTACTGAAATAATAATAGCCAACCAAAAACCAAGTACACCTATATTGATAATATTTAACAAAAAACCTTTTATAAAAAGGCTTAAATAATTTTTTTTAACTATTTCCTTATCGATAATGTCTGTATTTATTTTCTCTTCTTTTTTTAATTGCAGGAAAGAAATTACACCATAAGCGAGCATCAACACACCTCCAAAAATAAAAAGTGCTGGTTGGTCTTTTAAACTTTGAATTAACCGGTAACTGCCTAAATAAGCAATTCCGATGAAAACAATATCTCCTAAAATTACGCCTAAATCAAATATTAAAGCCGCTCTAAATCCTTTTATAATACTTGTTTCCAGTAAAATAAAAAAAACAGGGCCAATCATAAAACTTAAGAAAATTCCCCAAGGAATACCAGCTAGAATATCGTTTATCATTAAATATCTAAATTTATTGGTATGAAAAATAAACTAAAATACTAATTTTTCTCTAAGATAGTACCACCAATGAAAACACTTTTGTTAATCTGTTTTGGTTTTCCATAGATAAAAATTGAGCCTCCAGCTTTTACTTTTGCATCCACTAATATTGTGGCATGAATTTCTGATTGTCCTCCTGCAGCAACACTTATGGTTGTTTGAGAAGTCTCTAAATCCTTAGCATTAAGAATTCCGCCCGAGGTAATTACAACATCTTGATTTTTGGCTCTACCGGATACTGAAACTATTCCTCCTGCATTCGCTTTCACTTCTACTTTATCAACATCAATTTCTAACTTTATTTCGCCTCCAGATTTTGCATTCAAATCTAATACTGTTTGTTTAAAATCAGAGTCACTTGATACATAACTTCCCTCGCTTACAGCAATACTTTGCAAGGTTTTAAAATATAACTTAACTTTAATATCATCTCCAGATAATAATTTAGGGAAAGGCATTCTGATTTTTAATTCACCGTTTTTATTCACCGTTTCCACTTCATCTGCACGAGCACCGGTTATAATAATTTTGTTTTCTGAGGCTGCAATTAATTTAACACTGATTTTATCAAATACTTTTACTTCATCAAAATCTCCTAAATTTCTGGTTATCTGAGCATTTGTTATTTGACTTAAAAATATAAAAGCAATAATCACTAATTTTTTACTCCTATTTCTAATATTTATTTTTTGGTATTGCTTCGCCAGTTCGTTAGCACTCGTGTCGTGAATCTTTGATTTCATTTTTTTTATTTTAATGGTTCTCCAATTCTTCTTAAAAAATTAAAATCCAGTTGTTTTTTAACTAAATCAGCATTTTTTACTTTAACGTAAATTTCATCTCCTAATTGTAATAATTTTCCAGAAGTTGCACCAGTAAGTGCGTATTGTTTTTCATCAAAGGTGTAATAATCGTCTTTTATATCCCTGATTCTACACATTCCTTCACATTTATTTTCGATAATTTCTACATAAATTCCCCATTCTGTCACACCGGAAATTACACCCAAAAATTCCTCGTCCTGATGATCTTGCATGTATTTGACCTGCATGTACTTAATAGAATCACGTTCAGCATTAGTTGCTAAACCTTCCATTGTGGACGAATGAACGCATTTTGTTTCATACGTTTCTTCATCTACTGATTTACCTCCGTCCAGATAATGTTGCAACAAACGATGTACCATCACATCCGGATAACGACGAATTGGTGATGTAAAATGCGAATAATAATCAAACGCTAAACCATAATGTCCTATGTTATCCGTTGAATATTTGGCTTTACTCATACTTCTAATCGCAAGGGTATCAATTAAATTTTGTTCTTTTTTACCATTTACATCTTCCATTAATTTATTTAAAGCTTGTGAAATAGAACCTTGTTTAAAATTAATTTTATGTCCAAACTTAGCAATAACAGCTTGCATCGCAAAAAGTTTATCCTCATTGGGTTCATCGTGAATTCTGTAAATAAACGTTTTCTTTTGTTTTCCAATGTATTCCGCTACTTTTCTGTTGGCTAAAAGCATGAATTCTTCAATCAGATGATTGGCATCTTTCGAAACTTTAAAATAAACGCCTTGCGGTTCACCGGCTTCGTCTAAATTAAATTTCACTTCCACTTTATCAAAAGTAATAGCTCCTTCAGCCATTCTTCTTTTTCTAAGAATTTTAGCTAATTCATCCATTTTTAGCGTCGCAGCGACAATTTCTTTCGAAACTTGATACGAACTTGCCGTGATCGAAATTTCTGATGGAATCACATCGTCTTTGGTCTCTATGATATACTGCGCTTCTTCATACGCAAAACGTTGATCAGAGTAAATTACCGTTCGACCAAACCATTGGTTGATAACCTCGGATGTTTCGTTAATTTCAAATATAGCCGAAAACGTATATTTTTCTTCATTTGGTCGCAACGAACACGCAAAGTTTGATAATACTTCGGGTAACATTGGCACTACTCTATCTACTAAATAAACTGATGTTGCTCTTTGATACGCTTCATCATCCAGGATTGTTCCTTCTTGTAAATAATACGAAACATCAGCAATGTGAATACCAATTTCGTAATTACCATTTTCTAGTTTTTTAAATGAAAGTGCATCATCAAAATCCTTCGCATCTTTTGGATCAATCGTAAAAGTCAACGTATCTCGCATATCGCGACGTTTAGCAATTTCATTTTCTTCTATTGAAGTATCAATTTTTTGTGCAAACATTTCTACTTCAATAGGAAACTCTGACGGCAAACCATATTCTGCAAGAATGGCATGAATTTCTGTATCGTGTTCCCCTGGTTTTCCTAAAACTTTTATTACGGAACCAAAAGGACTATCAGCTCTGGCCGGCCAATCTTCAATGTGTACCAAAACGACATCACCTTGTTCGGCCTCGCCTATTTTATCCTTTGGAATAAAAATATCGGTATACATTTTTGGATTTGCAGTAGAAACAAAAGCAAAATTAGCTTGAATGTCAATTACACCCACAAAATCTGTTTTATTTCTTTCAAGTACTTCAATTACTTCACCTTCGGGTCTTTTTCCTTTTCTGCGGTTGTATACATACACTTTGACAATGTCTTTATCTAAGGCGTGGTTCAAGTTATTGGTCGGGATAAAAACATCTTCTTCCATTTCAGCACAAACAAAATAAGCTGTTTTACGGCTTGTCATATCAATTTTACCCTCGTAATACTCCTTACTTTCTGCTTTTACTAAGTATTTACCCGGCTCTGATTCTATGATTTTGTTTTGCGAAGCCAGAATCTTCAAATCTTTTATAATTTGATTTCTGCTTTCGGTATCATCAAGCTCAAGTTTTGCTCCTATCTGTTTATAATTGAATGCTTTATTAGCACTTTGCGATAATATTTTTATTATTTTTTCAGAGAAATCTTTCTCTTTTTTTATCGGCTTTCTTAGTCTTTTACTCATAAATCGGTTCTTAAAAGTCTAAAATTACAAAGAAGATATCATATTACAGATTTTACGGATTATATTTATTAAAAAAATAACTTTCGTATCTTTATAAAAATTGAAAAAATGGAAGATTTCAAAATAATTAGAACCTTTAATTATTCACATGAAATTGTGGTACTAAAGCATTTATTAGAACAGGAAAAAATCAACTATTTTTTTGAAAATGAAACGTTGGTTTCCATCGATCCGTTTGGCAGTTTTGCTTATGGTGGAATTAAACTTAAAGTTCATATTAATGATTTTGAAAAGGTTCAGGAATTATTAGATAACCTGAATACAAAACTGACTATTGTTTAAATCTAAAACAGTACTTTTTTTGAAAGTTGTCAACATCTATTATTTTAAATAAAAAGAAAAATTAAATTTAAATTATTTTTTGGTTGTTATTATAGTATGTTAATAGTGGCAATAAATTTATTTTAAAAATGGTTGAAATCAAGTTTAAAGATGTTATTAAGAGTTATTAACATACTTATTTTAAGATAAAGTATTAATTTTAAAGTCTTTTTATATTTTAATTAACAATGGTTGATAATATAAAAACTAGTGGTTTTGTAAATAACTCACACAACACTATTTTGTTGATAACCCACTTTTTAATATTAATAACTATTCTAAAAATTAACGAAACTAAATTAGGATTTAAAAACTAGGTTTTGGATTACTTATTTTTTAGATATTACCCAAAAATAGTTCTAAGATTCTATCTTAAGTTATGAACATAGTACGTTAATTTAAAGTTAACTGAATATCAAGCAATTGTATTTCGTTATTAACAATGTAAAATTTTAACATTTATAATACAAAATTTATATTGATTTACAACTATTTATGGATTAAAAGGAATTGTTAATAACTGTTAATTAAATAAGGATCTGATAGTTACAAAATAAAATATTAAATTCAATTTTAAAGGTATATTTAAATTGAATTTATCAAATAAATAGGACTTATTTAATTCATCAGAATAGATTACTTTATTTAAATTTGCACAACATTATTTAATACATAGTATATGAAAATCTCCATAGGAAACGATCATGCAGGCCCGGAATACAAAAAAGCAATTGTGGAAATGCTTCAAGCAAAAGGACATGAAGTAACTAATTACGGAACAGATTCAGCAGCAAGTGTAGATTATCCAGATTTTGGTCATCCTGTTGCTACAGATGTTGCAGAGGGAAAAGCTGATTTTGGAATTGTTATTTGCGGGAGTGGCAACGGAATTTCTATGACAGTCAATAAACAATCTAAAGTTCGTGCGGCTTTATGCTGGATGAAAGAAATAGCAGTTTTAGCTCGTCAACATAATGATGCTAATATTATTAGTATTCCCGCTCGGTACACTTCAATTCCACAAGCAGTAGAAATGGTTGAAGCATTTTTAAGTACTGAATTTGAAGGTGGAAGACACCAAAATAGAGTAGATAAAATTTCTTGCTAGAATTTAATTATTCCAAAATTATACAGTCCCAAAAGGATTAAAATTTGAATTACTATAATTCCGTAAAACCTCAAAAGGAAGCTTTCTTTTGAGGTTTTATGTCTAAATAAAAGCATTGCTAACCCGGAACCAATTGTTCCGCCAATAACGCTTGGCAGCAACAAATTAAGTTCTGAAATGCGTCTTTTTTGATTTACAGCTAGCTGTTTGTCAACTGCTATTATTGAAAAAGCAACCAAATTAATGAGTGCAAAATACCAGAATAAAAAAGACATAAATAAGAAATTTTGACTCAAAGATACTATTTTAGCAACATGATTTTATAATCTTAAATTTAAAATGACTAACATACAATTCATATCAAAAGTCGTTGCGACTGCAGCAATAAACATTCAAAAAACAGTACAATTATTACAAGAAGATTGTACTATTCCTTTCATTTCTCGCTATCGAAAAGATACAACAGGAAATCTGGATGAGGTACAAATAGAACAAATTGCAAAGCTTCAAAAAGAATACGAAGTGATTGTAAAACGTAAAGAAGCGATTTTAAAATCGATTCAGGAACAAAATGCGCTCAGTCCAGAATTAGAAAAAAAAATACAACAAAGTTTCGATTTACAGGAATTGGAGGATTTTTATCTCCCATTCAAAAAGAAGAAAAAAACCAAAGCCGATGTGGCTAGAGAAAATGGATTGGAACCACTAGCCAAAATCATTATGGCGCAAAATAATGATGATGTCGATTTTATTTCGACAAAATATTTGAACGAAAAAGTAAGCAATGAAGCAGCAGCTCTACAAGGCGCCAGAGATATTATTGCTGAATGGATTAATGAAAATAGTTATGTTCGAAAGCAACTCCGACGATTGTACGAACGCAAAGCCATTATTACGACTAAAGTGGTAAAAACAAAGAAAGAAGATGAAAAAGCACAAAAATTTAATCAATATTTCGATTGGTCTGAGCCGTTGACTAAAACACCTTCACACAGATTATTAGCCATGCTCCGTGCCGAAAATGAAGGTTTTATTAAGGTTAAAGTAGAAGTTGATATTGATGAAGCGTATGTTATTATTGATGCGTTAGTTTTAAAAAGTGAAAATAAAACCACACCGCACGTTCAATTAGCTATCGAAGATAGTTACAAACGATTGCTGAATCCGGCGATTTCAAATGAAACTTTGCAAGAAGCTAAAGTGAAGGCTGATGCCAATTCTATTCAGGTTTTTGCGAACAATCTTGGACAGTTATTACTGGCGCCGCCGTTGGGTGAAAAACGAATTCTGGCGATTGATCCCGGTTTTAGAAGCGGATGTAAAATTGTTTGCTTGGACGAAAAAGGAGATTTGTTATACAATGAAACTATTTATCCGCATGCGCCTCAAAAAGAGGAAGCGATGGCGATGAAAAAAATTCGTTCGATGGTAAATTCGTATAAAATTGATGCTATTTCAATAGGAAACGGAACGGCTTCGCGTGAAACCGAATTCTTCATCAAGAAAATAGCTTTCGACAAACCGGTCCAGGTTTTTATCGTTTCAGAAGCGGGAGCATCGGTGTATTCTGCCTCAAAAATTGCTAGAGATGAATTTCCGAATTATGATGTCACGGTTCGAGGTTCGGTTTCTATAGGTAGACGATTAAGTGATCCATTGGCCGAATTAGTAAAAATTGACCCGAAAGCCATTGGCGTAGGCCAATACCAACATGATGTGGACCAAAACAAGTTGAAAGAAGAATTGGATAATACAGTGGTTCGTTGCGTGAATTCAGTTGGGATAAACATAAACACTGCGAGCAAGCATTTATTGAGTTACGTGAGTGGAATAGGAGAGAAGCTGGCTGAAAATATAATACAATACCGCTCGGATAATGGTCCTTTTACAGATAGAAAACAACTTAAAAAAGTGCCGCGTTTGGGTGAAAAAGCGTACCAACAAGGCGTTGCTTTTATCCGAATTTCGAATGCAAAAAACCCATTGGATAATTCAGCGGTTCATCCGGAAGCCTATGGAATTGTAGAAAAAATGGCTAAAGATTTGAAATTGACGGTGCATGATTTGATTGCCAACAAAGAGAAAATCGCTTTGATAAAACCAGAAAACTATAGTACACCAGAAATAGGTTTATTGGGATTGAAAGACATTTTCAAGGAATTAGAGAAACCAGGATTAGACCCCAGACAATCAGCTAAAGTATTTGAATTTGATCCGAATGTAAAAATGATAAAAGATATAAAAACAGGAATGATTTTGCCGGGAATTATCAATAACATTACTAATTTTGGTTGTTTTGTGGATATTGGAGTCAAAGAAAGCGGGTTGGTTCACATCTCGCAACTCAAAGCCGGTTTTGTTAGTGATGTAAATGAAGTGGTTAAATTGCACCAACATGTTCAAGTCAAAGTGACCGAAGTAGATGAGGAAAGAAAGAGAATTCAGTTGACGATGGTTATTTAAATTATAAAAAAAGGCTTTTCAAATTATGAAAAGCCTTTTTTTATTTTGTTTCGTCTACTTTTTTATCAGCTGACGGATCTTCTTTAGCTGCGTTTTTGAATTCTTTGATTCCGCTTCCTAAGCCTTTCATCAGTTCCGGGATTTTTTTACCTCCAAAAAGTAATAAAACAACCGCCAATATAATAAGGATTTCTGTAACACCTATACTACTCATAATACGATAATTTTTTGCCGAAGCAAGTTTGTAATAAACCTATCAGCAAAGGTATAGAGAATTAATTAATAGAAACTCATTTAAATTCATTTATTTTAATTTTAAAAACGTTAAAAATTTATTAAAAACGAATGCAAGATTAAGAAATATGATCCTAGAAAAGCGAATACAATCAACGACAATAATTGTTATATTTGTTAAATAATCAAAAAAGATGCCCGACAAAGGATTAAAAAGACAGAAATTAAAGGAAAATTTATTTAATAAAAGACGTTTAATCATACTAAACGAAGATACTTTTGAAGAAACTTTTTCATTGAAACTTACCCTAATGAACGTTTTTGTGGTAGCAACTTTGGGCGCTATAATTATTACATTTGTCACCACCTTTATCATTGCATTCACTCCTTTACGAGAATTTATACCGGGCTATTCTTCTTCAAAATTGAAAAAGGATGCAATGGAATTGTCTTTAAAATCGGATTCTTTGTCACGCGCATTAAAACAAAACGAAGCCTATATCCAATCGATTCAAAAAGTGCTGACCGGAGAATTAGAATATGCAAAATTCAATAAAGATTCAATACTCGCGGAGGCAGAGGAAGCGCCTTCACAGGTTGATATGTCTGCATCAAAACAAGAATTAGAATTGAGGCAACAGGTTGCGCAGGAAGAGAAAAATGTAAATTCCCTGCGATCCTCCAACAAAGGTAAGGGTCAACCTCCAATAAAGTAAAATAGTTTTTATTACAATAAAATGGAGTGCGCCCAGCGGCTCAAACAATTAAAATCAGAAGGAAGAAATGTCACTAAAATCAATTGCAGCAAAATTATTTGCAAAAAAAATTTACAATACCACACAAGCTTGGTCTACTGATCCTATTGAAACTCAAAAAAAAGTTTTTTTACAATTAATAAAAGACGCAAATAAAACCCAATTTGGCGTAGACCATCATTTTGACCAAATTAAAAATTACGATGATTTTACGAATCAGGTTCCTGTTCGAGATTATGAAGGGTTAAAACCTTATATTGATAAGGTGGTCAAGGGGTCAGTTGATGTGCTCTGGAAAGGAAAACCACTTTATTTTGCCAAGACTTCCGGAACAACATCTGGGGCTAAGTACATTCCTTTGACAAAAGAATCCATGCCGTTTCACATTACAGCAGCCAGAAACGCTATTTTGCATTATATTCATGAAACCGGTAACGCTGATTTTGTAGATGGAAAAATGATTTTCTTGCAGGGAAGCCCACTTCTGGAGGTGAATAATGGAATAAAATTTGGTCGTTTATCTGGAATTGTAGCGCATTTTGTTCCAAAATATTTACAAAAAAACCGAATGCCCTCTTGGGAAACCAATTGCATTGAAGACTGGGATACTAAAGTGAATGCAATTGTCGAGGAAACAATCAACGAGAACATGGCTGTGATTTCTGGAATTCCTTCCTGGGTGCAAATGTATTTTGAGAAATTGCATCAAAAAGCAGGGAAGCCTGTTGGGGAAATCTTCAAAAACTTCAATTTGTTTATTTACGGCGGTGTAAATTATGAACCGTACCGCGCCAAATTTGAAAATTTGATAGGTCGAAAAGTAGACAGTATTGAGCTGTTTCCGGCTTCGGAAGGATTTTTTGCGTACCAAGATTCACAAAAAGAAAAAGGAATGTTACTGCTTTTAAACTCGGGAATTTTTTATGAATTTATTAAATCGGACGAATTTTATACGAATCCCGAAGGTTCGGGACCAAGACGTTTTACGATTGGTGAAGTGGAACTGGGCGTGAATTACGTTTTAATCATTTCTACTAATGCAGGACTTTGGGGATATGATTTAGGCGATACCGTTCAATTTACCAGTTTAAAACCCTACAGAATTATAGTATCCGGAAGAATCAAACACTATATTTCGGCTTTTGGAGAACATGTAATTGGGAAAGAAGTGGAAAGTGCGTTACAGGAAGCAATTCTTGGAACTACCATTCGAATCAATGAGTTTACCGTGGCACCACAAATCACTCCTGCAGAGGGATTGCCGTATCATGAATGGTTTATTGAATTTGAAAACGACCCGGAAGACAGCGTATCTTTTGCGGAAGCGCTGGACAATGCCATGCGAAAACAAAACATGTATTATGATGATTTGATTGTTGGTAAAGTGTTGCGAAAAGTGGTTGTCACCAAAGTGGCTAAAAATGGTTTTCAGGAGTATATGAAATCGATAGGCAAACTGGGCGGTCAAAATAAAATCCCGAGGCTTTCCAATGACAGAAGTATAGTGGATTTATTAAGAAGTAAATAAATATCTTACCTTTGAAGGTTAGAAAATAAGTAGAAAATGAAAGAAACAAAAAATATATCACGCTCCAGAGCACAAGAGTCTTCGGCAGCAATTGAAAAAATGTACATCACGATGCGCCACCTTTTTAACAGGGGATTTTACAAACCGATGGGAATTTCAGGCGATACATTGCGCGAAGCATTATTAGCATTACGACCAGAAATTTATGGAAATATTGCCGAAGAAAAAGTAGAATTGAACGGACTTTTATATGTAATTGAACGTCTGCCAGTAGGAATAGAAGAATGCAGATTTATCAATTTAACTTCGGATGAAGGGTATTCTAAATCGCATTTTCAGGCAATTGTACCGCCAAAAAGGCGACGTAATTGTTACCGTATCGATGAGGAGCAAATGAATGTAGAAATTACGCGAGGACGTTCGGATATTTATGATATTCTGACGCATTTGACGTTTATTTTCATAGAATCACACAAAATTAGAAACCGAGTTTTACTGGATGATGCCGGCGAAGTTTCTCGAGACTGGTTCAAACTGGAACAAGCAGTTTCCCAAAAGAAGAAACTGACTCTTGTAGAAAAAGAGAAAGCCATTTCGCATGCCGCTAATATTCTTGGGAGAACATTTGAGGAAGTATTGGATATTTATGACGCATTTGGTTCAGCTGCTGCGCCAGATCGTTTCTTGCATGTTATCTTTTGGTTGGGGAAACTCGCCATTGAAGAAATTGTAGACGATAATAAGAGAACAATCACCTTTAGTCCTATTTTAAGAGAGCGATTGGGACACCACATTCATGGAGAAATTTGGGCTACCAAAATTAAAGAAGTGCTAGAAGAAAACGAACTTTTAGACCGCCCTATTCACGTGATTAGTGCGAACATGCACAGTGTGATGAATTCTATTTTTGCCACCGAAGTGTTGAAAACTAAGTTCAAAGACAAATCAGATTTCTTTATTTACGAGGAATTGAGTAAATCCGGAGCAGATGCTGTGCGAAACCAAGTGGAAGAAGTAGCCTTGAAATTTGGAATGATTTCGTTGCCGGATACCTCAGGAACGAATATCGATATTCAGATTTTTGATACTGCCAAAATTGACTGGGAAAAAACCTCATTTCCAAAGGCAAACACCGGAGATAAAAAACCAGTACTGATTGTTATGGATTATGCTTTTGGGGAACAGGCGTATGAAACGATTGATGAGTTGCTGAAACCGTTTAAAAAAGACACTTTATTGAATGTGGAATCGGTTTCTATCATGGGGAAAGCTGGGATTCTGGAAGGTGGAAAAGGGGACATTATGATTCCGAATGCACACATTAATGAAGGAACGGCAGATAATTATTTTTTCCATAATGAATTGTCGGCTGAGATGTTTGAAGGCAATGATATTGCTGTTTTTGCCGGACCCATGGTTACTGTTTTAGGAACTTCATTGCAGAACAGGGATTTATTGAAGTTTTTCCATGAGTCGACCTGGGGAATTATTGGGTTGGAAATGGAAGGTTCTTATTACCAGAAAGCCATTCAATCAGCTTCAAAAATCAGAAAGAGTGTTCCACATGATGTGAAGGTCAGATATGCGTATTATGCATCAGATAACCCGCTGGAAACGGGAAGTACATTAGCTTCAGGCGGACTAGGAACCACTGGTGTAAAACCAACTTACTTGATTACCATTAAAATATTAGAACAAATTTTCAACGTAAAATAATTAGCTCATGAATTTAAACGCGCATAGCGATTCAGAAATTGATGTATTTCAAATTACCAGTAAGCTAAAAAAAGGGTTCGGAAGGTTGAATACCCTGTTGTTCTATTGTATTCAGTTTTTTTTAAATCAACGGAAGGTTGTTTTAGTATTACTAATCATCGGTTTTGGTTTGGGATTGTTTTTGGATAAGAATAATAAATTGTATACTACTGAAATTACTGTAATTCCTAATTTTGGGAGTGTGGATTATTTGTATGCAAAAATCAATTTGATTCAATCTAAAATTAATGCTGGCGATATCGTTTTTTTACAAAATGAAATAGGATTGTCCCAACCTGAAGATCTAATAAAAATTGAAATTAAACCCATAGCTGATGTTTATAAATTCATTGAAGATAAAGAGCGAAACTTTGAGTTGATTAAGTTAATGGCAGAAGTTGGAGAGGTAAAAAAAGTACTTGAAGATAATATTACTAGTAAAAATTATACGTACCATACGATTGCGGTTGTTACCAATGGAACTACTAGTGAGAAAAAATTGATTACACCATTATTGAATTATCTAAATCAATCTGAATATTTTACCGCCATACAAAAGGTAGGATTGGCAAATTTAAAACAGGATATTACTCAAAATGACACGATTATTCAACAAATAAATGGAGTTCTTAATGGGTTTACAGCCAATGTAAAAAGTGCATTAAAAAATGATAAGCTCATGTATTATAATGAAAATACACAACTGAATGATATTATTAAAACCAAACAGGAATTGTTATACATTCAAGGGCTAAACCGATTAAAATTAATCAATTTTCAAAAAACGATTAGAGAGGTAACATTCACATTGAATAGTGATACTTCAAAATCAGTAAATGGCGTTATGAAGTTTGTATTGCCAGTATTGCTAGTATTATTATTTGTTTTTATTCATTTGTTCATTCGATTTTATCAAAAGCAATTAGCAAAATCAAAAGTAATTGCTTCTTAAAAAAAATATTTTTCTTTTGCAAAACAGAGCCATTGTGTTAAAAACAATTCGATACTACTTACTTACAACAGTCCAAAATCCTGTAGTTCGGCAAAGTTTACTAACCTTATTGATTCGGGTTTTTGGTGTGGTTCTTTTATTTGGTTTTACTTTGTTTTTAACTCAAAAATATGATCCTAAACTAGTTGGGCAATATGATTTTGTGCGTACGTTTCTTTTCGCAATCGGTAGTATTTGTTTGCTAGGATTTGACCAATCCATATTGTATTTTAAAGGGCGTTTGTATCCTAATTATTCTTTAGGCCATTTGAAGAAAGTATATTTAAAAATGGTTTTGATGCTGTTTTTAGCATCCTTACTTTTATTTCTTTTTTTTGTACTATTGGACGCTTCTGTTATTACACAATTTTTTGCTGATAATGCAACTTATTTCCTTCTATTCAAAGCCTCCGCAGTTATGTTTTTTTATGGACTTGCTATTCTAAACGTTGAGGTTTTTAGAGCATTAGAGGAAATAGTAGTAGCTGAATTATTTCGAAATGTTTTTAAATACTTGCCTATTATTGTTCTGGCTGTTTTATTAGTTCAATGGCAATTAGAATTGTATTTAGTGGATGCTCTATTGTTGAGTTTTGTTTTTTTGGGAATTGTTACTACAGTTCTAACTTTTTATTTTTTTACAAAAAAAACAGCTATTTGCACTACAGATTGTTTCTCAGCTCGAGAGATTATCACTCAATCTTTTCCCATAGCTGTAAGCGGAATGGCTATTTTTTTGATGATGAGTTTTGACATCTTGTTTTTAAAAAAATACCAAGGTGACGCAGCAGTTGCTTTTTATTCGGTGGCGGTCAAGTTAATGACATTGTTGTCTGTTATTATTTTAACAATAAACATTACCGTTTCGGCATCTATTGCAGCAAGTTTTTCGAATAAAGAAATTGAAAAAGTACAGCAAATAGTTCAAAATAGTTCCCGATTAATTGTAGCGATTACGCTGCCCGCAGTTATTGGATTGCTTATTTTTCCGGAGTTTGTTTTGAATTTTTTTGGCCCCAATTATTTAGCAGCGAAAGAGGCATTAGTAGTATTGGTTTTGGGACAAGGTTTTTGTGCCTTTTTTGGGTCGGCTCCTGTTTATTTAAACATGACTGGGCGGCAACGAATTTTTCAACGTATTGTTTTGGGCGCTCTTGGTCTTAATTTTATTCTCAATTACTGGTTAATTCCTTCCTATGGAATGTTAGGAGGGGCAATCGCTTTTTCGGCAAGTGCAATTTTTTGGAATTTTGGAACAGCTCTTTTTGTGTATTACAAAGACGGGATTAAGTTGTTTTTGAGTTAAGTTTGTCACTTCTATTTTCAATCAGACCTAAATGTCTTTACTCATAAAAAAAAATAAAGTAGCTTTTTTACTCCTTGTGGGACTCAATCTATTTGTGGCCTTTGCTGCGAGTTTTATTTTACCGAAACGTTTTTTTTATGATGCTGCTATAATTGCTTATGATAATGGTAACGAAATTGGTTATTTTGGAAGTTACCCATTGACTATTTTGTTTTATAAAATTACAGGTTTGCGTTATTTGCCTTTTTCAATAATTGCATTGATTCAGTTTTCCATTTTAATGGGTATTTTGTATAAAATAGGAATTCCAAGTACGTTTGAGAAAGTTACAATTAAGAATATTTTGGTGTATTTTGCTTTCATCATGATTGCGATTTTTATGGCAATGCCTTCCAAGGAGTTTATTACTTTTTTGTACCTCTCCGTGATCGTTTTCTTATTTCAAAATAAGCATTTTACTTTTCAGACTACCTTATTTATAGCCTTGTCTCTTTTTGTGTTTTTTGGAGTTATCTACAGGCCTTATTTTGCGCTACTGCCTATCGTAGCCATGGGAATGTATTGGGTTACTTGTGTCAAGATTCCGAATCGTACTTTTGCAACTCTTTTTTACGGAATTGTAATTGTAATTTTTTTGTCATTGAGTTATGGCTTTGTACAAGGAGAATTTTTTTCAGAGCAAAGCAGAGAGCTTATAAATAGCGCCCGATTAGGATCTGTTGATGCTAATTCAAGCATTGTTTCACCTGTAAAAACAGACACTTGGTATGGTGAAATCATAGGGATTTTGTATGGTTTTTTTACTGTAAATGTACCCCTTAATGGGTTGAAGCATATTTTTTCTCCACAAATTTTGTTATTCGTAATTTGGCAATTATTTCTGTTTTATATTTTATTGGTTCGATTGGCACGTTGCATAAAAGATAAAAAAAAATATGTTTACGAGTTATGGATGCTTCTTTTTATATTTTCTTTTTTTATCATTCAAGGGGTTTTTGAACCTGATTTAGGATCAGCGATTCGTCACAAAATGGGTGTTTTCCCATTAATTTATTATGCTCTTTATTATGACCATTTCCGAAAAGCAGTTCAATAAAGTTTTCTCTTTTTTTTTGGTGGCGATAGCTTGTACGCTAATTTTCAGGAAGCCTTGTACTTGGTTAATTTTTGCTTTCGCTATTTTTAATATGTTCTATTTCAAGAAAATAAAGTTATCTAGAAAGGCATTGATTTTAGCCAGTACAATCGCGTCGCCTTTTTTGTTAGAATTATTGCTATTTTGGAACAATGATTCTTTTGCGCAAGGTATTAAATCTTTAGAAAAGACAGTCTCTTTAGTGTTATTTCCACTAATTATTTTGGGAAATTACAAACGCATTTCATTTCAAAAATTGTTACAATTTTATGTAAATAGTACCACATTAGTAATGATTGCTTTTGTGTTGCGTTTTGTATTTGTTTTTCCGGAGCATATCACTAAGTATTGGCATGGAATTCACCTATGGGAAATGGGCTATGTTTTTGCAAATTCTATCGGAATTCATGCTCCAGCTCTCAATATGCACTTGGTTTTTGTGAGTATTTCAGCCTTGTATTTGTTAATGCAAAGGTGCCAATCGAAAAAGAAGATTGGACTTGTGTTTATATCCTTTTTGATATTTGTAATCTCTTTTTTTGTTGTGCTTTTAGTTAATACTCGAATGGCTTTATTCAATGTTTTAGTTGGGTATTTATTGGTATTGTTTTCGTTTTTTGCAGCACAATTTGACCTAAAAAAGGTATTGCTTTATACTGTAGTTATTGGTGGTGTAGTGTGTGGGGTTCTTTTTCTCTTTATTCAAAAAAATTCGTATATGAAAGAAAAATATAGCACGGTAACTTTTGCTTACATGGACAAAGTGGGGAAGCTTGACGAAATTGATCATCCCGAAATAAAGGTTTTTAATTCTCTCGTAACCAGAGTTTCTATCTGGCAATCGGCTTGGGAATTATCTTTGCAACATTTACCTTTTGGCGTTGGAGCTTCGGATGGAAAACCAGAATTAGTAAATTATTATAAACAAACGAATCAGTATTTTTTAGCAAAATATGCTTTTCCTACACACAATCAATTTTTAGACTCTTTGTTGAAGTTTGGTGTTTTAGGGCCGCTAGTGGTTTTGCTTTTTATTGGAACGATTGGTTATCTGGGAATCGATTTAAAAAACGCATTAATTTTTGCTTTCTTTTTTCTTTTTTTTACTTCGAATTTGACTGATGATTTTTTATTGCGTTTCGACGGAATTACGTTTAGTGGCTTTTGGTTTTCTATTTTTGGAAGTTTTTGGCTGCAGCAAAAAAGTAACGTTCATACAACTTCTGAAGTGCTGTGAAATTAATTGTTGTATTAAATAAATCTTTACATCTTGTTTTGCCCTTGTTGCCAAATTGAGCTCTAACTTTTGAATCTTCAAGGATTTTGAAATAGACCGGTAACTCCGATAATTCTTGGTATAAAAAGCCAGTCTCTTTGTGAACAACGGTATCTTTATTGCCATTTATTTTAGTCGCAATTATTGGTTTTTGTAATGCCATAGCCTCAAGAACCGCGATAGGTAATCCTTCCCAAAGCGAGGTTTGAAGATAGATATCTAAAGCATTGATTTGCTCGTACACCTGTTTCTTTTCTATAAACCAACCTGTAATTTTGATGTTTGGGGCTGTAATTTCATCGCGTTCTTCTCCATCGCCAATCCATACAAATTGATACTCTGGAAATTGCAAAGCAATGGCATTGAATTGTCTTGGATTTCTAGCCGCAGTAATCCGACCTGCAATTCCTATGGTTAGTTTTGTATTATCAACTGCTTGAGAATAGTTTTCGATGGCAGAAATATCTATTCCATTTCTAATCATTTCGGCTTTTCCTAGTTGTTTTGCCATTTCAAACTCCGAGTCACCACAAGCGATGGTGATTCCTCCGAAAAATTTTTGAAAGAATTTCTCGATGTACCAATATCCTTTTTTGGCCATAGTAGAAATATCGGTACGCAAAAACGCATATCCGTGCGGTGTATAAAAAACTTTTGGTTTTGGGTTCAAAAAACTGCAAGCGATTCTCCCTAAAACTCCTGCTTTAGAAGAATGTAAATGGACTATATCAGGTTTGATTTTTTGAAGTTCAAAGACTAATTTTTGTAATGCTTTAAGGTCTGAAATGAAGTTTATTTCTCGCCTCATCTCAATTTTGACAGTTGGAATAGTAGCAAATAATTGGGTTACTTTTTCTGGGTCAATCTCTTTGCGATTGGCACTGTATAGGATGGAAGTTTGTACTTTTTGAAGAATGATTTCTTTTTCGAAATGATGGGTTAGATCTTCAAAATAGGTATAAATGCCTCCGCCTAATGCTTCAATTATATGTACAACTTTCAAATGTTTGTTTTTTGCGTGGGAAACAAAAATAAAGTATTCTTTTGCACTTTTACAATAAACGGAGATAGAATTGATGTAAAATTAAATCCGAAAAAGCAATTTGTTGTTCCTTAGCCCCGGGAGGAGCGGTATCCTTTGTTTTTTCTTTTAAAAAGCAAAGATATAGTGGATCACGGCACGATATGTCCTAGAAAGCCTTGTATTTCTTGCTTCGAATTTAAAAAGAAAGATGCGGTTTGTGGGTGATTTTTCTTCAAATCAATTACATTTGTTACGTTTAAATAATTACTATGAAAAGAATACTTATCACCGGAGCCGCAGGATTTTTAGGATCACATTTATGTGACCGTTTTATCAAGGAAGGCTATTTTGTTATTGGAATGGACAATCTCATAACGGGAGATTTAAAAAATATTGAGCATCTTTTTAAATTAGAACAATTCGAATTTTACCATCATGACATCACTAAGTTTGTCCATGTACCGGGAAATTTAGACTACATCCTTCATTTTGCCTCCCCGGCAAGTCCTATAGATTATCTAAAAATTCCAATTCAAACCCTGAAAGTGGGTTCTTTGGGAACGCACAATTTGTTGGGATTGGCCAGAGTAAAAAATGCACGAATTCTTATCGCATCCACTTCTGAAGTGTACGGAGATCCATTGGTTCATCCGCAAACCGAAGAATATTATGGTAATGTGAATACCATTGGACCAAGAGGGGTTTATGACGAAGCAAAACGTTTTCAAGAATCAATCACTATGGCATATCATACGTTTCATGGCGTCGAAACCAGAATCGTTAGAATCTTTAATACGTATGGGCCAAGAATGAGACTTAATGATGGTCGTGTTATTCCAGCATTCATAGGTCAGGCGATTCGCGGAGAAGATTTAACCATTTTTGGTGACGGGATGCAAACGCGTTCGTTTTGTTATGTAGACGATCAAGTCGAAGGAATCTACAGATTGCTGCATTCGGATTATGTTTATCCGGTCAACATTGGAAATCCGGACGAAATTACGATCAAAGATTTTGCCGAGGAAATCATAAAACTAACCGGAACCAATCAAAAAGTGGTGTATCATCCCTTACCCATAAACGATCCGTTGCAGCGTCAGCCAGACATCACAAAAGCTAAAAACTTGTTGGGATGGGAAGCTAAAGTGGGTCGCACCGAAGGAATGAAAATCACCTATGATTATTTCAAATCGTTATCTAAAGAAGAACTTTCTAAAGAGGAGCATAAAGATTTCTCAAAATATATCTTTTAATTCAACGATTTTAAAACAGTTTAAAAAGCCTAAGTTTAGGTATGAAAATTCAGCATCAGAGTAATTATGGATTATAGTAGTAAAAGAAGAGTATTACACTTTTTCTAATCAGATAAATTTGTGAAAACCAAAACGGGAAGGTATTCAGGTTACATTCGCCCTTTTTCATTTGTAATAGACTTGATCTTTATCAATGTGCTTTCGGTATACTTGACTGACTTTCCTGTAAATAAGGTTTTTTATTCCTTATTTATAAGTGCCAGCTGGTTTATTATAGCGGCCAATCTTGGGTTTTATGAAGTATACAGATACACAAAATTGATATCTATATTAAACTGTGCTTTAAAACAAGGTGTTTTATTTACCCTTTTTTGTCTCGTCTTCGCTTTTTTTGACTCTGAAAACTCCAGTTTTCAAAGAATCGTTCTCTTCACTTCAGTTTCGCTGTTCTTAATTCTAATCATTAAACTGTGTATTTATTATTTTCTAAAAAGGTACAGAGTGCTTTTTGGCGGTAATTTTAGAACTGTAATACTGTTAGGAAATTCTAAAAGTGTGGAGCCATTACAACAGTTTTTTACTAAAAATCCAGATTATGGATACAAATTAGAAAAAGTTTTTGACTTGAAAAAAGATAAAGTGCGAAAGCTTAGGGAGAGTTTTGCCTTTGTTTTGGAACACAAAATAGATGAAATGTATTGTTCGATGAGTGATTTGACGCAAAGTCAAATTAATGAAATTGTATATTTTGCTGACAATAACCTAAAAACATTAAAATTTATTCCGGACAAAAAGCAGATTCTTTCCCGGAACTTTACTTTTGAATATTACAATTACATTCCAGTAATTTCCTTGAGAAATATCTTGTTAGACGATAGCTTGAACAAGGTGATCAAACGGGTTTTTGATATTTTATTTTCGGTTGTGGTGATTCTAGGGTTGTTATCTTGGCTTACCATAATTCTCGCAATTTTTATAAAATGGGAATCCAAAGGGCCTTTATTTTTTATCCAAAAAAGGAACGGATTAAATTATAAAGAATTCAATTGCTACAAATTCAGATCGATGGAATTAAACGATGAAGCTGATATAAATCAGGTTTCTAAAAATGATATTCGGGTAACTACAGTAGGTCAGTTTATACGGAAAACAAGTATTGATGAGCTGCCACAGTTTTTAAATGTACTATTTGGCGATATGTCCGTTGTAGGTCCCAGACCCCACATGGTAAGTCATACCGAAATGTATGCGCTGAAGGTGGATAAGTTCATGGTACGCCACTTTGTAAAGCCAGGAATAACCGGACTTGCTCAAACCAAAGGATTTCGTGGTGAAGTCGAAACAGATAAAGATATTATCAACAGAGTAAAATTTGATATTTTTTATTTAGAAAATTGGTCTATTTTATTAGATATTAAGATTGTTTTTAACACAATATACAACACCATAAAAGGTGATGAAAAAGCGTATTAATAATGGAAAAACCACTTGTATCCATAATTACGCCTTCTTTTAATTCGGAAAAATTCATCACTGAAACCATTCAATCCGTGCAAAATCAAACCTATAAAAACTGGGAAATGATTATTGTAGACGATTGCTCTACGGATCAAACGGTATCTATAGTTGAAGAAATCACAAAAAAAGATAGCAGAATCCACCTTTTTAAACTTATAAAAAACTCCGGAACAGGAATTGCCAGAAGTGCCGCTTTGGCCCAAGCTAGCGGGAAATTTATTGCTTTTTTAGACGCGGATGATTTGTGGAAACCCGAAAAACTAGACAAACAACTTGATTTTATGAAAGTGAATAAGCTTCCTTTCACATTTTCATTTTATGATTGCATAAACGAAGGGGGAAACCCGTTAAACAAAAGAATTGAAGCGCCATTGCATCTTTCCTACCAACAGTTATTTTTTTGTAATTATATAGGGAATCTAACGGGAATCTATGAAGCTAATTACTTTGGAAAAATCGCTGTTTCCCCCATTCGAAAGCGTCAGGATTGGATACAATGGCTTACAGTACTCAAAAAAATAAAAACTGCACAGCCCGTTCCGGAAAGTTTAGCTTTTTATCGCATCCGAGAAAATTCTATTTCGGCTTCTAAAATGGAGTTAGTAAAGCATAATTTTGCCGTGTACAGAACGCATCATCATTTGAATTTAATTAGCGCAACACTTTGCATGGTTGGGTTTTTATTTACGCAGTTAATTCTCAAACCACGGTATTCCAAGACCATTAAAGCATCGATTTAAATTGCTTCAATTTGCCTCGATTGCTTCTTTCTAAACTTTTTTTTCGGATAAATATAAAATTCAAATTCGGTTCGAGATATTGTTCAATCGCCTTTTTAATTTTTTCAATTTGTTCCAAATTTAATTCGGTTTCACTCACATATTCAATTTCAAAAGTATCTATTTTGGTTTGTTTTATCAGAAATTCTTTCACGTTTCCGTCGTCTTCGATGATGCTTTTTGTCACATAATAAAAGGTAAGTCCAGGTGATTTTTTCCCGCTGGGTAAAATGGCAACATCATTGGTCCGGCCTATTAATTGCTTGAGAATGGGTTTCTGTAATGTGCTTTTTTCGTCTAGAATTCCAAGATCGCCAATGTCATAGCGAATAAAAGGATGTGCTTTATTGAACAAGGAAGTAATCACGATTCGGCCTGAAGTACCATTTGGAACAACTCGATTATTTTCATCCAAAATTTCCACAAATAACGTTTCTGAATTCACTTGCCATTTTCCTTCCTTATTCTGAAAAGCAATCAAATCAAGTTCTGATGCACCGTATTCATTGACAATAGGAATGCCAAATTGTTTTTCCAATAGGAGTTTGTCTTCTTCAAAAAGCATTTCAGAAGTTACCATGCACACTTTCAAACTCGGACAAATTGCTGATAATACGATGTTTTTCTTTTGTAAAAATTTAGCAAACAAAACAATGGAACTTGTATACCCATTGATATAATCGAATTTTTTAGTTCGAAAATGATTCAAAAATCCTTCTAAAACAGCATCTGATAAATCAAAAATGGAGAACCGAAACCGATGGCTCAAAAAATCCTTGAAACGTTCTTTTTTGTTGCCAATAAAGTTTATTGGAATTCCATAAAAACGCGCTTGATAGGAAGTATTAAAATCAATTTCATACCAGCCAAAACGATACATGTTTGAAGCCCAAGTCAACGCATGGCAGTATTTGTCTTTGGCAAAAATAAAAGGAGTTCCGCTGGAACCAGATGTTTTATTGATGTAACTGTTTTTAGCGGAATAGCCTTCCGAAAGCCGTTCCTTTAAAGGTTTTTGTAAGTTTTTTTTATTTAAAATCGGTAAGTCTTCCCAGTTTGTAAAAGTTGTATTTCCAACTAAATCTTTGTAAAAAGCATTATTTTGCAAATGAAAATGGACAATTTCCACTTTTTTATTTGCAACGAAAACTTCAAGTTCTGTTTCAGAAAAGGCTACAATTTTTTGCAATTCGGCTTTAGCCTCCTTCATTGGAAAACCATTTAGCTGCAACGATAAGTCAAATAGTGAAAACATCACGCTTCTTTTGGAATATCAAATCGTTTTATGGATTGCAATTCTTCGGCTTTATTTTCCTTTTCTTCTTCAATATCAAAATCATCTTGAAGACCCAACCAAAACTTTGCGGAATTTCCAAAATATTGACTTAAACGTAAAGCAGTATCAGCTGTAATTCGTCGGTTTCCTTTAGTAATTTCAGAAATTCTGGTTTGCGGAATTTTCAAATCTTTAGATAAGCGGTAAGCTGTTATTTCCAAAGGAATGAGAAATTCTTCTAATAAAATTTCACCAGGATGTATGTTTTTTAATTTTTCCATTTTGACTATTTTAATGATAATCTATAATTTCTACGGCAGTTGCATTTCCGTCTTTCCAAATGAAAATAATCCTCCATTGATTATTAATTCGAATGCTATAAAAGTCTTTTAAATATCCATTTAATTTTTCTAATCGGTTAGACGGAGGAATTCTTAAATCGATTAAATCTTGAGAATTGTTCAGCATTCTTAATTTTCTTCTACTAATTTGCTGTATTTCTATTGAAGGTTTCTTTACAACAATTCCATTCCATATTTTTTCGGTTTCTTTAGATCCAAATGAAATTATCATATCTTTTGCGTTACTAACGTCAAAAGTAAGTAAAAAAAATTATTATTTCAACATAAAACGAACTATTTTTGCACTACAACTAAACACAACTACACATGACAATTTTACTACTGGGTTCGGGCGGAAGAGAACATGCTTTTGCGTGGAAAATGATTCAAAGTCCGCTTTGTGATACACTTTTTGTAGCACCAGGAAATGCTGGAACAGCTTCAATAGCTACTAATGTGGCTATTAGCCCAACTGATTTTGAAGCTATAAAAACGTTTGTTCTTCAGGAAAAAGTAGCAATGGTTGTGGTAGGACCAGAAGATCCTTTGGTAAAAGGGATTTATGATTTCTTTCTAAACGATGCTACATTAAGTCATATTCCGGTTATCGGTCCATCAAAAATGGGGGCACAACTCGAAGGAAGTAAAGAATTTGCCAAAGAATTTCTAATAAAACATAATATTCCAACGGCTGCTTACGATAGTTTTACTGCTGAAACAGTAGAAAAAGGATGTAAATTCCTAGAAACATTGCAACCGCCGTATGTTTTGAAAGCAGATGGTTTAGCTGCCGGAAAAGGGGTGTTGATTATTCAAGATTTGGCAGAAGCCAAAGAAGAATTAAGAAATATGCTCGTGCATCAAAAATTTGGTGCCGCCAGTTCTAAAGTCGTTATCGAAGAATTTCTGGATGGTATAGAATTAAGCTGTTTCGTTCTTACGGATGGAAAAAACTATAAAATCCTGCCAACTGCCAAAGATTATAAGCGCATAGGTGATGGTGATACAGGTTTAAATACAGGCGGAATGGGAGCCGTTTCTCCAGTTCCTTATGTTGATGCTGTTTTGATGGAAAAAATAGAAACACGCATTGTAAAACCTACAATTGACGGTTTCCAGAAAGACGGAATTGCATATAAAGGCTTTGTTTTTATTGGATTGATTAATGTAAAAAATGAGCCAATCGTAATAGAATATAATGTGAGAATGGGTGATCCGGAAACTGAGGTGGTTATACCGAGATTGAAAACGGATTTAGTAGAATTATTTTTGGCTGTCGCCAATGAAAAACTAGACGAAATTAATCTGGAAATTGATGAAAGAAGTGCTACTACCATTATGGTTGTTTCCGGTGGATATCCGGAGGAATTCGAAAAAGGAAAAGTAATTTCAGGATTAGAAACCATTGAAGATTCGATTGTTTTTCACGGAGGAACTACACTCGATAACGGAAATGTAGTTTCTAACGGAGGAAGGGTTTTGACTGTAACTTCGTATGGAAATGATTTTGAAGAAGCCATAAAAAAATCCTACCAAAACATAGACAAGCTACATTTTGATAAGATGTATTTTAGAAAAGATATTGGAAACGACTTAAAATAGTTTCCAGTTATCGCTCATTTTTAATTCTTATTTTAAGAAAGAGTGAGCGGTAGTATCTTGTTTTTCTGTTCCTGCTTCTTCAAAAATTTTCAATTGTTTGATCCAATATACCATTGCTGAGGCACAAATAATCATGAAAATCCAGTTAATTGTGTTTGCAGCAAACCAAGAGGTAAGCTCTAGTGAGCGTAAAAAGTCTAGAGGAGCAAATAAAATATTTACAAATAAGTATTGTATTCCTTCGAAAAATGCTTTCATAATGTATAAAATTAATTTTAGTAGTTGTCTTTTGGGAACTCTGACGGGTAAAAATTCTTATTTAGAAGAATCTTTTTGAACTTGCAGGGTTTGCTTTTTAAACAAGTATTATATTTACGAACACAAAAGTATAAAATATCCGTATGATAACAAGTATTTTTAGAAAATCTACACCATTAAATTTTTCATTTGTCGTAATTTTGATGCTGGTTTTCTTTTCTATATACCAATTTCAAGATTTATCGTGGGTGAATTCCTTTTTTTCGATCCTAAATAAAGCAGGATTGTTCTGTTTTGTAGTGGCTTCTGTTTTTATTACCGATTTTGTGGCCAAAAAAAATGGATTGAGCAAAGACAGTACCTACACGATTTTTTTTTACTTTTTGTTGTTGCTTTTTTCCCCAACTATATTCGACAATACAAATCTGATTATTTCGAATTTCTTCATTTTATTAGCCCTACGTCGATTGATTTCATTGCAGTCCCTGAAAGCTTCTAAAGAAAAAATATTTGATGCCTCATTGTGGATTTTTCTGGCTGCTTTATTTCATTTTTGGAGCATAATCTTTATCGTATTGGTTTTTATATCTATAATTTTTCATGTTTCCAGAGATTATAGAAACTGGATGTTGCCTTTTATTGCTTTTTTTATTGCAGGAATTATGTTTCTGCTTTTTGCAACAGTTTTCAACCTGAATGTGGTTGATTACGTTTTGAAAAGTGTAAAAATTAATTTTAAAATTGATTATTTCACTACCAATTATCAAAACGGCGCCTTGTCTATTTATGCAACAATCGCGCTATTTTTTCTGGTTTCGATGTTTGCCACATTATCTAACAGGCCACAATTGGTGCACACTTCTTTCAAAAAAATTGTTGCTTCGTTTTTTATTGGGGTACTTATTTTTCTGATTTCATCAAATAAAAGCAGCGACTTATTAGTGTTTACATTTGCTCCTTTGGCCATTATGGCAACCAGTCACATTGAACTGCCTCAACTTAAACTAAAACAGGAAATGGTACTATTTGTGCTTATTGCCTGCAGCTTGTTTGCTTTTTTTACGCAATTATAGCTTTTCACCGTAGGCTAAATCACCTGCATCTCCTAAACCGGGAACAATATAACTGTGCTCATTTAGCTTTTCATCTAATGTACCGACCCAAAGATGACAATTTTCCGGCAAATGTGCTTCCAGATGCGCGATGCCTTCAGGAGCAGCAATAACGACCGCAATGTGAATCTCTTTAGGTGTGCCTCTCTCCATCAATTTATTGTAAACCGCAACGATAGATTGACCGGTGGCAAGCATAGGATCTACTAGTACTAAATTTTTGTTGTTGATGTCAGAAATGGCCTCGTATTGCACAAGTATATCAAAGGAATCATCATGGTTTGGATGGTGCCTAAAAGCAGAAACGAAACCATTTTCGGCATAGTCAAAATAATTCAGAAAACCCAAATGTAATGGCAATCCGGCCCGTAGAATGGAACATAAAACCAATTGATCCTTGATTTCAGTGGTTTTTTTAAGGCCTAATGGTGTTTTGATTTCTACACTTTTATACTGTAATTCTTTACTCAATTCATACGCCATTATTTCACCAATACGTTCAATGTTTCTTCGGAAGCGCATGCTGTCATTGTGAACGTTCACATTTCTAATCTGCCCTAAAAAATGATTTAGGACGCTGTTTTCCTCTGATAAATAATGGATTTGCATGATCGTATTTTTGTAATTAAACTTATAGTTATTTTTATATGGTATAAAAGTATAAAAAGTATCTTTGTCTTTTAATATATAAAGATATGTTTTCAAAATTAGCGTACTCCGTATTCGAACAAAGTATCAACTATTATCATCAATTTGATAATGTGGATCAGCCCATAAATAATCCTTTCCCAAAGGATAAATTTGAACATTTGTTGTATCACAAAAACTGGATTGACACCGTGCAATGGCATTTTGAGGATATTATTCGGGATCCAAATATTGATCCGGTTGCCGCTTTGACCTTAAAAAGAAGAATCGATGCTTCTAATCAGGAACGTACCGATATGGTGGAATATATTGACAGTTATTTTCTTCAAAAATACAGTGCTGTAAAAGTAAAAGACCAAGCAAAAATCAACTCCGAAAGTCCGGCTTGGGCTTTTGATCGATTGTCGATTTTAGCCTTAAAAATTTATCACATGAATGAAGAAGCTACTCGTACAGAAGCTTCACAAGAGCACAGAGATAAATGTCAGGCTAAGTTGAATATTTTATTGGAACAAAGAACAGATTTGTCAACTGCCATTGATGATTTATTAACAGACATTGAAAATGGCAATAAATTCATGAAAGTGTACAAACAAATGAAAATGTACAACGATGATGATTTGAATCCTGTTTTGTACCAAAACAAGAAGTAATTTAAACCCTCTTTTGTCAAAAAAAATCCAACATATAGCCGTCATGAGACTTTCCGCAATGGGAGATGTCGCCATGACGGTTCCTGTTTTACGCGCTTTTGTAAACCAGCATCCGAATGTTAAAATCACAGTGATTTCCAGACCGTTTTTCGAACCTTTTTTTGAAGGAATTCCGAATCTTTCTTTTTTTGCTTTCGATGAAAAAGTACGACACAAAGGGGTTGCAGGATTGTTGCGTTTGTTCCAAGATTTAAAAGGTTTAAACATTGATGCTTTTGCCGATTTACACAATGTCTTGCGCTCTAAAATCATCCGAAACCTTTTTGCTTTAAGCGGAAAAAAAGTAGCTTCTGCGGATAAAGGAAGAGCCGAGAAAAAAGCGCTGACCAAGCCAGAAAACAAAGTGTTCCAGCAACTCCCTACGATGTTCGAAAGACACGTTAAAGTATTTGAACAACTCGGTTTTACAATTAATTTATCACAACCTGAATTTCCTCAAAAAGCAGTTTTGAGTCCAGCCATTCTAGCGATAATTGGAGAAAAAAATCAAAAATGGATTGGAATTGCTCCTTTTGCACAATACGATTCTAAAGTGTATCCGTTGGATTTAATGCAGGAAGTAATTGACAAATTAGCTCTGGACACAACCAATACCATTTTGCTTTTTGGCGGTGGAAAAAAGGAAATCGAAATCTTAGATTCGCTTGCTGCTAATAAAGAAAACATGATTGTTGTTGCGGGGCAACTCAAATTGCGACAGGAATTACAACTCATTAGCAATCTTGATGTAATGCTTTCCATGGATTCTGGGAATGCACATATTGCAGCAATGCTAGGCGTAAAAGTGATTACACTTTGGGGCGCGACGCATCCGTATGCAGGATTTTCACCGTTTAATCAGCCATTGGAAAATTCTTTGGTTTCCGATAGAAATATGTTTCCAAAATTACCGACTTCGGTTTACGGGAATAAAAAAGTAGCTGGTTATGAAGATGCGATGCGTACGATTTTGCCGGGGACAGTAGTTTTAAAAATAAAAATGTTTTTTTGAACCATTAAGGGATTTAAGGTGTGGTGCAACTTAATTATGTAATAGTTTTAATTGCTTTTCTAATAACAAAATCTGGTAACATTTGAAATATTTCACCTGAAAACTTAATGTTTCCCAGTTTCTTACAGCTTAGGAAAAGGTGAGACTAAATTTTATCGATTACTCGATATTCAAGGATAAGACAACTTCAAATTAAGCCTAAAATCAAATAAAGTAAAACTGTCCTTAGAGGTAATTTTAGTTAGTTTTTTTATAATTCATGTTAATTAAATTCCAATATATCATATCATTTTCTATTCTTATTTGTGTAAAATTAAATTTATTGAGAAGATTTATCGAACTACTATTTTCGGTTAAACAATTTGCAGTGATTTCTTTTATTATTTCGTTTGAGAAAGCCCATTTTATTATTTCTCTTACTGCTTCTTGTGCGAAACCTTTTCGTCTTTCCTCTTTAATTATGCCATATCCTATATCAATATTTTCCTCTTTATTGTTAAATCCTTTAAATCCTAAATCTCCAATTATTTCCAAGGTATCTTTTTTGATTATCATCCAAGATTCATAACCCGTTGGAGAACCTACTTTAGTTAGATTATTAATAATTCTCGGTAATGTTTCTAAAACATCACTGTCTGGCCAACTTTTTCCTTTTTGATAGTTCCATTTTTCTAAATCACTAAAATCATTGTTTAAAATATTTTGACAAAATGAAATTGTAAAAGGTTTAAGTATTAATTTTTCAGTTATTAGTTGTTCAATTTCAATTTTTTTAATTTTCATGTTTTTTTGTAGAAGATTATCAAAGTAAATAAATATAAGGTTACCTCATAGGATTTAAAACAGCTTAGATTTTCACTGTACTATTATTCTACTAATATACTACAAACCAAAACCTCCTTAAAATAAAAAAACTTCCCTTTTCAGAGAAGTTTTCGTTATCATTTAGACTATTTCCTAAACATCATCATAATCTACATAGATAGTTTCAGAGGTAGGATGCGCTTGACAGGTAAGAATAAGTCCATCTGCGATTTCTTTATCGGTAAGGATAGAATTTTTCGTCATTTCGGCAGTTCCGGAGGTAATGCGAGCCAGACAGCTGCTGCAAATTCCGCCTTGGCAGGAGTACGGAGCATCAAGGCCTTGTTTTAAAGCGGCATCAAGAACGGTTTGTTTTTGTGACATTTCAAAAGTCGTTTCCTCATCATCCACCATAATCGTGATTTTGGTATGTCCACCCAATGATTTTTTTATTTGATTTTCTTCGGCAGACGGAGTGAAAAGTTCAAATTTTATAGCCGATTCCTTGACATTATTTTCTTTTAAAACATCCGAAACCGTATTGATCATTGTTTCCGGACCACACAAATAGAATTTTTCGAATTCTAATTCTTTGTGTTTATTTTTCAAAATGAAGTTGACGGTTGATTTTTCAATTCTGCCGAATAATTCACCTTCAATTTTGGACTGACTGTATACATAGTGAACAAAGAAACGAGCTACATATTTTTGTTGTAAATCATGTAATAGTTGGTGAAACATGGTTTCTTCTGGAGTTTTATTTCCGTAAACCAAGATAAAACTGCTTTTAGGTTCGCTGCTGAGAACACTTTGAATGATGGATAAAACCGGAGTAATTCCGCTTCCGGCTACAAAAGCTGCATAATTTCTGGCGCGATCCGCATCAGCAACAAAGGTAAATTTTCCTTCTGGAGTTCCTACTTCCAGGGTATCTCCCGCTTTTAGTTTTGTATTAGCCAATTGAGAAAATGCACCACCTTTTACGGCTTTTACCGCAATTCGCAATTCGCCGCTTTCCGGAGAAGAACAAATGGAATACGCACGACGGATCTCTTCACCGTCAAGTTTCAATTTTAAGGTTGTGTATTGACCAGCCAGATAGGTATAAAAAGCTTTAAATTCTAATGGGACGTTAAATAAGACCGAAACCGAGTCTGTGGTTTCTCGTTTAACTTCTTTAATGTTTAATTTATAGAATGACGACATGATGTTTTTTTTGCAAATATAGTAAACAGAATAGGTTTTTTGAATTCAAAATATTTGAAATTTAACATACATCACTAAGTTATGTATAAGTTTCTTATGTATATTTGTTAGGTACAATCGAGATGATTCCAAAACGCTCAATGACAAAAAAATGAAAAACTCACAATTATACAAAGGAAGTCTGAATACGATTATCATGAAATTGCTCGAAGAAAACGGCAAGATGTACGGATATGAAATCACTCAGAAAGTAAAGTTAATTACCCAAGGCGAACTCAACATCACCGAAGGTGCTTTGTATCCGGCCTTGCACAAACTGGAAGCCGAAGGTTTGCTGGATGTAGAGATCGAAAAAGTGGATAACCGCATGCGTAAATACTACAAACTCACGGAGAGTGGTCAGAAAGAAACCGTAAACCGACTCTCAGAACTCGAAGATTTCATTCGGAATATGCAGAGTTTAGTGAACCCAAGTCCAAAATTAGAATTTTAATTTTTTGAAGATGAAACTAACCACCCAACAAATAGAATATATAGCTAATTATGTAAAGTCCTTTGACATCAAATGGTATGAATTGCAAGTAGAATTTACAGATCACATGGTAAGCAGTATAGAGGAAATTTGGGAGAAAGATCCCGAACTTACTTTTCATCAAGTGAAACAATATGCTGAAAATAAGTTTACAGAGGATTCTAGTTTTAAAGCGATTCAAGAGGAAAGAAAACGTATTTTACAAAAATTGTACAGAAAAGTACAATGGAAAATGATAACTGAATATTTGAAGTTTCCTAAAATTTTTGGAAGTATTCTTTTAGTATATCTCGCTTATACTTTTTCAGCTTATTTTGTTAGTCCTCAGAAATATTTAGCGGTATTATTTTGTTCTTTATTACTCATTGGTTTGCCATCGTTATATTACTGGTGGAAAAGCAAAGAAATTGATGGTAAGCACTTTTTAACTTTAGAAACCTTAAACCCTAATCTTTTGGTATTTTCTTTTCCTAATTTGGGAATGAGTATGAGTAATCTACTGAAACAAGAATTAGTCCAATACCAATGGTTGGTATTACTCTTTTGTTGTATTTGGGTATTAGGAATTTTGATTTCAATTACAGCAATTCACCTTCAAAAAGAAACAAAGGAAAATGTCAAAAAACAATACCAACTGAATTAATTTCACATGAAACTAACCCACCAACAAATAGACCAACTTTACCTTTTTACCCGTCAGCATTATGTGGAATATTACGATCTACAAACGGAATTGGTCGATCATTTAGCAAACGCTATTGAAACTGAATGGGAACAAAATCCTAGACCAACTTTTGACGAAGTTCTACATAAAGAGTTCAGGAAGTTTGGCGTTTTTGGTTTTATGGATGTGGTAGAAAGTCGGCAAGTAGTTTTAGGAAAAAAATACAACCGTATCGTATGGAGTCATTTCAAAGGTTTTTTTACCATACCTAAAATTATATTAACTGGGTTTTTGATTTTAGCAGTGTTTTATTTTCTTAAAGAATATTATACAAAAGAGATTTTTACCGCAACGATGCTTTTTTTAATTAGTAGTATGCTGCCTTTTTTGTTTTTTGAAAACAGAAAAATGAAGAAGCGCAAGCAGGAAACGGGAAAAATTTGGCTTTTTGAAAAGATACTATCTAATTATGGAACTTTTCCGTGGTTAATGATTTTGCCCATTCATTTTTTTAATATCATTAGAATTGATCGAATTTCAAATCCAAGTGACTTGGTACTATTTTGCATGAGCCTGTTTATAGTCTCAATGTCTTTGGCGATTTTCATTGTATTAAAAATAATCCCTTCCAAAGCTGAGGCCTATTTAAAACAAACCTATCCGGAATATAAATTAGAAAATTTGTAACGTTTTCTCATTTTGACTACCTACTATAAAACCAAAAGAACCAAACTATGATTCAAAAATTTCTTTATCTCGAATGGAAAGCATTTTTTAGGTCAGCTTCCTTCGCAACTAATTTGGCTTTGAAAATCCTGATGGGTTTTGTTGCCATTTATTTCATTTTAATTTTCTTGGCATTAGGAGTCGGGGCTTTTTATATTCTGAAGAAAATGAATCTGGATCCAATTGTTACCGTAAATCAATTCCTGATTTATTATGTGTTGATGGATTTAATCATCCGATTGCTGTTGCAAAAAATTCCGGTAATGAACATTCGCCCCATGTTAATTTTCCCCATAAAAAAATCCACGATTGTTCATTTCTCACTAGGGAAGACGGTTTTGTCCTTCTTCAATTTGGTGCACTGTTTTTTCCTGATTCCGTTTTGTGTTGTTTTAATTATCGAAGGCTATGATGTAGTTTCCGTAATGCTTTGGTACACTGCAATCTTTTCTTTGCTATTTACCAACAATTTTCTAAATATTCTACTGAGTAATAAAGACAATTTATTTGCCATTTTCTTAGCACTAGCTGCTATTTTAGGAGGATTACACTATTACGGACTCTTTAATATTACGGAGTTTACAGCGCCATTTTTTAATGCTATTTTCAATACGTATTGGGCTTTTGCCATTCCGGTTTTGGTTTTAATCGTGCTATATTATATTACTTTTCAGTATTTCAAAAAGAATTTATACCTCGATGCGGGGTTGTCAAACAAACATGATGAAGCCAAAACAGAAGAGCTGACTTGGTTAAACCAATTTGGAACCATAGGAACCTTCTTGAAAAACGACATAAAATTAATCAAAAGAAACAAACGTTCTAAAACCACTGTGGGATTGAGCGTCATGTTCCTTTTTTATGGCTTTCTTTTCTTTACTAATGGGATTGAAGCGTATAATAATCCTATAATGCATATTTTTGCAGGGATATTCGTTTCGGGTGGATTCTTAATCACTTTCGGACAATTTGTACCGAGTTGGGACAGCGCGTATTACCAATTAATGATGACGCAAAACATTCCGTACAAAGGCTATTTGAGTTCGAAGTGGTGGCTGATGGTAATTGCTACAATTGTGACTACAACCATTGCTTCGTTTTATCTTTACTTTGGATGGCAGGTATATTTAACCATTGTTGTGGGTGCCATTTATAACATTGGAGTCAATTCTCATTTAGTTTTATTGGGTGGCGCGTACACTAAAACACCAATCGATTTGAGTTCCGGGAAAGGCGCTTTTGGAGATAAAAAAGCATTCAATGTAAAAACGATGCTAATTTCACTGCCGCAATTAGGATTGCCCGTTTTACTGTATTGGGCCGGTTCTACTCTAGCTGGTGCTAATGTGGGATTAGCCATAGTGGCTTCGGCAGGAGTGATAGGTTTTGCATTCAAAGACAAAGTTTTCACCTTGATTGAAAAAATCTATAAATCAGAGAAATACGCAACCATTGCGGCTTACAAACAAAAAGGATAAATAGCAATCACATTATCCAAACAACCAGTTAACCGACTAAACTTCAAAAAATGATACAAGTAAATAACCTTTCGAAAACATACAACGGAACAACCGTATTAAAAATAGATACTTTAGAAATAAAAAAAGGCGAAAGCTTTGGATTAGTAGGGAATAACGGAGCCGGAAAAACCACTTTTTTCAGTCTTTTATTAGATTTAATTCAGCCATCAACGGGAAATATTATCAACAATGACATTCAGGTAAACACCAGCGAAAACTGGAAACCGTTCACCGCTTCTTTCTTGGACGAAAGCTTTCTCATTGGGTACTTGACGCCCGAAGAATATTTTTATTTCATTGGCGATTTACGCGGACAAAACAAAGCCGATGTGGATGCTTTACTGGCAACACACGAAGAGTTTTTCAACGGAGAAATCCTCAATAACAAGAAATATTTACGCGATTTATCCAAGGGGAACCAGAAAAAAGTAGGCATCATCGCCACTTTAATTGGGAATCCGGAAGTCATTATTCTGGATGAGCCGTTTGCCAATTTAGATCCCACGACCCAATTTCGATTAAAAAAAATCATCAAGGATTTAGCGGGTAATCCGGAAGTAACCGTTCTGGTTTCTAGCCACGATTTACTACACACCGTTGAGGTCAGCAACAGGATTGTTGCGCTGCACAAAGGCGAAGTGGTCAAAGACATTCAAACTTCGGAGGAAACCTTAAAGGAATTAGAACTATTTTTTGCCGTTTAAAATTCAACGCAACAGTCGTAGACTAAACTTTTACCGCTAATTTGCTAATTGCATTTATTAATTTAAATGTTCAGTTTGCGAATTAGCGGTTTTTTTTGGGCGTAACCCTCCGTGATTGCTTCGTCGTTCCTCCTCGCAACTTCGGGTCGGGCTGTACGCTGTATCCACGCTAAAAAGCGAGGGATGCCGCTTCCATCCCTTACGCACGATAGGAAAACCGAAATATAACACCATAATTTTCACGATAGCAAAAAGAAATGTATTTTTACCACTAAATATACTAAAACGGGTATTTACTAGTTAATTGATAAAAAACGTTTTCCATTGAAAATCAATAGATTCAAGCAGTTATTTTTCTTTTTCTTTTTTTCTTTTTTGGCAGCCTGTTCTACCAAGAGAGATACTTTTATGGCAAGAAATTCACACGCGTTAAGTACCAAGTATAATATTTTATATAACGGTCAAGTAGGATTGGAGAAAGGAGTTCTGGCGGTAAATGCCAATAGCGATGATGATTTTTGGCAACTTCTGCCGGTAGAAAAAATGCAAATTGTAGAAGATTTTACTTCCACAACAAAACCTAAAAATACCGATTTTGAATTGGCAGAAGCCAAAGCGACCAAAGCCATTCAAAAACATTCGATGAACATTGGTGGCAGAGAAAAAAACAGTCAAATAGACGAAGCGTATCTGATGCTTGGAAAAGCCAGGTATTACGACCAGCGATTTGTTCCGGCACTCGATGCTTTCAATTACATTCTCTACAAATATCCAAACAGCAGCAAGATTTATGAAGCCAAAATTTGGCGGGAAAAAACAAACATGCGTCTGGGAAATGATGCTTTGGTCATAAAAAACATCAGTAAATTAGTAGAAGATCACGACCTGAAAAATCAAGTTTTTGCGGATGCAAATGCCCTTTTGGCCGCTTCTTTTTTTAATTTAGAAGAAAAAGACAGCGCCGTTGCTAAGATCAAAAACGCGATTGAATTCACTAAAATAAATCAGGAAAAAGCACGATACCGTTTTGTTTTGGGACAACTGTATCAGGGATTAGGATACAAAGACAGCGCGGTTGCATCCTATCAATCCGTGATTGACATGAACCGAAAATCCGAAAGAAGATTTGTCATTCAGGCGCATGCCAAAAAAGCCGAATTGTTTGATTATGAAAAGGGAGATTTTAATTCTTTTGTTGAAACCTACGATGAATTAATAGAAGACAGAGAGAACAGGCCTTATAAAGATATGATTTTTCATCAAATGGCAGTGTTTTATGATAAACAAAACAGACAGGAACAAGCCTTAGATTTTTATAACGCCTCGTTAAAGACCAGTTCAAAAGACACCTATTTAGTAGCGTCAAATTATAGAAATTTAGGAAACCTGTATTTTAGAAATGCGGATTATCCTGTGGCGGCAAAATATTATGACAGTACCTTGGTTAAATTGAATACAAAATCAAGGGAGTTTAATAAAATACAAAAAATAAGAAGCAATCTCGATGAGGTGATTTTGTATGAAGCGCTAGCAAAGCGAAATGACAGCATCCTGAATGTGGTGGCGATGAACCCTGCGGATCGTCAAACTTATTTTGAAAAGTATATCGTTCAACTAAAAGAAAAAGAGGAGGCCAAAAGACTTTTAGCGGAGCAAAATAAAGCAAAACAGGAAAACATAGAGCGGAATAATTCGATTGGATCGGCAGGTTCGGCTTCAGATCAAGAGTCCGCAAAACCCATTCGGAAATCACCCATGATGCCACCAACCATTCCCAGCGCGACGACCCAATCAGCGGGTAGTTTCTATTTTTATAATCCTACAACAGTTGCTTTTGGAAAAGTAGACTTCAAGAAAAATTGGGGCGAAAGGAATTTAAATGGGAATTGGAGACTTTCATCAGGAAATGCTAACCCAACTTTGGCCGCTGCTTCGGTTGAGAACAGTCAATCCGTTGAAAAGAAAACGGAATCAAATAAAATTATAGAAAAACACACACCGGATTTTTACCTGAAACAGCTTCCTACGGCACAAATCGAGTTAGACAGTATAGCCAAAGAACGTAATTTTGCTTACTATCAATTGGGTATTATTTATAAGGAAAAATTCAAAGAAAATAGTTTGGCTATTGCAAAACTGGAACAATTATTAAACAATAATCCAGAGGAAAAACTGGTGCTTCCAGCGATGTATAATTTGTATAAATTATATCAAATCACCGATGTAAACATGGCAACTGCGATGAAAAAGGAGATAACAATTCGGTTTCCGGATTCGCGTTATGCACAAATAATTAACAACACCAATCCGGATGCAATTTCTCAAACTGAAACCCCGGAAAGCGTCTATGCTAAGTGGTATAAAGCATTCCAAGAAGAGCAATTTATTGCCGTTATAGAGCATTCAGACAGCTTGATTACTCAATTTTCAGGCGAGGATATTGTATCTAAATTCGAATTGCTCAAAGCAAGTGCCATTGGAAAACTAAAAGGTGTGACGGCCTACAAAAACGCATTACAAGAGGTGGCTGATAATTATCCAAATAGCGAAGAAGGCAAAGGAGCACAGGTTATTTTGAATGACCAAATCCCGTTTTTAGAGAAAATGGAGTTGAATACAACGGATTCAAATAATTGGAAAATTCTATATCAAGTAGGTTCTCGTGACGATAAAAATACAAAAGCAGTGGAAGAAAAAATTAAAATGTTCATAGCCAGTGAAAATCTTCAGAAACTATATTATTCCTATGATATTTATACGGAGAAAGAAAATTTCATTACCATTCACGGTATAAAATCACGGGTTTATGCAACTGACATAACATTGGTTTTAGCAGAGAACATAAAATATAAAATCACGGATGCCGCAATAGTGGTTTCAGGTGAAAACTACAAAGTAATCCAAATCAAGAAAAATCTCGAAACGTATTTGGTACCAAAAAAGCAATAATTATGTTTGATAAAAAAGCAAAATCCTATACCGATCTTTTAGGAAAAACGAATCGGATTGTTGAAGGAACTACGATAAAAGGCGATATTATTTCGCAGGCTGATTTTAGATTAGACGGAAATTTAATTGGTAATTTTCAGTCAGAAGGAAAAATAGTGATTGGACCCGCAGGAAGTGTCACTGGAGATATTGTATGCAAAAATGCGGACATCGAAGGAAAATTTGAAGGTAAAATTCAGGTAACCGAAGTATTGAATGTAAAATCAAAGGCCAGTATTCATGGAGAAGTTATTGTAGGGAAATTAGCAGTAGAGCCAGGCGCTGATTTTAGTGCATCTTGTGCCATGAAAACAAATATTAAAAATGTAATGCAAAACGATGGACAACAAACCACCCCCGAAAAGAGCGAATAAATGGCTGCAGTTCATTAATATTCCAATTCAAATGGGAGTTATCATATTTTTGTTTTCCTATCTTGGGGACTGGTTAGACGAGAATTATCCCCATCCAAGAGTATATTACAGTAAAATTGTAGTGATGGTTGGCGTGGTTTTGGCATTGTACAATGTAATCCGTCAGGTAAACGAAATCAATAAAACGCAGTAATTTTTCAAAATAAAAAGCGTAAAAACCAATCGTAACACGTTCCGATTTTACAAATTAAAATAACGTTGCGCCTGAGTGCCTTTGCGGCAAAAAACAAATACAATGAATTTAAAAAAATACAAACCACTGCTGCCTTTATTGGTGCTTGCGGGATTGGCTTACGGTATTCATAGAGTTATTTTTTATGTTTTGCACATAAATGACTCCACTTTTTACTATTCGATAGAAACCCTATACCTGCTGTTCTTGGCGTTGTCAATTATGGTATTTGTGGTTTTGCTGAAAGTGAAAGAACGAAGTTTTGATAATGTAGGCATGTCATTTCTTTTGAGCACCAGTATCAAAATGATAGTTTGTTATTTGATTTTAAAGCCTATATTGCGGGTTACAATTGAAATTAAATCAATAGAGAAAATTAATTTTTTTATAATGTTTATTCTCTTTTTAGCAATCGAAACCATATTAACAATACGTATCTTAAACGAAAAGCAATAAATATATTTTTTAAGGAACAAATCCATCAAAAATAATTTTTTATATTCTTTTGCATATTAATAAAAGATGTACATTTGCACCAAATTTCAGAAACGTAATAAATTAAGATAATTAACTGTTATGGTGATTTCAAACAAACCACTTAGATTCATAGTAGCGACTTTAGTAGCGTGTCTTCCTTTAATTAGTTTTGCAAATCCGGAACAGGATTCTGTGAAAGTAAAAACAGAAGTTGCTCATGAGGCAGCTGAAGGAGCTCATGCTGAACCAACAGATGTAAAATCTGAAATTAAGGAATTTATCAATCATCATCTTTTAGATTCACATTCTTTTACCTTCAATGCGGATAAAGAATCAGGATCACATAATGGTTTTTCATTGCCTGTTATCCTTTGGGACAATGGTTTGCAAGTATTTTCTTCTTCAAAATTTCATTATGGTGAAGAAACAGCAGAACACAATGGAAACTTCTACGTATTGCACCACGAAAAAATATACAAAACAGCTGCGGACGGAAGTTTAACAGAAGGCGAACATGGTCATCCTACTAATGTAACGCCACTTGATTTATCCATCACTAAAAGTGTGGTTGGTATTTTGTTTGTCGCCATTTTAATGTTTATCTTGTTTAAAGGTTTAGCAAAATCATATACTAAAAACGGAGGAATCGCTTCAGGAGCCGGACGCATATTTGAACCGATTGTTTTGTATGTCAGAGACGAAATTGCCATACCAAATATTGGAGAAAAAAATTATAAGAAATACATGAGTTACTTGTTAACGATATTTTTCTTTATTTTATTTCTAAACATTTTAGGGTTAACGCCACTGGGATTCAATATAACGGGAAATATTGCTATAACAGCATCGCTGGCTATTTTGACGTATGTAATTACCACTTTCTCAGCCAATAAAAATTACTGGGCACACATTTTCTGGATGCCAGGGGTGCCAACTCCAATGAAATTTATTTTGGCGCCAATTGAATTATTGGGAACCATCATCAAACCATTTTCATTAATGATCCGTTTGTACGCTAATATTTTAGCAGGACACGTAGTTTTGATGAGTATCATTGGTTTAATGTTTATTTTTAAAAGTTGGATTGGAAGCAGTTTGTCATTTGGATTGGCATTTGTGCTTATGATTCTTGAAATATTAGTAGCTTTTTTACAAGCGTATATTTTCACTATGTTATCCGCACTTTATTTTGGAGCAGGAAACGAAGAGCATCATCACGAGGAGGCTCACCATTAAGTCGAAAGTCAAACGTTGAAAGTTTAAAAGTCACCTTGACTTTATGACATTCGACCTTACAACTTTAGACTATTAATAAAGAATGTTTAATTTTTAATTTATATATTATGGAAATTCCAACTATTGTAGGAGCAGGATTGATTGTTATCGGAGCAGGTTTAGGTATTGGTAGAATTGGTGGTTCAGCAATGGACGCTATTGCTCGTCAACCAGAAGCTTCTGGAAAAATCCAAACAGCTATGCTTATCGCAGCTGCACTTATTGAAGGTATTGGTTTTGCTGCGTTATTCGCATCTTAATTAAAACTAAAAAAAACAATAGTTACAACGGTTGGTTGTAACTATTGTTTTTAAAATTAAAACATTACAAATTGCGATTAAAAGCAATTCATACTTTAAAATTTATAATTAGATATAATGGATAAGTTAATAAATGATTTTTCGTTTGGTTTGTTTATTTGGCAAATAGTAATATTTGTAGGATTGATATTCTTGTTAAAAAAATTCGCTTGGAAACCAATTCTGGATGCAGTTAATGATAGAGAAGAAGGAATTAAAAATGCCTTACTATCTGCTGAAAACGCTAGAAAAGAAATGCAAAATCTTCAAGCTGACAACCAACGTATTTTACAAGAAGCAAGATTAGAGCGTGACAACATGCTTAAAGACGCTCGTGAAATAAAAGAGAAAATGGTTGCTGATGCAAAAAATGAAGCACAGGCTCAAGGATTAAAAATGATCGAGCAAGCGAAAGCAGCAATTGAAAGTGAAAAAAATGCAGCCATGGCCGAATTGAAATTACAAGTTTCAACATTGTCATTGAATATCGCAGAAAAAATATTGAAAGACGAATTATCTAACAAAGAAGCTCAAACTAAATTAGTTGAGAAAATGTTAGGTGATGTAAAGTTAAACTAACAATTATGGCAAGTACAAGAGCAGCAATTCGCTATGCAAAAGCAATTCTAGACTTAGCAAACTCAAAAGGTGTTGCCGAAGTTGTAAATAACGACATGAAATTGATTGCTTCGACAATTAAGGGTAATTTAGAATTGAGTACTTTTATTCAAAACCCGACCATGAAAGTGGAGGTAAAAGAGAAAGCACTGTTAGAAGTTTTTGCCGGTATAAATGGCGTAACTCAAGGGTTGTTTCATTTATTATTTGAAAACAAAAGATTCGAAATTCTAGAAGCAATTGCCATAGAGTACAGTAAATTATCGGATATTATGAATGGTATTGAAGTAGCGCAGGTTACTACAGCGATTCTTATGGATGCAGCATTAGAAGCTAAAGTTTTGGCTAAAATTGCAACACTTTCGGATAAAAAAATCACAATAGAAAATATAGTAGATGCTTCAATCATTGGAGGATTTATTCTTAGAATAGGCGACAAGCAATACAATGCTTCAGTAGCCAACAGATTACAAGTATTAAAAAGAGAGTTAAGTAATTAGTTTTATTGCACATTTAAGTGTCTAAATTATAAATTAAGATGGCGGAAATCAAACCTGCTGAAATTTCAGCAATATTAAGAAAGCAAGTAGAAGGTTTTGAATCTGGTGCTACACTAGAAGAAGTAGGAACAGTACTTCAAGTTGGAGATGGTATTGCTCGTGTTTACGGGCTTTCGAATGTTCAATATGGAGAGTTAGTTGAATTTGACAATGGATTAGAAGCTATTGTTTTGAATCTTGAAGAAGATAATGTAGGTGTAGTTCTTTTAGGACCATCTACAGGAATCAAAGAAGGTTCAACTGCTAAAAGAACACAACGTATTGCTTCTCTTAAAGTAGGAGAACAAATGGTAGGTCGTGTAGTAAACACACTTGGTTTTCCTATTGATGGAAAAGGACCAATCGGTGGAGACTTATACGAGATGCCTTTGGAAAGAAAAGCTCCTGGAGTTATCTTCCGTCAACCCGTTACTGAGCCATTACAAACAGGAATAAAAGCAGTAGATGCTATGATTCCAGTAGGTCGTGGACAACGTGAGCTAGTTATTGGTGACCGTCAAACAGGTAAATCAACTGTTTGTATCGATACGATCTTAAATCAAAAAGAATTTTACGATGCTGGGAAACCAGTGTTCTGTATATATGTTGCAATTGGACAAAAAGCGTCAACGGTAGCAGGAATTGCTAAAATGTTAGAAGAAAAAGGCGCAATGGCATATACCATTATTGTTGCTGCAAATGCTTCTGATCCAGCTCCAATGCAAGTGTATGCTCCTTTCGCAGGTGCTGCAATTGGAGAATATTTTAGAGATTCAGGACGTCCGGCTTTAATTGTTTATGATGATTTATCTAAACAAGCGGTTGCATACCGTGAGGTTTCTCTGTTATTGAGAAGACCACCGGGACGCGAAGCATATCCTGGAGACGTTTTCTACCTTCACAGTAGATTATTAGAACGTGCTTGTAAAGTAATTGCAGATGATGGAATTGCTAAAGACATGAACGATTTACCAGATTCATTGAAATCAATTGTAAAAGGTGGTGGTTCATTGACGGCGCTGCCAATTATTGAAACGCAAGCTGGTGACGTTTCTGCATACATCCCAACAAACGTAATTTCTATTACAGATGGTCAAATTTTCCTTGATGGAGATTTGTTTAACTCTGGGGTTCGTCCGGCAATTAACGTAGGTATTTCGGTATCTCGTGTTGGAGGAAATGCCCAAATTAAATCAATGAAAAAGGTAGCAGGTACATTGAAATTGGATCAAGCACAATTCCGTGAATTAGAAGCGTTTGCTAAATTTGGTTCTGATCTTGATGCCGTTACTTTAAACGTAATTGAAAAAGGAAGAAGAAACGTTGAAATCTTGAAACAAGGTTTGAACGATCCATATACTGTTGAAGATCAAGTTGCAATTATCTATGCTGGTTCTAAAAACTTATTGAGAAATGTTCCTGTAAACAAAGTAAGAGAATTTGAGAAAGATTTCTTGGAATTCTTGAACAACAAACACAGAGCAACTCTTGACGCTTTAAAAGCAGGAAAATTAACAGACGAAATTACAGATGTAATTGAATCTGTGGCAAAAGAATTATCAGCAAAATATAACTAAAACTAGTCAAAAGTTGTAAAGTCGAAAGTCTTAAAGTCAGTTTATCTGCTTTTGAGGACTTTAGACTTTATGACTTTACGACATTAGACTAATATAAAATGGCAAATTTAAAGGAAATCCGTAATAGAATTACTTCCGTTTCATCGACGATGCAAATTACATCGGCAATGAAAATGGTTTCTGCAGCAAAGCTAAAGAAAGCACAAGATGCAATCACAGCAATGCGCCCTTATGCCGAAAAATTAACGGAATTATTGCAAAATCTTTCTGCCACGCTTGATGGTGAGATAGGAGGAGAGTTTACTACACAACGAGAGATCAAGAAAGTTTTATTAGTTGTAATAACATCTAACAGAGGTTTAGCGGGTGCTTTTAATACGAATGCAATCAAAGAAGCTAAAAATCGCGCTGAATTTTATACAGGGAAGCAAGTGGATATTTTTGCTATTGGCAAAAAAGGAAATGATGTTTTGAGTAAAACACATTCAGTGGTTGATAATCAAAGCGTTATTTTTGATGACTTGACTTTTGATGCTGTAGCTAAAATTGCGGACACATTAACGGAGAAATTCGTTTCAGGAGAATATGATAAAATTGAGTTGATTTATAACCAATTTAAAAATGCCGCAACACAAATCGTTCAAACCGAACAATTTTTACCATTGGCACCCATAAAATCTGATGTTCCTGCTTCGACTGGTGATTATATTTTTGAACCTTCAAAAGAAGAAATCGTGTTGACTTTAATTCCAAAATCATTAAAAACACAATTGTATAAAGGAATTCGGGATTCATTTGCTTCAGAGCACGGAGCGCGTATGACAGCCATGCATAAAGCAACTGATAATGCAACGGAAATGAGAAATCAATTGAAATTAACGTACAATAAAGCACGTCAAGCTTCTATTACTAATGAGATCTTAGAGATCGTTGGTGGTGCGGAAGCATTGAATGGATAATAGATTATTGATTCAAAATATATAAAGAGTCACGCTATGCGTGACTCTTTTTTTGTTTCTAAGGGAATTGTTTAATAATCTTTTTTTTCTTATACCAATCCTTGTTTATTCCATAAATCGTAGTACTTTCCTTTTTGTTCTAATAATGCGACATGATTTCCGGACTCCACGATAGTGCCATTTTCCATTACCAAAATAGTATCTGCATTAGCTATAGTACTCAATCGATGGGCTATGACAATAACTGTTTTTCCCTGAGATTTAAAATTATCAATCACTTCTTTTACAATGTGTTCCGAGTTAGTATCTAATGAAGAAGTGGCTTCATCCATTAATAACACTTCCGGGTTTTTGTACAAGGCTCTTGCTATAGCAATACGTTGTTTTTGTCCTCCAGAGAGCATGGCGCCATTTTCTCCAATTTGAGTTTCAAAACCATTGGGCAATTTCTCCACAAACTCTGTAATTCCCAATTGTTTGGACAAATCTAAAATGCGTTGAATATTTGGAAATGAATCGCCTAAAGCAATGTTTTCGATAATATTTCCCGAAAACAGATTGAGCTGTTGCGGAATGACACCAATGCAATTCCGTAAACTCTGATAATGTATGAATTGAGAATCATATTCTCCAATATAAATTTTTCCTTCTTTTATGGGATATAAGTTTTGCAACAGTGAAATCAGTGTCGTTTTACCACTTCCGCTTTCGCCAACGATAGCTGTGGTTTCATTTTTCTTGAAAACCGCATTAAAATTTTTGAAAACTTCTGTTCGAGAGCCATAACGAAACGTTACATTTTCGAATTTTATATCTCCTATGTTTTCTCTTTGTAATTCGACTTTATTTTCTGTCTCTTCTCGTTCTAAATCCATTATCTCAAATAGACGATCTGCGGCAATTAAGGCATTTTGAGCGGTTTTATTCATCCCAATTAATGATGCTACTGGTGAGGTAAAATAGCCAATTAATGCATAGAATGAAAACAATTCACCTGGAGTTATAGCTCTGTCAATTACATAACCAGAACCTATCCACATAAGTATTACTGTAAATATAGAGGCCAAGAACTGCGTTGAAGTCCCAGCAAAAAGACCATTTAGTCCAGATTTGTAGCCAGTAAAAAGTAATTTAACAAACTTGTTTTCTGTTTTTAAATTTGAAAATTCTTCAATTCCAAATTCTTTAACCGTTCTAATATGGGTAATACTCTCGACTAATTGCGTTTGCAATTCCGCAGCATTCTCCATGATAACGCGTTCCACTTTTTTATTGAACTTATTTAAAATAAAATAAATAGCTCCATAAAATGGAATCACCAGCAGAATCACCAAGGCCAATTTCCAATAATAGGTAAACATCAAGGTAAAGGAAAAAATCACAATGAAGATATTTACAATCATATCAATCGCCACTTCATTGATAAAAGATCTAATTTTTACCGCATCGCCAATCCGGGATGTGATTTCTCCAACTTGCATCGTGTCAAAAAAACGTTGCGGAAGATGGAGTAAATGTTTATAGTATCCTAAAATTAATTTGGCATCAATCAATTGCCCCGTTTTCATAACAAAAACACTCTTTTGAGAACCGATGTAGGCTTGCAATATGATGATAAAAATCATGGAAACACTCAGCAAATTGAGTAAGTTTCTGTTGCCTTCAACCAAAACATAATCGGTAATTTTTTGAATGTAGATGGACATGGCCAATCCTAAAACGGTAAAAAGTATGGCACCCGCCAAAGCCTGAATTAAAATGGTTTTATGTGGCTGTACCAAATCCCAAAAGCGTTTTAATGGAGTAACTTTTTCGTTATATTCCTTGAAATCATCATTCGGTGCAAAAAGAATCAGTACACCAGTCCAGATTTTTTGAAATTCTTCATACGTATAGGTTTCCATTTTGCCAAAAGCGGGATCCATTACCGTTATGGTTCCCCCTCCTTTGGAGGGGTTAGGGGAGGATTCAACTTTATAAATCACCACATAATGATGCAATTGTTCTTTTACTATAATGTGAGCAATAGCAGGGAGCGGAATTTTATCAATAGCATCTATGCCTCCTTTTACTCCCTTGGCAGAAAAACCCATTTTTTCGGCAGCTTCAATTATCCCCAGCACATTGGTACCTCTTTTATCGGTATTCGCAAATTGACGAATGCGCGCTATAGGCAGATTAACTTTGTAATGATTGCCAATAGAAGCGAGACAAGCAGCACCACAATCTTTAATATCATGTTGTTTTATTTTTATTGAAGCCATTATAAGAGTATAGATGATAGAAAAAAGACTTTAGAATTTTCTCAGAGAGTATAAATTATTTTATAAAATTTTACCAGTTTAAGATTTGGATGCAATTTGTTTTGGGTTGAGCCAATCATCGACTTTGTCAAACAATAAATCAAATAAGCTTCTTCTTGTAATGATGTATCGTGTGGTTAGGGTCATTCCTTTTGTAATTTGGGTTTTGTAACCGGATTGCAATTGCATTGCGGTAGTATTCAGTGCGCATCGTACTTTAAAAAAAGCTTGTTCCCCTTGAATGGTAATATTACGGTCAATATCGATTACTTTTCCTTCTAGCAAACCCCATTGGTTGTAATTGAAAGCATCGAGTTGAAATTTCACCTTTTGATTTTTTCTAATTAAACCTATATCGTTTGGTGAAACGGTGCTTTCTACAATCAATTGATCTATTGCCGAAATAGAGGCTATAGGTTGAGAGGCGTTCAAGAAAGAACCAGCTTGAATTCCTGAGAAATTTTCTATAGTTCCAGATAATGGTGCTGTTATATAATAGTTTTGCGCTTCTACTTTTATTTTTTCTAGGGTGCCGTTTAGGTTTTGAAGTTGCATTTGTAGCTCTCGTTTGCTGTTTTGCCAAAGGCTACGTTGGTTTTTTTCTAAACCAGAAAGTGCTTGCTGAGCATACGTATAATCAAAACTATATTTCTCAAATTCAGCTTTGGCAATTATGCCCTTATCATGCAACTGTTTGTTTCGGTCATATACTATTTTTGATTGGGCAATTTTGCTTTGCAATTCCTCTCTTTTATTATTGTAACTCTGCCACTCTTGCTGCATAGCAAGTGTTTTAAAACCCGTAGCCCTGCCTTGTGTAACTTGAGTTAAATCATGAATTTGATCCTGAATAGTAGCCGCCGTCACTTGATTATTGGCTTTCTCGGTATTTAAATTTTCTTGGGTAATGGCAATCAGGGTATCTCCTTGTTGCACTACTTGGTTATTCTTTATTTTTATAAAAGTTACTTTGCCATTCACTAAGCTACTTACTGGAACATTGTCAGTAGTACTTCGCACGATACCGCGACTCTGACTGCTAATGTCTATTTTGATGACAGGCAATAGTGCCAGAAAAATAAGTATAGCCAGAATCAAGACCAAGTAAATAGAAATACTCTTGGTTTTGTTTTTTGCGATAAGGTTTTCGAGAGTGTTTATGGGATCTTGACTGAAGTTCATTTTTTTTAGTGAATTTATAAGACACGTTTGTATAGATAATAAAAACATGGAGAACCTGCAATCCAACAAACAAATTTCCTTTAACTGATTACTATTTCAATACTAAAAAGACTGCCTAATAAAATAGGCAGTCTCACAATAAAAATCTTGATTTAAAAGTTATTTTTTAACTTTTGAATATGAGCAATTAACGCTCCTAAAGCAATACCTATGATAAATATCTTAAACCAATAAGGAGCTAAGTATTGCATTATTTTATGATAAGTCATTGTGTTAATTTTATGATGTTGCCCAGTCTACAAATTTATAGACGCCATATCCAACTAAAGCACCTACAACAACAACGCCAACAACTGTAGCCCCTGCAGCAGCCACGGCTATCACTGCTGGAGCAAGATAACCTCCTTCAGTCTCTTTGGACTCTTGGATACTAATTTCCTTTAAATTCAACGCTTCTAAATTCATATTTTAATTTTTTGATATTTAACATTATTTTTGTCCTTGAGCAACTGCTGCACCTACACCAACTCCTACCCAAAATGCAGTAGCTACAGTTTCAGCAGATATTGCTATTCCCCATATTAGAAGAGGTATAAACCCACCTTCTGTTCCTTTAACTTCTTGAGCATTAAGCTCCACTAAATTCAAATTATCTAAATTCATTTTTTAAGTTTTTAAAATTACACATTTCATTTCAATAAAAAGTTTCTCGAGAACTTTTGTGCTTGGTTTTTTTTAGAGACCATAGCTTTCAAACTCCTTGCTCTGTTTTTTTTGAAAGGGTTACAGTACAGCTGAATTATTCCCTTATGCTTTGTTTTTTGAGGAACAAATACCTTTACATAAAACCTCATGCTCTGTTTTTTTTGAAAGGGTTACAGTACAGCTGAATTATTCCCTTGTAATTGGCCAATTGATTTAGGAAAGTAATCTACATTTAAAAGTAACGTCTTACTCCAAACGCTTTCACTTTCTTTGTGCCAAAACTAGAGTAAGAAGAGGTTCTAAGCAAACTGTTGTTATCGGAATTCCTGAATTCCGATACTGAATTCACGGAATTCCACAAATTGTATTTTATAAATCACTGAAAATATGCTATTTAAATAATGTAAAAAAATCATTATTTTTAAGATTATTTTAGTGATGTTGCTGTATTTTTGTGCAAAATCTACTGTAATGACTAACCAACGTTTTATTAAAATAGTGCTTTTAATACTGTTTCCTTATTGTTTATTGGCGCAAACGGCTGATAAATTTATCGGAAAAGATTCGTATGAAGATTTAAAAAAAGAGTTTATTTTACAGAAAAGTGATAATAATAAGAAAACATTTATTTCGGAAATCATTTCTAAATCTTATTCTAGAAAAAATAATTTAAGTCTTTCACGGGGTTTTTATCTTTTATCAACATTATACAAAGGAAATAAAGCAATACAATACCTTGATTCATCTATTGCCTATTCAACTAATCAAAATGATTATAATTTTCCAGCATTGTCTTATTCTAGAAAGGCATATGAGTTAAGAATGCAATTTAAGTATAGCAAGGCTTTAGCTAATTATTTCAAAGCAGAAAAATATGCTAAAGACAATAATGAAGATTTAAATTTTTATATCAAGCGGTCAATTGGTGTTTTAAGGTCAGAGGAATTAGGTGAAGTAGAGGAGGCATTGCTACTATATCGTGAATGTTTAAGTTACATAAGAAAAAAAGACATATCATCTTTAAAATACAGTAGCGATTATCACAATCTTTTATTTGTGATTGCCGATGCGCACAAATCATTAAAGAATTTAGACTCTGCTAGTTTTTATAACAAATTAGGGTACAAAGAATCGATTATAACCAACGATAAGTTTTATATACCATATTTTATTTTAAATGAAGGTGCAAATGAAATGTTAAAGAAAAATTACAAAGCATCTTTAGATAGTATAAATAAGGCATTGCCTCAAATAATATTAGATAAAAATTTTGGTAATATACTGGCGTCTTATTTTTATTTAGGAAAGTCGTACGCTGGTATGAGTAGTGAAAAGAAAGCGATTCAAAATTTTATCAAAGTAGATTCCATGTATTTATTAAATAAAAGAATTACACCAGAGTTTATAAGTGGGTATTCCTATTTAATTGAATATTACAAAAAAACTGGAGACAAAGAAAATCAATTAAAATTCTTGAATAAGTTTATGAGTATTGATAGCATATTACAAAGAAACTATAAGCATTTAAATAAAGTTTTAGTCAAAGAATATGACACTCCTCGTTTACTTGCAGAAAAAGAATCCCTTGTACAATCCTTGCAAAACAATGAATCTAGATATTTTATATGGATTTTGATTCTAATAGTAGGTATTGGAGGCTTAATAGGCTACCAATTTTATTCAAAAAAACAATATCAAAAACGATTTGAAGCAATTATTCGTCCTACATCAGTTGATTTTCAGCCTTCTGGTGCTATAAAAAAGGAAGATGATTTTAAACAAGAAAGTAAATCACAAGAATCACGAGGTATAGCAATAGAGGTTGTGGAGCAATTATTAGAGAAGTTAGTCTACTTTGAACGCAATAAGGGATATTTAGAGAATACGATTACCATTCAAAAAGTAGCTTTGCAGTTAAATACAAATACAAAATATTTGTCTAATGTTATTAATGAACATAAAGGAAAAACGTTTGTGCATTATATTAACGATTTGAGAATTACACATGCGGTTGACCAATTGCAAGCCCAAACGAAATTACGAAATTACACCATGCCTTTTTTAGCGAAGGAGTTTGGATTCAATTCTGCCGAAGCTTTTGCTGCGGCTTTTTATAAGAAAAACAAGATTAAGCCTACTTTTTTTCTAAAAGCACTAGAAAATGAAAAATATTCATAACTATTTCGTTTTCAGTTAATTATTTTATATAGCGCTATCGGAATTCACGGAATTCCGCCAATAACTTTTAATTTTTTTTAGCTATTATCAGGCCAAGCTTTTACTTTTGCAACTTGTATAATAAATAAATAATTTTATCACATGAAAACAGAAAAAAAACAAACAAAAACGCAATCAAAGTTCAATTTAGAAAAAATGAAAGTAGCTCAATTGGATAACTTACATTTAATAAATGGTGGTTTTTTAAAATTGACTGGTGACATTGAAACTGTAACTGACTCTTTAATGCCTCCTCCCAATAACTTTAACTTAAAAAAATGAAAAATATTTATTTAATTTTTTTAGTCTGTATAATTTTAAGTTGTGCCACAAAAAAAAATGGAGTTTATGTTTTAAAAAATGAATCAATTAGCTCTGGTTGGCGAAGTTTAGATTCTTTAAATTGGTTTCATAAAGTCAATAAAGATCAAAATGCTTTTATCATTGATTTTATTCAAGTCAAAAAAACATCTAAAAGTAAAGTTCGAAACAATAATGTTGTGGTTGCTATAATTGACACTCCATTAGATACTAATCATGAATATTTAAAGAATAATATTTGGTTCAATAAACATGAAATTCCTTCTAACGGTATAGATGACGATAAAAATGGCTATGTAGACGATATTAATGGTTGGAATTTTATAGGAACAAGAGATAATGGTTATTTAGTTTGGGTTAATTTTGAATTTGTAAGATTTTTGAAAATTTTGAACGCTAATTCTAATCCTCAATTAACTATTCAAAACCTAGGCGGTGATGAATATAAACGTATAATCAACACTTATAACAAGCAATTTGGAGCTTATGACAACTGGTTAAAATCACAACAATACATTGTTGATAATTATCAAATAGCAAAAGATAGCTTAAAAAGATATTTTCCTAATGAAAAGTATTCAATCAAGGAATTAGATAGTTTGTATCTCAAGCATAAAATTAATGATAAAACTTTTAAACAAAGACGTGAAGACAAGGATTATGATATTGGTGCAATGATAGGTTTTATAAAGTCAAGATTGCAAGCAGGAGAGAATACAATTGAGGAAGCTTTAGATACAAGGGTTCGAATAGATTCGATAGTCAACAGAAATCTAAATGTAAATTTTGATGAAAGAATATATATTAAAGGCAATCCTTATTTAGTTAGTAAAGGATATGGAAATGCGACTATCTCAGAAAACAAGGCAGGCAAAAGATCTACGCATAATCATTCAACTAAGGTATCAGGTATTGTATCGATGATTGCAAAAAATAATTTCAAGATAATGCCGTTAGTAATTTCGGCATCAGGTGATGAATACGATCAGGATATAGCTAATGCGATATATTATGCAGTAGATAATGGTGCAAAGGTTATCAATATGTCATTTGGTAAAGAATTTTCTTTATATAAAGAATTGGTAATAGAAGCATTAAAGTATGCAATGAAAAGGGATGTATTGATTGTACATTCTGCGGGTAACAATAAATTCAATATTGACGAAAACCCTTATTATCCGTCAGATACAGAATTTAAGGATGATGCAAAAGAAGTCGTAGATAATTTTATCAATGTAGGCGCCACTACTGCAAAAGCAGACAGTACTTTTGTGGCCTCTTATTCAAATTACGGCAAGAAGAATGTAGATTTATTTGCTCCTGGAGATAAAATTTATACCACAACCGCAGGCAATAGTTATGGCTATGATTCAGGTACTTCACTTGCAGCACCCATGGTTTCTGGAACAGCGGCTTTAATATGGTCGTATTATCCTAAACTAACAGCTAAGGAGGTTAAACAAATTATTCTAGAATCAGGAACGGCTTACGATTTAGACGTTTTGGTCCCTGGTGGAGAGGGCAAAAAAATCAAATTTAGTGAATTATCTAAATCAGGAAAAGTATTAAATGTCTATAACGCGATGCAACTCGCTGAGAAAGTGAGTAAAAAGAAACGATAATGCACCACTATCAAGTTCGTCCTTTCTCGCACTATGTTTTAAGAACCCCTTTATTTCCATTGCCTTTCTATTTTGATTTATTGGAAAATTATTCCGAAGAGGCCTTATTGCTGCAGTTTGAAAACCCTTATGTTAGAGAAGCCATTCGTATGGCTTCACCGGAACTACTAACAGCTTTAAAAAAATGGAAAGCTGATCCTTCCAGTGTATCACCTAAAAAAAGGGAGAGTTTGCAGCTTAGTTTACTGAAATACATTGCGCGAATATCAACTCGTTGTACTCCTTTCGGGTTATTTGCGGGTTGTTCAGTTGGAAAAATAGCTTCTGAAACGAACATTATACTCAATTCAACTGAAAATTTTAGTCGTTTTACACAATTTGACATGCAATTTTGGGTGGCATTATTACGAGAATTTGCTAAAAGAGAAGAAGTTATACCTTATCTTAAATATTATCCTAATAATTCGATCTATGCTCTTGGGGATTTTTACCGCTATGTTGATTACAACTATGTAAAAACAAAAAGAGTCCATACCATTTCAGCATTGCGAAAAACAGCCCTTTTAAGTGAATTAGTGCTTAAAGCAACATCAGGGATGACTGTTGATGAAATGGTTTGTCTTCTTGCCGATGATGATTCTGAAACCGCAGAAGCTTTAGAATATATTAATCAGCTTATCGATTTTCAGTTTCTTGTAAGTGAATTGGATGCAACAGTTACAGGTAGTGATGAATGGGGACGCGTTTTTTCTATCATCGATAAAATTCCGAACTTAAAAAAAGATTCTCAACTTTTGCAAAGTATAAGAACTCAATTTTTAGTATTAGACCAAACGCTTGTTCCTTCTGAAAAAGACTATGAAGCGATACAGGATTTAATTGAGAAAACAGGTGTGGAGTTTGATGAAAAATATCTTTTTCAAACTGATTTAAATACGACCGCTTCCGTAAATACTTTGAGTACTAGTTCACAAAATAAAGTCTTCCAAGCGGTTCGTTTTTTAAACGGAATTCAAAAGCAAAAGAAGTCTGAAAACCATACTAATTTTATAAAAGCATTCACACAAAGAAATGAATCAAGAGAAATGCCTTTGACAACTGTTTTAGATACTGAAACGGGAATTGGGTATCTTCAAAATTCTGAAATGAATGATACGCATGAGATTTTGGAGCATTTTTCTTTTAAAAGTAAAGTTCAAGAAACAATCCTCGAACCTTGGACGGCTTATGATTTTATAATGGAGAAGAAACTTCAGCAATGTATTCTTAAAAATGAAGAAGCAGTATCGCTTTCTGAAAAGGATTTTCCGGATTTTGATCCTAGTTGGAATAATGCACCAGCTACTTTCTCGGTAATGATTGAAATTGCATTGCATCAAGAAAAAGAAATCATATCAATTGAATCTTCGGGGGATGTTAGTGCCGCCAAACTATTAGGGCGTTTTTGTAATGGAAATGATGCTATTTTCAATTTAACCAATGAAGTTGTAGCCAAAGAAGCGACCTATCATTCTGATAAAATTTTAGCAGAGATTGTTCATATTCCGGAATCAAGAACTGGTAATATATTAAGAAGACCTGTTTTAAGAGCATTTGAAATTGCCTATTTGGCTAATTCGGCAGCAACTAAAGACTACACGATTGACTTAAATGATTTAATGATTTCGATACGCAACAACAAAATTATTTTGCGATCTAAGAAACACAATAAAGAAGTTATTCCTTGTTTGTCAAATGCCCATAATTATGTTACTAAATCGCTGCCTGTTTATCATTTTTTATGTGATTTACAGTCGCAAGATGTAAAGCCTATTTACAGTTTCAGTTGGGGTGTTTTAGAAACGCATTATGATTTTTTTCCAAGGGTTGAATATAACGGAGTACTACTTTCAAAATCAAAATGGATCGTAAGTAAAACTGAAATTATGCCTTTTTATAAAATGGATGGCATTCTATTATTTGAAGCTTTTTCGATTTGGAGAAAACAACGAAGCATTCCTAGTCTTGTAAATTGGGCTCATTTTGACAACACATTGTTACTTGATTTTGAGACAAATATAGGGATTCAATTATTTTTGAAATCAGTTGTAAATCATGTTAAAATCACTTTAGAAGAATTTCTATTTACAGAGGAATCTGTGGTGAAAAACGCAAAAGGTGAAAATTTTGCCAATCAGTTCATTCTATCCTATTATAAAGACCAATTGTAAAGTATGAAAAGGGATTTTTGCATAGGAAGTGAATGGCTGTATTATAAAATATACACTGGAGTAAAAACAGCAGATCTTATATTATCTGAAAAGTTGTATCCCTTAATTTTAGATTTACAAAAGGAAAAGATAATTGCCAAATGGTTTTTTATTCGGTATAACGATCCTGATTCGCATCTTCGTCTTCGTTTTTTAGTAACCAAACCAGAAGCAATAGCTACCATTATCAGTTCATTCCATCCTGTTTTTGAGAAGTTATTGGTCAACCATTTAGTTTGGAAAGTACAAACGGATACTTATAAGAGAGAATTGGAGCGGTACGGAGAGGCTACCATGGTAGATTCTGAGACTTTGTTTGGGTATCATAGTGAGTTGATTGTAGCCTATTTAAAGCATAAATCCAATTTTGAGGTAGCAGCACAGCTATTGTTTGGACTGTTTACAATTCATCATTTTTTAGAAAGTTTTCAGTTATCAATGTCTGAAAAACATGAATTGATGCGCCGGTTACAAATGAATTTTAAAAAAGAATTTAATGCCGATGCGGCCACAAATAAGGGACTAGATACCCAATACCGCAAGCGTGAAGTAGAAATTACTGCCTTGCTACTAGGCAAAACGGACTTGCCATTTGAAGTATTAACTCCCTTCATAGAAACTAAAATATCAGAAATTGCTTTGTTAAGTTCCAACATAAAAAGTCAGTTGGAGATTCCTCTTTTTGATTTTTTAAGCAGCCATATTCACATGATGGTTAATCGTCAGTTTACCTCCCGCCAACGACAATATGAGCTCCTGATATACGACCATTTGTATCGGTTTTATAAAACTCAGGAGCTCAGAAGGCATTAAAAATTGGGATTGACTTTTGAGTTAAGCCCTTTTGCTCTATAATACAATAGAATGTTTTAGTTAAAAATCAGTGACAACAAATTTACCATTTGTAATATTGTGAATCAAAGCGCCTTTATTATAAACTTGCAGATTCATTTCGCCTCTAGTTACTTTTTCTTCATTTATAGTTGTATGCTCAAGAATTGTGTAACTGCCAGCTGTTTGGTATTTTTTCCAATCAATATCTCTAATCCACAATAACTGGGTAGCTCTAAATATGCCAACATATTGATCAAAATCAATTCTGTTCTCTATTGTATTTTGGTCAAATTTATACGTGCCTACTGCTAAATTTGGCAATTTAATTTTAGATTTAATTAAAGCTCTAAATCCGTTATCTGTGTAAAAGTACATTTGATATGGATTATTTAATAGTTTCGGATCATATTCGCCAAAATGAAATGCGGTAAAAAAACTTAAAGCAGTTCCTTTAAAATTCATATTTGTAAAAGTATATGGGCACTCGGTAGTTCTTACATTATTACTAGTTACCGACCCTTCGATATATTTTCTTTTTTTATCAATGTCTAATTCATCATAGTAAGATTGTTCTAATAGATATCCTTTAAAATCAAAATGAAGGTACTTTTTTGTTTCATCGTAGTTGAAATTTGATATTGTCATTAAGCCTTTAGGGTTAAAATCGGCAGATTCAAAATGTGCATTTTGATTTCTATAGTCAAAAAGTGTAATATTTTTTAACGTACCATTTTTCAATAGCGAGAATTCAATTCTAAAACCTGGATTTTTATTGTTTTGATAGCTACAACTAAAAAATAAACTTTCACAACTTTCGTTGGAGCCGATGCGACTATTTATTAAATTTAACTGTTCATTGTCAATTTTAATATTTAGAGAATTCACAACTTCTTCTTTAAGAACTTCTTCTCTTTCACAAGATGCTATAAAAAGGAATAAAAGCAAACTATTTGCTTTTATTAAAAACCACCTACAGTACTTACCGTAGGTGGATATGTTTTTTTTTGTGCCTACCATTGAACTTGAATTGGTCTTACTTGAAACTCTACTTTACCAGTATAATATGTTCTTGTAGCAAATTGCCCAGTATTAGGATTTTTATTTACTACATTATCGTAAAAAGGAATTACAGAGTCGAATAAATTGTTGCTTTTCGTTGTTCTTTTGACGATATAATCATTTGATTTTGATTCTTCAATTGACGCTCCATATTTCGTGTTCACTTTAACAACCTCAAAAATTGTCCCGCTTAATTCGGTAGAAAAGTTAGCATTGAATTTTGAGCTTATTGATTGTTTAGTTTCAATTATTAATGGATCATCTACTTCTTCAAAAGAAAATTTCCATTCATTTGAAAATCTATTTAAATCCCACGTTTGAAATTCTAACACTGTACCGTAATTATTATTCAAAAAATTTATAGTTTTTAAGCCAATTATAGTTGTACGAATGTAAGTTTTTTTGAAAGGCCAATTAAATCTGCTGTATGCTTCATGTTTTAATTCAAATAAATCAGACGGTTTAGCAAAAAAGCCTTTTTTATCTGATTCACCAGTGTTTGATGCTTTTGATCCATAAAAGCAATAAATCATAAATTCAAATTGTCCGTCTGTCCATCCGGAGGAGCTATTGAGTCTATAATCAGTTACTTGTTTTGGGTCATCTGTGTTTGAAATAGTATTAAATGCTCCTTGTGCATCATTTCCCGACATTTTGAAAGAGGTTATGTATTCTCTATACTTCCCACCACTAATTGCTCCTTTTTGCTTGCTAGGAGTCAATCCATAATAGATGTTGTCTCTTTGCCAACCCTCTGATGCAGTACCTTCCCAAACATTGTAAGCATCCTTTAAAAATTGACTTTAGCACCATCATTTTTTATGTTGGAAAATAGCAAAATTACTGAACATTTCTATTCGATTTGCTACATAACAAGTAACAATCATTACGTTATAATTTTACTCTTAAAGTAGGTAATATAGCTATGGTTTCAACACCATTTAATGAATAATACAACTTGCTTTTTAAACCAAGTTCAGCATAACTATTGAGTTTGAAATAATATTCTAAAGATCCAAATAAACCCAAATTGTCTGCTCGATTTTTTTCGTTTATTAACACAAACACAGTATTGTTATCAATATTAGTAATATCGCTTCTGTTCATATTTTCAATAAAATAGTATGCTCCAAGCGTAAACTGCAAATTGTTTTTAAAAACGGTTCTAAAATGAACATCATAAAAGTCTTTGGTATGAATGTTTCTATAGTTTTGTAAAACCAAACCAGTATTGGTTGAAGTAAGTATTACACCATCATCTATATTTTTTGCATGCTGTAACCTAGAATAACCTAATCCAATGTAGCGGTCTTTAGGTAATTTAAAATCAAAATTTATTTCATAAAACGAGCCAATATTTGGCAATTCAAAAGGTACGGGATCATCTAAAAAGGATTTGGAGTACTCGATGTAGGATAGACCATAAGAGAACGAAATTTCAATTTTTTGTTCTTTGTTTTCTTGAGCAAATAAAGAAGTTGAAAGAAAAAATATAGTTAATAGTAGTCTATTTTTCATAGGATTAGATTTTATAAGTAACTGTTTTTTAATTTTAATGAATGTTTTATTGAATCATTTTTCTAAAAATAATTTTATGATAATTAGAATCTTTTACCAATATTTAAAGTAAGGTTATAGTGGTTAGGATACACCGGAATTGAGTTAATTTTTTTTTCGCCAATAGGCATTAAATAGTACGGACTGATACCAACAAAGTAATTCTTATAAAATGTACATTGAAATTGTAATCCTAAGGTATAATAAAAAGTATTTAAATTACCTGAAGTGGTTCCATTTTCATAAGTAAGTATCTGTCCATTATTAAAATCATAAGTCCAATTTTTTACATCATGCGCTCTAGAATATGAAAACAAATAGCCAGCACCTAAATTAAAATTAAATAAAAACCGATCATTATTAACAAATAGATAATCTATCTTAGTTCCTACAGTAACAGTATTTATTTTTGACCAAAGCGAATTAAAATATACACCTGAGTAGGTTTGATCCATTAAATAATTATCGACTGCTGTTGCATCATCAAAAAAACGAGGAAAATCATTACTTTGATTGTATTCTAAATACAAATCAAATGCAAAAGACTGAGAAAATCTATTTTGATAATTTAAACCTAGTGAAAAATTATTTAAGTTGCTTTCTTTATCAGGAAACCAAGGTTTGCCAATTGACACATAAACGCTTTCGTTTTGAGCAGATGAGATTGTAAAAATAAAGATAAATAAAACTGTAAAATTTTTTTTCATAACAACATAAATGTAGATGCTGTACCAAAGATACAGCATCTAATTAATAATTAAAGGTCGGTATAATAGTGTTTAAAGTAGTAATCTACAATGCCATTTTTCTTCACATTATAATCCACACCACCATCACTGACTGTTTCACCAGTAGCGCCAAGACCTACAATAGTTGCTAAAACAATTCTACGTGAGATTTCTGCATTTGTCCTAAACTTTGCATTACCGACTGAAACATTAATTTTAGCTGAACCGCTTGCCTCGGCATTTGGTTTAATTTTACCATCTTCAAGTTTAAAACCTGACTTCATGGAAAGTTCAAAAGATGCTGTAGCCTTCAAGTTATGTATGGAAAAAATAGCGAAATCCTGTGTATTTTCGCTCATGTTCCAATCTTGGTCAAATTCAGCACCAAAATCAACCCAATTTTTATCTTTGACATGTTTTCTTTTACATCTGAATTCTTTTACAATATAATCTTTTGGAGAAGCTGTTATTGTGCCATCTGCGTTTTGTGTGACAGAACCATCAGTTGTGCCGCGGTAAAATCTCAACTTTTGATGTGTGCCACCAAACCCCATGTAACCAGTTCCATTTATTCTTATTCTTGGGATATAGGAACTGATACCATCTGTTTCGGGAATATTATTATGATTGGTATTTGTTGTCAGTAATGTTGTTGTTGGTATTGTATTGTTATTATTAGTAAATCCACTAGGATTGTAAACCATGAATTGATTCTCACTAGTTATCAGTTCATTATTTTGGTCTAAAGGTGTAGGTAACAGTTCTATAAAATTACAAGGTCTACCAGCAATATCACATGGATCTATAGGTACGATTACATAAACGGGATTGTTATCTAAAAAATTGTTATCAAGATTATTAATAATTTCATAATCACTGTAGCCTGTATTAAATTGAAATCCGATGTTTGTTTGCGAATTGTTTAGCGGATCGAATGAAACATAATATTCTTGTGCATTTTGATCATCATTTTCATATTCAGGATCAAATGGAAAAAAAATTTGTAATTCCTGTGAAACAAGAAGATTAGTTAATTCATCTGCAATAAACGCTGTAGATCTAAAATTGTTCTTAGAAGTTAAGTTTTTGTCCAAAATTTCTTTAATTGTTTTATAATCATTAGAATTATTTTCAAACTCTTTTCTTAAAGCATTTTTAAAAATATTTTGCTTTCTTAAATTATTTATTTGGTTTTTGAACGTAGCTTGTTCATTTTTTCTTAAACCTTCTTCTTGTTCAAGTAAGTATGCAAAAGATACAATATTTGCATCTTTGTCAACTTCTTTCATTTTGTTATTTAAAGCGTTTTTGACTTCAGAGTCAGTTAATAACTTGCCTAACAAAATAGCAGTTTCTTGTACTAACTTCTGTTTTGAATTTAAATTTGTTTTTTCTAGTGTTTCACTATTGTTTTCAGTAGAACAACTGATTACCAAGAGGCAGAAGGAAAGTAGGAATATACTTTTTCTCATTATAAATTTTGTTCTCATTTAAGATTGTTTTAATTGTTTTAAATTGATAAATTTTAGATAAGTAGCTACAATATCATTTTAGAAAAAAAACTTAATTCTAAATAACGTCTTACTAAGAACTTATTTGTTTTTTTTGACTCCAAAACTACCCTCATATATTTTAACATACAAACACTTGTTATCGGAATTCACGGAATTCCGTGTCTTAATTCCGTGAATATTTTTTTAAAATACCTGAACATCAATAATTTGAAAACATGATTTTTTCTATGAATTTAAGCTATAAGCTCTAATTTTAGGTGTTGCGCGATAAATGACACTTATTAAACTTCAAAATTTTCAATTAGATTTCTCAAAAATTTACCCTATCATCACTTTCAATCTCATTCCTTTTTCTCTAATTTTACATTTTTGAAAAGCAAATATGAAATTAGAAATTAGAGAACTGACCACTAAACAGGAAATGTTAGCTCAATATGAAGTTATGCTACATTTATATACGAATTTCACTTTAGACAAATACGATGCGTATCTCACAGAGATGATCCCACACAACTACAAGCAAATTGCCGTTTTTGAAGGTGATGTATGTGTTGGACTCTCTGGATTGTGGTCAGGAACTAAACTCTGGTCTGGCAAGTATTTAGAAATTGATAATTTTATTGTACACCCAGATCACCGCAAAAAAGGAATTGGCAAAATGTTGACGGATTATGTTGATGCTTTGGCAAAAAAAACGGGCTGTACGATGATCGTTTTAGATGCCTTTACCGGAAATTTCACCGCACATCGCTTTTATTACAACCAAGGTTACGTACCCAAAGGGTTTCACTTTCTTAAAATTTTAAACGAAGAAGGTCTAAGTTAAAGAGAAAATTATGAAAGGATATAAAATAATTTTTTTCTCTGTGATTACCGCTATCAGCCTTACTTTTTGCGCCATGAAACAAGAACTTCAAACAGAATTTCCTCAAGAAATACAATCAGTATTCTACCAAAAAGTGAAAAAAGATACGGAAAGCAGCGTGATCAATTTTTATATCGAATTCAAAAAACCGCTTGCGGCAAACATCAAATTGGAGAAAATCTATTTTCACAATCAAGAATCTCTAGTTCAGGAAATTACACCAAAAGACTTTAAATCTTCATTTTTACAAAGCAATAAAAAAGAAGATTTGATTATGGATATAAATCCCACCAAAGAATATTGCAACAAAGCACCTATAATTTCAAAGACCAAATTCGATATCAAATCCACAGAAGCAGTATTAAAATACAAGCTAAAAAATAAAACGTATTATTTGAAAATCTCCAATGTCTTCGAAAAACCGCTCTAATTAAAATCTTCAAATCAAATATTTTCTAAGACAAAACAGCAGTAAAAACAAAAAGGTACTGAGGTCATTTAAACCAAAGAATTGGTTATTTTTGTCGATATCAATTTAAACAAATACGCCATTTTGGGATTATATAAAAATCTTTTTAAACAGACTGCGATTTACGGTTTAGCAACGGTTGTCCCGCGAATGTTCAGTTTTTTTTTGGTGCCCTTATATACGGATTTACTTCCAAAAGCAGCATACGGAAAACTTTCCATCATTTTTGCCGGCATGATTTTTTTTAATGTCATTCTTGCGTACGGAATGGAAACCGCTTTTTTTAGATTTTACAATAAAGAAACAGACAAGAAATCGGTAGTGGAAACCACATCCGTTTCGCTTTTTTGGACTTCCATTTCGTTTCTATTTATAGCATTATTATTCCGCAATAAATTAGCCGTTTGGGCCGGAATTGAAGCGCAATTTATTACGTATAACATCTGGATTTTAGTGCTCGACGCTTTGGTGATTGTTCCTTTTTCTAAATTAAGAGTCAATCAACAACCGATAAAATACGCCATAATCAAAATAGGAAATGTAGCTGTCAATTTATTTTTGAACCTTTTCTTTTTGAGTTATTTACCGGTGATTTCACAATCAAACCCGGATAGTTTTTTAGGTTCTTTTTACTTGGAAGATTTTCAGATAGGCTATATTTTTGTGTCTAATTTAATTGCCAGTCTACTGACCTTTATAGTGTTGTCACCCAATTACTTTATATTGAAATGGCATTTTGATTATTCGCTTTGGAAACGCATGATGCAATACGGTATGCCTGTTATGGTGGCCGGAATAGCATTTGCCATCAACGACCAATTTGACAAAATTTTATTGGGATACTTATTGCCTCCTGACATTGCTGATGCCGAAGTGGGAGTGTATAACGCCTGCTACAAACTCGGTTTGTTCATGGTCTTGTACCGAACTGCCTATACTTTGGGAATCGAACCCTTCTTTTTTAGCCATTCTAATAGTAAAGATGCGCCACAAACCTATGCTACAATTACCAAATATTTTGTCATTTTTGGGTCGTTTATATTACTGTCCGTCATCGTTTTTGCCGATGTGCTCAAAGTTATTATGATCCGAGATGATTCCTATTGGGAAGCCATGAAAGTAGTACCATTAATTATTTTGGCTAATTTTTTCCTAGGCATTTACACCAACCTTTCCGTTTGGTACAAACTCATTGACAAAACGCATATTGGTGCATACATTTCTATAGTGGGAGCCATCATTACCTTAGCATTAAACTTTCTTTTAATTCCTACAATGAGTTATTACGGTTCTGCAATTGCCACCATTGCGGCTTATGGAAGTATGATGTGTATTTCCTACTATTTTGGGAATAAATATTATCCTATTCCGTATGATACCAATAAAATCTTCATGTATCTATTGATTTCAGTAGGATTTTCGGCAGTTTCATTTTATGGTTTCAGAGAGAATTATTACGTAGGAATCACGTTATTACTGGTGTTTATGTATTTTATATACCACAATGAAAAAGAATTATTAATCAAAATTATTAATCGAAAAAAACAATGACAATAAACATAATCAACAAATCACAACATGCCTTGCCTAACTATGAAACCATAGCCTCAGCAGGAATGGATTTACGTGCCAATTTAACGGAACCCATAACATTAAAGCCACTGGAAAGAGCGATTGTAAAAACAGGTCTTTTCATCGAATTGCCCATAGGGTACGAAGCGCAAGTAAGACCTCGAAGCGGTCTCGCTGCTAAAAACGGAATTACGGTGTTGAACGCTCCCGGAACAGTAGATGCCGATTATCGGGGTGAAATCGGAGTTATTTTAGTAAATTTATCCAATGAAGATTTTGTTATCCAAAACGGAGAACGCATTGCGCAACTCATCATCGCAAAACACGAACGTGCAGAGTGGATTCAAGTACAAGAGCTGACAGAAACCTCCAGAGGAGAAGGCGGATTTGGTAGTACGGGAGTGAAATAGATTTAATAATTTAAAGATTGAAAAATTTAAAGATTTGCGATAATCTTTAAATTTTTCAATCGTTTAATCTTTCAATAAAAAAACATGAAAATAATTGTCCCAATGGCAGGCCGTGGTTCACGCCTTCGCCCACATACATTAACCATTCCTAAACCTTTAATTCCTATTGCAGGAAAACCGATTGTTCACCGTTTAGTAGAGGATATTGCAGGCGTATTAAATCAAGCGATCGAAGAAGTAGCCTTTATTATTCATGAAAGTTTTGGCAAAAAAGTAGAAGAGGAACTAATTGCTATCGCACAAAAATTAGGCGCCAAAGGCACTATTTATTACCAAAACGAAGCTTTAGGAACCGGTCACGCCATTATGTGTGCCAAAGATTCTTTGAGTGGACCAGCAGTTATCGCTTACGCAGATACGTTGATTCGGGCTGATTTCGATTTGGACCAAAATGCCGACAGCGTGATTTGGGTGAAACAAGTAGATCAGCCGGAAGCTTTTGGTGTTGTAAAACTGAATGAAGCAAATGAAATAGTAGAATTAGTAGAGAAACCGGTAACTTTTGTCTCAGATCTTGCCGTTATCGGAATTTACTATTTTAAAGATGTGGCCGTGCTGAAAAACGAATTACAATTAGTATTAGATAACAATATTATCCACGGTGGTGAATATCAAATAAATGATGGTATCAAACAAATGATGGCTAAAGGCATGAAATTTGTTCCCGGTAAAGTGGACGAATGGATGGATTGTGGCAACAAGAATGTAACCGTGGAAACCAATTCCAGAATGTTAGGATTCTTGCATAATGATGGCGAACATTTAGTGGATTTTGATGTCAAATTAGAGAATTCGACTATAATTCCGCCTTGTTATATCGGTAAAAATGTAATTTTGATTAACGCAACTGTTGGTCCTAATGTATCTTTAGGAGATGGATGCCATGTTTCAAACAGTACGATAAAAAACAGTTTGGTACAAACCCATTCTCATATCAAAAATGCGAATTTAGACAATGCAATGATTGGGAATCACGCGAGTTTTGATGGGAATTTTTCCAGTATTAGCATTGGGGATTATTCGATTTTAGAATAAAAAAATTCAATTAATGCACTAAGAAATAAGAATAAAACAATGTTGCATTTTTTTACCATATAAGTCATGTAAGTTTAAGTTTCAATTGTGTTAGCCTTATGTAACTTAAACAATCATAAGGTCATTTAAGGTTTAATTCTTATATGACTTATATATCAAATAGTATTTCACTCATTTTTTAGTATGACATTAAATAGGTCCAACTACTTAAATGCTATAATCAAAAATAAAAATATTTAATTTTAAACATACGAGTCTTGCAAGGCTATGTGGCTTCGCTTAAATGAACTATTGGTTTTACTTGAATTAATTCAAAACTTATATGACTTATATGTTTAAACAAGTATGCGACGAAATGTTATTATTTGTAATGTTAAGTGGTATTATATAAAAAAGATTCAGGATTAAAAATACAGCATGAAAAAAAGCGCTTTCATAATTTTATTTCTCGTTTTGCAATGCAATTCGGCTTTGCTGTGGGCACAAACAGAACCTGAGGAAATAAAGCTCGATACGGATCAGTTTCAGGAACTTTTTTACGAATCGTTGTTGCAAAAAGGGATTGAGAACTATGATAAAGCAATTGTAGCTTTGGATAAAGCCAATAAAATTAAACCCAATGATGCCGCCGTATATTATGAGTTAGGGAAGAATTATTTAGCATTAAAAGAGTATAAAAGTGCTTATAATTACTTTGAAAACGCCACTAAAATTGATCCTAAAAACAAGTGGTTCTGGATAGGAATGTATGATGTGAGTTACGAAACTAAAAATTTTACTCAGGGAATTACCGTCATCAATAAGTTGATTGAATTTGATCCCAAGTACAAAGAAGATTTGACCTCACTTTATATGGGGACTAATCAGTATGAGAAAGCTTTGGCACTGATTCAGGAACTTAATGAAACCATCGGAAAAACAGATAGAAGGGAATTATACAAAAGCCAGATTCTGTCTGTAGGAAAATTTCAGAATATGGAGATTACCAATCTGGAAGATCTGATTGCTAAAAACCCACAGGATGAGTTCAGTTATATCAGTTTAATTTTTTTGTATTCGAAAAATAATGAAGAGTCAAAAGCGTTTGAAACCGTCAAAAAACTCGAAAAAGCAATCCCAGATTCGGAGTGGGCACAAGTAAGTGTATTCAAAAATTACTTGGATGCTAATGACGCACCAAAAGCCATTAAAGCAATGAATATTGTTTTGGCCAGTGCCAAAATTGATTCAAAGATTAAACACCGAATTCTGAATGAGTTTCTGGTTTTTACCGATAAAAATCCGCAATATTCGACTGATTTAGAGAAGGCTGTCGGCTATTTTGACAAGGATACTTCCGTTGATGTTGCCAAAGAAATTGGGAAGTTTTTCCATGCTAAAAAACAATGGAACAAAGCAATTATGTATTATGAAAAATCAGCAAATAAGGAATCTGATGATGCCGTCGGAACGAATTTACTTTTGCTTCAAGCGCATACGGAGATGAAACAATTTGATACAGTAGCTAGGAAAGCTTCGGCACTTATGGAGACTTTTCCAACGCAGCCTCAGTTTTATTATTATGCGGGTTTAGCCAACAATCAGCTGCAACAATTTAAAAAGGCGAAGGGTTTTTTAGAAATGGGCATGGATTATGTAGTGGAGAATAAAGAGTTGGAAATCAATTTCAATATTCAACTTGGAGAAGCGTATAATGGTTTGGGAGATTTCAAGAAAAAAGACTTGTTTTTCTCTAAAGCCAATCAATTATTAAAAGAAAAAAAATAATGAAAAAAATTTCAATAGTAGTTCTACTTACTGTTTTTATGATTTCTTGTAAATCTAAAGCCATTGTGGTTGCTGCCAGTAATGAGCCCGTTGCTGAAGCGGGGTATATGTCAGCCAAAAAAATAATAGAAAATCATTATAACAATAAAAATGAATTTTCTACATTATACATTAAGTCAAGCGCGCGTTATGCGGATGACAAGCAGACCCAAAACGTTACCGCAGAAATTAAAATCAAGAAAGACGAACAAATTTTAGTAAGCATTCGTTTTCTTGGAATTACAATGGCAAAAGCATTGATTACGCCTTCCACGGTGAGCTATTACGAAAAAATCAACGGAAACTATTTTGAAGGGGATTTCAGCAGTTTAAGCCAGTGGTTAGGAACGGATTTGGATTATAATAAAATCCAGAACATGTTATTAGGTCAGGCTATTGATGATTTGACTAAAGGAAAATATCTAGGAACATTATTGGAACAAACCTATCGATTAGATGATACATCGAACAAAAACACGAAAAAATCATTCTTTTTAGATGCCGATAAATTTTTAGTTCAAAAGCAAGAAATTACACAAACTGCCGAAGAGCGAACGATCAAAGTTACATACACAGACAACAAAGTATACAACGAGACAACATTGCCTACAAGTGTTTTAATTAATACGTTTCAGAAGAAAGGAACTACCGAAATCAGTTTAGATTACAATACGGTAACTTTCAATGAAGAACTTTCTTTTCCTTATAGTGTTCCAAATGGGTACAAAAGAATTATAATTAAGTAAATTAGCAAAAATATTTTTCCGATATGCCAAAATTTCTCCTAAGCCTAATTTTAATTTGTACCACTTCATTACTATGGAGTCAGGAATCCCAACAAGAAAAATTAGAAGAACGTAAAGCTCAAATTCAAAAAGAAATTCGAGAAAATGAAAGATTACTGCAGAATGTAAAGAAAAAAGAGAAATCCGCTCTCAATGTGGTGATTATTCAAAGTACTAAAATAAGGCTTAAAGAAAAATTAATAAATACCACTGAAAAGCAAACCAAGTTGCTTAACAACGATATGTATATTAATCAGGTTCAGATCAATAAATTAAAAAAAGAATTGGGGGAACTGAAGGAGGATTATGCCGAAATGATTTTAAAATCATATAAAAGCCGTTCGTCAGAAAGTAGAGCGATGTTTTTATTGTCTTCTGAAAACTTTTTACAGGCATACAAAAGAGCGCAGTACATGAAGCAGTACACCAGTTATAGAAAAGCACAGGGCGAGGAAATTAAATCTAAGTCGACCAAGTTATTGGACTATAATGATAAATTAAACATTCAAAAAAAGGAAAAACAAAAACTGATTGCCGAAAACGAAAAGGAACGATTGGCTCTGGAAAAGGAAAAGAAAGAACAGCAAAAGGTAGTAAATTTTATCAAAAAAGATAAAAATATGATTGCCAAAGAGCTTAAGAAAAGACAACAAGAGTACAAATCAATTGACAGACAAATCAATAAATTAATTCGGGAAGCCATTGCGGCAGCCAATAGGAAAGCCGCCTTAGAAAAAGCGAAAGCCAATCCAAGTGCTCCGGTTTCCAGAGGTGCAGTGTCATCCTCTAAAATTGAGTTAACTCCCGAAGCTAAAATAGTTGCTGATAATTTTAGAGCGAATAGAGGAAGATTGCCGTATCCTGTTGAAAAAGGATATATATCATTAGGATATGGAAACCAAACCCATCCTTTGTTCAATACAATTACGGTTCACAACAGCGGTGTAGAAATCACTACGGACAATGGCGCAAGTGCCAGAGCTGTTTTTGGAGGAGAAGTAACCAGTGTCATCGTTTTGTCACCAGTAAACAAAGCGGTAATGATACAGCACGGAGATTTCTTTACGGTCTATCAAAATTTAAGCTCAGTGTCAGTCAATAAAGGAGATAAAGTGAGTATAAAGCAAAGTCTTGGAAAAGTAAGAACGAATGGCGAGACCGGAAAAACGATAATTAAATTTTTAATCCTACAAAATACAACCTATAATAATCCTTCAAGCTGGTTGTCCCCAAGATAGAAAATAGTTGTCTGATAAAAAAAGCACTATTAATTCAATCGAATTGATAGTGCTTTTTTTAGTTAAGGAATTCTTTAGTATTAATGGATAAAAGGTCTGTTGACGAAACCTTTTTGACGGTTGTGCTCCATTGCTGTAGTGTTAGTATAGATAGCTGTTTGATTTTTGAATAAATTAACGAATTTAGAACCTTTTAATGGGTTATTCTGCTTTATTAAAAGAAGAATGTACAGCTTTCATCATTCCTTCAGTAGACCAGGTTCCGGAAACTATAATACGTCTGATAGTGTACAATGGATCTGCAGGATCTCTTTTGGTTGATAAAATATAAGCCATTTCATAACCACTTTTCTTAATTTCAGGAATAGCTGCAGTATTCCATAATCCAAACGGATAGGCAAAATCCGTCACCGGTTTTCCTATGATTTCTTCTAATTTTGCTTTTGGTTTTACCAATTGTAAATTCCAGTCGTCGCCCATATATTTTGTAACCATGTGGTGATCCCAAGTATGCGCGCCTACCACATGTCCGTCATCAGATAAGCTTTTAATTTGCTTTTTGCTCATATATCCGGGACGATTAATTGAGACAGTCATAATATAAAACACGCCTTTGAAACCCTGTTTTTTCATTTCGGCTGCGCCAATGCTAAATTGTTCTTCTCTGGTATCATCAAAAGTAATCATGATTGGTTTTTCCGGTAAGGGACCATCAAATACTAAATAATCATAGAGTTGTTGTGGCAAAATGGTTTTATATCCTGCATCGGCTAAGGCTTTCATTTGTGCTGCAAAAGCACCAGGTTTTACGGTGTACACTTTCATGTTTCCGCTCGCACTGGCACTAAAATCTCGGATATTATGATAACATAAAACGGGTACTTCTTTTTTTGAAAGAATAGTCGCAGCATCAGCCGCTACTTTTTTTGGTGCAATAATTTTTGCAGGAACAGTTATAAGCGGGATTTCCGGTATTATTTTACGAGGTTCTGATTGGCATCCAACTACTAAAAAAAATCCAATAGAAACCGAATAAAGAATATTCTTCATAAATCAATTAGTAAATTATTGGTACTGAATGTAAATTGGTTTTGGAGTAAATTTTACTAATTCCTCTGGGCTGTACATCTTCCAATCGTTTTTATTGTCATTTTTATAAAATAATTTAAAACCAGTGAATTGTACCGGTTCTCTATAAATATAACTCATATACGTGGACTTTTTTAGAATTTTACTTCCAAAACCATCCATGTCCATAACGATTTGAACTTCAGGAACGGTCTTGATTTCTTTATAGTTTTTTACCATGCCCTGAGTAAAACGGTGTATTACAAGCACTTTTGGAGTCAGTTTATTTTTGCGCACAATATTTGCCAATATGTCAATGGCATCGTTAATATCAGCGGCAGTGAAATGCCCGATTTTTGAACCTGGGCGCTCTCCATTTTTCATAGAAAACTCCGGATCAATTCCAAGGTGTACATTAGGCATGGAAAGGTATTGTTCCAGTTCTGCCACTTCTGCCTTAACGGTGCTGTGTCCCACCTGAATGTCTAGAAATACGAGCGCATTTATAGGTTTTGCCCAACTTATAATAGTGTCTATTTGTTTAAATGGCATTCGCATGCGGTGCATATTATTTTTCCCCGGAGCGCCTTGAGCGGTAACGGCAATATAATGCAAAGCGGGAATTGCTTTTACAGTAGAATCAGCAGCTTGCCACTTGGCCACTTCACCTTGTAATTTTGCCAACATTTCTTTTCGGGGAATTTCACCTAATATTCCCATTCTGGTGGAATATAAGTTGCCGTAATAAGCAATGATTCTATTGTAGGGCAAGAGTGCGCCCGGTAAAGGATAAGGGGCTTTTACAGGCCATCTGCCCGTGGTGTCATTGTTGCTTAAGGCAATCATTCTGGAATTAAAATCAAGCGTGTCGATGGTAAGGGCTATTTTCTTTTCTATCGAATTTACTTTTACGGTGGCCGGTTTTTCTGTTTCACTTTCATTATCAGCGGCTTTATTCCGATTACAGGCTAGCGTACTTAACAATAATACGGGAAGTGTGATATATGCAATTGTTGATTTTTTCATAGGTAGCTACTACTTTTTATTTAAAATGAAGGTCCAAGTTTAAAGATAATTTAATTCTCGGATTAATCACAAAGATATGATTTTTAAAGAACGTCATTTTGGTTAAACTAGTGTTTTTAAAATGGTGTTTTTTATATAATTTCCGTTTAAACTAGACTTTTGTGTAATTTTACAATAATCTTTAATCGAATTCAAAACAATATGAAACAGAATGTAAATTGCAACTTATAATTGTAGGGAGCATTTTTATTTAATCCATATTTTATTTAAAAGGGTTTTTTGGAACAAAAAGAAAATACTAACTTTATAAACGTTTTCATTCCCTTAAACACAACAAAAATTGTTCAAAAACAGCCTTTCCTTTCTTCTTTTTTTATGTAGTGTTTTCACTGTTTTTGGACAAATAAAAAAAGATACCATAGCCCTTTCAGAAATCACTTTGAAGGGTTCGCCAATTAAAAATGCACCTCAAAACACTGCTTCTTCCGTTTCAGTGATTACTACTGCCGACATCAATAAAAGTGATGGCATTATACTGACCCCTGTACTAAACAAAATTCCCGGGGTTACCATGCAACAAGGTGCGTTGAACACCAACAGGATTACGATTCGTGGCATTGGCGCCAGATCTCAATACGGAACCAATAAAATAAAAGCCTATTTTGATGGTATACCATTGAGTTCCGGTGATGGTGAAACCACTATTGACGATATTGATTTAGCGTCAATCGAAAAAATAGAAATCATAAAAGGACCAAATTCTACGAGTTTTGGATCCGGTTTGGGTGGCGTGATTCAGTTGTTTTCAAGAGAAACTCCATTATTGGAATCGTTTGGAAAATCAACAGTTACTTTTGGGAGTTTTGGGTTGCTACAAAACCGACTCTCGGCAGGATACAGCGATTCCAAAACGAATGTATTTGCGAGTTTTACGGATTTACAAAGTGAGGGATTCAGGGAAAATAGTTCCTATGACAGAAAATCATTTAACCTGCATGCCAAACAAAAAATTAATTCAAAGGGTAGTTTTTCCTTTTTGGGAACATTCACCCGATTGAAAGCTTTTATTCCAAGTTCTATCAATGAGACGGATTTAAGAAATAATCCGGAGAAAGCAGCCGCTACATGGGCAGCCGCACAAGGTTTTGAGTCGTATGATAAATTCATGCTGGGTTTAGGATACGACCATCAATTTTCTGAAAAATGGTCGCTGCAAACCAGTATTTTTTCTAATTTTAAAGATGCTTACGAACCCAGACCTTTTGATATTTTGGACGAAAAAACAAGTTCGCTAGGCCTTCGTTCGAATGTGAATTACAAAGACCAATTGTTTTATTTGCCCTTTGAACTGAGTTTTGGTACCGAATTATTAACGGAAAAATACGCGTATTCCCTTTTTAAAAATTTGTACAAATCGCAACCTGGTCAAGGTAGTTTAAAAGGCGACGAATTCAGCTCCATCGAACAAAACCGGAACTACAGCAACTACTTTTTACAAATGGAATTTTGGATTTCAGAAAAACTGCATCTGGAAACCGGAGTAGCATTTAACACAACCAAATATTCGTTAAAAGATATTTTCGAAAATAATTCTGGGGCTCAAAAAATGCCCTTTACTTTTGGAAATGTGTGGTCACCAAGAATTGGTTTCTCGTATAAAGTAAGCAAAGGAAAAAATATATTTACATCAGTGAGTAAAGGATTTTCGGTGCCATCAGTTGCTGAAACACTGACTCCAGAAGGGCAAATAAACACCAATTTGAAACCAGAAGTGGGGTGGAATTATGAATTGGGTTTCAAAGGAAACTGGCTTGAAAATAAAATATACACCGAAGTAACGTTTTATAGCACACAAATTGAAAATTTATTAGTGGCACGACGCACCGCCAATGATCAATTTGTTGGGATTAATGCGGGAAGCAGCTCACATTCAGGATTAGAATTCTTGGTTAATTACAAACTTTTCGAACTTACCCAATTTCAAATGACTTCTTATTTTTCAGGTGCGGTGAATAACTTTAAATTCAAAGAATTCTTGGATGGTGATGCTGATTATTCGGGAAATCAATTGACGGGCGTTCCTGAAAAGCAATTTAATTTTGGAGTAGATTTAACCACAAAAAATGGATTTGGTGTCAACACTTCTTTCCGAACGATGGGTAAAATTCCGTTAAATGATTCCAATACAAAATACAGTGAGCGGTATTCGTTGCTTGATATTAAAACGACCTATGTTTTCACGATTCTTAAAATCCTGAAAACAGAGCTGAATGCTGGAATCAATAACGCTTTGGGTACTAAATATGCGGCTAATATTTTGCCAAACGCAGTTGGTTTTGGCACTGCTGCGCCACGTTATTTTTATCCAGGAAATCCCGTCAATTTTTACGGTGGTTTTTCGGTAGCGTTTCTTTTTTAGATAGGAATCCTAAGCCGATATTTTATTTTTTAATGCCCGCGACTTCTTTCTCGGTAACGATTTTGGTTTGTTTATTGCTCCAAGATGTCATAATGTAATTCATCACATCAGCTACTTCCTGATCCGTAAGTCCCATGGCCGGCATGCTGCTATTGTACTTGATTTTATTGACAGCAATTTCGCCACTTTGTCCAAATTTTACGGCAGCGATACTTTGATTTCTCTTAGTTTTTAACCAGTCCGAACCGTCTAGAGGCGGGAAGTTCTTACCATCTCCTTTTCCATTTGCGCCATGGCATTGCATGCAAAAATCTGCATAAATTTCTTTTCCGGGTGACTGAAGTTTTGCAGTAACTGCGGTTTCAGTATTCAAGTCAATATAGTTGTCTGCGGAAAATGGATTTGCAAAAGAGAAGCTTCCCAATACAAACACTCCAAATCCTAAAAATAATTTCGTTATCAACATCGTTTAATTTGGTATAATTTTAATAATTCCTTTTCCTTCCACGCCCATATAAATATAGCCATCCGGACCTTGTGCCACATTACGCACGCGACCAATTCCGGTTGCAATTTTTTGTCTGCCGATCACTTCGTTTCCTTTTAACTTTAGCAATTCAAGATATTGGAATTTCAAAGAGCCCACCAATAAATGTCCTTTCCAGTCTGGATATTTGTCGCTGGTGACAAAGGTCATTCCGCTTGGAGCGATGGACGGCAACCAATAATAAATAGGTTTTTGGATGCCTGGTTTTTCATTTTCTTTACTAATGGTGGTTCCGTCATAATCGATACCATAAGTAACCACAGGCCATCCATAATTGATTCCTTTTTTTATGATATTGATTTCGTCTCCACCTTGTGGACCATGTTCATGTTCCCAAATGGCTCCTGTTACGGGGTTTTTGGCCATTCCTTGCGGATTCCGATTTCCATAAGTGTAAATTGCTTCTTTGGCTCCGGTTTGACCTACAAATGGATTGTCTTTAGGAATGCTTCCATCATCATTTAATCGGTATATTTTTCCGCCATCACGCGTAATGTCTTGCGGATTTACAAAATGTTCGCCCCGCTCTCCGATGGAGAAATATAAATAACCATCGTCGTCAAATAGAATTCGGGAACCAAAATGTTGTCCTTTTGTAGTGTTTGGAGTGGCTTTGTAAAGTGATTCGATTTGTGTCAGCGCTCCGTCCAATAATTTGGCTCGAATGAGTTTTGTGTGACCGCCGGTACCTTCCCCTTCATCGGAAGCGAAGGTCATATAAATCCAACCATTTTTAGCATAATCAGGGTGTAAAGCGATGTCTAATAACCCGCCTTGTCCGCGTGCGTATACTTTTGGAACATTTTTGATTTCTGTTTTTGTTCCGTTTTTAATGTGATATAGAATACCACTTTTGTCAGTAACCAACATTGCACCGTCTGGCAACCAAGTCATCCCCCACGGAACAACAATATCTGCAACCACGGTTTCAAGCGTATAGTTTTTTACCTCGTCTTTAATAGGAATGTCATCAGATTTTACCTGAGCGTTACAACTTAAAGAAAGAAAGGATATAATTGAAAGTGAAACTAATTTAATTTTTTTCATGAGTATCATTTTTGGTCTTTAAAAAAAAGAAATCTTTTAAAGATAGTAAAAGAGGATTTAAAAAGGCAAATAAGTATTTGATTTTGCTTAGAATTAACAAAAGGGAGCTATTGAATTCCTTTTTTAGAGCTATGATTTAAATTTAGAATTGGACAAAAAACTCACCTAAAAATCAGGGGGTTAAATTTAATCTTCTTGAAAAAAAATTATTTCTTAGCGCTGTATTTTGCAGTTCTGTCGTTGTTGATTACCCCTTTCCAGTTCAATCCAAAACCAAAATCATTCACATTACCAGATGCATCTGTGTGTGGAATCATGTCAAGAGGAACGTCTTCTAATTGTTTTTCAACGGTTGTCATATTCAATGGCATTTACAATGGCAATAATCCGGAAGGTTCTGTTTTACCCGAAACAATATCCAATAAAGCTTCCATTTGAACACCAAATTCTCCCACGATGGCATCTACTTCTTTTTTAAATTCCCCAAAAACCATTGGATTAGAAATATTCACAGATACTAATACCGGCTTTCCTTTCATGGCGCTTTTAGTTTCCGTAATGGTATTATCCTTTTTTAGGCGCTTTGTATAATGGAACGGCAGAGCAGGCTTCACCATACATGATACTTCGTGCAAAAGGGTACAAGTAATGCGCGGCCAATACATAAGCCCGCATCGGAACCGGTTTTCTGGAGCATCCTTTTATAATAATAGGCTTGTTTTCATACGCTGAGTAGTCAATTTTAGGGAGTAATTCTTCATACAAGGATGCGTCTAAATCTTCCAAGGTTCCATTGATAATTTTCTTTGCAAATGGCGCCAATTGAATGGCAACCAAAATCGAAGCCCAGGCAGGAACAATAGCATCAGTGCTGCAGTGAATTGCCACATAGTGATCTTGATATTGTGACCAATCGTGATTTTTCAGTTCCTCTCTAAAGTCTTTTTCTTTCAATAAAAATCCTTCTAAAAGCCATTTTGAAATATCGATTTGCGTACGAATCCCTTTTGGATAATAGTCTTCAAGATCGAAAACTTCCAAAACACTATTCGTAACTTTATTTATTATTTCCATTTTAAAAGTCATAAAGTCGAATATCGAAAGTCATAAGGTCAATTACTTAGAGACTTTATGACTTTCGACATTAGGACTAATTTAAAGCATTCCCAATTCTAATTTAGCTTCTTCGCTCATTAAATCTTTGCTCCAAGGCGGATCAAAAGTAATTTCTACTTCAGCGTCTTTTACATGTTCGATCGATTTCACTTTTTCTTCCACTTCTCTTGGTAAGCTTTCTGCAACGGGGCAGTTGGGCGAAGTAAGGGTCATCAGGATTTTTACTTCATAATCCGTATTGACCATCACGTCATAAATTAATCCTAATTCGTAAATGTCTACAGGAATCTCCGGATCGTAAATAGTCTTTAATATTTTTACGATCGATTCTCCTAATTCAGTTGTGTCTATTTCTTGTTCCATTATTTGAGTGTTTTAACCATATAAGACATTGAAGGTCATTTAAGGTTTTTGTTTTGAATATTATATTTGTACTTTTTTTTATTATTTAGCTTGATTAAATCATATTTAAAGTCTGCTATGTTTGTTTTTTATTCTTCCAGATATCTATATCTTTCGTTGACATATGTTTTTTGTCCTTCTTTAAAAATATGTGTTACATTGAAATTTATCATTAATCCTATAGGAATTTCTAAAAGGTTCATATAGGTTAAAATTTGAGCTTCATGTATTGGTAAAACTTTTTCTATTGCTTTCAGTTCAACAACCAAACTTTTTTCAACCAATAAGTCACATCTTAATCCTGTTTCAAGTTCTAAACCTTTATAATAAACAGGAATTGTAAGTTCAGTTTGAAATTCAAAACCTCTTATTGTCAATTCTTTTTTTAAACAAGTATGATAAACACTTTCTAAAAGACCGGGACCAAGATGTTTATGTACTTCTATGGCACAACCATTAACCTGATAAATTAAATCTTTTAAATATGTTTTGGTCATAAATTTCCATTTTTTATTCTGACTTATATGACCTTAAATGTCTTATATGGTTAAACGAATTAGTTCGCAATTAATTCTGCGAATTGAATGCCAAAGCATACATTTTTATATTTTTTATCATAGATACCAATCCGTTGGCTCGAGTTGGCGACAAGTGTTCTTTCAAACCTATTTCGTCAATAAAATGTAGATCTGCTTCCAGAATATCAGATGCTTTTTGATTGGAAAAAGTACGAATTAATATCGCAATAATTCCTTTGGTCAAAATGGCATCACTGTCAGCAGTGAAAATAATTTTATCATCCGTTTGCTCTCCTTGCAACCACACTTTGGACTGGCAGCCTTTGATAATGTTGTTCTCTGTCTTGAATTCTTCTTTGATTAAAGGAAGCTTTCTTCCTAATTCGATGATGTATTCATAACGCTCCATCCAGTCGTCAAACATGGAGAACTCCGCTACAATTTCTTCTTGTATTTCTTTAATTTTCATACTATGCTGAATTTATTTCAGTATTATTCTTTAGCTAATGAAGTTATCGTATTCACAAACTTCTTAATTTCTTTTGGTGGAAAACCGTGATCAAAACTAGTGGTTTCATAGGCTTTCTCCTTAAGGGTAATTTTCAGTTTGGCTATAGCGGCACCGTCATGAAAACGTTTTTCGCTGGGCGCTTTGAGCTTAGACAAACTATCCAATTTCACTGTTTTAAAACAATCTACTAACTCTTTCCAGTCGGCATCCGATACTTTTTTGGGTATTGGTTTGTCATTTCCGTCTCTGTCTTTTGAAACTGTCAGTATCTGATTTTTCAGCGTTATTTTTTGATAAAAACCTCTGGTGTTGGCCGTGTATTCAATAACAGTAGTTTCCATATCTTGCGCTTTGGCACTATTGCAACCGTTGCCCATAAAAATAGTCAGGAATATAATAGATAGTATTTTCATATGAAGATAATATTTGTTTTTTATAGGAATATGGTATCGCCAGATCTTCATTGGTGTTTGATACAGCTTCTGTCATGGCGATTTCATATGAAGATAATTTTAAATTTTAGGACAGCATGACTTTTGCTTTTTTAATAGCTTCAACCATAACATCAATTTCTTCGGTGGTATTATAAAAAGCAAATGATGCTCGTATCGTACCTGGAATCTTAAAGAAATCCATGATGGGTTGCGCACAATGATGGCCTGTTCGTACGGCTATTCCTAGCTTGTCAATTATAGTGCCAATATCGTACGGATGAATGCCTTCAATATTAAAGGATATTACGGAAGTCTTTGCTGCTGCGGTGCCAAAAATTTTCAACCCTTCAATTTCCAATAACCGTTTGGTTCCATATTCCAATAATTCTAATTCCTGTTGTTGAATGTTGTCAAAACCCACTTCGTTCATATAATCAACCGCAGTTCCCAGAACAATTCCTCCGGCAATATTTGGTGTTCCGGCCTCAAATTTATGGGGCAATTCCGCATAAGTAGTTTTTTCGAAAGTTACTTCTTTGATCATTTCGCCTCCGCCTTGATATGGGGGTAATTTATTCAACCACGCTTCTTTTCCGTATAAAATTCCGACGCCAGTTGGACCACATATTTTATGTCCTGAAAAAACATAAAAATCACAATTTAATTCTTGTACATCTGGTTTCAGGTGTGGAACGGCTTGTGCGCCATCAATCAAAATTGCGGCTCCTGCCTCATGTGCTTTGTCAATCATGTATTTGATAGGATTGACAGTTCCAAGAGCATTCGAAATATGATTTACTGTTACAATCTTCGTTTTGTCCGAAAGTAATTTGTCATATTCGGACATGATCAGTTCGCCATCCAGATTCATTGGAATGACCCGCAAAATTGCTCCGGTTTTCTCACACAACATTTGCCAAGGCACAATATTGCTGTGGTGTTCCATTGCCGAAACTAAAATTTCATCACCGGGTTTCAAAATCGAAGTAAATCCATTGGCCACTAAATTAATTCCATGAGTAGTCCCCGAAGTAAAAAGCACTTCATGGGGAAATTTTGCATTGATGTGATTTTGTAATTTACCGCGTGAAATTTCATATGCATCGGTGGCCAGTTGGCTCAGCGTATGAACACCACGATGAATATTAGCATTGATTTCCTGGTAGTATTTAGAGATCGCATCAATCACAACTTGTGGCTTTTGCGAAGTGGCTCCGTTGTCAAAATAAACCAATGCTTTCCCGTTTACTTTCTGAGAAAGAATAGGGAAGTCGGCTCTAATTTTATTTACATCTAACATTTTATCTGCTTGTTTTTATTGTTTTTATTGGTAAGATAGAACGCCAATAGTCAACAATTTTTTCGACAATCCAATTTAGTATTGGTCTTTTCTTATTTAGAATTTTTCTACATACAAAAGTAGTGAAATTGGAATTAATTTATAGCAAACACTTGTTAATAATACCTCATTTTCTCAATCCGATACTGTTCCAATAATGTGGTTCTTTTTTATTAAATTGCTTCAAATTAAGCCTCTATGAAAAAAGTATTCAAGTTCGTTGGTTTTGTCTCTTTTATCGGAATCTTTTATGTTGGTTTAATAACCTATCCAAAATTGGATTTAATTTCTGGCTTTTCAGCCAAAAGTATAGCCTCGGGACATTTTATTGATAATCGTTCGCAGAAAATGATAGAAAAAGGCGACAATGACATCGATATGATTGACTTAGCCAAAAACAAAATAGAAGCTACCGGAAAATTTGCGATTGCTTCGGTTTATGGTTTGAAAGAACGAAAAGCGATTTATCGTGAAGGCTTGGGGGCCACTTTAATCAACGATGATTTTGATGTTTCAAAGCCGTATTTGGTTCCTAAAAGAACGAGATTGAATATTAATATGCCTTTTCCATACGGGAATAACGAGCCAAAAGACACTGTTTTTTCAGATGTTGATTACACTAAATTGAATGCAGCTGTTGCCAATGCTTTTGATGAAAAAGAGGCAATCAAAAAAAGAACCCGCTCCCTTTTAGTGATTTATAAAGATAAAATTATTGCCGAAAAATACGATAGCGGTTTTGATAAAAACAGTAAAATATTGGGTTGGTCGATGACAAAAAGTATTACCAGCGCCATGTTTGGAATTTTGGAAATACAAGGCAAATACGATATTTACAAACCTGCTCCAATTCCAGAATGGAAAAATGACGATCGAAAAAGTATTACTACCAATGATTTATTACACATGAATTCCGGTTTAGAATGGGAGGAGCAATACGATAAAATTTCTGATGCCACCAAAATGCTTTTCCAAGCCGAAGACATGACCCTTGTACAACGGAAAAAATCAATGGTATTCCGGACGAATACGCATTGGAATTATTCTTCGGGGACCACGAATTTGCTTTCGGGAATTTTACGGAAGCAGTTCAAAACGCATCAGGAATATTTAGATTTCTGGTACAGTGCCTTGATAGATAAAATAGGAATGTACTCGATGGTAATCGAAACGGATATGGCAGGAAATTATGTGGGTTCATCTTACGGTTGGGCTACCACACGTGATTGGTCTAAATTTGGGTTGTTGTATTTGCATAAAGGCAACTGGAATGGTGAACAAATTTTCAACGAAAGTTGGGCAAAATACACCGCAACTCCTACAAACACTTCGAATGGAAGATATGGTGGACACTTTTGGCTCAATGCCGGCGGACACTTCCCTGATGTTCCCAGAGATATGTATTACTGCAGCGGTTTTCAAGGTCAGATGGTAGCGATTATTCCATCACTGGATTTAGTGATTGTACGAATGGGTTTGAAGGAAAATCCTAATTTTGATTTTAATGGAATGTTGCGTGGGATTGTGGAGAGTGTGAAAAAATGATTGGATAAAAAACCCTGTTAGAGTTTTAAACTCTGACAGGGTTACTATTATAACTTCTTTTTAGTGTTGATTACAAATCGAATCCCATTTTTACACCTAATTTAGTTGCAATAATCGTAGTAATTCGTTTTTTGAGTTCCGGTATTTTAATGCTTTCAATAACTGCATTGGAGAAGGCATACATTAATAACGCTTTGGCTTCTTTTTTAGGAATTCCACGCGCTTGCATGTAGAACATTGCGGTTTCATCCAATTGTCCAATAGTACAGCCATGAGAACATTTTACATCATCAGCAAAAATTTCTAGTTGCGGTTTGGCGTTGATTGTTGCTTTATCACTCAAGAGTATATTATTGCTTTTTTGAAAGGCATTGGTTTTTTGTGCTTCTCTTTCTACAAAAATCTTTCCGTTGAAAACGCCTGTCGAGCGATCAGAATAGATTCCTTTATAATCTTGATGACTTTCGCAATTAGGAGTAGAGTGCTGCACTAGAGTGTAATGATCTACGTGTTGTTTCTCCCCAATTATTGTTATTCCGTTAAGATAACTTACGATTCTTTCTCCAAAATGATAAAAGTTCAAGTTGTTTCTGGTGAGGTTTCCGCCAAAACAAAACGTATTAACGGATACACTGCTTTCTTGTTTTTGAGAAACGTAGGTATTGTCAATGAGATTGGCTTCAAGCGTATCGTTTTGAATTTTATAATAATCAACGATGGCGCGTTTTTGAGCAAAAATCTCAGTCACAGAATTCGTTAATACGGGATTTTCGGTTAAGCTTTGATGCCGTTCAATAATTTGTACATGGGAATTCTCCCCTACAATAATCAAATTTCTAGGTTGAACCATTAGTGCTGCTTCATTCCCTGTAGAGAAATACATGATTTCAATAGGCTTGTCAGCTACTTTACTTTTTGGGATATTGATATACGCTCCTTCATTGGCGAAAGCCGTATTCAATGATGTTAGACTTTCCTCTTTGCTGGCAATTTGATTAAAATAAGTATCAATAACCATTTTGTATTTTGGTTTGGTCAATGCCGATGACATTAAGCAAACATCAATTCCTTCGTGTGTGGTTGACGATAAATTAGAACTGAAAACACCGTCGATAAATACTACTTTGTAGGTGTCTATTTCGTGTAAGAAATATTTTTTTACATGGTTGAATTCAACTGCATTTTCCTGTTTTGAAAAAACGGTAAAGTCATTTTTCAGGATGGCGTTTAGCGATGTGTATTTCCAAGACTCCTCTTTTTTTGTTGGGAAACCTTTATTTTCGAAGTTTTTTATGGCTGCAGTTCTCACATCATGAAGTTCAGAATGTACATCAATGCGTTCTTCGAAAGCCATAAAAGACGATAGTAATTTTTCTTTTAATTCCATTTTTATTTAAGTCTTAAAGTCGAAAGTCAAATGTCTTAAAGTCGGTATAAGCATAAAATAGCTGATTCAACTATTTTAGACTTTCGACTTTCGATTTTTAAACTTTACGACTAGATTCTAGGTATTTAATAAAACCACTTAACAATTTTGATATTTCTGTTACTGATTCTAAAAGTTTTTCAAATTCTTCTTTAGTAATATAATCTAAATCAAATGCTAAATATAATTGAGAACGAACTTCTCCAGCGGAAGCTTTTGCAACATATAAAAAGTAAATAAACTCTTTGTCTGTATTTCTCTCAAAGCCTTCAGCGATATTTGATGATATAGAAATTGATGCTCGCCTAATTTGTCTAGTGAAATCAAAGTCTTTCTTGAAATTTGTGTTTTCGGTAACTAGGTAAACTTTTTTGTTAAAAACTCTTGCTTTTTGCCAAGAATTAATTTCTTCGAAAGAATTAAATTTTCCCATTACTTTTTTCTTTTGACTTTATGACCTTCGACTTTAGACTATTTTAATTTTAAGCTTCTTGTTCTTGTTTAATCCAGTCGTATCCTTTTTCTTCCAGTTCGTGTGCCAGTTCTTTTCCACCAGATTTTACAATTTTTCCATTGTACAATACGTGAACAAAATCAGGAACGATATAGTCTAACAATCTTTGGTAGTGTGTGATCACTACAATTGCATTTTTGTCGCTTTTTAGTTTGTTTACCCCATTTGCAACAATACGCAAGGCATCAATATCAAGTCCAGAATCAGTTTCATCAAGAATAGCCAATTTTGGTTCTAGCATTGCCATTTGGAAAATTTCATTCCTTTTTTTCTCACCACCAGAAAAACCTTCGTTTAAAGAGCGAGACAAAAATTTACGGTCAATTTCTAATAATTCTGATTTCTCCCGAATCACTTTTAGCATTTCATTAGAAGGCATTTCTTCTAATCCTTTAGCTTTACGGGTTTCGTTGATTGCTGTTCTCATGAAGTTGGTAACTGAAACTCCTGGAATTTCCACTGGATATTGGAACGAAAGAAAAACGCCTTTGTGCGCTCTTTCTTCTGGTGCCAATTCCGAAAGGTCTTCTCCGTCTAAAGTGATTTCGCCTTCGGTTACTTCGTAGTTTTCGTTTCCTGCAATAATGGAGGCTAACGTACTTTTTCCAGCACCATTTGGTCCCATTATTGCGTGAATTTCTCCCGCTTTTACTTCAAGGTTGATTCCTTTTAATATTTCTTTGTCACCTATTGAGGCGTGTAAATTTTTTATGCTTAACATTTGTTTCTATTTTTAAACCATTAAGGTATTAAGATTCATTAAGTTTTGTTTTGGAATCAAATTTTATCCAACACTTCCCTCTAACGAAATTTCTAATAATTTTTGTGCTTCTACGGCGAATTCCATTGGTAACTTATTCAATACATCTTTACTGAAACCGTTTACGATTAAAGCAATAGCTTTTTCGGTTGGAATTCCGCGTTGGTTGCAATAGAAAACTTGGTCTTCGCCAATTTTACTTGTCGTAGCCTCATGTTCGATTTTTGCCGATGGATTTTTGCTTTCGATGTAAGGAAAGGTATGCGCGCCACAATTGTTTCCCATTAATAAGGAATCACATTGTGAAAAGTTTCTAGCGTTCTCTGCGTTTGCTGAAATGCGCACCAAACCTCTGTAACTATTTTGTGATCTTCCGGCAGAAATCCCTTTAGATATAATAGTAGATTTAGTGTTTTTACCTAGATGCACCATCTTAGTTCCTGTATCGGCTTGTTGGAAATTATTGGTCACCGCAATCGAATAAAATTCGCCGGTTGAATTGTCTCCTTTTAAAATAACCGAAGGATATTTCCATGTTATTGCAGAGCCGGTCTCCACTTGTGTCCAGGAAATTTTTGCGTTTTTCTCGCAAATTCCTCTTTTGGTTACAAAGTTGAAAACGCCGCCTTTTCCTTCTTTGTTTCCCGGATACCAGTTTTGTACGGTTGAATATTTTATTTCGGCATCGTCCAAAGCGATTAATTCTACTACTGCAGCGTGCAATTGATTTTCATCACGACTTGGAGCGGTACATCCCTCTAAGTAAGACACATAGCTACCTTCGTCAGCAATTAATAATGTTCTTTCAAATTGTCCTGTTCCTGCTTGATTAATTCTAAAATAAGTAGATAGTTCCATTGGACAACGAATGCCTTTTGGAATATAACAGAAAGATCCGTCAGAGAAAACTGCCGAATTCAGCGCCGCATAAAAGTTGTCTTTTTGCGGTACAACTGTCCCTAAATATTTACGAACTAATTCGGGATGTTCTTTGATGGCTTCAGAAATACTCATGAAGATAATTCCTTTTTCGCCTAATGTTTTTTTGAAAGTCGTTGCTACTGAAACGGAATCCACAACGATATCCATAGCTACATTATTCATCATCTTTTGCTCATCGACAGAGATGCCTAACTTTTTGTACATTTCTAAAAGTTCCGGATCTACATCATCCAATGTTTTATTTGGATCTACCGCTTTTGGAGCTGAATAATAGGAAATAGCCTGAAAATCAGGTTTGGTATAATGCACATTTGCCCATTCTGGCTCTGTCATTTGCTCCCAAGCACGAAAAGCCTCAAGACGCCAATCAGTCATCCATTGAGGTTCTCCTTTTTTGTGCGAAATAGCGCGAACGATATCTTCATTTAAACCTATAGGAAACGTTTCTGATTCTAATTCAGTGTAAAATCCGTATTCGTATTCTTTATTTTCGAGTTCGATTTTTAAGTCGTCTTCTGTATATTTGCTCATTCTGATTTAAAGATTTAAAGATTTAAAGATTCAATTATTGAATATTAAACTTTATTATTTGTGTCTAAATATTTAATAAAATTAGAAAGGTTTTGAGAAATCTCAATAGTTAAATTATAACTTTTTTGAATTTCTTCGTGATTGCAAAAACCTAACTCTCTGGATAATACCAACATATTTCTAACCTCAGCACAACTGCCTTTGGAGATTTTTAAATATCTTGTAAATTGTCTATTACTGTTGTATTCTGAACCTTCGGCAATATTATTTGTAATTGAAACTACTGCTCTTTTTATTTGGTCCTTAAAACCAAATTCTTTTTCCAAGGATTTATTATTTAATAATTCAAAAACTAATTTAGTTAAGACAATACCTTTTTTATGGACATCAAATTCTTCAAATGATTTTGTCATACTATCATTAATCTTTTAATTTTTAAATTTTTCAATCTTTAAATTAAAGAGAGAAACTCTCACCGCAACCACATGTTCTATTGGCATTAGGATTATTAAAAACAAATCCTTTACCATTTATTCCTCCTGAAAATTCTAATACTGTTCCGGCTAGGTACAGAAAGGATTTTTTTTCGACAGCAATAGTGATATCGTTGTCAATAAAAATCTTATCGTCGTCGCTTTTTGTTTTATCAAATTTTAAATCATAAGACAATCCAGAACATCCGCCGCTTTTCACACCTACTCTCACGTAGTCTATGGAGGCGTCAAAACCATCATCTTGCATTAAATCGATGATTTTTTTTCTTGCTGTGTCAGAAACTTTTATCATAGCTTATATTGATTTTGTCTAAATTAAAGACAAAGATAGTATATAAAAAGCTTTTTACATAGTTGATAACATTTTTATAACCAATACAAAAATAGAAAAAAGCTATTTGAAGCAACTAAAAGCATTTGAATTCCTTAACTTTGAAACTTCTCAAAAAACACAAAAAACATGAAATTATACCCCATAGAAACTGGAAACTTTAAATTAGATGGAGGTGCAATGTTTGGCGTAGTGCCAAAAACCATTTGGAACAAAACCAATCCCGCAGATGAGAATAACCTGATTGACATTGCTGCTCGTTGTTTACTAATTGAAGAGGGCAATCGATTGATTTTGATTGATACCGGAATGGGAAACAAACAATCCGATAAATTTTTTGGGTATTACTCGCTTTGGGGTACCCATTCGATGGACAACTCATTAGCCAAACACGGTTTTCATCGGGATGATGTCACGGATGTTTTTATGACGCATTTGCATTTTGACCATTGTGGGGGCAGTGTACAATGGAATAAGGGCAAAACGGGGTATGAACCGGCTTTTAAAAACGCTAAATTCTGGAGTAACGAAAATCACTGGGAATGGGCAACCAAACCAAATCCCAGAGAGAAAGCATCGTTCTTGTCTGAAAACATTTTGCCGATACAGGAAAGCGGTCAGTTGCATTTCATCCAAAGACCGGAAGGCGATTTTCTGGCAAAATCGGAATTGGGTTTTGGCATCTTCTTTGCTGATGGACATACGGAAAAGCAAATGATTCCGCACATACAATACAAGGACAAAACAATCGTTTTTTGCGCTGATTTATTGGCAACAGCCGGACACGTTCCCATTGCGTATGTCATGGGTTATGACACCAGACCTTTGTTAACGATGCCTGAAAAAGCGAAATTTCTAAATGCTGCAGCAGAAAATAATTACTATTTATTTTTAGAACATGATGCGCATAACGAAATCATAACGGTTGAAAAAACGGAAAAAGGGGTGCGTTTGAAAGAACGGTTTTCATGTGATGAAGTCTTAACGTAGTGTTAAGTATAGTTTCAGTTGTAACAAAAAAAATTATTTTAGACAAATATTTCAAAATTAACAAAAAACATTTTCGATGAATACCATTAAACCCATTTGCATTTCTGCTTTTGCTTTATTAGCATTAGCAGGTTGTGGCGCTTCAAGACAAGTTTCAAATACTTCAATTTCTGGACTGGTTGCCATAAGCGCTCCTTTGAATATTACAAAAAAAGCACCAATAACTGAAAATGACTTGAAACGTTGGAGCCATTTAGATATTGTTACTGACACGATTCCCGGAATGAGCGTAGATAAAGCGTATGCTGAATTATTGAAGGGTAAAAAAGGCGTGCCTGTTATTGTTGGGATTGTAGATTCGGGTGTGGATATTGAACATGAGGATTTAAAATCGGCACTTTGGACTAATACCAAAGAAATTCCCGGAAACGGAATTGACGATGACAAAAATGGATATATTGATGATATTCACGGTTGGAATTTTCTTGGAGATAGTACCAAAGAGAATCTGGAATACGAAAGGATTATCAAAGATAAAACCCTGGTAGATGACGTTACCTATCAAGCTGCAAAAGCGTTGAATGACAAAAAAGTTGCCGAAGCAGACGCAGGAAAAACACGTTCCGAGCAAATGTTAGCGGCTCTTATGACCAGCGATGCTACTTTAGTAAAACATTTTGGTAAGTCAGTTTATACCATTGAAGAGGTAAATGCGATTGTTTCGCAAGAACCGGAAACACAAAAGAGCAAAGCCGCTATGCAACAAATGCTTTCTTATGGATTGCCAATTGCGGAACTAAAAGTGGCTATTCAAAAACAATTAGACGATCAGGTTGCCCTTATAAACGGAGACAATCTAAAAACAGACTACCGTAAAGTGGTAGGAGATAATCCAAATGATATTACGGATACTAAATACGGAAACAATAATGTGATGGGACCAGACAAGAATGAAATTCTTCATGGGACTCACGTTGCCGGAATTGTTGCTCAAACCAGAAATAATACTTTGGGGGGTGATGGTGTGGCTAATAATGTTCAAATTCTGACCGTTCGCGCTGTGCCGGATGGAGATGAGTATGATAAAGATATTGCACTTGGAATTCGTTACGCAGTAGATAATGGAGCCAAAGTAATCAACGGAAGTTTTGGAAAAGGCTTTTCTCCTCACAAGCAATGGGTGTACGATGCTATAAAATATGCAGAGAAAAAAGACGTCTTGATTGTACATGCAGCCGGAAATGACGCAAAAGACATCGATTATGCAGACAATTTTCCAAATGACTCTGAGGATAAAATAACAGAGTTTGCAGATAATTTTATCACAATTGGGGCTTTAAATTTTGAATACGGAAATAAGGTTGTGGCTCGTTTTTCTAACATTGGAAAAATTAATGTAGACGTTTTTGCTCCCGGAGTAAAAATCTATGCTACAACTCCAAACGACACCTATAAATACTTGCAAGGAACTTCAATGGCTGCGCCAAATGTAGCAGGAGTAGCGGCTTTGATTCGTTCGTATTACCCAAAATTATCCGCACAACAAGTAAAACACATCTTGATGGATTCCGGAATTGCAATTACAACAGCTGTTATTGTGGGAGGAAAATCAAATGACACGCGTCCCTTTTCGGCACTTTCTAAATCTGGTAAAATAGTAAATGCATACAATGCTTTACTCATGGCAGAAAAAATGTCTAAAAAATAATATTTTAAGAATTTAGTACTTGGAAGGGCAGTTTGTCCTTCCATTTTTATTTAAACCTACCTATGAAATCGCCATGACAGAAGCTGTCGCAAACACCAATGAAGATCTGGCGATACCATATTCCTATAAAAAACAAATATTATCTACATATGAAAAAATTACTTTTATTTTCTTTTGTTGTTTTTGGTCTCGGAACTGTTTTTGCCCAAAACTCCTCGTATTGGCAACAACATGTCGATTACAAAATGGATGTTACCTTGGATGTAAAAACATACCAGTACACCGGGAAGCAGGAATTGGTATACACCAATAATTCTTCGGATACTTTGAGAAAAGTATATTATCACCTATTTAATAATGCCTTTCAGCCCGGAAGCGAAATGGATGCCAGAATCCAAAGTATCAAAGATCCTGACGGCAGAATGGTCACCAAAATAAAAGTAGACGGTAAAGAAGTGAAGGAAAGCCGCATTAAAAACCTGAAACCAAATGAAATTGGTTTTTTGCGAATTTCAAATTTTAAACAAGATGGAGCAGTTGCTACTGCAAAAGAGGTTGGAACTATTCTTGAAGTGACTTTGGCCAAGCCAATATTACCGAATACTAAAACTACATTTACATTAGATTTTGAGGGTCAGGTTCCCATTCAGATTCGTCGTTCCGGAAGAAATAATGCTGAAGGTGTAGCATTATCCATGTCGCAATGGTATCCAAAAATGGCTGAATTTGATTTTGAAGGTTGGCACGCAGATCCTTACATTGCCAGAGAATTTCATGGTGTTTGGGGAAATTTTGACGTGAATATTACTATTGACAAGGATTACGTTTTAGGCGGTACCGGTTATTTACAAAACAAAAATGAAATTGGTCACGGCTATCAAGACCAAGGTGTTGTTGTGTCTGTTCCAAAGAAAACAAAAATGTTGACTTGGCATTTTAATGCACCAATGGTTCATGATTTTACATGGGCTGCTGATCCAGATTACATTCACGATGTAGTAAAAGGGCCTAACGGTGTTGATTTGCATTTTTTGTATAAAAACAACCCAAAATACATTCAAAACTGGAAAAACCTGCAACCAAAAACGGTCCAGTTAATGGAAATTTACAACAAAACGGTTGGAGATTATCCTTATAAACAATACTCGGTGATTCAGGGTGGCGATGGTGGTATGGAATATGCCATGTGTACACTGATTTTAGGACAAGGTAGTTTTGAAGGATTGCTTGGAGTAACTGCACACGAAATGGCGCACTCTTGGTTCCAACATGTTTTGGCTTCCAATGAATCAAAACACGGATGGATGGACGAAGGTTTTACCTCATTTCTGGAAGATTTTGGACTGAATGAAATTGCAAATAAAAAAGTAGAAAACCCTTATACAGGAGCCTATACCGGTTATTTTTCTATGGCAAATTCGGGAAAAGAATTACCACAAGGAACGCATGCAGATCGTTTTGATGAAAACAGAGTCTACAGCATCACATCGTATAGTAAAGGGGAAATTTTCTTGACTCAATTGATGTATTTGATTGGAAAAGATAATGTCATGAAAACATTGAAGAAATATTACAGCGATTTTAAATTCAAGCACCCTACGCCAAATGACATTAAAAGATCTGCAGAACGAATTTCTGGAGCAAATCTCGATTGGTACTTAGTGGATTGGACAGAAACCACCAATACTATTGATTATGGTATTAAGGATATAAAAGAAAATGGGGACAAAACAACCGTTACTTTAGAAAGAATTGGTAGAATGCCAATGCCAATTGATTTATTAGTGGAGTACACAGATGGAACAACGGAAAGTTTCTACATTCCGTTGCGCATGATGAGTTTCGAAAAAGAAAATCCAAATCCCGCCATAAAAAGAACGGTTTTGAATGATTGGGCGTGGGCGTACCCAACCTTTGAATTTGATATTTCTAAATCGAAAACTTCCATCAAAAAAATTACCATTGACCCAAGCGGATTAATGGCTGATTTGAAAAAGGAAAACAATACGTACGAGATAAAGTAACTACTATTGAAACGTTATAAAAAAAGTCTAATTTTCACAACTAGACTTTTTTTTTTGGTTTATATTGTTAAATGATTTACTTCAAATGCTCCAACATATCGGCAGTCATCGTTTCTAAATTAAACTCATGTTTCCATCCCCAGTCCTTTCTAGCCTCAGCGTCATCAATACTCGCCGGCCAGCTGTCGGCTATTTTTTGACGGAAGTCTGGCTCATAAGTGATGGTAAATTCAGGAATGTGTTTCTGGATTTCGGCAGCAATCTGCGTTGGTGTAAAGCTCATTGCCGCCAAATTATATGAAGAATGAATTTTTATTTGTTCTACCGGAGCTTGCATAATTTGGATGGTCGCAGCAATGGCATCGTCCATGTACATCATGGGCATTTTTGTTTCGGAAGATAAAAAACATTCGTATGTTTTATCCGAAATCGCCTTGTGAAAAATATCTACCGCATAATCCGTTGTACCGCCACCAGGAGGCGATGACCAGCTAATTAAACCAGGATAACGAATGCTTCTTACATCTACACCAAAAATATTATGGTAGTATTCGCACCATCTTTCGCCAGCTTGTTTACTGATTCCGTACACCGTTGAAGGTTCCATGATTGTGTATTGCGGCGTATTTTCTCTGGGTGTTGTTGGACCAAAAACAGCAATACTCGAAGGCCAGAATATTTTTTTTATTTTTCCGGCTTTCGCCAAATTCAAAACGTGAAATAACGAATTCATATTCAAATCCCAAGCAAAAGCTGGGTTTTTTTCTGCTGTAGCTGATAAAAGTGCTGCCATCAAATAGACCTCGTCAATCTGATGCAATTCCACCAGATGTTCAATTTGATTGAAATCCAAGGCATTTACCACTTCAAATGGACCGGAATTGACAACGTCAATATTTAACTTTCGAATATCCGAAGCAATTACATTTTCTGTTCCGTATATTTTTCGTAATTTTTGGGTAAGTTCCGTTCCTATCTGGCCGCAAGCGCCAATAATTAATATTTTAGTACTCATTTTTGTCTGTTTTAAAAAACAAAGATAACGTTTTCGTAAATAACATAATTTTGATAAAAAATACTGTTAAATTCTTAAAGTTGTAATTAAAAACAAGCTATGTTTCTTAATTTTATAGGTTTTAAATATAAAAACTGCTTTAGGGATATTAGATAGTTATTCCGATGCCGTAATTCGTAATTGTAAATTTACTTTGTAACTTTGCACCTAAATTAATGGCGATTTTTAAACGAGTATAATGGGTTTTCGTTTGCAAAAGTAAGAGCGTATAGCGATTGCATTCAGCCAGTAAAAAACAACAAATTGCCACACATGAAATATAAAACAGCAATCTTCTTTGCTCTTGCTTTGCTCTTGTTTTCCTGTCAGGATAATAATCAAAAACGCCTTTCCGAAAATAAAAAAGAGATGCAGCGAAGAGAAATTATTTTTAAAAACATAGAAAAGGGTTGGGTTTTTTATGATACTCCAGTTACGGAGGCTTCTGAAAAAAGTTTGGCTACTTGGAATGCCTGGCGTATTTTTTTGGCTGAATTAGCGCTGAAACCCAGAAAATCAATTAAAGCGTTCCAACAAAAATCAAAAGCACTTTCTAAAAAAGTAATGGATTTAAACGAAAATATCCCTTATGAATACAGTAAACCTCAAATAAAAAGCAGAATTTCGACCTTAATTACTAAGGTACGATTGTTGGATTTATTTATTAATTTAGATGCTATTCCAGATAAAAAAGTAACGCAGCTAGTGTCAGAAATCAATTTAGAATTGGTTTCGCTTCAAAGACAGATGGACAAAATCATAGAGAAAAGTAAGATTCCCATCGAGGAAGGGGAATCTGAGTTAATGAAAATGATGGATACCACAAGAGCCATTCCCAATACACCTATAATCGACCCAAATATTCCACGCGTTGAGTAAAACAGCCTTATACAATACCTACGATAATTCGCCAAAAACCCAGCAAATCGTTGCTCGTTTATTAGAAAACAAGCAAATCAAAATACAGCTGTCGGGACTTTTGGGCTCCGCACTTTCATTTGTAATTCGATCCGTTTTTAAGAAAGCCGAACTTCCTCTTCTAATTGTTCTAAACAATAAAGAAGAAGCAGCGTATTACTTGAACGATCTGGAACAAATGATTGGCGAACAAGATGTACTCTTTTATCCCGGTTCATTCCGTCGTCCATACGAGATTGAAGATACGGATAATGCGAATGTTTTGCTTCGCGCCGAAGTCCTCAACCGGATCAATTCCCGCAAGAAACCAGCCGTTATTGTCACCTATCCCGAAGCCTTATTCGAGAAAGTGGTCACCCGGAAAGAATTAGATAAAAACACGTTGAAGGTTGCTGTTGGTGACAAAATTTCTATCGATTTTATCAATGAAGTATTGTTCGAATACGAGTTCAAAAGAGTCGATTTTATTACTGAACCCGGAGAATTTTCGGTTCGTGGCGGCATTGTCGACGTCTTTTCGTTTTCGAATGATAATCCGTACCGAATTGAGTTTTTTGGAGATGAAGTGGAGAGCATTCGTACCTTTGATGTTGCGACCCAATTGTCAATGGTACAACAGAAGAAAATTACGATAATCCCTAATGTGGAAAACAAAGTTTTTCAGGAAAACAGAGAAAGTTTCTTGGATTATATTTCAGAGAAAACGGTGATTTTTATCCAGAATACTGAAGATTTTTTAACACAATTAGACAAACAATTTGGCAAAGCCGAAGAAGCTTTCGCAAAATTATCGCAAGAAATAAAGCGGTCATCTCCGGAGCAATTGTTCTTGAATCAAGCCGAATTTATAAAACGAGCCTTGGATTTCTCGATTGTAGAATTGAGTTCAAAACCTATTTTTAGAACCACCAAAAAATTCGAATTTCACATTCAACCACAGCCGTCGTTCAACAAACAATTTGATTTGTTGTTGAATAATCTGAATGAAAATCATTTTAATGGCTATAAAAATCATTTGTTTTGTTCCAATGACGCCCAAGCCAAACGATTTCATGATATTTTCAAAACTTTGGATGAAGCCAATTCCGAGAATATCCGCAAGCAGTATCACACGGTTGTTTTTCCTTTGTATCAAGGATTTGTTGATGAGGAAAACCAAATTACCTGTTACACGGACCATCAGATTTTTGAACGGTATCATAAATTCAACATCAAAAATGGCTATTCTAAAAAACAGAATATTACGTTAAAGGAATTGACAACACTTTCTGTTGGGGATTATGTGACGCATATCGATCACGGAATTGGACGTTTTGGAGGTTTGCAAAAAATACAAGTCGAAGGCAAAACGCAAGAAGCCATCAAGCTCGTGTATGCCGATAATGATATTGTGTATGTGAGTATTCATTCGCTGCACAAAATTTCAAAATACAACGGAAAAGACGGAACGCCACCCAAAATTTACAAATTGGGTTCGAACGCCTGGAAGATTTTAAAACAAAAAACCAAGGCGCGTGTCAAACATATTGCCTTCAATTTGATTCAGTTGTATGCCAAAAGAAGGCTCGAAAAAGGATTTCAGTTTGCGCCCGACAGTTATTTACAAAATGAACTGGAAAGTTCGTTTATTTATGAAGATACGCCGGACCAAACTAAATCAACGGCAGAAGTAAAAGCGGATATGGAAAGTGACCGTCCAATGGATCGCTTGGTTTGTGGTGATGTAGGTTTTGGTAAAACAGAAGTCGCTATTCGAGCGGCTTTCAAAGCTGTGGATAATAGCAAACAAGTGGCGATATTAGTGCCTACAACTATTTTGGCATACCAGCATTACCGTACTTTTACGGAACGATTGAAAGATATGCCAGTTTCCGTTGGCTATTTAAACCGTTTTAGAACTGCCAAACAAAAAGCAGAAACCTTAAAATTACTAGCCGAAGGGAAACTCGATATTGTGATAGGAACACACCAACTGGTCAACAAAAATGTAGTTTTTAAAGACCTTGGATTGTTGATTGTGGATGAGGAACAAAAATTCGGAGTTAATGTAAAAGACAAACTGAAAACCATAGCTGCCAATGTGGATACGCTGACATTGACCGCAACTCCAATACCACGAACATTACAATTTTCGTTGATGGCAGCGCGTGATTTATCCGTAATTACAACACCACCGCCCAACCGGTATCCTATTGAAACCAATGTAGTCGGTTTTAGCGAAGAGTTGATTCGGGATGCGATTTCGTATGAAATTCAGCGTAACGGACAGGTGTTTTTCATCAATAACAGAATAGAAAACATCAAAGAAGTGGCCGGAATGATCCAGCGTTTGGTACCCAATGCCAAAGTTGGAATTGGTCACGGCCAAATGGAAGGACGAAAACTGGAGGAATTAATGTTGGCTTTTATGAACGGAGAATTTGATGTTTTGGTGGCAACGACCATCATCGAAAGCGGTTTGGATGTTCCTAATGCGAACACGATTTTCATCAATAATGCGAATAATTTTGGATTGTCTGATTTACATCAAATGCGCGGTCGTGTAGGACGTAGCAACAAGAAAGCGTTTTGCTATTTTATTTGCCCGCCGTATTCCGCAATGACAGACGATGCTAGAAAACGAATTCAGGCTTTGGAACAATTTAGTGAATTGGGAAGTGGATTTAATATTGCGATGAAAGATCTTGAGATTCGTGGTGCCGGAGATTTATTGGGCGGTGAACAAAGCGGTTTTATCAACGAAATTGGTTTTGATACGTACCAAAAAATTATGAATGAAGCCCTTGATGAATTGAAAGAAAATGAATTCAAGGATTTGTATCCGGAGGAAAATAATTTGGAAACCAAAGAATATGTCAAGGACCTTCAAATCGACACTGATTTTGAGTTATTATTTTCGGATGAATACATCAATAATGTATCGGAACGATTGAGTTTGTACAATGAATTAGGCGCTGTAAAAAACGAAGAAGAACTCATCATTTTCCAAAATAAATTGATTGATCGTTTTGGCCCAATGCCGCCACGTGCCAAAGCATTAATGAACAGTATTCGTATCAAATGGATCGCTACCCGCATTGGAATTGAAAAATTAGTAATGAAACAAGGCAAGATGATTGGGTATTTCATTTCGGATCAACAATCCGATTATTACCAATCGAAACGTTTTAATCAAGTCCTACTGTTTGTGCAAAAAAACAGTTCTATTTGTAAAATGAAAGAAAAACAAACGCCGGCTGGTTTGCGATTACTGTTGACTTTTGACAATGTAAAGAACACCAGGAGAGCTTTGGAATTGATGGAGCTATTGGGCGGGGAATAAGACATTTCTAAAGCTTCCAGCCTTCAAAAGGCTGGAAGCTTTTAAACTTACTCCATAAGCAATCCTTCGATTTCATCCAAATTTGGATTACTAGAATGATAGTATTTAAAATTTCCTAAATCATGAAAATATTCTATTACCTTTTCTCTTTGTAATTTTGTCTTCTTGTTTGAGATAACTGTTCCATAAGAAGTCCAAGGGTATTCTATGATGTGTTCTGCAAACTTATGATGAACCGGATTATTGTGGATATAAAAAACAAGTTTTTGAAAGTAAGTTTCCGAATCAACCACTTTTCGCCTAAAGTTTTTCTCAAATAAACTACCGGTCCTTTTATATCGTTTATTCATCGCTAAAGTATAAGCGTTGAATAAATTAGAAAACTGTTTTGAAGCGCTAACCATTTTTGGTTTATCAGTTGAAGAATATTCTAATTTGGTAACATCAATTTCTTCGGTTTCTTTGATGTAAACTAGAATGTGAAAATGATTTTTCATCAAACACCAAGCGTAAGTTTCTGCTATCGGGTCAATGTATTTCTCGTATAACCTCAAAAAATGTTTGTAGTTTTCAATTTCATGAAATAAATCAATTCCATTATTGCCTCTATTATAAATATGATAATATTTACCGTTTTCAAGAGGAATTGGATTCATAATGTATTTTTTAGTTTTAAAACTTCTTCCCTCTTAAAGCTTCCAGCCTTCAAAAGGCTGGAAGCTTTGTTAATTCTTCAAATCCTTAATTACTTTGAAAGCCACATCTACTTGTTCTTCACTTACTAAAATAGTGAATTCATTAGAAGTCGAAATTACTTCGTTTATGATGATTCCTTCCCAAGCCAAACGCTGGAAAATAAAATAGTAAATCCCAGGAACAACGATGTTTTCTTTCGGTAATTTCACGGTAATCGAAGCCAGATTATCCAGTTTTTGAATTAATTTCTCAGAAGCAAAATGCTTGTCAACCAAATTGTTGATGCTGTTGCTGACCACAATATTTGTTTCATTCACACCTCTGGACGAAGTGTAAAAAATATCCGGCAGCGTATTAATATCGGTAATTAAATCTGCTTGTTTATTTAAAACAGTGTCAGAAGCAGCAAATGTATAATCCGTCAAAGCAGAACGAACGGTAATTTCCCCAATATTTTTAATTACTTTATTGATCTTGTGATTCAGTCTGAAATCCAGTTCTTCAGTGAGTCTTTTTAAAGCCATAACCACTGCGCCTTGTTTTACTTCCTTGCCAAATTCACTTTCTAATTCAGTCATTATATTCCGGGATAATGAGGTCAGATTAATGATCCCTAATGATAACGCATTCAACAAAAATGGCTTTGTTTTGATGTAGTTCTCTACAATGGAAGAAACAGTTTTCATAATTTAATTTTTTTAGTGGTTGTAAATATACGCGTAGTCAGTGTGTACATATAACGCAAATGTAAATAAAAAAACAATTTGTTACAAATATAACATTAAAAAAACGAATTAAAAATGATAAAACGCATCGATAAGATGCTCAATGACATAAGATTTCCCTTCTTTATGTATTGCAATAATGTCAAAACGGACTTCTATATCTAAATTTCTTTCGTTTACAAATGCGTCTACTGCTTTGACAAGGAGCTGGATTTTTTTTGGTTTTACAAAATCTTGTGGTAAGCCAAATTCTAATGAGGAACGCGTTTTGACTTCAACAACAGCAAGTGTGTTTCCTTTTTGGGCGAGAATATCTATTTCGGCTTTTTGGAAGGTCCAATTGGTTTGCAAAATCGTGTAGCCGTCTTTCCGTAGAAATTCGACTGCCATTTCTTCTCCTAGTTTTCCAAGTTCATTATGTGCAGCCATAAAAAAGTTTTCAGTTAATAAACCTGTGAAATTAATTCCTACAATTCAGAATGGTAATTTATAACCAAAAACCCAAAATGATATGTAATATTACAAACAATTATCCTGAGTCTATTTCCGTTTAGTCTCTCCCTCCTTCGGAGGGAGCCGGAGGGAGGATTTCTTTATTCAAAAACTAGTGTGCTGCTTTTCTCGCTGACATTGATCGTTACAGTATTGCCTAAAATTAAGGCTCTGTTATCTTGTATGTGTCCCGCCGGGAAATTATACAAAATAGGAATAGAGTATTTTTTGGTTACATCCTCGATAATTTCGATGGCATTTTTCCCCCACGGAATATCATTATCCTTCATCTTTGTCATCGAACCTACCACAATTCCCTTGACGCTTTCCAGGCAACCATTTCGTTTTAAATTCATCATCATGCGGTCAATGTGATACAAATATTCGTCTAAATCTTCTAGAAACAAGATTTTATCGGAACAATCAATCGCGGAGGGTGAACCCAACAAACTGTATAGAATGGATAAATTCCCACCCACTAATTCTCCGGTAGCTTTCCCGGGTCTATTCATTACAAAAGGCGTTATATTGTAGGATAGTTTTTCACCAAATAAAGCAGTCCGCATAGTTTTTATAGCTTCAGGAGTGGCTCTTGGAGCGGTTATCGGCATGATTCCGTGAATGGATTTGAAACCCATAGTGTTCAAGTGATTGTGTAAAACAGTCACATCACTAAAGCCAATAATCCATTTCGGATTTTTTCTGAACGCAGTAAAATCTAACAAATCAATCATACGCACGGTTCCGTATCCGCCTTTTACGCACCAAATGGCTTTGATGTTTGGATTGTCCAGTTGCTGCTGAAAATCAGTTGCTCGCTGTTCGTCAGTCCCGGCTAATTGGTTGTTGTCTAAACCTATTGTGCTGCCTATGACCACTTCCAGGCCCCAACTGTGCAGCAAATCAATAGCTGGTTTCAAGTTATCATCTGTGTTTTTTCGGGCTGTTGCCAAAATAGCTACGGTATCTCCTTTTTGTAAACTAGGGGGTGTAATCATATTGTATTGGGCTTGACTGTTGAAAGATTGTAACACAAAAATAAGCAATAGCAATTGATATAAAATAGAATAACGGGATGTAAAAGTAAATTGATTTTGATTCATGCGGTATTGCTTTTCTGAGAAATTCTAATGATAAAGGCGTTAAATGACAAAAACAAAGATAGACATTTAGAAAATAATTCTAAGTTCACACTCAAATGACTATTTTTACAATAACCAGATTCTAAAAGGGATCTCAGCAACAGCGGTAAATAAATGATATTTATGAGAATTACGTACTGGATTCCTATTCTTTTTTTATTCTTTCCAATTGCAAAAAATACTGCGCAACCAAAAAAATATGTTATTCATACCGTTGCGTTTTATAATTTTGAAAATCTTTTTGACACCATAAACGATCCGGATACTTTTGACGAAGAGTGGACTCCAAAAGGGTTGCAACGGTGGAATTATGGGAAGTACCAAAAAAAATTAGGAAACTTAGCCCGAGTGTTAGCTGAAATTGGTTCAGCTGAAAACACGGATTCGCCCACATTTATTGGCGGTTGTGAAATAGAAAACAGAGGCGTTTTAGAAGATTTAGTAAAACAGCCCAAACTTATTGATAAAGACTACGGAATCATCCATTTTGATTCACCAGACAAAAGAGGAATTGACGTGGCGCTGTTGTATCAAAAAAAGAAATTTCAGCCCACGAGTTATAGTAACATTCCGTTGTACATTTATAAAGAAGGAACCACCACAAACGAAAATTCTAAAGCCAATTCCGAAGAAAAAACAGATGACGAATTGCAAATAAGCACCAAAAATTATCGGGTTTACACACGAGATCAGCTATTGGTAACCGGATTTCTGGACGGAGAGGAAATCAATATCATAGTCAATCACTGGCCGTCGCGTTCTGGCGGCGAGAAAAAATCAAGTCCGTTCCGGGAAGCCGCTGGAGCATTAAACCGAAAAATAATCGATTCTTTGCAACGCATAAATCCAGAAGCAAAAGTGATTACTTTAGGTGATTTAAATGACGGACCATATAATAAAAGTGTCAAATTTGGGCTTGGCGCCAAAGCAAAAAAAGCAGATGTGCTACCGTTTGGGATTTATAATCCCTTCGAGGAAATGGCCAAGAAAGGATTTGGAACTATCGCATTTCGTGATGCATGGGATGTTTTTGACCAAATAATGGTTTCCGAAACCTTACTGCAATCAGACTATTCTAGCTTTCGGTATTGGAAAGCCGGAATTTACAACAAATCTTTTTTGATACAAACCAGCGGACAATACAAAGGCTATCCGTTGCGGCATTCCCCCACCGAAATAGGATTTAGCGACCATTTTCCCGTGTATATTTATTTGATTAAGGAAAAACGGAACTAAAGTGCTTGTACTTTTGGAGAGAATTAGTAGGTTCTATCATTTAAAATCTTAGTACCTTAGTACCTTAAAAACTTTGACCTTCAGAAAAAATGGCAATTGCAAAACCTTTCAACCTCAATAAATGGATTGACGAAAACCGTCATCTGCTGAAACCACCCGTTGGCAATAAAAATTTATACACGGAATCCGGTGATTATATCGTCATGGTTGTTGCCGGCCCAAATGCCAGGAAAGACTATCATTACAACGAAACTGAAGAATTGTTTTACCAGCTTGAAGGCTCCATCAAAGTGATTATTCAAGAAGATGGGGAACGCAAAGAAATGGAATTACATGCGGGTGATATGTATCTTCATCCTGCTAAAATCCCCCATTCTCCAGTGCGTTCCGAGGGTTCTATAGGACTTGTCATCGAAAGAAAAAGAGCTGGAAAAGGATTCATGGACGGATTACTTTGGTTTTGTGATACTTGTAATCATAAGCTGCACGAGGTCTATTTTGAACTTTATAATATCGAGAAAGATTTTCTGCCTCATTTTGAACAGTTCTATACTTCTACAAAGATGCGAACTTGTGAAAAATGTGGAACCATAATGGAAACCGACACCAGATTTGTAGCCAAAAAATAATTTTAAGTCGCTGCTTAGCATCAGTTCGCTTCCTTCATGTCCCAATATTTCTGAAAATTATATGTTTTTGGCAGCAAAAAACAAAATATTTTTTAGGATAAGAACAGCTCGCGACTTGTCTGTACTACGGAGAAATTGTTTGTATTTTTTGGAGCTATTTCCCGCTATTCGTTGCAATCCACGCCCAAAAGCGTGGGATTTCCACTGCTATCGGGGCTAGGGAATTTGGTATTTTCAGTCACAGCAGAGCCAAAAGCATAAATATTTTTAACATTATGACTTTTGCATAATGTTAAAAATTCCGCTAATCTCATTTGTATAGACTCTTTTATTTTCATAAAGTTAAGATAGTTTATTTTTTTAAAAGATATTTTCTGTTTTATAGATAACAAATCCAGAAAGAGTGGTCTCTTTTATATCTTTGTAACCGTAATTAACAAAGTTTCTACATTATGGCAAAAGGACCCGAAAAAAACACCAAAAATAAGGCGTTGCATACCAAATTGCTCAATCGGAAAAAGACAAAACTTCAAGAAGAAAAAAAAGAAAAAGCCATGCGTTTGAAAGCGTTGGTTACCAAAATGAATCAGAAAAAGCGTAGTGACGAATCTGATGTCAGTTAAATGGTTGCGCTAATCAATCGGTGCTAATCTGTGGCTAAAAAAACATTTCGATTCTTCACTATTTTGCCCGAAATTTGCAACACATATTCAAATACAAAACCTATGGAATTCGGTAGAATAATTATTTCAGAAACAGCAATGAACAGTGGAAATCTCCAAGATGTAATTCACTCTAATATATCGGTAATCAACTTAATGCGTGAGGAAGGCGTGAACGATGATTTGATTCACGAAGATGCCATAATGAGTTATTATTTAGATTATTATACCTCACAATATACCGAAGGAAATTTTGCTCAATTTGTTCACAATTCGGGTTGGGATAAAGAACTAAACGAATTGATCGAAGAAGGTTTGGCTTTGATTGGTACTGAAAAGCACTTGGAATTGTTTCAACAACAATCCAAAAAAGTGAAATTAATGAGCAGTGTCAAGCTGAATAAATTCCTGAAAGGAAAACTCGAAGGCGTAAATCCTACTCGAGATTTGCTTAACAACGACACTTTTTTCGAAATTGAAGAAAACTTGATTACGTTGAATGCTACTTTCTTAAAAACACACCCAGATTTTGAAGTTCTTTCTGTAGATGATATGTTTGCAACCTTAGAAGAATTTGTGGGTCATGAGATTAAAAGGGAGTAGTTATTTTACATAGAAAAAGTACAAATAAACGTGGAGAGAGTTAAAGTATAACGTAGCGAATCTCTGTGTTTTACATTTGTGTTTTTCTATGAAGTAACTTAAAGCATTCCATTCTTAATCTATCAAGACACAATCGCTTTGGTGTGAAATTTATAGTTGTTGTATTCTATTTCTAAGATGTAGATTCCAGATGCCAAGGTATTATCTGGCGAAAATGTTAAGGTATTTCCATATACTTTGAACGATTTTTGGAAGACTTTTGTTCCTTGAATCGTAAACAACTGCACATTTATGTAATCACTTAAACTGTCTTTAAAATTAATATTGATAGTATTGTTTATAATTGGATTTGGATAAACAACAAAAAAGTGCTCATTTTCATAAGAAACGGTGTCTAAAGTTGCAGTTTTGAACAGGGCTAATTTTGTAAAAGTGCCACCCAAAACTTCCGCAGTTTGTGCTTCACTCATACACAACCAATCTTGCATAATCGAAGAATAAATTTGTCTAAAGTCAAATTGCATCGCAATCTGGTCTGAAACGGTTGGGTTTAAAGGTATGTTTGGTGAGGTTCCCATCATTCCTGAAACTGGATTTTGAGCGGTTATAGCACTAGATCCAGTATTCAAGGCGGCTCCAAAGAAAATTACAGGCGCTCCAGATCCATGATCGGTACCAAGGCTACCGTTGCTTTTAATTCTTCGACCAAATTCGCTAAAAGTCATTCCTGTTACTAAATTTGATTTCCCCATAAGCTCTAAATCTTGTTGAAATGCATGTATTGCCTGCGATAAAATACTGAGATTTGTAGCATGAGCACCTTTGGTCTTATCAGCAGCATCCACTTGACCACTGTGTAAATCAGATGTATTAGGGTGATTGACAATGTAAATAGGAGTTTGTAATCCGCCGTTGATTAATTTAGCAACAATTTTTAATTGATCACCTAGTTTATTAGCACTGGGATATGTTGCGGTTTGTGACTGAGCAGTGTTAAAAGCAGTTTGTATTGCAGTGCGATACACATTGCTTTGGTCTTTCATTAAACGTAAAAACGTCAACTCCGTTCCGTAATCAGAATTAGGTGCGGGATCCGTAATTTGATTAATAACGTTCAAAAGTGCATTTGGATCCGGAGCATTATAACCCATATTAATAGTAGGTCCTTGTAAAGAAAAAGGCAAAGTAGAACCTATTTGAATAGCCAATGGATCAGGCATGGCGCTATTAGGATAACCAATAGGGAAATTAGGATATATGGTATCTAGCGATCGTCCTAGCCAGCCATCATCAAGGGTTTGATTGCTATTAGAAGCTGTAAACCAAATATCAGTTGCTCTAAAATGACTGAAACTTGGATTGGGATAGGAAACCCCTTGAATAATCATTAATTTGCCATTATCATGCAAAGTTTTCATTTCAGACATTGCAGGGTGTATGCCAGTAGTGGTATTATTGGCCAGTGGCAGAACAGAATTTTGGTTCATCAATATATTCGAACGTGCGTTATTTAAATTTGTCCATTTATCTAAAGGGAAAACGGTATTTAACCCATCGTTACCGCCATTCATTTGAATGATAACCAAAATTTTTCCGCAATTTACCGCTGCGTTTGCCAAAACATCTAATGCATTACTTTCAATTGAAGCTGACGCCATTACAGGAATTCCATTCAAAGCTAAAGGGATGGAGGCTAATGCACTTGTTTTTATAAAACTTCTTCTTTTCATAACTTCAAAAGATTACATTAATTGGTATTCAGCAAGTTGAGTAAGAGTCACAAGCAAGGATTTAAGTCGAGATTTCACAATGTTTCTATTGGTTGTATTTGACGTGTCATTTAGGTAAAGTGTCCAAGCTGAGGTCCAGTAATCATTGCTTGTTTGATTGGAAAGTAGCGATTGAATTTTTATTTGCTCTTTTTGTGTACTACTAATATCAATGGGCAGTAAGTACTGTATAGATTCAGCAACTAATAAATCTGGATTAGCACAAATAGCAGGACTAAATTGTTGAATAAAACCTATTATATCTACTTCTATCCGAGTTGTGAGCAAGTTGTAAGTAAGATTGTAACCGTTGAAAATTTTATTTAAGAAATCGAATCTTTTTTGAGTGGTACTGGAATTGATCCAATATTCATGAAAAGACGGATTTTGATAAAAAGCAACCCAACCGGAAACATTTGGAATTTTCCCCATAGTTTGTTCTAAACCGCTCAAAACAGTATTGTTGAAGTAATTCCAAACTCTGTATTGCGCTTCAAAATTAGTTGCGTCTGTAACCGTATAATTCAAGTTAAAAGTCCGCAAACTACCAATGACCAGATCAAAAGGCGATTTAATGTAAACGCCTCTATTGGCCATATCATAAAAATGTTGGCTTTTGAAAAGTTGGTTTAATACCGGTGCGATTTCCCAATTGTTAGCTACAAATGTTTGTGCTAATGGTTTAATGATGTTTGACTCTATTGTGGCATCGATATCGTAATAGATAAAATAGCGATATAATCGGCGGCAAATATATTCTGAAACTACTTGTGATTTAGTGAAAATCATATCAATCAAAGCATCTAACTCTGAAGCACCAGCATTGCTAATAACGATATTGTTAAAAAACGAGGAGAACTGCTTATTGCTCGTATCATGAAAATTGGTGTCAAAATTAGTGCTGGGTGTTGCTGTATTTAAATTTACAACTCTCCATCCTGTTAAAACTTTTGCTGCTTGTAACACATCAGCTTCAGTATACTGGCTTAATGGGTCTTTTCCTAGAGTAAAAAGCTCCATAAGCTCTCGTGCAAAATTCTCGTCTGGAGATGTTTTTGTGTTGGCTTGATTATTTAAATAGTACATCATAGCGGGCTGTGTAGCCATTTTTCTGATCAGTGTTTTGTAATTTCCAAGCGGATTATCTCGAAACATTTTCATGTAGGAGTACAATATGCGACATGAATTACTGCCCGCATACGAAAATGGTGTACTGCGTACGGTGTCAAAATCTACTGGAATAAAATGATACCAAAACCAAGTCATTTTTTCCTTAATAGTCAAATTTTGATTACAAGCTAAACCAAAATTCCACTGTGATAATGAATCTATTCTTCTCGAGTTAGTGGTATTGGTTCCCGCAGGCAATGGGTCATTTGTCCAGTCAGCTCCGTAGGGCAAGTTGCTCTCATCTGGAGAATAATTATTGTATGAATTTACGGGAGGCGCAGGCGCAGTAGTGCTGATGTTCAACACGGCATTGACTGCATTTGTCATATTTAAAGCGAGTAACACATCAACATCGGCTTTTCTAAAACCATAACCAGTACGTTTTAGCAAATGCAGTACTTCTTGCTTGCCCCAACTACCGCTGTAGGGATTTAATCCACTGTTAACAGGAACTACTCTATCGGTAAAAGCCGATTTTGTAGCGCTTTTAACGCTTTGATATCTTCTGCCTGTAAATATTTTTCGGGAATATTTTTCAAATAATGGATCTTTGGTATCCTGATTAATTTTTAATTTATTTAGTATTAAATTAAATAAATTTCTACGGTTAATAGTATTACTCATAACGATTTCAAATTTGATTTGTACAATCGACTCCCTACTACTTTATTATTTTCTAATAAGTAAAAATAGCTACTCAAAATTATGTTTTTTTACAATACGTTCAACGTGCTATAAATGTTGTACTTAAATAATGTATTGTTCAAATTGCTGCAAAAATTTATAATCGGGTCATTAAAACTACACAAAAAACTTTCTCGATTATTTATTTTATTTAAATCTATAGGCGCGCAAAAAATGGCGGTGCAATTCCCCTTTTTAATTCGATTTTTGATAAAATTTTTATCTCATACTACCAAACATTTCCCTAAATTTGCTTCCATTAATATATAAGTTAGCGTTAAAAAAATCAAGCTATGTTACAAATCGCATTTATTAGAGAGAATCAGGAAAAAGTAATCACCGCTTTGGCAAAGAGAAATATCGATGCTACAAGTGTTGTTGAAGAAGTGGTACAACTGGATGAAAAACGTCGCGCTACGCAAGTGGAGCTAGACAGCATTTTATCCGAATCTAATAAATTATCCAAGGATATTGGCGAATTGATGAAAGCGGGAGAGAAATCTAAAGCCGCAATCTTAAAAGAAAAAACTGTTTTAAATAAAGAGAAAAGCAAGAAATTAGCCGAAACTGCTGATGCACTTGCCGCTGAACTTTTAGAAAAATTATATACCTTACCCAATCTTCCTGCTGATATTGTTCCTATTGGAAAAACACCGGAGGAAAACCTGAACGTTTTTGAAGAAGGGGAAATCCCAGTTTTGCATGAAGGCGCGCAACCACACTGGGAATTGGTAAAAAAATACGACATTATCGATTTTGAATTGGGAGTAAAAATCACAGGCGCAGGATTTCCGGTTTATAAAGGAAAAGGAGCAAAATTACAACGTGCTTTGATCAATTATTTTCTGGACAAAAATACCGCTGCAGGATATAACGAAGTTCAGGTGCCACACATGGTAAACGAAGCATCTGCTTATGGAACGGGACAATTGCCCGACAAAGAAGGGCAAATGTACCATGATAAAACCGATGATTTATACTTAATTCCAACTGCTGAGGTTCCAGTAACGAATTTGTTTCGGGATGTAATTTTAAACGAAAGTGAATTACCGGTTTTGACTACGGCTTACACGCCTTGTTTTCGTCGTGAAGCAGGTTCTTATGGTGCGCACGTACGTGGATTGAACCGTTTACATCAATTTGACAAAGTCGAGATTGTTCGTGTAGAGCATCCCGATAAATCGTATGCAGCCTTGGACGGAATGGTGGAGCATGTAAAAAGTATTTTGCAGGAATTGAAATTACCCTACAGAATATTGCGTCTTTGTGGCGGCGATATGGGATTCACAGCAGCGTTAACCTATGATTTCGAAGTGTTTTCTACTGCACAAGACCGTTGGTTAGAAATCAGTTCGGTTTCTAATTTTGAGACTTTTCAAGCAAATCGGTTGAAATTACGTTTTAGAGATAAAGATGGAAAAAATCAATTAGCACACACCTTAAACGGAAGTTCATTGGCTTTGCCAAGAGTTTTGGCAGCACTTTTAGAAAATTACCAAACTCCGGAAGGAATCGTAATTCCTGAGGTTTTGCGTGCGTATTGCGGATTTGATAGTATCAATTAGTTAAAACACTACTGAAAAATATTTTGTTGATGAAAAAGATTACGGTGTTCTGTGGCTCCAGTTTTGGGAATGAAAAAAATTATGAGGTTCAAGCGATAGTACTGGGACAGGTAATGGCTAAGAAGAACATTGATTTGGTTTACGGTGGCGCAAAAGTGGGTTTAATGGGTGCGGTTGCTGACGGTGTTTTGAGTGAAAACGGAAAAGTATTTGGTGTTTTACCCCGTTTTTTGATGTCTAAGGAAGTGGCTCACGATAATTTGACCGAGTTAATCATTGTGGAAAGTATGCACGAAAGAAAAACCAGAATGAATGAATTAAGCGATGGCGTAATTGCATTGCCTGGTGGATTTGGAACTTTAGAGGAGTTTTTCGAAATGCTCACGTGGGGGCAACTCGGACTTCATAAGAAACCTATTGGGATTTTAAACGTTGATGGATTTTATGATTTATTATTGCAATTTATCCAAAAAATGGTTGATAACGGTTTTTTAAAAGAAATCAATCAAAAGATGATTTTGGTTAGTGATAATGCGGAAGAATTGCTGAACAAAATGGAAAATTACACCGCACCGGAAGTTAGAAAATGGATTAAAAAGGGAAATGAATAAAGACACGAACGTGTATTCCAACACCTAATCTGAATTAGAAAAACAGATAAAAAATGAAAAAAATCGTTCTCTTAATACACCTGTTTTTATCGTTATTTGCTTTCGCCCAAAACGAACAATTGGCACAGTATTATTATGATAAGGGCGATTTTGAAAAAGCCAAAATCAGTTATGAAGAATTACTGCAAGAGATTCCATTAAACTCTCAGTATTTTTTAAGAATAATCGATTGTTCACAGCAATTGCAAGAGTTTGAAAGTGCCGAAAAAGCCATTCAAGAACGACTTGACAAGTACAATCAAGGAAATCTTCTGGTAGAATTAGGATATAATTTTCAGTTGCAAAAAAATGATGATAAAGCCAAGATGTACTACGATCAGGCATTAGACCGCATCAGAAAAAATCCAAATCAAGTGTACGGAATTTCAAACACTTTTGAGCGAAAAGTGCTACTCGAATACGCGCTGAAATCCTACCAAATCGCAGTAGAATTAGAGCCTAATTTTAATTTCAATTATCAAATAGGATTGCTTTACGGTCAATTGTCTAATATAGAAATGATGATTTCCACTTTTCTGGATGAAGCGTTTGCTAATCCTCAAAACTCCATTCGAATCCAAAATCAACTGGTTCGTTTTATGGCTGATGAAGGCGATGCAAATTTCAATGAATTGTTGCGTAAAGCTTTAATTGTAAGGACGCAGAAAAATCAAGACATTTTTTGGAACCATTATCTGAGTTGGTTTTATGTGCAGGAAAAGGAATTTGGGAAAGCATTTATTCAGCAAAAAGCCATTTATAAACGCAATCCGGAATCGCTAGCTACGATTGTAAATTTAGGGCAACTGGCAATTGAAGAAGAGAATGAGGAAGCGGCAAAGGAAATTTTAGGGTTTGTATTGCAAAACACACTAGATTTAGAATTGCTGATCCAAGCGAATTCGTATTTGATTGCGATGAAAATTGAAAAAGCAACCGAAAAAGACTTTGCCGCGATCAGCAAAGAATTAGACGGTTTGATGAAACAATTTGAAATAAGTCCTTTTACCTTATCTTTGCAGCTGATTCAGGCACATTTCACGGCATTTAAGTTAAAAAAACCGGAGGAAGGAAAGGCAATAATCAAGAGAGCGCTGGAATTGCAATTGAATGATTATCAGGTGGCTGATGCCAAAATGGAACTGGCAGATATTTTGTTGTACGAAGAAAAATTCAATCAGGCGTTGATCTATTATTCGCAGATTGAATTGGACTTGAAGAATGATGTAATGGCGCATGAAGCCAGTTTGAAAGCCGCAAAAACGAGTTATTTTAAAGCTGATTTTGCTTGGGCGTTGAAACAATTTAAGGAATTGAAATCAGCCAATACACAGTTGATTGCGAATGATGCTTTGGAATATTTTCTGTTAATCAATGACAATACGGTCGTTGATTCGACACAAACGGCTTTGAAACAATTTGCCAAAGGAGATTATCTGTTGTATCAAAATAGGAATCAGGAAGCGATAACGCAGTTTCTATCGATTTTAAAAAATCATAAAGGTCAGCAAATAGAAGCCGTGACGTTGTTGCGTTTGGGAAATATTTACGAAGAAACGGGCGATTTTACTTTGGCTTTAAGCCAATACCAAACGATTATGGATCAGTATAGCGATGGGATTTACATAGACGAAGCGCTGTATTTTTCGGCAGAGATATATAAAAAAGAACTGCTATTGCCTGATAAAGCGAAACCTTTGTATGAGAAGATTATTTTTAATCTTCAGGATAGTATTTATTTTGTGGAAGCCAGAAAGAAATTCAGGCAATTGAGGGGAGATACTAATTTATAAAAAAGTTTAACTGTTTAATCGATTAACCAGTTAACCAATTAAACAAAAAAATGATATTATACAACGTCACCACAAACATACATGAAAGCGTTCACGATCAATGGATGATCTGGATGCAACACAAGCACATTCCAGAAATTCTGGCTACAGGAAAATTCTCTTCGGCAAGAATGGTACGGGTTTTAATTGAAGAAGAAATGGGCGGAGTTACCTATTCCGTTCAATATGTGACGGACAGCAAAGACACTTTGGAGAAATATTATCTGGAGGACGCACCGGCTTTTCGTGAAGAAGGAGCGAAGCTGTTTGGAGACAAAATGCTGGCGTTTAGAACGGAATTAGAATTGATTGCGGATTATTAAAAAAGTGTTCAGTGTTCGTCTTTTTAGTGTTCAGTTTGGGAATAATAAATCTTGAAGTGGGAAATTACGATATTAAGTTCAAATTGTAAAAGTAAATATAATTGGAGGTCGCAATTTGCGACCTCCAATTCTGAAAAGATGGGTTTGCGATATGCTCCGATGGCTTTTACAGAACACGGCGTATTAATGTTATTGAGTGTTTTGAATAGTGAAAAAGCAATTCAAACCAATATTCAGATAATGCGGATATTTACAAAAACGAGGCAAATGCTCTCCGATAATTCGGATTTACGTATTGATTTTGAAACAATGAAAAAGAAAATTGAAAATCAGGGAAAAAACATAGAACTCGTTTTTCAATATGTAGATGAACTTATGGAAAAGAAAGAAATCATTCCAGAACGAGGAAAAATAGGATATAAGAAGTAGTTGCAATATTGATTTTGCGATAGTTTTCTGGATATTTAATACAATACAGTAGTGCCTTAGGGGCAAAATAAACCTAACAATAAAGTGAGATTGCTTCGTGCCTCGCAAAGACAAACATGGAAAAAGTAAAAGCAAAAAAACACCTCGGACAACACTTCTTGAAAGACGAAAGTATTGCCAAAGACATTGCAGATACATTGAACTTAGAAGGGTATGATGATGTACTGGAGATAGGACCAGGAATGGGCGTTTTGACAAAATATTTGTTGGATAAACCGGTGAACACCTACGTTATTGAAATCGATGCGGAATCAGTGACGTATTTAGACGAAAATTATCCAAAATTAAAAGATAAAATTATTTCTAAAGATTTCCTAAAATACAACATTAACGAAGTTTTTGAAGGAAAGCAGTTCGCAATCATTGGGAATTTCCCGTATAACATTTCGACACAAATTGTTTTTAAAACATTGGAATATCGCCACCAAATTCCGGAATTTGCCGGAATGTTCCAGAAAGAAGTGGCGCAACGCATTTGTGAAAAAAAGGGAACAAAAGCGTATGGAATACTGTCGGTTTTGGTACAGGCTTTTTATGATGCCGAGTATTTATTTACGGTAGACGAACATGTTTTTATTCCACCGCCAAAGGTAAAATCAGGTGTTTTACGTTTGCGCAGAAAAAAAGATTACAGCTTGCCATGTGGTGAAAAATTGTTTTTTACGGTAGTGAAAACTGCTTTTCAGCAGAGACGTAAAACGTTACGAAATAGTTTAAAAACCTTAAATTTGTCGGATAGTTTGAGAGAGGATGAAATTTTCAACCTTCGACCAGAACAATTAAATGTAGCACAGTTTATAGCACTCACCCAAAAAATAGAAGCCGATGGAGTTTAAAATCAGCAAAGGATTAATTCAGGAATTAGAGCAACTCATTCAAAACAAAAACGACCAGCAACTGGAAGTATTATTGAATGATATGCACCATGCTGATATTGCTGAAATTCTCGATGAGCTTGATTTTAATGAAGCGACCTATATTTTTAAAGTATTAGACAGTGAAAAAACTGCTGAAATTCTTCTGGAACTAGAAGATGATTTGCGGGAAAATATATTAAGCAGGCTTTCGCCAAAAGAAATTGCAGAAGAGTTAGATGAGCTGGAAACCAATGATGCAGCTGATATTATAGCGGAGCTTTCACAAGATTTGAAAGCCGAAGTAATATCAGAACTTCAGGATGTAGAACATGCCAAAGATATTGTTGACTTATTGCGCTATGACGAAGATACCGCCGGTGGAATCATGCACAAGGAATTGGTAAAAGTCAATGAAAATTGGAATGTGCTTACCTGTGTCAAAGAAATGCGCATTCAGGCCGAAAATATCTCCAGAGTCCATTCGATTTATGTGGTGGATGATGAAGACCGATTGAAAGGGCGTTTATCCCTCAAGGATTTATTGACCACTTCTTCCAGAACCCCAATTAATGATGTGTACATCCGGAAATTAAACTCCGTAAAAGTAGATACAGAAGATGTTGAGGTAGCCCGAATTATGCAGAAATATGATTTAGAAGCTATTCCTGTTGTAGATGAATTAGGAAGGTTAGTGGGTCGAATCACTATTGATGACATTGTGGATGTAATCAAGGATGAAGCCGATCAGGATTACCAGTTGGCTGCAGGTATCTCGCAAGATGTTGAGGCAGATGACAGCATATTTGAACATACAAAAGCACGGTTGCCTTGGTTAGTTTTGGCTCTTTTAGGCGGTTTTATCTCCGTAAAAGTGTTGGGATTGTTTGAAGGCGCAATGCTGCAACATGGTAATTTATTCTTTTTCACGCCCCTTATTGCTGCGATGGCAGGAAATGTCGGTGTACAATCCTCGGCAATTATTGTACAGGGTTTGGCTAATAATACGTTGAGCGGATCGCTATTTAATAGATTAGTTAAGGAAGTCTCCCTAAGTTTATTAAATGGATTGATTCTGGCTACAATATTATTTTTAGGAAGTCATTTTCTATTGGATGTTGAAATGATAATTGGCGTTATTATCTGCGTAGCATTAATTTCAGTAATTATTATTGCTTCATTAATAGGGACTTTTATCCCGTTATTGCTGGATAAATTTGGTATTGATCCCGCATTGGCAACTGGTCCGTTTATTACAACCAGTAATGATATTTGTGGCATTTTGATTTATTTTTCGATAGCAAAAATGATTTTAGGGTTTTAAGATAGAAGTAAGAGAAGAGAAAAAGAATAGAGAACAAAGAGAATAGATAGGAAATACAACAACAAACGAATACATCTATAACTATACAACCAACACTTTTTCCAGACGGCTTGCTTTCTTTTGGAAAGTCCCAAAGCTTCTGGAGGGGAGAGGAAAAACCACAACCAGCATGAAAGTACACATTATTGGCGGAGGAAACTTAGGAGTTTCTATCGCATTAGGATTATCAAAATTTTCGCCAGATGACCAAGTTACCATAACCCGAAGAAACACCTCCAGCATTCTGTATCTTGAAAAATTAGGAGCAACAGTTTCTACCAATAATATGCATCAGATTCAGGAAGCCGATGTCATTATTTTGACCATCAAACCATACCAAGTAGACACTGTTTTGGCCGAAATTCTTCCCGTAATTTCTAATAAAATCATCGCCTCGGCAGTGAGTGGATTGTCGATAGAAAATCTGCAAAACAAAATCGGTACGGCTAATAGTGCCATCCGAATCATGCCCAATATCGCGGCACAGTTTGGCGCCTCAGCCACCTGTATTGCGTTTAATGAAAAAGACAAAGAGCAGGCACAAGATGTTGTTTCCCTTTTTCAGAATTTGGGAACCGCTCCTATTATTGACGAAAAATTAATGGATGCTGCAACCGTTTTGGCGGCCAGCGGAACCGCTTTTGCCTTGCGCTACATTCGGGCCTCAATGCAAGCCGGTATCGAAATAGGATTTGACTGGCAGACCGCCTTAGCCATCTCGGCACAAACGGTAAAAGGTGCTGCCGAAATGCTACTAGAAGAAAAAGTACACCCGGAACAATTAATTGACCGTGTCACCACGCCACAAGGCTGTACAATAGCCGGATTGAACGAAATGGAAATGCACGGATTCAGTTCGTCCCTGATACGAGGTATTAAGACGTCATTGAAACAAATCAAGGGGTAGGCGTATAGTTTTGTAATTTTTTCGTTAATTATGCTGCGCAAACGTCTCCGACTTTGCGCAATTTTTTTCTTAAAAGGGATGAATATTGACATTTCATATTTGTATTAACACTCAAATAAATCTTATATTTGAAAAAAACAACCATGAAAAAACTACTCCTATTAATCCTTATTTTAATTTCAAGTTATACTGTGAATGCGCAAAAAGACGAACAAAAACAAATCCTTAAACATGTAGTGATGTTTGGTTGGAAACCTGGTACAGATGCGGTGGCAATTGAAAAAGTGGTCACTGCTTTTGGGAACTTAGAACATAAAATCAAATTGATCAAAGCGTATGAATGGGGAATTAATAACAGTCCTGAAAACCTGAATAATGGTTTGACCCATTGTTTTGTGTTGACTTTCACCAGCGAAGCGGACAGAGATGCATATTTAATTCATCCGGATCACAAAGCTTTTGTGGCTGTTTTGAGTCCGGCACCAGATAAAGTTACCGTAGTAGATTATTGGACGAATAAGTAAACAGAAATCGCAGTAAATAATTAAAGAACAATTTTTCTGCATAGTAAACCGTAAAAAATCAAACATGAATCAGAGCACAATTGTTTTCAGAATGTCTAAAAGCAGTGGTATTTACAATGAAGCCAATCGCTATGTAGTACGTATTGATAGCAAAACGGAGTGTGAAATGAACTACAGCAACAACCGGAAAGAATACCGTGTTTTGCCCGGAAAACATACCATAGAAATTGGTGATGGAACTTCTTTTCAAACAGAAGAGATAGTGCTAAAGGCGGGAGAAACGAAAGTACTGAGCATAAATCCCAGTCTTACGTACAATCTTGGATTCGGAATACTGACCGGAATGGTGGTAACCGGTTTGGTTATTCAATTTGCAGTACTTCAAAAATTTTCTCCTGTGATGATTATTCCATTCATGCTTTATTTATTTATTAAAAAAAGAGATTTTAAAAATAGTTTTGCGATAAGTTATTCAAAATAGAAGCAATTATTGAACATAAAAAAGCCTCGTTTAATTGCTTAAACAAGGCTTTTTAGGATCACAATATGTTTTATACTAGTGCTGTTTTCTTCTTTTTAGATTGTTTTCTTAAGGTATATTTCAACCAGAAGAAACCCGTCAGACCAGCAACAAAAGAAGCAATCAGAATGGCAATTTTAGAGTATGTAATAACCTCTTTACCACTTTCTTTGAAAGCAAGAAGGGTAATGAAAATGGACATGGTGAACCCAATTCCACCAAGCATTCCTGCCCCAATTATTTTTTTCCAATTTAAATCTTTGGGCAACGTGCAAATGCCTAAACTCACTCCTAAAAAGGAGAAAAGCCAAATTCCAAGAGGTTTTCCCACCACAAGTCCCAGCATGATCCCAATTGTATTGGTATGATTCAATCCTTCTGACCAATCAGAACCAATGGCAATACTGGTATTGGCGATGGCAAAGAGCGGCAGAATCAAAAATGCAACCGGTTTGTGCAAAAAATGCTGTAATTTATAAGATGATGTTTTCTTGCCTCCGTCTCCAAACGGAATGACAAAAGCCAATAACACTCCGGTAATTGTGGCGTGAACACCTGAATTCAGCATAAAATACCACATAGCAGCACCCCCAATTAAATAGGGGATAAGGTTGTGAACCTTTCTTTTGTTCAGGATAAATAAACCACCCATAATGGCAAAAGCAATAAACAGATTGGTAAAAGCAATTGTTTTTGTATAAAAAACAGCAATTACCAAAATAGCCCCTAAGTCGTCAATTACAGCAAGGGCAGTAAGGAATACTTTCAGCGAGGTAGGAACCCGATTTCCTAAAAGCGATAAAACTCCAATTGCAAAGGCAATGTCAGTAGCCATAGGAATACCGGCACCATTTTGTGTGGGAGTTCCAAAATTGAGCAGTAAAAAAATTCCCGCCGGAACAATCATCCCGCCTAAAGCACCAAAAACAGGTAAAGTGGCATTTCTAATACTTGACAATTCTCCTTTGTAGATCTCCCGTTCTAGCTCTAAACCAATCAAAAGAAAGAAGATAGTCATCAGTCCGTCATTGATCCAGTGGGTGATCGAATGGTTGCCGACATTGGTTTCCCAAAAGGCAATATAGTCAGTTTGAAAAGGGGAATTAGCAAATAGAAGAGAGAGTATCGTAACTAGGAGTAATAAAAGACCTCCCGCTTTTTCGTTTTCAAAAAAGGCTTTGAATGTTTTTGTTAATCTCATTTGTTGTTTTTCTTTTTCTATAATTAATAGTATAAATGATGAATAGGAATTCTGCAAATTTAAGCTTTTGAAAGCTAATTTCCGTTCTTAAAAGTATAAACCGTAATTTTTTTGTTTCTTTGATGTAGCAAAAACAAAGCAATTATGACCATCAAAATACTTCATATCGACAGCAATCATTCCTTACTGTGGAATGAATTGCAAAAATCCGGATTTATCAATCACAGTGATTTTACTTCTTCAAAAGAAGAAATCGAAGCTAAAATTCAGGATTATCAAGGAGTTGTGATTCGAAGCCGTTTCAAGATTGACAAAACATTCTTGGACAAAGCTACTAATTTGCAATTCATCGCTCGCGTTGGAGCCGGACTGGAAAGCATTGATTGCGAGCATGCAGAATCTAAAAACATTACACTTATTGCCGCTCCAGAAGGAAATAGAAACGCTGTTGCTGAACACACCTTGGGTATGATCTTATCCATTTTTAATAAATTGAATCAAGCTGACAGCGAGATACGAGCAGGCCATTGGAACCGGGAAAGCAATCGCGGTCAGGAACTTGACGGTAAAACCGTTGGAATTATCGGGTACGGAAACATGGGAAAATCATTTGCCAAAAAACTCCGTGGTTTTGATGTCGAAGTCTTGTGTTATGACATTCAGGAAAATGTGGGTGATGCTAATGCGAAGCAGGTTTCCTTAGCAGAATTTCAGCAAAAAGTAGATGTAGTGAGTTTGCATATTCCATGGACTTCCGAAACAAATAAAATGGTGAATGCTGATTTTATCAATGGATTTCTTAAGCCTTTTTGGATTATAAATACCTCTCGAGGCAAGAATATTGTCACTGCTGATTTGGTTACTGCCATGCAATCCGGGAAAATTCTCGGAGCAGGTTTAGATGTTCTGGAATATGAGAAGTTGTCTTTTGAAACCCTTTTTAACGATAAAAACACACCAGAGGCTTTTCAGTATTTGTTGAAAGCCAAAAACGCAATTCTGACGCCACATATTGCCGGTTGGACTTTCGAAAGCCATGAACGATTGGCACAAGTGATCGTTGATAAAATAAAAGCAAAGTATCTTAGTTAGGTAAAATTTGTCGTGCCGTAGCAGCGCAATACGGGAATTGGAGTTTCTTCTTTAAAGTAAAAATCCCTAAAACTCGTCGCTTGTTGCGAATATAACATATTGGTTTAAAAACCAATTCGGATCGTTTTACTTTTTGGTGGAAAGACAAAATAGGGAAGGACTGTTCTATCCAATGGCAGCCGTTTATGGATGGTACCAATCATTTTAAGCCAAGCGAAAACGGTTCGTGCAAAATTTTACAGTTGATGATTTAGAACGTTTATTGCAAAATTATCAGATGAAGGTGTAATAATTGTGGGTGTTATGGAGGTTTGTAACCCTAGAAAATTCGGATGGGTTTTGAATAGTGGAGGAAATAAAACCGAATTTTTGAACCAATTGGTAGAGTGTTTCAATAATTTTTATATTTTTAACCATTGAAAAACAATCTAATACAAATTATTTATGCAAAATTCGAAGATTGAAAATTGGAATAATCCGCTGCCAGTTCGTCAAAACAATAAAAAGCTGCCTGCCGGAATTTTAGCGATACTTTTAGGTCCTCTTGCGATTCATAAATTCCTATTGGGGTATACTACTGAAGGGATAATATGGTTGGTAATTAGTCTTTTTACCTGCGGAACGGTGACATACATTTTAGGTATTATCGAAGGAATAATTTATTTGACAAAATCTGACGAGGAGTTTTACCAAATGTATCAAGTAGGTAAAAAGGCTTGGTTTTAAAACATAAAAAAATCCCGGTTTTAGACTGTCCCCAAAAAGTCAGACACTATTTGGGGGTATTTTTCTACCACAAATTTCACTAATTGCCACGAATTAATTTTGTGCTGATTTGTAAAATTTCTAGCAACTAAGTAATAACCATAGTATAATGTCGTATTTTAAAATCAGGATAAAATTATGTAACAATCTGATTTAAAGTTGTTTTACTTAAAGTTAATTCTTTTGACTTTACGACTTTTAAACTTTCGACTTACTTATTTAATGTAATTCTGAAATTAATCTTCTTTCTCGCTCAGTTTCCGCTCCAATTCTTTCTGGAATTCTTCCATTACGGGCTTCATGGTACTTTCCGGAATGTCTGCAATCCTGATGTACATCAATCCGTCTACGGCATTATTAAACAACGGATCCACATTAAATGCGACCACTTTTGCATTTTGTTTGATGTATTTTTTGATTAAAACCGGCAAACGCAAACTTCCCGGTTCCAGCTCGTCGATAATTTTATCAAACTTATTCAAATCCGATTCGGTTTCGTTAAAAATAAAATCCTTATCGGCATCTTTTAATTTTACTTTATACGCTTTTTTGGGATGAATGTATTGCGCAATGTACGGATCATAATAATTGGATTTCATAAATTCAATCATTAAGGATTTAGAAAAATCTGAAAATTGATTACTGATACTCACGCCTCCCAATAAAAATTTATGTTCGGGATAGCGTAAGGTGGTATGCATAATTCCTTTCCAAAGCAGGAAAAGCGGCATTGGTTTTTGTTGGTACTCTTTGATGATAAAAGCGCGTCCCATTTCGATAGATTTGTGCATCATATCATGTAATTCGGGCTCAAACCTAAACAGATCGTTGAGGTAGAATCCATTGATTCCATACTTCGGATAAATTTCTGAACCCAATCCCATTCGGTACGCACCGGCAATCTTATGGGCTTCATTATCCCATAAAAACAAGTGATGATAATATTTATCGTGCTTGTCTAAATCAATAGACTCATTGGTTCCTTCGCCTACTTCTCTGAAAGTGATTTCTCTAAGACGTCCTATTTCATGCAGGATATTTGGAATTTTAGTGGCTTCAGAAAAGAAAACCTCATAATTTTTACTTTGTAAAAGTCGGCAATCGCTATTTCTGGCGGCATCAACTTCGGCAATCATCTTTTCGCTGTTGGCAGCAGTGACAATTGTCTTTGGGCTTTTAGGAATTTTTAAAGTAGGCGTTGGCAAAAAAGGAATTTCTTTCTCAAAAGGATTGGCCAACATGTACGTTTTTTTTCTTAAAAACTCAGAGTATTCCTCTAAAGTCTTGTGCTCATTTTGTTCGCTTACGGAAATTGGTTTACCAATACGCACTTTGATCACACGGCGTTTCTGGCTAAAGACTTCCGAAGGCAGTTTTGCCGTTCTAAAAGTCCCGCTTATTTTAGAAAGCAAATAAAATAATCGACTGTTTTTAGCATGAAAATAAATAGGAACCACAGGCACCTGCGCTTTTCTAATTACTTTGATAGCTCCTTCTTCCCAAGGCTTATCTACCATTAACTTACCATCTTTATAGGTAGAGACTTCGCCTGCGGGAAACATGCCTAAGGGTTTTCCATCGCTTAAATGACGCAGTGTTTCCTTGATTCCCACCACGCTTGATTTAGCATCCTTATGATTTTCAAAAGGATTCACAGGCATGATGTATTTTTTGAGCGGCTTAATTCGGTGTAAAAGAAAATTAGCAATAATCTTGAAATTGGGTTCTCTCTCCAGCATTAATTTCAATAATAAAACCCCGTCAATTCCTCCCAGTGGATGGTTTGAAATCGTGATGTAAGCTCCTTCTTTTGGCAGGCGCTTTAAATCCTCTTCCGGAATTTCAAATTTTATTTGTAAATCATCTAATATTCCATTCAGGAAATTAACATCTTTCAAATGCTTATTTCTGTCGTACATTTTGTTTAAGGTAGAAATCTTTAGCACCTTCATAAGCATCCATCCTGAGAAGGTACCTAGAACTCCATACTTATCAGCATTTATTGCTTTTGCAACTTCTTTGGCGGTTACTAAACCCATGAATTTTTTTCTTTTAAAGCAAGAAACAAAGATAGCAAAAAACTCCATTTTCTCTATTTTTCTGAGTCAAACTTGTACTTTTTTATTACATTTGAAATCGTTATATACACACCATGATTTTTTCTGACAGATTCTAAAAATGCATTTCTAATACCATTTGGGAATTATTTATTTCTACAGAAATTCAAATACACACTTTATGAGAATTATTTCATACAACGTCAACGGAATTAGAGCCGCAATTTCAAAAGGATTTATCGATTGGCTGCAACAGGCAAATCCCGACATTATTTGCCTACAGGAAATCAAAGCCACTGAGGATCAAATTCCTGTGGAGGCTATTGCAAAGGCAGGGTATCCGTATCAATATTATTATTCAGCCACTAAAAAAGGGTACAGCGGCGTAGCGATTCTTTCAAAGATCAAACCTAATAATGTGGTCCACGGAACCGGAATTCACCACATGGATTTTGAAGGAAGAAATCTTCGGGCTGATTTTGATGATTTTTCCGTGATGAGTTTGTACCTGCCATCTGGGACAAATATGGAGCGACTCGACCATAAATTCATGTTTATGGATGATTTTAAGAATTATATTGATGAACTCAAAAAAGAAACGCCAAACTTGATTATCTGTGGCGATTACAACATTTGCCATGAGGCAATTGACATTCATGACCCAATTAGAAACAAGACCGTTTCCGGATTTTTACCCCATGAAAGAACCTGGCTTGACGGATTTATAAAGTCCGGATTTGTCGATAGTTTTCGCCATTTCAACAGTGAACCGCACCAGTATTCCTGGTGGAGTTACCGCGCTGGAGCCAGAGGGAATAACAAAGGGTGGCGCATCGATTATAATTTAGTTGCCAATTCTTTGAAACATAAACTCAAAAGAGCCGTTATTTTATCAGATGCCGTACATTCAGATCATTGCCCGGTCTTGGTAGAATTAGAGTAATCATCTTTAGCGCAGCCAAAGGAGGAGCTATTTCCCGCTATCCGTTACAATCTTTTCTCTCGTTAAAAAACGAGAGAAAAGGATTTTCACTTCTATCGGGGCTAGGGTATCCGAATGCAATTCAAATTTTTGATTTCAAAACAACAATAAAAACGATATAAACACCATTAAAATGATTAAAAATTTTTCCTTAGGATTACTCGTATTGGCACTTTCAACATCCTGCGTGTCAAAAAAAATATACAATGACTTAGAAAGCAAGTATGCGGATTCCAAAAAGGAAAACCGAAGCCTAACGGACGAAAATGAAGATTTGCTGAAAACTAAAAACCAATTGGATTTAGATAGAACTGCTTTAACTTCTGACTTGAGTGCTTCTAAAGCAGCACTTGATAAATTGAAAGCAGATTATGCTGCTGCTCAAAACAAACTCGAAGTCCTGCAGGATTCCTATGCCGCTTTAGAGAAAAACAGCGGAGAGGCTTTACAAAGTAACATGAATAAAAATCGTGATTTACTAGGCCAATTGGATGAGAAAGCAAAAGCGTTGGCAGTAGAACAAGAGCGTTTGAGCAAAAGTGCCCAGCGTTTGCAAGAATTAGAAGACTTGATCGCCGCCAAAGAAGCCAACATGAAAAAACTAAAAGAAACACTCTCTAATGCTTTGAATAGTTTTGAAGGAAAAGGATTGACTGTCGAACAAAAAAATGGAAAAGTATACGTATCCATGGAGAACAAACTGCTCTTCAATTCCGGAAGTTGGTCAGTAGGTTCCGAAGGGAAAAAGGCAGTAGTAGAATTAGGTAAAGTTTTAGGAGACAATCCTGAAATCTCCGTTCTTATTGAAGGACATACGGATGATGATGCTTTTTCAGCTTCTGGACCAATTGCGGATAACTGGGATTTATCAACCAAAAGAGCCACCGCAATCGTAGCTATTTTGAGCGAAAACTCAAAAATCAACAAACAAAGTCTTACCGCCGCAGGACGAGGAGAGTTCTCTCCGCTAGCCAGCAATGCAACTGCTGACGGAAAAGCGAAGAACCGCAGAATCGAAATCATTCTTACCCCAAGATTAGATGAAATTGCCGAAATGCTGAATGAAATAAATTAAGGTTTAAAGGTTAAAGTATAGAAAGGTTCAGAGTGTATGCTTTGAACCTTTTTTTGTTCTCTACGGGATATTTTATAAAATAATCTCCAGTTTTATAAGTTTAACCATTAAGGAATTAAGAAAATTATGCGTGAATTCTTAATGAAACTTAATCTCTTAATGATTTAAAAAAGGAACCTTTTCTTAACCGCTAATTCGCTAATTTTATCTTTCGTTTCAAGGGCTTTTAATTTGCGAATTCGCGGTTATTTTTTTAACATCCTGTAAACTTTTGTCAATTTTCTGTTAACACTAAATCGTAACCGCAAACTAATTTTATCTTTGTTTTCGAAAATAAAATACAATTTCCTTAAATATGAAATATACAACATTACCAAATACTGATATAAAAGTCAGCAAAATTTGCCTTGGAACCATGACTTTTGGGCAACAAAACACAGAAGCTGATGGTCACGCACAAATGGATTATGCTTTTGAAAATGGAGTCAATTTCTTTGATACTGCCGAAATGTATTCTATTCCGGGGCGTCAGGAAACCTATGGAAGTACAGAGAAAATCCTTGGAACCTGGTTCAAGAAAACAGGGAAAAGAGAAGAAATTGTTTTGGCCTCCAAAATTGCCGGACCCAATCCTAATTTTGGCTACATGAGAGAAAAATTAGATTTTTCGCCCGCCAGTATCAAGTTTGCATTGGACAGTAGTTTGCAACGCCTGCAAACTGATTATCTGGATGTGTACCAATTGCATTGGCCGGAACGTAAAACCAATTATTTTGGACAACGCGGTTTCAAAGTGCAAGACGATGCTTGGGAAGATAATATTCATAATGTGCTGGAAGCATTAGACGGTTTTGTCAAGGAAGGAAAAATAAATCACATAGGTCTTTCAAATGAAAATCCTTGGGGAATTATGCGTTTTCTGGAGGAAAGCAAATACAATAATCTGCCAAGAATAAAGACGATTCAAAATCCGTATTCGTTATTGAACCGACTTTTTGAAAACGGGTCCGCTGAAATTTGCCTGAGAGAAAATGTTGGTTTATTGGCTTATTCTCCAATGGCTTTTGGCGTTTTGTCCGGTAAATTCCTTACTGGCGAAGCGCATCCAAATGCCAGAATCAAATTGTTTCCGCAGTATTCCAGATATAGCAGTCCACAATCCACTGAAGCCACGCGGCTATATCAGGAAATCGCTAAGAAAAACGGATTGACCTTGACGGAATTGTCGTTGGCATTTATAGCCCAACAGCTGTTTGTAACCAGCACGATTATTGGCGCAACCACATTGGAACAATTAAAAGAAAATATTGATACCATTCAAGTGTCACTTTCGGATGAAATCTTAAAAGCGATTGATGAAGTGCAAGCCGTGATTCCGGATCCGGCACCTTAAATGAAACAACCCTGTCTGATTTTTGAAATTGGACAGGGTTGTTTTCAATATTACAGATCAAATTCATCGTCAACCGATAAAGAATCCACTTTTATTTGTGTTGAATCTTGTATTTTGAATTTGATAAAAGATTTTGCAGGTCCTGAAATCAATATTGGTAAGGACTTGTAAATCGTGTCTTCAGGAGTCAAAAGCCCTCTTCGAAACATAATATTGGTTAAGAACAACTCTTGTTTTACAGCAAAATCTTTCAACATCCCTTGATCGTTAAACTGATACATGAATTTCTTAGGACTTGGAATGATTCTGGCAAGATACAAGCATTCGTTCAGCGATAATTCCAAAGGCGTTTTTTGAAAGTAAAACTGACTTGCTTCGCCAATTCCATATACATTTGGACCCCATTCGATAATATTTAAATACACTTCGAGCATGCGTTCCTTGCTTACAATCCGGTTGTTTTCCAGAATATAAACCAATAAAATTTCTTCCAGTTTACGGGAAACAGTTTTTTCCCGACTCAGAAAAACATTTTTCACTAATTGCATGCTGATGGTACTGGCGCCGCGGGAAAACTTTTTAGTTTTTATGTTTTTGATGATGGATTGTTTGAAAGCTTCGCTGATAAAACCACGATGCGAAAAGAAAGAAGGATCTTCCGTTGTCAAAACCGACTTTCGTAAATAGGGTGAAATTTGGTCCAGTGGCGTGAAATTTGGATTAGCAGAGCCCACTAAAACCGGACGTTGCAACACGTTCTTTATAAGTGCGCGATACACAAATTCGCCATTGAGTTTGTTCAGGTTGGCTTCACCGTATTTTGTAATTTTTAGATTTTCTTTTTTTAGTTTGCTGTCAAAAACCAGTTGATTGGGTTTGTTTTGGTTGAATGCAAAGTCCAATTTGTAATCAAAAGTACCACTGGCTTTCATGCCTTGAAAATTGGCAAATAAACCGTCTGGAAGCGAAGTGATAAAATCCTGCGCGTTCATTTTTGGAATATTCACTTTGAGTTTATAAATCGTGTCTTTTTCAGTTTCATAAGCCACATAAGGATGAAATTTTATCTTGTTTAACTGAACTGTTGAGGTGCTGTCAATCGAAATAAAATCAGAACCCAAAAGAAAACGGTAGTCAAATTTGGCGTTTTTTAGCAATACATCTTTGCTGGCGATTTTAGGATGGTTGAGTTTTAAATTAGCAATAGCCATAAACCCATCGATATGCAATTCATCACCGTCTTTATCTATGTTTTGAATATTCAAACGAATGGAGTCAAAGCTTGATTTTAGGTTGAACCGCTCGTCTAAATACGGCATTTTGATGGCACCGGTGTCGATATTAACGAATCTAATATCGGCTTTTTTATTTCTGGGATCGGCAAATCCTTTAATTTTCCAGTGCTGAGTAAAGGTGTTGGTTTGCACTTGAATAGCAGTTTCAAGTTGCTTGTTGACCAATCGCAATTTTTGGAAATTGATGTTTGTTTTTTTTTCGTTATCGTTAATTCGGATCGAAAGATTGTTCAGAATCATATCAGTTGGAACTAAATTTAGTACTTTTGAGATGATTCTGTAGGCAAATTGAGCGTAATCTCTTTTCTCATTTTGTACTGGTGTTTGATTGTCACTCTTTAAAAAAGCATCGTAATTTCCCTTTTTCCCTTTTTTCACTAATTGAATAAAACCATTCTGAACCTCTAAAGTACCAAGTTGTAGGTCGCCGGTTATCAAATGCCACAAATTAACGCTGGTTTTTAATTTTTTAATTTTAAAAAGCGTATCGGCATTTTTTGGAACCAAAATGATTTCAGTAAGATTTAGACCGGACAATCCTTCAAAAGAAGCTTTTTTTATCGTAAAAGTACTGTTGTAATCCATTTTCATTTCATGGGAAACTTTTGCAATGGTTTGCTGTAAAACGGCATCACGAAAGAGGTAAAAAGCAATAATTATAGTGGTAAACAATACAAAAAGTATTTTTGTTGCTAGAATTATGTTTTGTTTTTTGGTTTTCATAAACAGTTTTAAAAATAAAAGAATCTAAAATACAAGGCGTTTATAATATTATTCATAAAGAAAAGGAAAATAATACTAAAGCTGAGTTTTTTATAATTTTCTTTATAGTTTTGATTGGATAAAATTAATACTATTCCATTTTAGGACATAAAAAAACTACAACATTTCTGCGTTGTAGTTTTTGATATTAGCGGCAGCAGTGCCATTAGTAATTGGATTTCGGTTTTTTATATCCCGATAACGGATTTGCAATCCGTGCCCTTAGAGTATTTGAAAACAAATCAAGACTACAACTTCTGCGTCGTAAACCAAACAATCACAATTAGTTGCAACACTAAATGTATAAGAGAAACGTTATTTTAGATTTGTCAACAAATATCATCCAAACAACTCACTCGCCACATCTTCAATTTTGGCTACTAATCGAATGTTAATTCCGGTATTTTTCAATGCAATTTTATTGTATTTAGAAACAAAAATGGTCGAAAAACCTAATTTTTCCGCTTCCTGAATGCGTTGGTCTACACGGTTTACCGGACGTATTTCACCGGAAAGTCCCACTTCGCCGGCAAAGCAAAAATCTTTATTGACTGCTATATCTTCATTCGAGGACAAAATGGCGGCAACTACAGCCAAATCTATCGCCGGATCATCTACTGAAATTCCTCCGGTTATGTTCAGGAAAACGTCTTTGGCGCCAAGCCTAAAACCGGCTCTTTTCTCTAAAACGGCTAGAATCATATTAAGTCTTTTGGCGTTATACCCCGTCGTGCTGCGTTGTGGCGTTCCATAAACGGCGGTGCTTACCAAGGCTTGAATTTCAATCATCAACGGGCGCATGCCTTCTAAAGTTGAAGCAATTGCTGTTCCCGATAATTCCTCGTCTTTATGCGAAATCAGTATTTCGGATGGATTCGAAACTTCGCGTAAACCATTGCCCAGCATTTCATAAATACCAATTTCAGCAGTGGATCCGAAACGGTTTTTTAACGAACGTAAAATGCGATATACGTGATTTCGGTCACCTTCAAACTGCAAAACTGTGTCCACCATGTGTTCTAGGATTTTTGGTCCGGCAATGTTACCGTCTTTGGTGATATGACCAATCAGAATCACTGGAATATTAGTTTCTTTGGCAAATTTGATTAGTTCGGCAGTGGTTTCCCGTATTTGAGAAATACTGCCGGGAGTGGATTCGATATAATCCGTATGCAAGGTTTGAATGGAATCGATAATCACGATTTCCGGTTGTATGGCTTCAATTTGCTTGAAGATGTTTTGGGTTTTGGTTTCGGTAAGAATATAGCAATTGTCACCGCTGGGCGTGATTCTTTCGGCACGCATTTTTATTTGTTTCTGACTTTCCTCGCCTGAAACATATAAAGTTTTATACGGTAATTTTAAAGAGATTTGGAGCAACAGTGTGCTTTTTCCTATGCCGGGTTCACCACCTAAAAGGATCAAGGAGCCGGGAACGATTCCGCCACCCAGAACGCGATTTAGTTCGCCATCTGTCGTGTCCATTCGGATTTCCTGAGCAGAATCAATTTCGTTTATTCGTAACGGTTTTGGTGCTTTACTGCTAGAAGTAGTTTCGCTTTTCCAAGCTGTTTTTTCTTGTTTCTGTATAATTTCTTCTGCTATTGTATTCCATTCTTTACAGGAATTGCATTGTCCTTGCCATTTGGCATATTGTGCGCTACAGTTTTGGCAAAAAAAAGTTGTTTTTACTTTTGACATTATTTTTTTGGTATTTGGCTTTTCATAGCATCCTGTTTTTCTAGTAGCAACCGTTTGGTTAAAGTACGGGTATTTCACGCTCACTAGGAGAAGCAATATACTACATTATAAAAAATTAGCCACTGTTGCTTTTATTTTTCTTATTTAAAAAATAGAGCATCAGTGGCTGGAAGTGACAAGGGCCTTTTGCGTATCATAAACGATACCATAAAGAGCCGTTTTAGAATGGAATGTTTTAGGTCAAAGAATTGTCTTTTTCATTGGGAAAAACAACCCAAGGCTTGAAGGTTTTGGCTTCTTCAAATTCCATTGTTGCGTATGAGATGATGATGATGATGTCGTCTTTTTGCACTTTTCTGGCCGCAGGTCCGTTGAGGGTTATGGTTCCTGAATTTCTTTCGCCTTTGATGGCGTAGGTTTCAAAACGTTCACCATTATTGATGTTTACAATAGACACTTTCTCCCCCTCAATGATGTTAGAAGCATCCAGTAACGTTTCGTCAATGGTAATACTTCCGATATAATTCAGATCGGCTCCCGTTACTTTAACGCGGTGAATTTTTGATTTTAAAACTTGAATTTGCATGCTACAAAAGTAAATTAATTTAATGAAATGGTGTCAATCAAACGAATATTGTTGACTATTACAACAATAAAGGCACGGTATTTTTTATTTTTATATTTTCGGGTACACGGAAGCAGGGTTGCTTCATCAGCAATAACGAAATATTCCAGTACAAAAGTAGGATTGTTCCGGAATGATTTTTGAACCCATTCTGAAATTTCTGCGGTACTTTTTGTAAAAAATTGGGCTTTTACAGAAGTTAATATTTTGTAGATGATAGCTGCTTCGGCTCTTTCCAGAGCTGATAAACGCTCATTTCTGGAACTCATGGCCAGATTGTTAGGCTCTCTAAAAATGGGGCAGCCAATTATGGTTATGTTTAAATGGTTTTTAGCTACCATTTTTTTTACGATTTGCAATTGCTGAAAATCTTTTTCCCCAAAATAGGCTTTTGTAGGTTGAACAATCTCAAAAAGACGTTTTACAATTGTACCGACACCATTAAAATGCCCGGGTCTGAACTTGCCTTCCATTTGATTTTCAAGTCCATCAAAATCAAAATGTTCAGCAAGGGGTGTTCCATCATAAATATCGACCACCTCAGGGGCGTATAAAATGATATTTGGATTCAAAGCCGTAAGTTTTTTTACGTCTTCATCAAATGTTCTTGGGTATTTTGCCAGATCTTCGGAATTGTTGAATTGAGTAGGATTGACAAAAATACTCACTACCGTATTCTCATTTTCCAACAATGATTTTTGCATTAATGCCAGATGACCTTGGTGTAAAGCACCCATAGTTGGAACAAATCCAATGGTGGAGTGAAGTGCTTTTATAGGTTTCAAATAGTTCATTAAAGATGCTTTTCCGTAGAAAATAGGCATGACTGTATTATTAAAATTAAATGCAAACTTACTATTTTAGTTAATAACTGCATAAATTATTGTAATTTTGCACTGTTTTTATTGCCAATAAATTAAGTAAATTATAATATGAAAGATAAGAGGATATTATACGTATCATCTGAAGTGGTGCCTTATCTCGCTGAAAACGAGGTTTCTTTAATGTCTTATGACGTTCCAAAAATGATTAATGATCAAGGCGGACAGATAAGAATTTTTATGCCAAGGTATGGAAATATTAACGAGAGAAGACATCAGTTGCACGAAGTTATCAGACTTTCGGGCATGAATTTGGTAGTGAATGACTTGGATATGCCTTTGATTATTAAAGTGGCATCTATACCAAAGGAACGAATACAAGTGTATTTTATTGATAATGATGAATATTTCAAGCGCAAAGCGACTTTTGCAGATGAAGAAGGCGTGATGTATCCGGATAACGATGAGCGTGCTATTTTCTTTGCAAAAGGAGTGGTAGAAACCGTGAAAAAACTCAATTGGGTGCCAGATATTATTCATGTTCATGGCTGGATGGCGGCAATGTTGCCCATTTACATGAAACATTATTATAAAAATGAAGCATTGTTTTCAGAGACAAAAATCGTTACATCGGTTTACAGTCAGTCTTTTGAAGGAACTTTAGATGCTGGAATGATTAATAAAGTAAAATTTGATGGTATACCTAAAGAAGATATTGCTGATCTTGAAATCCCGGATTATGAAAATATTATTAAGGCCACGATAAAACATTCTGACGCTGTGATTATTGCCTCGGAAAACCTGTCTTCAAGTTTAACAAAATTTATAGAATCTTCAGGAAAACCTTTTTTATCTTTCGTCCCGAAAGATGCATTCGCGGAAGCTTATACTAATTTCTACAGAAACGAGGTTCTTTAAATTAAACTTTTTTATTAAATATGTACAATAATTCTTTCTTTAAGAAAATTCTGGTAGTGGCAAGTATTGCTTTTTTATATTCTTGTGATAAAGATTATAATGAAATTGGAGCGGGTTTAATAGGTGAAAATAATTTTAACCTGGAAAAAGAAACGTATGATGTAATAGCCTACAATCAAAAAACGGGGCCAATACAATCTAATAATCTTGCGGTAAGTCCTTTAGGGATTTTTAATAATCCTAATTTTGGCGAAGTAACAGCAAATTATGGTACACAATTGACATTGGTCACTCCTATAACTACTATAGGTGCAAACCCTTATATAGAAAGTGTAATCTTGACAATTCCATATTTTAGCACATTGACCTCCTCGTCTACCACAACGGGAAATGTGTATCGCTTAGATTCAATTTATGGTGCCGAAAAAGCTAAAATGAAAATTAGCATCTATGAGTCGGGTTACTACATGAGAGATGCGGATCCGGTAGGTGGTTTTCAACAGGCTCAAAATTATTTTACAAACCAAAATACAGAATTTGATAATGTTAAAGTATCCAGTCGTTTAAATGACGCTGTGGATACAGCACAAAACGATGCTTTTTTCTTTAATCCTGCAGAGCATGTAGTTGCGGTTACGGATTCCTTAACTAATGCTGTTACCACAACAAGAACGGCTCCAGGAATGCAAATCAGTCTAAATAGAGGCTATTTTAAGACAAGAATAATAGATGCTGTTGCTTCGGGGAAATTAACAACAAATGATGTTTTTAAAGACTATTTTAGAGGCCTGTACTTTAAAATGGAGAAAGTGGCAGGAAGTGCTGGTAATTTAGCAATGTTGGACTTTAAAGCAGGAAAAATTACGATAAAATATAATGAAGATTTGGCCTCAACTACTGGAGGGAGCCCAACACGAGTTAAAAAAACCATAGTGATGAACCTGACAGGAAACTGTGTTAGTTTGTTAGAAAACAATTTTGGAAGTAGCGGACTTGCCTATAATGCTTTGCCTAATACGGGAAATACTTCGGAAGGAGACGAGAAATTATACCTTAAAGGGGGTCAAGGATCAGTTGCAGTATTGAGTCTTTTTAACACTCCGGGTCAGTTAGAAGCCATTAGGAACAGTGGCTGGTTGATCAATGAAGCAAGTCTTGTTTTTCATATTGATGCGGAGGCTATGTCAGGTAGTTATGAACCAAAAAGGATCTATCTATATGATTTTAATAATAATCGGCCTATTGTGGATTATTATATGGACTTAACGTCTAATACTGCCAATCTCAAAAAAGCAAAAACAGTTTTTGATGGGAATATTAACGTAAATGCTACTTCCAAAAAAGGGTTGACATACAAGATTAGAATAACCAATCAAATACGAAATCTTATCAATGTTAAGGATTCAACTAATGTCAAATTAGGTGTTGTTGTTACCGAAGACATCAGTGTATTTCCTTCCCATAAATTGAGAACTCCTAATTCTTTTATCACCGGAGCGCCAAAAGCTTCTGTTATGAGTCCTTTGGGAACTATTTTATATGGCTCAAAATCTACCGTCCCAGTTGATAAACGATTGAAACTTGAAATTTTTTATACAAAACCAAATTAAGTCAAATTTATGTGTGGAATCGTTGGATATATCGGTTATAGAGAAGCTTATCCTATTGTAATAAAGGGATTAAAAAGGCTTGAGTACAGAGGGTATGATAGTGCCGGTGTCATGCTATATGATGGCGAAAACTTGAAACTGTGTAAGACAAAAGGAAAGGTTTCTGATCTGGAGGAGAGAGCTTCTTCTAGCATTACTACCAACGGAACAATTGGAATAGGACACACACGTTGGGCTACTCATGGAGTTCCTAATGATGTAAATTCGCATCCGCATCTTTCTAATTCGGGAGATCTAGCTATAATCCATAACGGAATTATTGAAAACTATTCGCCCTTAAAGGCAGAGTTGATAAAAAGAGGGTATGTATTTCATTCAGATACGGATACCGAGGTGTTAGTGAATCTAATTGAAGAAGTACAAAAAAAAGACAATCTAAAATTAGGCAAAGCAGTCCAGGTCGCTTTAAACCAAGTGGTGGGCGCTTATGCAGTTGCTGTTTTTGACAAAAAAAATCCAAATGAAATTGTGGCTGCCCGTCTGGGAAGTCCATTGGCTATAGGTGTTGGAGAAGGAGAGTTTTTCATTGCTTCTGATGCTTCCCCATTCATAGAATATACATCGAATGCTATTTATTTAGAAGACGGTGAAATGGCGAATATCAGGTTGCACAAACCGATGAAAATCCGAAAAATTAAAGATGATTCTTTAGTAAATCCGAATATTCAGGAACTTCAAATGAATTTGGAGCAAATTGAAAAAGGAGGATATGATCATTTCATGCTGAAAGAAATTTATGAGCAGCCAAGTGTTATCAAAGATACTTATCGTGGAAGGCTTCATGCTAATCAGGGATTGATTCAAATGTCTGGTGTGGAAGATAATTTAGAAAAATTTTTAAACGCCGATAGAATTATAATCGTTGCTTGCGGTACTTCTTGGCATGCCGGTTTAGTTGCGGAATATATATTTGAAGAATTTGCCCGTATCCCAGTTGAAGTTGAATATGCATCAGAATTCCGTTATAGAAATCCTATAATTAACAGTAAAGATGTTGTGATCGCCATCTCTCAATCTGGAGAAACAGCAGATACAATGGCAGCAATTAAGTTAGCCAAAGAAAACGGGGCATTTGTTTTTGGAGTATGCAATGTGGTAGGTTCTTCTATTTCTAGAGAAACACATGCTGGAGCCTATACACATGCCGGACCTGAGATAGGTGTTGCTTCGACCAAGGCTTTTACCACTCAAATTACGGTTTTGACTATGATTGCGTTGCGTTTGGCTAAAGCCAAAGGGACATTGTCAAATTCTGTTTTTCATGCTTATTTACAGGAATTAGAAATTATACCTGAAAAAGTAAAAGAAGCTTTAGAGACAAACGAGAGAGCAAAAGAAATTGCGGCGATGTTTAAAGATGCTCCAAATTGTCTTTATCTGGGGAGAGGCTATAACTTTCCTGTAGCGCTTGAAGGAGCCTTAAAGCTAAAAGAGATTTCCTATATTCATGCTGAAGGTTATCCTGCTGCTGAAATGAAACATGGACCAATTGCACTGATAGATGAACACATGCCAGTAGTCGTTATTGCGCCTAAACAAGGCCATTACGATAAAATTGTAAGTAATATACAAGAAATAAAATCCAGAAGTGGTAAAATTATAGCAGTGGTGACTAAAGGCGATACTCAAGTTAGGGAGTTAGCAGATTATGTTATCGAAATACCAGAAACTTCAGATGCTTTATCGCCGCTGATAACTACAATTCCGTTACAGCTCTTGTCGTACCATATTGCTGTTATGCGGGAATGCAATGTAGATCAACCTCGTAATTTAGCAAAGTCGGTTACTGTAGAATAAAATAAAATATAATAGGGATATTACTGATATCCTTTTTAGTAGTGCCAGCCTCGAAAGAAAAACTTTCGAGGCTTTTTTTATTAGTACTTCTTTTGTCTTTAATTTTTTTCCGAAATACAAACGAATCATAAATGTTTTGCTCTTTTGACACTTTTATCATATATCCAAAAATCAATAATAATTTTGTGATAAATGTATTTTTTATATGCATGCATAGTGAAATTTTGATTTTTTAATCTAAATTTTAACATTTTGAAATAAAATATAAATGTAGAATAACTGCAAATGAGGCAAAATTACTGATAAATATGAAATTTTACAGGTGATTTTTTATTAATATCAAAAATATTTGTACTTTGGCTTCCTAAACCAACAAAATAGAACCCAATGAGAGTGTATTTACTTTTTTTGTCATTGTTTTTTTGCAGTCTAACCTTTGCTCAAAACTCAATTTCAGGTACTGTTACTGATAGTAACAACCAACCAATTCCTGGAGCCAACATCAAGATAGTTGGAGATGCTTCTGGTACAATTACGGATCTAGACGGTTCTTTTGTATTGCAATCCTCTAAAAAACCACCTTATTCAATTGAGGTGACCAGTGTGGGGTTTGTTTCTCAACAAATTAGTGTTGTTTCTAGTAGTCAAAAACTACTCATAAAGCTTTTAGATGAAGAGAACAAGCTAGATGAGATCGTTGTTTCTGCTTCAAGAACACCAGAACGAGTGATCGAGTCTCCGGTTACTATTGAAAGAATGGGAATTCAGCAGATAAAAAACACCACGGCGCCAACCTTTTATGATGGTTTAGAAAACCTGAAAGAGGTGCATTTTAATACCAGTAGTATTTCCTTTAAATCGATTAATACAAGGGGGTTTTCAACTGTCGCCAATACGCGTTTCATGCAACTGGTAGACGGAATGGATAATTCATCTCCGGCCTTAAACTTTGTTTTGGGGAATTTAATAGGACTTTCTGATATTGATGTTGCTAATGTAGAATTACTGCCGGGAGCTTCCTCTGCATTGTATGGTGCAAATGCTTTCAATGGTATTTTATTTATGAACAGTAAAAATCCGTTCACAAATCAAGGGATCAGTACCTACGTAAAATATGGACAAACAACCCAGAAAGTAGCAGGAACTAATGATTATTTTGATTTTGGACTTAGAGCTGCCAAAGCGTTCAGCAAGCATTTTGCCGCCAAAGGGAATTTTAATTTTATGAGAGCTACAGAATGGATTGCTGCTGATCAAAGAAGCGTTACTGGCGGATCAATAGGTCATGCTAATAATCAAAATTATGACGGATTAAATTTATACGGTGATGAGGTAACTACTTTCATCACTAATGTTGGTCAGGTAAGCAGAACGGGATACCGGGAACAAGACCTGAATGACAATAAAGTAAGAAGTGTAAAGGCAGATTTTTCTTTACATTTTAAACCATGGGAAGGGGAAACCGAAATTATATTACAGCACAAAATAGGTTTGGGGAGCACTATTTATCAAGGAGCGAATAGATATGCACTCAATGATTTCTTTATGCAACAAACTAAAATAGAAGTAAAAGGAAAAAATTTCTTTGTAAGAGGGTACATAACGGATGAAGATGCAGGGAATTCCTATGACATGCGTTTTGCTGCTTGGAATGTTAATAGAGCGGCAAAATCAGATACAGAATGGTTTACGAACTATGCTACAGCATATCAACTTTCAGGTGCAGTTTTGGGAACTAATGCACAGTTATCTGCTGCGAATGCAAGGAACTATGCCGATTACAATATTAAACCGGCTGGACTTCCTTTTTTGCCAACTCCAACAGGGAGTGCAAGATTTGAACCGGGTTCGGTACAATTCAATCGTGCTTTGGCGGCTGCAATCGCGGAACCGGATCTAACCAAAGGAGCTAAATTTATTGATCAATCAAAAATTTACCATTCAGATGTAAATTATAATTTTAAAGATCTAATAAAATTTGCAGAGATCCAATTAGGAGGGTCATTCAGACAATATGAAATGAATTCTCAGGGAACAATCTTTACTGATTTTGATGGTCCTTTACGTTATAATGAGTATGGTGCTTATACGCAATTAACTAAAAAATTCTTAGATGACCGATTGAAATTTACTGGGTCTGCACGGTACGATAAAAGTCAAAATTTTAATGGAAATATATCCCCTCGTGTCTCTTTAGTGTATTCTGCGGGAGAGTCAAAAAGACATAATTTCAGGGTTTCTTATCAAACTGGTTTTAGAAATCCAACAACTCAAGACCAGTATATTGGTCTTGACTTAGGGCCATTTGCTTTAATTGGTTCAGCTCCTGAAAACTTAGATCGTTTTACAGAGGTCAGAGGAGTTAGTGCGGCGGGACAAGCAATGGGCGTTCCTGCTACGTTAACATTAACAGGACAAAATGCGTATAACAATTCGTTTACGCTAGCTTCAGTTCGGGCTTTTAGTGCGGCAATAGCGGCAAATCCAGCTAATGTTCCGGCTGCAGCAGCTTTGTTGCAAGTGGCTAATATAGGGCTGGTAAAGCCAGAAGAAGTTCAGGCACTTGAGCTAGGATATCGTACGGTTGTAAATAATGACTTATCAATTGATATTAATGGATATTACAATGTGTATAATGATTTCATGAATGTTTCAAGAGTAATTAGTCCTTATTATGGGGACGTTAACACGACATTTGATTTTGGAAATCCAGCAACTTTAGCGACGCTTTCTGCATTAAGTAATGGAGATAGAAGAGTGTACCAAGTGTATACGAATACTACTGCAAAAATCACGTCTCAAGGTTTTGGTGTAGGCTTGTCTAAGAAAGTGTATAAAGATTTTGAGGTTGGTGTAAATTATAATTTTGCTGAATTTAGTTTTGATCAAGCAGAAGATCCAGGTTTTGTAGCTGGTTTCAATACGCCAAAACATAGGGTTAAAGCGTCTGTAGGAAATGATAAATTATTCAAAAATTTTGGTTTTAATATCAATGCGAGATACAATACGGAATATTTATGGCAGTCCTCTTTTGCTGATGGAATTGTTCCTGAAAACACGGTCTTAGACGCTCAGATTAATTATGGTTTTCCGGCCTTAAAATCAGTGCTTAAAGTGGGAGCTACTAATATTGGAGGAAGGGATTATATTCAGGTAATTGGAGCGGGTGCCATCGGACAGCAATGGTTTGCTTCTTGGACAATTAATCCGTAGTTCAGAAAAGTCAATAATTTTAAAAAATATATTATGATAAAAAATTTCAAATGGCTGTTGTTGATTTCGCTAACCTTCGCAGCATGTAATAACGAGGATGACAATGCTGGGCCAGTTGAGGTTCCTATAACTTCCGGAACAGCAAGTTTTTCAAAATACGTTGCTTTAGGAGATTCATTTGCCGCAGGATATAGTGATGGCGCTCTTTTCAAAAAAGGACAAGAAAATTCGTATGTAAACATCCTGTCGCAACAGTTCGCTTTAGCAGGTGGTGGTGAATTTAAAACGCCATACACCAATGATAATATTGGTGGCTTATTGTTGGGAGGGAATGTAATTGCAACAAATAGGTTGTATTTTAATGGTTCAGGACCTGTTCAGGTAAGCGGTACTCCTACCACAGTAGTTACAAATAAAGTAGCTGGGCCTATTAACAACCTAGGAATTCCAGGAGCTAAAAGTTTTCATTTAGTAGCCCCGGGCTATGGAAACGTAGCCGGAGTGGCTTCTGGTGCGGCTAACCCGTATTTTGCTCGTTTTGCTTCAGCTTCAGGAACGACTGTTTTAGCAGATGCCCTGACTCAAGCACCAACGTTCTTCTCCTTGTGGATTGGCGGGAATGATGTCTTGACGTACGCTACCTCTGGAGGTATAGGAGTGGACAGAACCGGAAATTTTAACCCTGCTACTTATGGTTCTAATGATATTACAGATCCAACTGTTTTTGCAAATGTGTATACCGGGCTGGTGAATGCCTTGACGGCTAATGGTGCAAAAGGGGTGGTTGCGAATCTTCCTTATGTAACTACACTTCCTTATTTTACAACAGTTCCTTACAATCCAGTTCCATTGACTGCCGCTGTGGCTGCACAATTAAATGGAGGTTATGCTGCTTATAATGGAGGTTTGCAGGCAATGGTCACTAATGGGTTACTTACAGCAGCTGAAGCAACAAGAAGAACTGTTAAGTTTGCTGCAGGAGCGAATGCCGTGGTGATTGTAGATAGCTATTTGACAAATTTGAGTGCTTTTGGAGTTCCTTCGTTCAGACAAGCAACTAAAGAAGATCTTTTAGTGCTTACGTCGAGAACTTTTATTGGAACACTAGTAGGAGGGAATGCTGCAGCCGTAAACGGCGTTTCGGTGCCTCTTGCTGACAACTGGGTTTTATCTAAAGCGGAGGTGGCGGAAGTCAAAGTTGCTACAGATGCTTATAATGTTACCATCAAAGCAGTTGCTGATGCTAAAGGATTAGCTTTTGTAGATGCTAAAGCCACTATGGCACAACTGTCTTCAAGCGGAATTCGTTTTGGGAATTTTCATATTACGGCGGCTTATGTTACTGGTGGTGCTTTTTCACTCGATGGAGTGCATCCCAGCGCAAGGGGATATGCATTAATAGCAAACCTTTTTGCAAATTCTATAAATGCTAAATATACAGCTACGCTAAGACCTGTTGATTTAGGGCTCTACCCTATTCAATATCCGGCTTCTATTCAATAATTAGAATTTGATTTTCTATAATAACAACCACCCGTTTGATGACGTGGTGGTTGTTTATTTTAGTGACAACTCGGTCTTTTGTTAGTTTCTAAGTCGTTTCTAAATAATCTATTAAAAAAATATCTTTTTTTATAAAAAAATATCTTGATTTTATATTTTAAAAATTATCTTTGCACACTGAAAAAAGGGTATAATCGATATGTTTCGATTGGTTCTGTTTCATAAACCTAAATAGCTATTTAATAAATACATAAGTGATGTCAAAAGTAATAGGAAAAGTTGCCCAAATCATTGGCCCAGTAGTTGACGTTGTTTTCAACGGTAAGGATGTTGAACTTCCAAAAATTTATGATTCATTAGAAATCACAAAAAAAGATGGTACACTATTAGTACTTGAAGTACAATCTCACATTGGTGAAAACACAGTACGTACCATTTCGATGGACTCAACAGATGGTTTGAGTAGAGGTTATGAAGTAGTTGGAACAGGGAATCCTATCCAAATGCCAATTGGTGCTGATGTTTACGGTCGTTTATTCAACGTGATTGGAGATGCCATTGATGGTTTAGGAAACTTGCCAAAAACAGGAGAAAACGGGATGTCTATTCACAGACAAGCACCGAAATTCGAAGATTTGTCAACTTCATCTGAAGTTTTATTCACAGGTATTAAAGTAATCGATTTAATTGAGCCTTACTCAAAAGGGGGTAAAATTGGATTGTTTGGTGGTGCTGGAGTTGGTAAAACAGTATTGATTCAGGAGTTAATTAACAATATCGCAAAAGGTCACGGTGGACTTTCTGTATTTGCAGGAGTAGGGGAAAGAACACGTGAAGGGAATGACTTACTTCGTGAGATGCTAGAGTCAGGAATTATAAAATACGGGGATGAATTCATGCACTCTATGGAAAATGGAGGATGGGATTTGTCTAAAGTGGATATGCCAGGAATGAGAGAGTCTAAAGCTACTTTCGTTTTCGGACAAATGAATGAGCCTCCAGGAGCTCGTGCTCGTGTAGCACTTTCTGGATTGTCTATTGCGGAATATTTCCGTGATGGTGCAGGAACTGATCAAGGGAAAGATGTATTGTTCTTCGTGGATAATATCTTCCGTTTTACACAAGCAGGTTCTGAGGTTTCGGCACTTTTAGGCCGTATGCCATCTGCAGTGGGTTACCAACCAACATTGGCTACTGAAATGGGTGCGATGCAAGAACGTATTACATCTACAAATAAAGGTTCTATTACATCAGTGCAAGCGGTTTACGTTCCTGCAGATGATTTAACGGATCCGGCTCCGGCTACAACTTTTGCTCACCTTGATGCAACAACAGTATTATCTCGTAAAATTGCTGAGCTAGGTATTTATCCAGCGGTTGATCCATTGGATTCAACTTCAAGAATCCTTACGCCTCAAATTTTAGGTGATGAGCATTATGACTGTGCACAAAGAGTAAAAGAAATTTTACAAAAATACAAACAATTACAAGATATCATTGCGATCCTTGGTATGGAAGAATTATCTGAAGAAGATAAATTAGCCGTTTCAAGAGCACGTCGTGTACAACGTTTCTTATCTCAACCTTTCCATGTTGCTGAGCAATTTACAGGATTAAAAGGAGTGTTAGTGGATATTAAAGATACTATCAAAGGATTTAACATGATTATCGACGGTGAATTAGATCACTTGCCAGAATCCGCTTTCAACCTTAAAGGTACTATTGAAGAAGCTATCGAAGCTGGAGAAAAAATGTTAGCGGAAGCATAAATTAGTGTTCAGTGTTCAGGCTCAGTATTCAGTACTGTGACTGTAAACTGAGACTGTAAACTAAAAAGTATGTTATTAGAAATAGTATCACCAGAAGCAAAATTATTTTCAGCAGAAGTAACTTCGGTTACATTGCCCGGAGTTGACGGAAGCTTTCAAATTTTGAATAACCACGCGCCAATCGTTTCTATTTTAGGAAAAGGTGTCGTGAAAATTACAGCTTCTACTTTTGCTTTTGCAAAAGAGGTAGTAGGTAAATTCACGAAGTTAGATGATCAAAATTATACGCTAACGATCACTTCAGGAACAATTGAAATGAAAGATAATAAAGTTATTATTTTAGTTGACTAAAATAATTTTGAGTTATAAATCAAAGCTTCACAATTTGTGGGGCTTTTTTTTTGGAGCTATGTCCAGCTGTCCACTATATCTTTTACAAAGCTTCCAGCCTTCAAAAGTCTGGAAGCTTTGTAAAAGGATGCCGTTTCCATCTGGGCTAAAAAGTCGAGAACAAGAGATTATTTATCCTTTGCAAACTCCATAATATCTCCGGGTTGGCATTCCAGAATTTCACAAATCAGTTCTAGAGTCGAAAACCGAATCGCTTTTGCTTTCCCGGTTTTCAAGATAGACAGATTGGCTGTTGTGATTCCCATCCGTTCCGCCAGTTCATTGGAGCGCATTTTTCGTTTAGCGAGCATTACGTCTAAGTTGATGATTATAGACATGATTATATTGTTAAATTATTTTCAGTTTCTATAATATTTCCTTTTTTAATAACATCAGAAAAAGCTAATAACCCAATGCCAATTGCAAGTAGTAACAAATACATAATAATATCAGAAAGTATTTGGTCCTTTGGATTCTGACTCATGCCCAACAGTCTAATTATGATCCCATAAACGCTTAAAAGCAACAAAAGGTAGCCACTTCTTTTAAATCTCTCTGAGCCTTTGAAATTAAAAAAGCCTTCTTTAATAAATCCTTGTAGCCCTTTTTGAATATTAAACAACGCTAATATTAATACAGCTATCCGTACTATCATTATATAAGGACTTAAATTTCCGAAAATAGATTCCTTGTACATTATAGTTATTTCTTCGCTAGACATGTTATACCGTAAGCACTCGTTTATTGGGATAGCTAAGATTAATAATCCTATGAAGATCTTTAAAACCCAATTTAAAATAATAATTTTTCTCATATTTTTTCTTGTAAATATATAAAAATTATTGATAAACAATAATTAAATGTTTAAAAACAATAAAATATAAAAAAAAATTAATTACAGGTATTTTTTTTCTTTTTATTTTAAATCTGAATTAAAAACTGTTTTAGACAAAACTCATTTTTAATAGTTTTTTTTATAAAAAAGCCTAACAGGTTTCCAACATCTGTTAGGCGGTAGTTGATAAAATTAGATATTAAAACAAACCATTAAAACAAATCACCAACTTGATTATTTTTAGTTATTCGGCACCATCAATAAGAGCTCTTGCAACTGCAAAGCCACCCACTTTTTCGCCTAATTCAAGTCCTTTTTCACAATCGCTTCTATAATGAATGCATCCAAACATTCTGGAATCCGAAGCTTCTTTTGCCATAGCTACAAAACCTTTTGCTTTTGCAGGGATGAGATGTGATAAAACAACATAGGCCGCACCGCTGAAGGTGGAATGGCCGGATACATAAGCAGGGAAATTTGGAATCCCGGTTAATGTTTTTATAGACGGATCCATTTGTGATGGTCTTGGATTAAAGTACGTGTATTTTGCGTCCCAGCAGCAGATCGCCGCATCCATCATGGCAATATTTAGCAACGCTAGATTTCGTGCCCAGCGCACCTCACTATAATTGAGTGCTACAAATGACTCTGATGCAATTGCATTCCAATGTCCCGGTGGCGTAAAAGTTCCTACTCCATCAGCCCAAAAAGTAACAATTTCCATGTTTTTTCTAGTGGCATTTTTTCCATAGCTTTTTACTTCAGCTAATTCTTTTGCAAATTGTTTTGATTTTGTAGATGGTGGTGGAACCGGGCGACTGGCCACAACCATTTCAGGAGTCATAAGGAATGATTTTACTTTTCCAAATAATGGTAGCATTGGAGGTCTTGCTGGTATATCTAATGATTTCCATGGAGTTTCTCCGGTTGCTGCCGTTTGAGTTTCCAGTTGTGTCCAAAGCGCTTGATTGCCAATAGCAGTTGCTGTTCCGTCAGCAGTAGCTCTGGCGATAAATTTGGCTGCTATTTTTCTGCCTAGAATAATTCCGGCATCCACATCACTGCGAACATTGGCACCACTAATAATGCGATATAATTTTTGTTCCGCTGCCTTTTCTTGTATGTAAGCGATTTCTGTTGGGAATAATAATTTTAATAACTCAACCGTTACTCCTGCTAAAACAGCATCTTCAGAGGGATAGGAAGGCAAGTTGCTTTTTGGGATTAAAACCGGTAATGTAGCATCAACCGTAAAAGGTGCAGCTCTATTGTACAGTTTTTTATAATGCCAAGTTGCTATCATCGCATCGTATTGCGCCGCACTCACATAGGCATACGCTCTGGCTGCATAAGGCGGATTTGAGAACGGAAACTGCGGATTCGCAAACGGATTTGCTCCAGATGGTGCAGGGTAGGTTCCGTCTTCATTTTGATACGGCGGTCGATTGTGCCTTGCCACTAATGTTCGCATGATTTCATTCCAACGCAAAACTCCTCCGGCACTCCAGTATTTTATGATGTTTCTTTGGTCTTGCGTGATGTTTGCCTGATAGCTTTTTATCTCATTTATTTCTCTTGTAAATGCCGCTGCAGTAGTTGCTATTGGTGCATCCAAAGAGAACTCATCCGGAGTAGTCAGTAAGAATGTTTTCCAGGTCCCTGCTAATTCGTCTGTATTGATAGGATTTAATTGAGGGAATTGCTCGTTGCGTTCTGTTAGCTCATCACTGCAAGATTGGTTCAATGTAAGAAACAGAACCAAAAGAGTGTAATAGGCTATTTTTTGTGTTTTATTTTTCATTTTCTTGTGCTGTTTTTTTTAAATTAAGGATGTAAAATAAACCACCATAGAAGGTGTTTGATTGCCCAATATTTCTACCTTCCGTAACAAAATTGCACCCCCCAATAAGAGATAATCCCGGAATTTTCTGGACTGTGTATTTCGTATTCATGCCAATTTTTAAGGCATTCATAGTATTGCTCGGGAAAGGCATGTTGTTGGTAGTGATGTCAAATCCTCCGGATTGTGATACCCAATTGTCCAGAATCGCTTCGGCTATTAATCTAGTGGAACGATAGCCAATTCTCAAGTTAACCGAAATAGCGTCAGGCATGTCTACTTCATTGGTGTAATGCATTTCGGTTGTGTAATAGGAGTTTCGGTCAATAAGTATATTGGCTCTTTTTATATACGCTCCCGAAATAGTGGTAAAAAAATGACCTCTTTGATAATCACCCATGATGCGTAAAGATGCTGACTTGCTTTTTAGACCAAGACTCAAGGGTAAATAATCAGCTGAATAATCAGAAACTGGAGCCGAAAGTCCTCCCAAAGCATATAACGAGTAGGTAGCTTTACCAATTGTTTTTTCAAATGGCATGTATTTTACTGTTAGTGAAATATCTTGTAATCCTTTTTTGCCTTCCATTGTTCCAGCACTTGCATGTGTATCCACGTAAGGAAGACTGAAAATAATATTCAATTTATCAGAAACACCATAGTTTCCCATTAGAGCAATTGATTTTGTTGAAACAGTACCCAGATTAAGATTTTCTCTTTTGAAAGTTCCTTCCCAATACTCGTTCCAGCTGCTGTACTGGTAAACGGCTCCAAAACAAAAATTATTTTTACTCATCATAATTCCATCAATCTCGGTTTGGGCATTTATAAATAGAGGAACCAATAGCAGGCAGTTCAGATAAATTTTTTTCATTAAAAAATGGTTTTTGGTTAATGGTTTTAGCCTTTTTTAGAATGGGTAATGGTATAAAATAGTACAACAACAACTTTTTACCTAAGAAGGTCTGAGTTAAAAAATAGTGATTGTTTGTCAAGTAATATCGCTGTAAAACAAGATTTGTTTTTGGCTTCAGCCAAAAAACCTCTTTGAATTTACAAGGCTAAATGCATTGATTAAGGGCGTTTTTCAAACAGAGAACTGTTCTATAAATCCATTTTAGTCATGGTCCTAAAGGCTAGTTATACAAAGTATACCAGAATAGCAATGCAAAATGGCCTATCAAATTATTCACAAAAGTGAATTCAGAAAACACAAAAACCTGTTTTGTGTTTACAACGGGCACAATTTCTATCGAAAGGGTGTAATAAATGTACAGATGTAGCTAAAGCAATCATGAATTATCTTGACTTACAAAAACCGGATAAAAGCGAATGATTCCACTAAAATGAAAGAAGATTTAAACGAAATCAGGTGGTGAATACGAAATGGAAGTGTACCCGGAATCTAACGCCTGGTTTGGCGTAATGATAGGTTCAGCAGAAAGTATCGCTGTTTTTGGATAAAAAGCTACGCAAACAGTATTATTTGAAATATAATCTTGAAGAAAAGACTTCATGAGTTTTTTAACCGGAGACTCTTTAGAGGAAGATCCATTAAATAATTGATTGTCAACAATATCTTTTAAATCCTGGCTTATTGCATCTTGATGCGCATTGTGCAGGTAATACAAACTTAGTATGTTATTTTGAATTCTTTTCTTGAAAATATGATACCTTTTATTGTTGATAACCACATCTTCATTGACGTATTCAAAATCAGTGTCTTCAATAAAAGAATATAAAGTTGCATTCAATTGGATTACTTCAAACTCTGTATCATGTCTTTTTTCCATAGTAGATACCCACGCTTGCTCTTCTTGATAAGCAAACATTAGATAGTATCCCATCACGTTGTAAAACAACGTTACTATTAAAAAAAGTGATGCAATTCGTTTCATATTTGCCGAAAGTAGAAAACTATTTCATAGGTTATTATCTTCAATATTAATTTTAAGTTTTTTTTAACACAATTTTATAAAATTATAAAACGAAACCGTTTTCGGAAAAATTTGTAGATTTTTTTTTAATAGTTGTTTTTTAATTGTTAATTTTTATAGAATTATTTTTTTTTGAATAATGAAACAAGATTCTGTATTAGAATTTCTATTTCAAAATTCATTAATTGGAAGAAATTAGTAAACAAAAATGGCGCAAAATCCATAAACCAAAAAAGATGCTTATTTTTGTGGACTATGAAACATTTCCCAGAAAATCTATCCGCTAAACTTGAAATTCGAAAGCAAAATAATGCGTTGCGAAAATTGCCTTTATCAAGTAAAAGAATTGATTTTTCTTCCAATGATTACTTGGGCTTTTCACAATCAGAAATTATATTTAATCATACGCACGAGTATTTAATTACTAATAATGTCATTCAAAACGGGGCGACGGGTTCCCGATTGTTATCCGGGAACCATAAGCTGTATCAAGAAACAGAAAACTGTATTGCCAGTTTCCACCAATCAGAAACAGCCTTGATTTTTAATTCGGGTTACAATGCCAATATTGGTTTTTTTAGTGCCGTTCCACAAAAAGGCGATTTGATTTTATACGATGAATTGTGTCATGCTTCTATTCGGGACGGAATCCAACTGTCGAATGCCAAAGCCTATAAATTCAATCATAATGATTTTGAGGATTTAGAAAAATTGATTTTACGGAATCCAAACACTATTATTTATATCGTTACTGAATCTGTTTTTTCTATGGATGGTGATTGTCCCAATTTGGAAGAATTGGTTTTGGTTTCAACTAAATACAATTGTTATCTTGTTGTGGATGAGGCGCATGCTTTGGGCGTTTTTGGTGAAACAGGCGAGGGATTGGTTCAAATGCAGGGTCTACAAGAACATGTCTTTGCTCAAATTATGACTTTCGGGAAAGGATTGGGATGCCATGGAGCCGCGATTTTAGGCTCGGTTGAATTGAGGGATTATTTAGTAAATTTCTCCCGCAGTTTTATTTATACCACAGGGCTTTCGCCACATTCTGTTGCTGCGATTTTGGTTGCGTACCAGCATTTAGAAAAAGATTCGGTTTCAATTTTAAAATTAAGAGAAAACATTGTATTTTTCAATCAGCAGAAAAATTTATTGAGTTTAAAACCACTTTTCGTCCGAAGCAAATCGGCAATACAATCGGCCATTATTCCCGGAAATGAAAAAGTAAAAACCATCGCCAGTCAACTGCAGGAAAAAGGATTTGATGTGAAAGCTATACTTTCGCCAACGGTTCCCAAAGGGCAGGAACGTCTGCGTTTTTGCATTCATAGTTACAATTCGACGCAAGAAATTACGGAAGTGTTGCATTTGTTGTGCACTTTTCTTTTTTAGCGTGCGGATGCTTTGGATTTCAAGGATTAAAACAGATTAGTACATTAACGTACTTCTTGCTGTAATTATGGGTTTACTTTTGATTGCAGATTAATCCTGAATTCAAATAATCAAAAAAGCATAAAGAATACGGGTGAATTGTAGTATAAACTATCGATACTTTATTAGGAAAGAAGCGATTAGTATTTAAACCTAATATGGTTTGTAAATTAATTTTTTGTTGTACGAATTTTGAGTGCTCAAATTGGTCCTTATTTAACGCATCGCCTATATTTTCTTTCTCATTCTCGCCACAGGAATATCGAGTTGTTCTCTGTATTTAGCAATGGTTCTTCTCGCGATGGGATAGCCTTTATCTTTAAGAATTTCAGCCAATTGATCGTCTGGAAGTGGTTTTTTCTTGTCCTCTTCCTCGATTGTATTTTGAAGAATTTTCTTTATTTCCAGTGTCGAAACATCCTCCCCTTGGTCGTTTTTCATCGATTCCGAGAAGAATTCCTTGATCAGTTTCGTGCCATAAGGCGTTTCCACATATTTGCTGTTGGCCACACGTGAAATAGTCGAAATATCTAGACCCACCATGTCCGCAATGTCTTTTAGAATCATCGGTTTCAACTTGGTTTCATCACCATCCAGAAAAAACTCTTCCTGATAATGCGTAATCGCATTCATGGTTACAAAAAGGGTTTCCTGACGTTGGCGTATCGCATCGATAAACCATTTAGCTGAATCCAACTTTTGCTTTATAAACTGCACTGCATCTTTTTGTTGTGCCGATTTGTCTCTGGAATCCTTATACGTTTGCATCATTTCCTGATACTCTTTAGAAACGTGCAGAGAAGGAGCATTTCGACCGTTTAAAGTCAGTTCCAGTTCACCGTCTACAATTCTAATGGCAAAATCAGGAACTACGTTTTCTGTTATTTTATTGTTTCCGGTAAAGGATCCTCCTGGTTTTGGGTTCAGTTTTTCTATTTCGTGAATTGCTTTTTTAAGCTGCTCATTTGAAACATTGTATTTTTGTAACAGCTTGTCATAATGTTTTTTAGTGAAAGCATCAAACTGATTTTCGATAATGTCAGTGGCCAGTTCTACGGATTCTGTCGGTGTTTTATGTTTCAATTGTAACAACAAACATTCCTGTAGATCTTGTGCGCCTACACCAGATGGTTCCAGTTCATGAATTACCTGCAGCATTTTTTCGACCATTTTCTCATCGGTATAAATGCCTTGCGTGAATGCCATATCGTCTACCATATCAGCAACACTGCGACGAATATATCCCATGTCATCAATACTTCCTACAAGGAATTCGGCAATATCACGCTCTTCATCATTCAGGATGAAGGTATTCAACTGATTGATTAAATCCTGATGAAAACTCACTGGCGCGGCAAAAGGCGTTTCGCGATCATCGTCATCATCACTATAATTGTTAGCCTGCGTTTTATAATCCGGAGTTTCGTCATTGCTTAAATATTCGTCAATGTTGATGTCTTCGGCGTCAATTCGCTCTGATTCCGCATCATCATAATCGTCATAATCTTCGTTTTCGAATTCATCCTTTTCATACTCATCTTCTTCTTTTCCAGTTTCCAAAGCTGGATTCTCGTTCATTTCTTCCAGTAAACGCTGTTCGAAAGCTTGCGTAGGCAATTGAATTAACTTCATCAACTGAATTTGTTGAGGAGATAATTTCTGTGATAATTTTAAATTTAAGAATTGCTTCAGCATTTTTATTGTTTAATCGGTTAACCGTTTATTTGTTTAATCGATTAACCGAATAACCGACTAACCGAATAAACTTTTTTAAAACTCCGCATTCATTGGCGTTCTTGGAAAAGGAATTACGTCACGAATGTTTGTCATTCCTGTTACAAACAATACCAATCTTTCGAATCCAAGTCCAAAACCAGAGTGAACCGCTGAACCAAATCTTCGGGTATCAAGATACCACCATAATTCTTCTTCATCAATTCCTAAGGCTTTCATTTTTTCAACTAAAACATCAAAACGCTCTTCTCTTTGAGAACCGCCCACGATTTCTCCAATCCCTGGGAAAAGGATATCCATCGCACGAACCGTTTTTCCGTCTTCGTTCAAACGCATGTAAAATGCTTTGATATTTGCCGGGTAATCAAACAAGATTACCGGACATTTAAAGTGTTTTTCCACCAAATAACGCTCGTGTTCTGATTGTAAATCAGCTCCCCATTCGTTGATGATATAGTTAAATTTTTTCTTTTTATTAGGCGTACAATCCCTTAAAATATCAATGGCTTCGGTGTACGAAACACGTTTGAAATTGTTTTCCAAAACAAAGTTTAGTTTGTCCAGCAAAGCCATTTCGCTTCTTTCCGCAACTGGTTTTGATTTCTCTTCATCCAATAATCTTCCTTCCAGGAATTTCAAATCCTCAGGACATTTTTCCAAAGTGTATTTGATTACATGCTGAATAAAATCTTCGGCCAAATCCATATTGTCGTTCAAATCATTGAACGCCACCTCTGGCTCAATCATCCAAAATTCTGCAAGGTGACGCGAAGTATTCGAGTTTTCGGCTCTAAATGTTGGTCCAAAAGTATAAATCTGTCCCAAAGCCATGGCAAAAGTTTCTCCTTCCAGTTGTCCCGAAACCGTTAGGTTCGTTTCTTTCCCGAAGAAATCTTCTTTGTAATTCACTTTTCCATCTTCGGTTCTTGGCGTTCCGTCAAATGGCAAGGCGGTAACTTTAAACATTTCACCGGCACCTTCGGCATCTGATCCGGTGATGATTGGTGTATTCACATACACAAAACCTTTCTCTTGAAAATAACTGTGAACTGCATACGACAATACCGAACGTACACGCATTATAGCTCCAAACATATTAGTACGCACTCTTAAATGCGCATTTTCCCGCAAGAAATCCAAGCTCGGTTTGTTCTTAGGTTGTATTGGGAATTTCTCCGCATCTGAATCTCCAAGGATTTCCAGTTTAGCTACCTGAATTTCAAATTTTTGTCCTGCACCTTTGCTTTCTACCAAAGTTCCGGTTACAGATATTGCTGCTCCAGTGGTAATTCTTTTCAAGGTTTCATCTGGAGTGTTTTCAAAATCGACAACACATTGTATATTATTGATAGTCGAACCATCGTTCAACGCGATAAATTGATTGTTTCTAAAAGTTCTCACCCATCCTTTTGCATTCACTTCATGAAGCGTCGTGGTACTGTTTAGTAAGTCTTTAACTTTTGTATGTCTCATTTTAGGGGTATAATTGATATTAAAAATTGTCTGTAACTGAACTGCAAATATAAATGATTTGTTTTAAAAGTCATTGCGAGGAGTGAAGCAATCTGGAGCTATTTCCCGCTTTCCGTTGCAATCTTTTTATTTTTAAAGAAAAAATAAAAAGGATTTACACTGCAATCAGGGCTAGGGAGTAGTGAAAGTACGGTTTTTGAAGATCTTCTTTGAGAATAAATAGGATTGTGATTGGTAACTGAAATGCTTTAGTTTTTTGATTACATAAATGAGAATATTTTCTGGTAATTAATTCTTGGTATTTTGATAGGCACAATCTCGCCTCAAATACCAGCAGTACAAAACTTAAAATCATGCTCCTCAAAGTTGGAAACTTTGAGGAGCATGATTTATTGGTTTGAATCTAATTCCATCAGTAAAAAACTAAAAGTTACATCCTAAAAGTTAGAAACTTTGCGAAGCAGAAGAGCAGGAAAATTCAAAAATGGGAATGTAAGTTGAAAAATAAATTTTATGATTCTTAATTATTGTTAATTTTCTTTAGTAGATTCAGTTTACTATTGGCAATAGAATCAATTTTTGAAGTTGATTTAGTAATTAATGAGTCGAGTTTTTTTACTTTAGCTCCTTCTTTGTTGATTATAGAATCAAGGGAATTTACTTTCTTCAACTCTTTATTAACCAGTGAATCTAACTTTTCCGCCTTGGCATTCAACTGATTGATTTTTTCTTCAGCTTGTTTTGAAATATCACCGCAGGAAACAAGTACGCCGGTTAACGTAATTAAGAGAAAATTGCTGTATTTATGTTTTTTCATGACCGCATTGTATTAATTTAAATTAGTATCGATTGCCAGATAAACGGTATTCTTACGATACCTTTCTGGGAGTTAAAGTACGATATTACTTTGAATAATATAAAATAATATTCAAGTACAGTGTATATAAACTTTACTTATTTTTTTGCTCTAAATCATCAATCTCGGCATCACTTGGTTCGATGATGTCAATTTTGGGTTCGATAAAATCTTGTTCGTTGGCCAAAGTTTTATTCAAGGTCAAGACTAAAGCTGGCAACAACATCAAATTGGATAGCATTCCGAATAATAATGTTAGCGAAATCAATCCGCCAAGTGCTATTGTTCCCCCAAAACTGGACAACATAAACACCGAAAATCCAAAGAACAACACGATAGAAGTATAAAACATGCTCAGGCCGGCATCCGTAAATGTGGCGTAAACGGATTTGCGAATTTTCCAGTTATTTTTCTTTAATTCCTCGCGGTATTGCGACAGAAATCTTACGGTGTCATCCACCGAAAGACCAAACGCAATTCCGAAAACCAATATCGTCGACGGTTTCAGCGGAATGTCCAGAAAGCCCATGATTCCTGCGGTTAGCATTAGCGGCAATAAATTAGGAATGATAGAAACCAACACCATTTTGAACGAACGGAACATAAAACCAATCAAAAGTGCGGTCAGGAAAAAGGCGAAAGCCAGCGACGAAAGTAAGTTGTCCAGTAGGTAACCGGTTCCTTTTTGGAAAACTAAAGCTTTTCCGGTGATGGTGACTTTATATTGATCTGGCGGGAAAATTTTATCAGCTTTCTTACGAATTTCAGCTTCAATTTTGGCAATATTATCGCCATTTTCATCGCGCATAAAAGTCGTGATTCGGGCAAATTGTCCAGTGGAATCTACATAGCTTTTCATCAGATTATCTTTCGAGTTTTTTGTAGCATTTTTAGCATACGACAAAATAAACGACTGTTCCTGTGACGTTGGCAATTCATAATAGTCTGGGTTTCCGTTATAATACGCTTGTTTGGAATATTTAATTAAATTCACAATAGAAATGGGTTTTGACAATTCCGGAATTTCATCAATGGTTTCCTCCAGTTCTTCCATTCGCCTAAGCGTAGACAATTTCATAACTCCTTTTTTGCGTTTGGTGTCAATCATGATTTCGAGGGGCATCACTCCATCAAATTCTTTTTCGAAGAAAACAATGTCTTCAAAAAAGGCTTCTTTTTTAGGCATGTCTTCAATTAAACTACCGGAAATGCGCATTTCGTAGATGCCTACAATGCTAATTACTAAAAGAATAACAGAAACGACATAAATTGAAAAGCGATTGTATTTTACGTTTCTCAGAATCCAATCCATAAAAACCTTCACATAATTGCGGTCTAGGTGTTCGATGTGGCGCTCTTTCGGAGCCGGAATATAACTGTGAAAAATAGGGATGACAATGATGCATAAAAAGAAAAGTGCCATAATATTGATAGAAGTCACGACGCCAAATTCCAGTAACAATTGATTATTAGAAGCCACAAACGTAGCAAAACCTATGGCCGTGGTGAGATTCGTCATCAAGGTTGCCATTCCTACTTTGGTAGTGACACGCTGTAATGCTTTGGCTTTATTGTGGTGAATTTTATATTCCTGATGGTATTTATTGGTCAGGAAAATACAATTCGGAATTCCGATTACGATGATTAATGACGGAACTAAAGCGGTCAAAACAGTGATTTCGTAGTTCAGTAATCCTAAAAATCCAAAAGACCACATTACCCCAATAATGACAATTACCATTGATATTAACGTCGCCCTAAAACTTCTAAAAAAGAAAAAGAAAAGCAGTGAAGTAACTAATAGTGAAGCTCCAATGAAGATACTTATTTCATCGGTGATGGTTTTTGCGTTTAGCGTCCGGATGTAAGGCATGCCTGAAACGCGCAGGTCGATTCCGGTTTCTTTTTCGAATGTTTCGACTGCGGGAACTAATTTATCCAGAATAAAATCTTTTCGGGCTGCTGTGTTTACAATTTTTTTATCCATGTATACGGCAGAGCGAATGCTTCCCGATCTTTTGTTGAAAAGTAATCCTTCGTAAAAAGGCAAATCATTGAATAGTTCTTTTTTGATCTTTTGAAGATATGCCGGATCAAGAGTTTTGCTTTGGTCCACAAAAGGAACGAGTTCAAAGGTTTGCAGCGAATCATTTTTTTGTAATTTCTTTAAGTCATTTAACGAAATTACTAAATCTACCGCTTTGTCTTCTTTCAGCGTATTCATCATTTTGCTCCAGGAAGCATAGGCTTTTGGGGTAAATATGGAGTTATCTTTTACACCGATGATGACTAGATTTCCCTCTTCGCCAAATTTATTTAGAAAAGCGTTGTACTCAATATTTACAATATTGTCATCTGGTAATAAATTGGCTTCGGTAAAAGTGAAATGGATATTTTTCCATTGTAGTGCTAAAAGCGCTGTTATCACAACAATAATGGATAACATCAAAATTCTATTTCTGAGGACAATTCGCGCTATTAATTCCCAAAATCCTAAACTAAACCACTTAATCATAAGTCAATATTAAAGGCGGTAAAGGTAGTCAAAACCACTATAAATCATTTATTTTAAAAGAAACTTTTTGTTGTTTTACCGGGCTAATTATACCCTTTTTTTATTTTACAATAAAATAATTTTGTGGCATATAAATTATACATTTGAATTTCTCATCTTTGTTTCTTTAAAGTTGGGAAAGTCCATATAAAAACAAATATGAAGAATTATAAAAACACACTATTTTATTTAAGTGTTACTGGCGGTTTTATAGCACTAATGTATTGGATTATAACTAAAGGGAAGCATTTAGAAGTTGCAGAAACGATAGTGACACCAGAAAGTGGAAACGGTTCCTGGAGTGATTTTTTAGCGTCGATTCAGCATAACTTCCAAGATCCTTTGGCTATCCTTTTGGCGCAAATTATTACGATTATTCTAGTTGCTCGTGTTTTTGGCTGGATTTTCAAGAAAATTGGTCAGCCTTCAGTAATTGGGGAAATTATTGCGGGTATTGTTCTAGGACCATCCTTACTGGGATTGTATTTTCCGGAATTTTCAATTGCTTTATTTCCTGTTGAATCGTTAGGAAACTTAAAGTTTTTGAGTCAGATAGGACTGATTCTTTTTATGTTCGTGATAGGGATGGAACTCGATTTAAAAGTGCTGAAGAACAAAGCAAATGAAGCCGTGGTAATCAGTCATGCGAGCATCGTCATTCCCTTTACTCTCGGGATTGGTCTGGCTTATTTTGTGTACAATCGATTTGCTCCTGAAGGAGTTAAGTTCCTTTCTTTCAGTTTGTTTATGGGAATTGCGTTGAGTATCACTGCTTTTCCAGTTCTGGCCAGAATCGTTCAGGAACGAGGAATTCATAAAACAAAGTTAGGCGCTATTGTTATTACATGTGCTGCTGCTGATGATATTACGGCTTGGTGTATTCTGGCAGTGGTCATTGCGATCGTGAAAGCAGGAACGTTCGTGAGTTCCTTATACATTATTATGTTGGCGGTACTTTATGTTGTAGCTATGATTTTTATTGTAAAACCATTTCTAAAAAGAATTGGGGATTTATATGGTTCCAAAGACAGTATTATAAAACCAGTTGTGGCGATCTTTTTTCTGGTACTTATTATTTCCTCGTATGCTACTGAGGTTATCGGTATTCATGCTTTATTTGGAGCGTTTATGGCGGGAGCCATTATGCCAGATGTTCCAAAATTCAGGACCATATTTATAGAAAAAGTAGAGGATGTGGCGTTGATTCTTTTACTGCCTTTATTTTTTGTATTCACAGGTTTGAAAACTGAAATTGGGCTGATCAATGATCCGTATTTGTGGAAAGTGACCGGTTTTATTATTCTGGTAGCGGTAGTAGGAAAATTTTTGGGGAGTGCATTGGCCGCCAGATTTATAGGGCAAAGTTGGCGGGATAGTTTGACAATTGGCGCTTTGATGAATACCAGAGGTTTGATGGAATTGATTGTGTTAAACATCGGGTTGGAGCTTAAAGTGTTGACTCCTGAAGTCTTTACCATGATGGTCATTATGGCTTTGGTCACTACTTTTATGACAGGTCCGGCCTTAGATCTCATCAATTATATTTTTAAAACTAAAGATGGGGTTGAGATTTTGGAACCATCAAATGATAACAAATACCGAATTTTAATTTCATTTGGAAACAATGAAAAAGGAAAATCGTTGCTTCGATTGGCCAATAGTTTGATAAAAAAACAGAAAAACACTTCCAGTGTTACCGTCATGCATTTGTCTTTAAGTGATGAGGTACATACTTTTAACATGGAAGACAAAGAAAAAAATAGTTTTTATCCTATTGTTGAAGAATCCCATCTCCTGAAACAGGACATCACCACGATTTTTAAAGCAACGATGGATATTGAAACTGAAATTGCCGATGTAGCCAATCAAGGCGACTATGACTTGTTATTGATAGGTCTAGGGAAATCTATTTTTGAAGGGACTATTCTTGGAAAAGTAATTGGCTTTACCACACGGATCATCAATCCGGATCGTTTGATTGATAAGTTTACCGGCAAAGAAGGCTTGTTTGAAAACTCGCCCTTTGATGAAAGAACCAGACAGATTATTTCTAAAACCAAGATGCCAATAGGGATTTTGATCGATAAAGATTTACAGCACGTAAACCATATTTTTATTCCAATTTTTAGCCCTGAAGACTCTTTTTTGATTGATTATGTGCAAAAATTAATTTACAACAACAATTCTAAAATTATTCTTTTGGATGTAAATGGGCATCTTACGACTAATTTTGTCATGAAGAGCGCTATTGATTCTTTGGAGCAAAAATACCCAAATAACATTGGTTTGATAACCGATAAAATCATTAAAAAGGAATTTTTAGATCAGCAGGATTTAATGGTAGTCAGTCTTGAAAGTTGGAAAGACTTGGTGGACTCCAGAAGCACTTGGCTGAGCGGCGTTCCTTCGGTATTAATTTTAAAACAATAATATGAACTGGATTTTATTAATTTTAGGAGGTCTTTTTGAAGTGGGTTTTGCCACTTGCTTGGGCAAAGCCAAGGAAAGTTCCGGAATGACAGCTACATTCTGGTTGTGTGGATTCTTGATTTGTCTGGCAATAAGCATGGGATTACTTTACAAAGCCACACTCACTTTGCCTATAGGCACCGCATACGCGGTTTGGACTGGAATAGGAGCAGTGGGAACCGTATTGGTTGGAATTTTTGTGTTTAAAGAACCAGCTGATTTTTGGAGAATATTTTTCATCACTACTTTGATCAGTTCTATTATAGGATTAAAATTTGTGTCGAGTCACTAAAGGCCTATATTGAGGACGAAGCTTATTTTGACAGCAATATTATCTTGAAATTTACTCAACTGATTGGGTCCATACCGGTAAAACCCACCTAATCCAAGTCCTTTGTAAATTTGATTCAGTTCGATTCCCGATTCGAAATACCCTTTGTTCAGTGTCTTATAATCCAGTCCGATGTGCTGCTCCGGGTTTTGTAAATTACCCCAAGCCACGCGGGATACAATGACTAAAGACGGTTTTATTTTTTTGAATAATGTGACACGGCTAAACCCGTGCTTGAATTGAAAATAGGCATATTGACTGGAGAAAAACTCATTGAAAAACATGGTTTCAAAACTGTTTTTGCCTGAAAAAGTGATCCTTTGAATGATAGTTTCTTTGGTAATATTATTAGGCGAGGTGTTGTACAAATGAGTTAAGGGTATTGCGCCAAAAGAATATCCTGCCTCGAAAAGCAAGCTTGTTTTTTGACCGTTCAAATATTTTTTTTCATACTCGGTTTTAAAATCTATTTTGCTGAACTCAAAATCATTTTGCCAGATTTTGGGGAGTGATTGGGTGTATTGAAACGTAAATTTAGGAAAACGTTTTTCAACCTCAATTCGTCCCGTAGGCGTTTGCATATAATCACTAAATGGATTCCAGCGAAAAGAAACCATCGCAGTAGTCATCACGTAATTAGGATATAATTTTCCGTTTAAATTGAAAATATAATTGAATTGTGGTGCCACAGTCGTTCTTGAGAGTTCCCACAAACTTTCGGTTTTTGGAATGATTTTAGTCTCTATAAATGTTTTCCAAGTTACATAATTATAAAAAGTACTGATGTTTATTGGTCTGGGATCATAAATTTTAAAAGGCTTTTTGTCAATTGCAAATACGGTACTGGCAATTTCTCGAAGATCATCCGTATAGGAAACTCCTATCCAGGAATTAGTAAATTTCCCTACACGCGCTGCGATGCCTAAGTTATACTTAAAATCATCATCTTTTGTTCCGTAAGCGGTGTAGCCTTCGACTCTGAAATTTTTTGAAAATCGTTCGTTTGTAGTGCCCCCAATTCCCAATCTAAATCCTTCGTAGTTATTATAGCTAAACAATTTTCGTAAGTCTAAATCGAATTTTCCTATAGGTAAATACCCGTTGATAATTTTCCTGCCAAAACGGAGGCGGCTTTCAATTCTTTTTTTGATCGAAATACTGTCGAGTGCTAGATAGGTCTTTTTGCTTCGGCTGTCTAAGCTGTCTTTTCTGTAGGTGTCCCAAAAAGCTTCTGGTTTATTAACTGCATCGTCTTTGATTTCGATAGTGACGGCTGATTTTTTTATTTGGATCGGTATGTTATACTGGATTTCAAAATTGTTGGTTTGCGATAATAAATAGGTGAAATCCGAGGCTGTTTTTTTTCGTTCTTTAAAATCGTTTTCTACATCACCATCAAATTGAATCGTTCCGCCAAGGATTTTTATATCGTCATCATTTTTGCCCTTTACAATTTTAAAGGTTTTGTCCGTTGGAAACCATAATTTTTCACTGGGAATGTACTTAAAGTTATGAATTCCACTAATGTCAAGAACGCCTTTTATGCGCATTACCGCTTTGGCGACAGCAAAATTATTTTGGTCAATATAAAGTACGCCTTCCAGTCCTGACGCTCTTCTTTTTTTCTTGTTCTTGAAGTAAATCATGTAGGTGTTTCTGCCGTCAATGATCAGGGAATCCAAGAGTTTGTAGTTGTAATCTTTTAGGGCATCATTAGCAATGGGACTGTTGTACTTGGTCTCAAAAAGTTCGTAACCGGAATCGTAAATAGAGAAGGACTGCAAATTAAATGCAATGATTTCATAAACAGGTTGCTTGAAACCCGCCATTTTGGTGCCTAATATAGTTTCTTTTAATGTGCTATTAGCAAATTGATATTGTGACACTTTTTCAGTCTGAAACAGATGTTGCTGACGTACGATATCTTTAAACTTATACTCGGAAGAGTCAATTTTTGAAAACTGATCGCCCCTTGATTTTTGAACAAAAACAGAATCGATTCTTCCGTCAATAGAGTCAGGATTTGCGCTTACAATGAGTTTATTATAGGATTTAAACTCGAAACTGTAGAGTTTTTTTTGGGGATTATTGTTGTCTTTATTATCGATCGCCTTTCGGATAATTGCCAAAGCCGGGTTTTCGCCTGGAACCACCACTTCATTCAAATCATCTGTTTTTTGAGATAGCATGACCACATAATAATTTTTGTTTTTTTCAAGGGTAATTCTGGCTTTGGTGAAACCAATATATGAAACATCAAAGGCTGTAAAGGGAATTGGAGTAACGATACTAAACTTCCCATCGACATCAGAGATGGAGTTTATACCGTCAGTTGTAGTAATCGTGGCAAAAGGCAATGGTTTATTGGTTGTAGACTCTTTCACAATTCCATTGACTTGAAACTGCGCCTGTAGCGAAAGCGTTAAAAAAAAGAAGAACACACACAATTGCTTCATAAATAGGGTTTACTGCAAAACGGGTATAATCTCATTTTGGTATCGCAAAAGTAACAATAAAAAAATCCGTTCCCCTAAGCGAACGGATTTTTAATAGGATTTGAAAAGGAATTACACTTTCATGATTTCAGCTTCTTTAACCACTAAAAGTTCATCTATTTTGCGGAAATAACTATTGGTTAAGTTTTGAACTTCTTCTTCGGCACTTTTGCAAATGTCTTCTGATGTTCCGTCTTTTTCTAATTTTTTGATCTCAGTGTTAGCATCTTTTCTGGCATTTCTGATACCCACTTTAGCGTCTTCGGCTTTCTCCTGCTTGCGCGAGCGTCCCGCTCGTGAACACAATCTATATTGTCACATACTTTAATTTTAAAACACTACCACAAACCAAAATTATATTAATCTACTGCAGGCATCAAGATCGGGACGCTCGCTCCAGCAGCGGGGAAACTCCCGGCAGCGTGGGTTTTTTTATAAGATTTGAAAGGGAATTACACTTATGTTTTTTTTAAATATCCGAGCGGTCAAGCATAATTTATAAAAAAGGCAGCTTTAGAAATACTCTAAAACTGCTTTAATACTTATTCTCCCATACGATAAGAACTCGACATTAAAACTCTGTACAACATAATTTTACCTTTTTTCTGTTCATCGCAATCGATAATATAAATTACTTTGCATTTTTCAAAAGCATCATAAGTACTTTTTATAATTCCATATTTTTCAAAGAAATCAATTCCTATAATATCTGTTTTGTGTTTCTCTAAAAATGATTTGTTTTCTGTTCTTGTATCTGTTCGAGTATTGCCTTTCTCAGTTAAAGAATTTTTGCGGTCTGGTTTAGTGAAATTAAGATAATCACTGTCTTTATTTTTAACTAAATAAAAGAAATATTCACGATAATTTGAAGTATGTATCATTCTTTTTTGAAACTTGTCTTCTTTGAATTTAACGTAAATAGTATCAAGATTTTTCGTATGTTCAATATCTTGACAATATCCGTAATTAATCATAAGAAATAAAAAAATTGCTGTTTTCATAATAGATTTAATTTTAATTATCGATCTAATTCCCTGCTTGCGCGAGCGTCCCGCTCGTGAACACAATCTATATTGTCACATACTTTAATTTTAAAACACTACCACAAACCAAAATTATATTAATCTACAGCAGGCATCAAGATCGGGACGCTCGCTCCAGCAGCGGGGAAACTCCCGGCAGCGTGGGTTTTTTTATAAGATTTGAAAGGGAATTACACTTATGTTTTTTTATATATCCGAGCGGTCAAGCATAATTTATAAAAAAGGCAGCTTTAGAAATACTCTAAAACTGCTTTAATACTTATTCTCCCATACGATAAGAACTCGACATTGAAACTCTATACAAAGAAATTTTGTCTTTTTTTCGTTCATCACAATCGATGATGTAAATTACACTATTTACAGAAAAAGCATCGTATCTGCTTTTTTTTATACCGTATTTTTGAAAAAAATCTATTCCAACAATATTGTTTTTATGCTTCTTCAGAAAAGATTTCTTTTCGAATCTAGGCGAATATTTTTTGGCCGTCTCTGTTGAATTATCTTTAAAATCAGGTTTAGTAAAATATAAAGAACCTTCGTCTTGACTTTTATCAAGTGTAATTGTATAAAAACGATAATCTGCCGAACCCTCTTTCGTCTGATTAACAGATTTTTTAAACTTTACGTAAACAGTATCAAGTTTTTTGATATACTCAATATCTTGTGCATAACTATGAGAACAGCAAAAAAATATAATTAAAAAGGCTAATTTTTTCATATTAATAAACTTTAAGTTAGCGGTCTAATTCAGTTTTACCAGCATCAATATAATTTTGGTGTAACCTAAGAGCATCTGATGGGTTAGGAAGATCTTTTTAAAACCGCTTGTTTCATTCAATCCGTTTAAGCTTAAATTCCCAGCTCGCGCGAGCGTCCCGCTCGTGAACACAATCTATATTGTCACATACTTTAATTTTAAAACACTACCACATACCAAAATTATATTAATCCTTAATAGGAATTACGAGCGGGACGCTCGCTCAAGCAGCGGGAAAATGTTTTGCATCAACGTATTTTATTATTCCAACACCGGACAAACATTCATCGAATTAACTTCATATAAGAGAACATTGACTTTTTTCTTTACGGTAAAATCAATAATATAAAATACTTTTTTTGTGTAAACAACTGACATATAATGTCATTCTGCTCATATTTTTTTTTAAAATTTATTCCAATTATATGTTTTTTATTTTTTTTAAAATGATTTATTTACTTTCCTAACTTCAGAGACAATATTTGCTTCTTTTTTTTTCAATTTTTAAACTTTGGGTGTTGAAAGTAAAGCCCGAACTTTGCGGGTAAAACAAAATTGTAAGCGCCCTCTCATCAAAATTATTTGGTTGAATTCTAGTATCAATAGCGTATTTTTTTTCGTTGTTTTTTCCTTTGAATTCAATATAAATAGTTTCGGACTCTTTGAGAGAATTATAGTTTTGGCTAAACACTTTTATAGAAAACAGTAGCACTAGCAATAAGTAAGGTCTCATGATATGATGATTTGGTTTATGAGCAAGGTTCTTTTGCAGTCAATGTTTTGCTTTAGTAACAATAGCACTAATTTTACTCTCCCATCATATATGAACTTGATATTGACACTTCATAAATAGGAATTTGTCCATTTTTCTCCTCTGATCTGTCAATTATGTATATTACTTTACATTTTTCAAACGCTTCATAATAGCTCTTGAAAACGCCATATTTTTTAAAAAAATTTACTGAAATTATCCTTTTCTTGTTTTTCCTTAAATACGATTTTTTGATAAATCTAAAATCTGATTTGTCACCTATTTCTCTTCTTGTAGTTGAGGGGTAATCACTTACATTAAATTGTAAATATTCATCCTTGTTTTTTTCTTTAAATTTTATAATATACCATCTCTTAAACCCTGGATTATCTTTAGGTAGAACGGTCTTAATTTGCGTAGCGCTTTCTTTGAAGTCTACATATATTGTATCTAAGTTTTTGATTAAAGAAATGTTTTGGCAATAAGTAATACCAGAAACGAACAAAAGCATTATGTATAAGTTTTTCATATTTCTATCTATCTAATTCTATTTTTCCTGCGTTAATATATTGATTTAAGAGGGATTGTGCATCAGTGTCTTTAGGAAAATCAACTTTAAAACAACTTGTTTCATTTAGTCCACTTAAACTTATATATTTATAAAAGTCTAGCCAATTAAAACTAGTAGAAGTCATTGGATTTGTTGTCGGATGCATTGTATACGCTTCTAGGATAGTTCTTTTCGGTCCGGTCGTTACCAAATCTCTTATTTCTCCTAGAACTTTTTGCATTGTAGGAATCATTTTGCCGTACATAAAATCGTGCTGTTCGTTAGGAGTAGGATACATGGTGTTTAAAATTGTAACAAAATTTGCACCAACGGTAGGATTAGCTGCTTTTGAAAAAAGATAAGCATGAATGCATTCGTGTAATATTGTTTTTGCATTTTCAATATTGGTTTGGGATCTTGTTGTTCCTGCAATAAGTAATTGTTTACTAATTTTTATCGTCAAATTTTTGGTAACAGGATCTTCACTTGTGGTGGCATTAGCTTCTGGTTTAGAAGTATCATTGTCTTCATATACTCAATCGACTATCTCAAATTTAACATTAAATCGTTTACTATCGTGGAAAATATCTAAAAACAGTTTTTTAAATTCAGCAGACGTTTTTAATGCATCGAATAATTCATTGAACTTCTGATTTTCGGGTTTTGTAGTATCATAGGGAATACTTGAACAATCAATATTCATTGGTGATTTAAAAGAAGACTCAATGTCAATTTTTAATGAAGAGTCTCCACTTAATGGTGTTATTATTTGTAAGGAAAATTCTTTACTTTCATCGCTCCATTTGTTGTCTATTTGATATTGGATAATTTGATTGTATGAATTAGGATTGTCAATAGCCCATTGTTGCTGCTGAAAAGAAAGACTGTTATTAAAAATCACAGTATTCTTTATATCAAAACTATTTTCTGCAGTCAATATAGGGATTGTAATATATTGTTGATAATTCTCCGTATATGTATCCTTTGTTGGATAATCACTATTGTCGTAGCCGCCACCACCTCCTGTACCGTAGGGATCACCAAAACCACCATCACTTCCTGTTGAACCACTTGTTCCACCACCAGTACTACCACATGCATCAGGTGTTAATACTTTAACTGTTCTTATATAGAGGGTTGAAACTTGACACGACGTACCGGGTAAATGATGTTGTGTACTACCTTGATAAGGTGCTGAACACCATAATTGTTCTACATATACGAAACATTCTGATTCTGTGGTTCGGTTCTGTGGTTTGTTGTTATTAAATTTAGGTGCTTTTTCTAAACGATTCATTTGAATTTCACCTTCAAAATTCAATAATTGACCTTCTGATAATATAATATTATTAGGTATATATTTTAAAATGTATGCTCTTGAATTAGTATTAATTTCTTCTTGTATAACTAAATTTTCAAAACTTAAATTATCAGTAGCATTGTTTCTTTTTATTGCCATTGTATAAGAAATAATATTATTTAATTTAATTTTTTTTACATTGTCGTTAGTGATGATAAAATCGTTTTGTTTTTTGAATGCATTTTTTTTTGTAATCAAATTTCCACCTACTTTTTCAACTAAGTCTTTAAATTTAGAATCTTTTGCCAAAAGCTCTTCAAATTTCATTTCAGTAATAGTTGCTTTGCCAATTGAAGAATCAATATTTTCCTCATATAAATCTTCACAACAACTAAGTAAAATTAAAACCAAGCCAAGGATAGTTGTCCTGCATAAATAGTTTTTTAGCTGTTTGTTTGTTTGTTTGTTTTCATAAAATTTTTAAATGTTAATATTTCATAAAAATAAGAAATATTTTATAAATTATAATACCCACTTGTAGTGATATTTACAAAAAACAGAAAACCCGTCCAATTATACTAACGGGACGGGTTTCAATAGGTGTTGAGGTTGTTTTACACCTTCATGATTTCAGCTTCTTTAACCACTAAAAGTTCATCTATTTTACGGATATAACTATTGGTTAAGTTTTGAACTTCTTCTTCGGCACTTTTGCAAATGTCTTCTGATGTTCCTTCTTTTTCTAATTTTTTGATCTCAGTGTTAGCATCTTTTCTGGCATTTCTGATACCCACTTTAGCGTCTTCGGCTTCAACTTTGGCTTGTTTGGCAAGATCACGTCTTCTTTCCTCAGTTAGTGCAGGAACACTGATGATAATTACATCACCGTTATTCATTGGGTTAAAACCAATGTTGGCCACCATAATTGCTTTTTCAATCACGTGTAGCATGTTTTTTTCAAAAGGTTGCAACGTAATTGTTCTTGCATCAGGCACACTGATTTTTGATACCTGCGAAAGCGGTGTTGCCGATCCGTAATAATCAACAAAAACACTTCCCAGCATGGCAGGAGATGCTTTTCCGGCACGAATATTCAAAAATTCTTTTTCTAAATGTGCAATAGAACCGGTCATGGATTCCTTGGTGCTATCTAATATAAATTCAATTTCTTCAGTCATTTTTTTAGGTTTTGGGTTTTGGGTTTTAGAAATTTGGAGCAATCCAAAAGCTATAACCAGGAACCATTAACTATATATTTACTACGGTTCCTATGTTTTCTCCTTCGCAGATTTTTAATAAATTGCCTACTTTATTCATATCAAAAACCACGATTGGTAATTTATTTTCCTGGCTTAATGTAAAAGCGGTTGTGTCCATTACGTTCAATCCTTTTTTGAGGACATCTTCAAAGGAAATAAAATCGAATTTCACGGCAGATGGATTTTTTTCCGGATCACAATCATACACACCATCCACGCGAGTTCCTTTTAGAATCACATTAGCATTGATCTCAATACCCCGTAAAACGGCTGCGGTATCTGTTGTGAAATAAGGATTTCCGGTTCCGGCTCCAAAAATTACAATTCTTCCTTTCTCCAGGTGGCGGTCTGCTCTTCTTTTGATATAAGGTTCCGCAATGGATTCCATTTTTAACGCCGTTTGCAAACGGGTTTTCATTCCTTTTTCTTCCAGTGCACCCTGTAAGGCCATTCCGTTGATCACAGTGGCCAGCATTCCCATGTAATCTCCTTGCACTCTGTCCATTCCTGCGCTGGCTCCGGCAACTCCTCTAAAAATATTTCCACCACCTATTACAATCGCTATTTCTACTCCTTTATCATGAATTAGTTTAATTTCGTCAGCGTATTCAGCTAGTCTTTTTGGGTCAATTCCGTATTGCAAGTCGCCCATTAAAGCTTCTCCACTTAGTTTAAGAAGAATTCTTTTGTATTTCATGTGTGTGTTGAGTTGATTGGTGCAAATATAGACATATTCTGTTTTCTAAAAAATGCGTTATTTAAATTTTATAAATTTAGTTTTTCGTACGATTTTTTTGCGGCTTCATAGCCAATGTTAAATACGGCATCCATTTTAATTCGGTTGGTTTCAAACGTACTGTACAGGCATAAATCCTTTGGTTCTATGATCCAGTCGCAGATGTTAAATTTATGCATATTAGAATTTGCCGAAAGAATATCAAAAGCCCGAGTCGTTACCGCTTTGATCGTATTCAAATCTTTGGCGTCTATTTTTTGAATGGGACTCACGTAAACACCAATCAGGGTATCGCATTGTCCTTGCAGGATATCTGTTGGAAAATGATTTAGGATCCCTCCGTCACTATAAATGCTTCCTTTTATTTCATAAGGGGACAAAATACCCGGAAACGCCGAGGAAGCTAAAACAGCATCTGTAATTTTTGTTTCGGGGGCAAATATTTTTAGTTTTCCTCGAACCATATCGGTAGCTGTAATTTGAATTGGAATTTTTAAATCGCCCAAAACAGCCTCTCCAAAAATAGTATGAAAATAACTTTTGAAGGATTCTGAATCAATCAACCCCGCCTTTTTAAAGGTCAAATGTTTCCAATGAAAAAGATAGATCGACTTGAAAAACTCCAGAATTTCCTCCGGTGTCTTTCCCCAGGCATACATTGCACCAACAATAGCACCTGCGCTCGTACCCGCTATCTGAGACGGGCGTATGTTTTTTTCTTCTAAAAATTTGATCACGCCAGCATGAGCAATACCCTTAGAACCGCCTCCGGAGAGAACTAATCCTATCGATTTTGTTTTTAAATCCATCTTTGTAATTTAGGATAAAAATACACTTTTTGTAGAATTGAAACTGATATAAGTCATCTTTATAGGCCAATTTTATGCTAACTTTGTGTAAACAACTTACGTATTATGAAAATTCCTGTAGCTAAAGCATTATTTAACAGTCATTCCTATACCGATTACAGAAAACTTATTTCAGATTTAATATTGGAAGGAAAATCCACAGGAAAGGAACAATCCGAAAATTTGACGCAGTATAGCACCCTGAATGAAACCCGTATGCATCGTTTGGACAAAACCATTACAATTACGGAAGAAAATCAGATTAAGTTAAAGAATCTAATAAGTGAATACATTTGGGTGGTAATTTCAGAAGGTTGGTGCGGAGATGCTGCTCAGTTGTTGCCAATCATGAATACAATGGCAGTGCAATCTGGCAAAATTGACTTGAGAATTGTGCTGCGTGATGAAAATGAAAAACTAATGAACTTATATCTGACGAACAAAAAAAAATCAATTCCTATATTGATCGTTGTCGCTAAAACAACAGGCGCTATACTCGGTAGTTGGGGACCAAGACCTAAAGCTGCTGCTGATTTGGTTGCGGATTATAAAAAAGAATTTGGCGTTATTGACGAAACTTTAAAAACCAACTTACAACTCTGGTATTTGCACGATAAAGGGATAACAACCCAAAACGAGTTGATTGGTTTAATGGTTAATTTAGAGGTGTAATTTTTAAGTCAATACGCATCAAATTTTGAATAGTCTAACCTATTTTGTTTAAAAAGTGATTATTGGGAGTCAGGCATGTACTTTTATGGTAGCATGTCTTAAAACCAATATTTAAAAAAATATCTGATATTTATCAAGTTATTGATACCACAACACCTGTTTTATTGCTATCAGAGTTGCAGATTTAGGATTATTGGTCTCAAATATAGTTTAACCGTGCAGACTAAATTCTATTTGCCAGTTATAGCAGGAATCAATTTAACAAAGTTATTCCACGAGAATCCTTTTTTTGTAGTTTTGTTAAAAAGGAATAGTTGTGATAACAGACATTAATTTATTGGATTTAAATAAAACCTATTCGTATGTGAATTATCTAACTTGGGAATTTCAGAAAAAAATGGAATTAAGAAGGGGAGAGGATTTACTTCTCCTGATCTTTCCGCATTGCGTGGTAATACGCAGCACGGCTTAACGGTTCGTATTCTTCTGTTTCGCCCAGCATGACGAGTTTGTCATTGTCGGTTTTGCGGAAACTGTAATTCGCGAGATTTCCCGTGCGGGTACACACGGCATGGACTTTGGTTACATATTCAGCAGTTGCCATTAAAGCAGGCATCGGGCCAAAAGGATTTCCCTTGAAATCCATATCCAATCCGGCTACAATAACACGGATTCCCTGATTGGCCAAATCGTTACAGATCTTGACAATTTCGTCATCGAAAAACTGTGCTTCGTCAATGCCCACTACATCACAACCTTGCGCCAAAATTGCAATATTTGCGGCAGCGGGAACGGGCGTAGAACGGATTTCATTAGCATCATGAGAGACCACCATTTCATCATCATAGCGGGTGTCGATTGCTGGTTTGAAAATTTCGACTTTTTGCTTGGCAAATTGCGCTCTTCTCAAACGACGGATCAATTCTTCGGTCTTACCCGAAAACATGGAGCCACAAATGACTTCGATCCAACCAAATTGTTCTTTGTGATTTACTGTATTTTCGAGAAACATTTTGTATTTTTCTGACTTAAAAAATGAATAGTTTTTATTGCTTTATAATAAAGAAACCGACTTAAAAATTGTATACTTTTACGTCGTTTCAAAAGTATAAAATTTATATCAAATGGGAGATTCGAGAGCACTTATTTAAAAAAATAAAAATCGTGTTCACAAAGATTCCCTTTTCTTGGGACGATATCAAACGGAATACGAAAACGCATCAAAAAAGACCCGCTTAACACCCTATAATTTCAACAGACATGAAAAAAAAATTGGAAGCCGATTTAATCAGCATTGCACACAGAATATTACAGCTAAAAAATAAATCTGATATCAATCAATTATATCTGGAAACACAGAAGTTATACGAAAAACTTTCTGTCTTACGATTTGTGGAAGAACATTTCAGTGAAGCAAAACCAACCATTGGTATAACGGAAATCAGTAGAGAAATCGCAGCTGTTTTTGATACAACTGATTCCGTTCAACCACAAACAGTTGCGGTACTAGAAGAAACAATAGTTGAAGAAACAGTAGAGACGACTTTGGAACAAACCCAAGAAATAACTCCTTCAGAGGAATCGGATCCAGTTGCAACGGAAGAAGAAAGTGCCGTGGAAGTCCAAGAAACTGAAGCTGATAAAATTCCTGAAGAGGAAATAATTATTGAGGAAGCAGCTGCTGAGAAAACTATCGAAATGCCTTTAGAGCAAGCCGAAGCGCTACTTGAGGAGCATGAAAAAGAAGAGGAAATGGTAGTCGGCGAAACAGTTGTTGCTACGGAAACGGAAGCAGAGGATGAGACAGCAGAACCGGAAGCGCCTTTTGAACCTGCTTTTGAATTATCACAGGAAGAAGAAACGCAGACGGAATTGGAAATGCCAAAGAAAGCGCAAGCGGTGCAAATCTCTTTTGAGGATTTATTAGGAGGCAATTATCACGACACGCTTTTTGTAAAAAAACAGCAAGTAGATAACATTCCAACAGCAATAGTTATTGAAACTCCAAAAGAAAATCTACAACCTGAAGAACCGGAATCAGAAAGTACTCCCGCAGCACCAACCGAAAAAGTAGAGCCAAAAATAGTTTCGCTGAACGAAAAATTAGCCAAAGGAATCAATATCGATTTAAATGACCGCATTGCTTTTATAAAACATCTTTTTGGAAACAGCAGCGAAGATTACAACCGCGTTTTAAATCAATTAATCACATTTGATACCTTCTATGAAACTAGAGATTTTATCCAGGAAATGGTAAAACCGGACTATAACAACTGGGAAGGAAAACAAGAGTATGAAGAACGTTTTATGGATATTATAGAGAAAAAATTTTTGTAAATCGCCTTGAATTGTTCTGAATATACATTTGAACAAATACAGACTTTCTTTAAATTTTGTATTTAATTATTTTATCTATGTCAAAATTATACATCGTTCCTACGCCTATTGGCAATCTCGAAGATATGACTTTTCGAGCGATTCGGATTCTTAAAGAAGTCGATTTGATTCTCGCCGAAGATACGCGTACAAGCGGAAAATTGTTAAAGCATTTCGAAATTGGCACTCACATGTACAGCCATCACATGCACAACGAACACAAAACCATCGAGAATTTAATTTCGAGGTTAAAAGCCGGAGAAAATATCGCCTTAATCTCAGATGCAGGAACGCCAGCGATTTCTGATCCTGGTTTTTTACTGACCCGCGCTTGTGTTGAAAACGGAATTGATGTGGAATGTTTACCGGGTGCAACGGCGTTTGTTCCGGCATTAGTCAACAGTGGTTTACCCAATGATAAATTTGTTTTCGAAGGTTTTTTGCCTGATAAAAAAGGACGTCAAACTAGATATTTAGCGTTGGCAGAAGAAACCAGAACGATGATTTTATATGTTTCTCCACATAAATTAGTAAAAACTTTAGCGGAATTCATTACCTTTTTTGGCGAAGACCGCCAAATATCGGTTTCCAGAGAATTATCCAAACTACACGAAGAAAATGTTCGCGGAAGCGTGAAAGAAGTGGTCGATCATTTTAATAAAATAGCGCCAAGAGGTGAAATTGTCGTCGTGATCAGTGGAAAAACTATCACTAAAGAACCTAAAAAAAGTAAATTTTCGGAAGAAGAATAACCCATAAAAAACTATGAATTTAGAATCCTTTATAGATAAATTAAAGCAAACGCCAGAAATGATCACGTTTGCAGAAACCATCGCAACAATTGAAGATAACTACGATTTTACTCCTACGGCATTTGAGAATGGTTTGCAACACAATGCAGCTGGAGAAAATTCAGGATCTTGCAAGTTGTTTGCTTTCGCTGAAATTCAAAGTTTATCAGAAGCAGCAACATTAGCCTGTTTTGGAGCGTATTATTACGAAGATGTTTTGCAAAATCCAAACGGAACAGATCACCAAAACATCCGCAATTTCATGAAAACCGGATGGGATGGAATTGCATTTTACGGAAGTGCTTTGGTTTCAAAATAAAATTACAATCCGATCTCAGGTCGAGCGCAGTCGAGACACATCAGTTGGTCTCGACTGCGCTCGACCTGACAAAATTCCTAATACAATTTTATAATTCCTAATCAATATGCGTTGGACCCTAAAACCAAAACCTTCCGAAAATGCCGTTCAACATTTGGCGAAAGCATTGAATGTAGAAGATTTTGTGGCCACTTTATTAGTACAACGCGGCATTGAAACTTTTGAAGATGCCAAACGATTTTTTCGTCCGAGTTTAGCTGATTTGCACGATCCGTACTTGATGAAAGATATGGAAAAAGCAGTAGCCCGAATCGAAAAAGCAATTGAAAACGAAGAAAATATTCTTGTTTTTGGCGATTATGATGTCGATGGTACCACCGCAGTTTCTCTCGTTTCTTCCTATTTAAAAACCTATTATCCAAACGTGGCGACCTACATTCCGGATCGTTATGATGAAGGGTACGGAATTTCATTTAAAGGAATTGACTTTGCTGATGACAATGGGTTTTCACTTATCATCGCTTTGGATTGTGGTATAAAATCCATTGATCATGTGGGGTATGCCAAAGCAAAAAACATCGATTTTATCATTTGTGACCACCATAGACCAGGAAATTCTCTGCCTGAAGCCGTTGCTGTTCTCGATCCAAAACGTGATGATTGTAATTATCCTTATGATGAGTTGTGTGGTTGTGGAATAGGTTTCAAATTGATTCAGGCTTTGGGTGTCAACCGAAACCAGACAATTGAGGATTTGGTTCCGTATCTGGATTTAGTATCGGCTGCCATTGCCGCTGATATCGTTCCGATGACCGGAGAAAATCGGGTGCTGGCTTACTTTGGACTGCAAGTCATCAACACTGACCCAAGACCAGGAATCAAAGCCATCATTCACCAGATAAAAAAACAAACCTTAGACATTACCGATGTTGTTTTCATCATCGCTCCCAGAATAAACGCTGCCGGACGGATCAAACACGGCAATCATGCGGTAGAATTACTAACCGAATTTAATTTTGAGCAAGCCCAACAATTTGCTTCTGAAATTGAGGCATATAATTCTGAACGAAAAGATTTAGATAAATTAATTACCAAAGAAGCGTTGCAACAGATTGAGGAAAATAATGAAAAAGAACGTTTTACTTCCGTAGTTTTTCAAGAAGATTGGCACAAAGGAGTAATAGGAATTGTTGCTTCCCGTTTGATTGAAACGTATTACCGTCCAACACTTGTTTTCACCAAAAGTGGCGATAAATATGCTGCTTCGGCACGATCCGTAAAAGGATTTGATGTGTATAATGCACTCGAAGCGTGTACAGAATATTTGGAACAATTTGGCGGTCACATGTATGCTGCGGGAATGACATTGGCGGCAGAAAACTATCAAATCTTTAAAGACGCTTTCGAAAAAGAAGTGGAAAGAACCATTCATTCGGATATGTTGACACCCGAAATTGCAGTTGATGCCGAGATTGATTTTGCGGATATTACTCCAAAATTAATCCGGATTCTGAAACAATTTGAACCGTACGGACCACAAAATATGACGCCAATTTTCCTGACTAAAAACATCAAAGACACTGGTTATGGAAAACCTATGGGTCAAGATCAGGAACACCTAAAACTTTTTGTCAAACAAAATAATTCCGAAGGTATTGCTGCAATTGGTTTTAACTTAGGTGACAAAATGGAACTGACTACGCATCAAAAACCTTTTCAAGCGGTCTATTGCATTGATGAAAACGAATGGAAAGGAAAAATAAGCTTGCAATTGCGATTGCGAGATATTAAAGAATGATTATTTGTTATGAAAAAAAAAGACCCGTATTCGGCACTGCGGTATAAAGAATTCAATATTTTTTTGTTATTGCGTTTTGCTATGGTTTTTGGCTGGTCGATGCAATTTATTGTCATTGAATGGGAAGTCTACAGTTTAACCAAAAACCCGTTGTCCTTAGGAATTATTGGATTAATGGAAGTTATTCCAGCCATTTCAATGGCTTTATTTGCCGGACATATAGTCGATCAAAAAGAGAAAAAAGGATTGCTATTTAAATGCATATTAGGGTTTTCAATTATTAGTTTGGGCTTGTTTTTATTTACATGGCCACCCTTTATAAAAGACTTTTCTACCCAAACTATTTTATATTCTATTTACTTTTTCGTGTTTTTAGGCGGATTGGTTCGTGCTTTTCTTGGCCCGACGATATTTTCTCTTTTGTCTTTGATTGTTCCTAAAAAATTATATCCCAATGCTGCCACTTGGAGCAGTTCTGTTTGGCAAATAAGTTCCGTTTTAGGACCTGCGGTAGCCGGTTTTTCGATCAATTGGATTGGTGTTCATTGGTCCATGTCCATCGTTTTGGGGTGTTCACTTTTTGCGTTAATCGCTTTAACCCAAATTGCAACGAAACCTATTTTGAATCCAAAAATTGGCGAACCCATTATGGAAAGTTTGAAGGAAGGTGTGAAGTTTGTCTACAACAATAAAACGATTTTAGGTGCTTTATCACTAGATATGATTGCCGTCCTTTTTGGAGGAGCTGTAGCGCTGTTACCCATTTTTGCACAAGATATTTTGAAAGTAGGCCCGCAAGGGTTTGGTATTTTGAGAGCCGCACCGGCAGTTGGCGCATTTTTGATGCTAATAATATCCGCTTATATTCCTTTTACCAAAAATGCGGGTATGAAACTGTTGTCGGCAATTTTTGCGTTTGGGATTTGTATTATCGTTTTTGGACTTTCATCGATTTTTTGGTTGTCAGTTGCGGCTTTATTTTTAAGCGGTGTTTTCGATGGGATTTCGGTGGTGATACGCCAAACTATTTTGCAATTGAAAACACCAGATCACATGAGAGGCCGAGTTGCAGCCGTGAATTCTATATTTGTGGGTTCCTCTAATGAATTGGGTGCTTTCGAAAGTGGATTAACCGCAAAGCTGATGGGAACTGTTAGCGCAGTGGTCTTTGGTGGAAGCATGACACTGATTACTGTATTTATTACAGGAGCTGTATTCCCTACTTTTAGAAAACTGGACTTGCAAAAAGATATTGAGGAACATGAAAATAGCGAGTAATATTGTCATTGCTTCGCCAGTTTGCTATCACTCGTGTCCGACAAGGGGGAATCACACAATTTGAATAACTTGATGTGATTTCTCCTTCGTCGAAATGACAAACTGCACGGTTGTTAATTACAAAAGTAGAATGGCATTAAACATGCTATTTTAGAAAAATCTCAAGATTATTTTACCAAACTTTTATGCTTTTTTATGTTTTATTATTTAGAACAAATATAAATAATACTTATATTTGCTTCAAACTAATGAAACATGCAAGAAATAAAACAAATATATCATAACAATTTAGGCACTGCTTTCTACTGGAGAAAAGATAATGACGTTGTGCTGGACAAAGTCCAATTGGTTTTTAGAGAAATGGGTTTTTATTTTACCCAACAGGAACTGCAACTATTTAAACGTTGTATTGAAGACAGCTATATCCAAAACAGATGTTGCGATGATTGTGAACTGAAAAACAAATGCCACAAATTTTTACTAAAAACACCTTGTTCCCAAATTGATTTGGCCGTTTCCATGGAAGAATTAGATGCCGTAAAAGATTTGGTAGAAGGCACTTTGTTTAAAATAAATCTAGATGATTATTTGTATGGAGAGGGAATGAATTAGGGTTGAGTTATTAATTTCAACTTCAATCTTTTATAAACAGTTTGTAATTTTAGACACGAGCGAGGTGCTCGTGCCAGCTGGGGGAATCACGTTTTAAATATTCAATCTCTCTTTTTGCTAATTCTAAATATTTTTCCATATTATTTTTTAAGTATATTGGTTTTTTGTGCGTCAAATTCTTCTTTCGTCAAAACTCCATCATCAAAAAGTTTTTTCAATTGGGTTAATTCATTTGATGCGCTATTTGTTTGTTTAACTACAATATTCTTGTTTTTATCGTTTGAAACAGACCATATTAAAGCTACTATCCAACCAATAACAGTCCAACCTAATAGAAGGTTTAAAATGATTATTGAACCCGCATTTCTTAATTTATAACCTAAAATACTGGGTAAAAAATAAAGAGCTATTAATGAAATTATAATGATTGTTTGCATATTTTCTATTTAAGATTAATTTCTACTAAACTGTACACCAACTCCTTTATAGATATGACATGATCAGCACAATCCTGCCAAATTTATAGAGATTGAAAATCGAATCAATCAAATATTACCTAAATCAAATATACAAAAAAAGAAAACGTCAACGGAGAAGCATTCGCATATTTATAAGGTTTTTATGCAATAAAAAGAAAGGAGGTCAATACTAAAACACTCGAAAATTTATTAATACTTTTTAATCTCAAAATTCTCACCGTCAAAAACACCATAAGTAAAATACGTAATCCAGTCACCTAAATTCACATATTCGGCATTTTCTCCTACTGTTACTTTCATAGGCAAATGACGATGGCCAAAAATAAGGTAATTGTAGTGTTTGGTTTCTAATTTTCTTTTGGAATACAGAATTAACCATTCATTGTCTTCACCCAGAAAAGTCACATCTTCATCACCAGAGATCAGTTTGTTTTTTACGGACAGGTATTGCGCCAGTTTAACTCCAATATCCGGATGAAGCCATCTAAAAAGCCATTTGAAAAACGGATTGGCAAACACTTTTTTCATGCGTTTGTACCCTAGATCTCCAGGACCTTTTCCATCACCGTGGCCAATAAGGAATGTTTTATCTCCAAAAGTATATTCTTGATTGTCATGAAACACGGGAATATTCAGTTCTTTCTGGAAATAATCTTCCATCCATAAATCATGGTTTCCCACGAAGAAATAAATAGGGATTCCACTGTCTCGGATTTCGGCCAATTTACCTAAAATACGGATAAACCCTTTTGGGACTACGGTTTTATATTCGAACCAAAAATCAAATAAATCGCCCAATAGAAAAATAGCTTCAGCATCGTCTTTTACTTCGTCGAGCCAAGCTACGAATTTTTGTTCTCTCGGGAAACTCAATTCGGGTGTTGGTGCTCCAAAATGCTGGTCGGAGGCAAAATATATTTTTTTGTTATTGTGTAATTGCATGAAGTTACAGTATGGATTTCACATTATCACTGGCAAACCATTCCGCGAAAGAAGATTCGGTTTCTTGTAATTTCAAAGAGAAAAGGGTGATTCCTTCAGGTAATCTTCTGATGATTCTTTGAGAAAAATCAACTACCATATTTTCGCTTGTTGGTTGGTACTCTACTAAAATAACATGGTGTCCGCGAACTATTAATTCGTTTGCCAATTCGATATGCGGGGTTGTTCCGTTGAAAACAGTCGCATGGTCAAATTGATCTACTATTTCTTCTTTTACAATTTTCTTTAAATCCGTGAAGTCAATCACCATTCCAAATTTCACATTAGAGCGATCTGAAATTGGGGTTCCAATTACCGTTACTGACAATTTATAACTATGTCCGTGGACATTTTTACATTTCCCATCATAGCCATATAAGGCGTGTCCGGTTTCGAAACTAAATTGTTTAGTAATTCTGATATTGCTCATTGGAGTTTAATTTTGATGCAAATTTAGCAAATTGATATGAGAAATGGGATGTAAATATTTTCCCTCCCCAACCCTCCCCAAAGTGGAGGGAGATAGGATGAAATTATTTTGTTTGTTATCCGAATTTGATAATCCACAAATGTTCTAGCCCTGATGGAAACGGCATCCTTTTTATAAGGTGATTTTTTTTCACCTTATAAAAAGATATAGTGTACAGCAGGAAATAGCTCCTGAAATAAATTCAGAATAAATCCTTCGAAAATCACTTTTTGAATTGGGACAATGCTTTTCTGGTAAAATCAGACAACACCAATTTACCCGAAATCGCGGCGCGTTCTAGCAACAATGTATCCCAATGTTGCGTTCCTTCCCAGAAAACCTTTTTCATCTCCAATAAACCTTTTGGATTGTAACCGGATAATTTACCAGTGAAATCAGCTATTGCGGCATCCAGTTCTGTTATGGTTTCAAAAGTATTAGCGTATAATCCTTTGGCTGTGGCCCAATCAGCAGTTTTCCATTCATGGGCTGCGAGGGTCATTTCGGCCATTGCCGTTTTTCCGATTTTCTTCGAAACGACAGGTTCTATTACAAAGGGACCAATTCCGATCGCCAATTCTGATAGTTTTATTGATGCATTTTTTGTCGCCAATGCATAATCACAGGCGGAAGCAATTCCTACGCCTCCACCAACTGCTTTTCCATGAATGCGCCCGACGATAAGCTTGGAACATGAACGCATTGCATTGATCAAATGCGCAAATCCAGAAAAAAATTGTGTTCCTGCTTCTTCATTGGAAACAGCTAAAAGTTCATCAAAAGAAGCACCCGCACAAAAGGCACCCGAGCCTTCACTTTGTATAACTATCACCGAAACGGCTGGATCGGCACTTAAATTATTGAATTCAGTAGTGAGTCGATCTAACAATTCTCTTGGAAAAGAATTGCTCGAAGGATGACCAAATGTAACGGTAGCAATATTATTTTCAATTGTTGTGAAGAGCGAACCTATTGGATTTTCTGATACCATAGTGAGGATTTTGATGTAAAGTTAAAAAAAGTAAAGGAGGATTTGACTTTTTTTCAAATAGAATGGATTTGTATTTTGAAATTTGCTTTTTGGGAAATTTATATGTTATATTTGCGAACTAGTTTGGGGGATTAGCTCATTTGGCTAGAGTACTTGCCTGGCAGGCAAGGGGTGACCGGTTCGAATCCGGTATTCTCCACCAGCAATACCAAGCCTTACAGCAATGTGAGGCTTTTTTTATGGAGTCTAAGTGTACTTATTGAGTGTGCTTTCTTCATTAGTGAGTATGAGAATGGATTTTATTGGTAGCCAAAAATGTGTTTTAATCATTACTTTTGGCTGCTAATAATCATTGAAAAGCTATATTTTTTCAAATAAACTATCCATCGTAACTTCATTATCCATAACTTCATTGCTATAAGCATTATTTTTAACCCCAAAAGTTGTAACGAATGTGATAAATAAATTATCCCTTGTTAATGTTTCTTTCTTAAATTCACTTTTCTTTTTTCGAATATTTTCAGCATAAGATTTGTCAATAACAAATTCATTTACAGAAAATTTCATTTCACAAATATTAATACTACGGTCACTTCTTGCTATAAGTAAATCAATTTGAGCATTTTTATTTCTCCAACTGGAGCTTTTACTATCGATGCCTATTAATCCTAGTTTTTTTAATATTTGGTCAATATGTTTAAGACATAACGTTTCAAATGCAAAACCTCCCCATGATATATAACTCCTAGAAGTAAAAAGACTTGTCCAACTTGAACTTAAGTTGTTTTTAATAAATTTCAAATAGAAAAGAGAGTATTCATCTGACAGCCTATAAAGAGTGTCTTTTGTTTTTTTATCGTAGGGAAAATATTCAGAAATGAATCCAGATTCAATTAGTTCTTGAATCGTTTTTGATAGAGTACCGCCAGAAGGAATTTTTGACTTATCTATCAATTCCTGTCTTAACATCCCTTTTTGGGTTGAGGCTAAAGCTTCAATTATTCTCATGTGATTTTCAGAATTCTCAAATAAAGAAGCAAAAATTTGATTAAATTCATTTACTAAAACACCGTTTTTTTGGAAACATAGCCTATCAATTGCTACAGGAACACTGTCCCCTGGGTTAATTTTTTCCAAATAATGAGGAATGCCTCCAATAGCCATATACAATTGAAGATAGGAATATCTATCTAAATTAATTTTTTTGGATTTTAGAAAAAGTTCAGTTTCATAAAGATTAAAAGGCAACAATCTTATCGGTATTGTTATCCTATTATGTAAGCCTTTTTTATCATTAATTACTTTATTAACCATAAACGAAGCAGAAGAGCCACATATTACAACAATCAAATCATTTCGTTTTGTGCAATAGCTATTCCAAAAGTGACTAAACATTTGTATAAATTTTGACTTGTGAGTATAAATCCAAGGGAATTCATCTATAAAAATGACTTTTTTGGTTGATTTTTTTAAAGTGTCAATATAGTCTCCTAATAGTGCAAAAGCTTCCATCCAATTTATTGGTATGCTTGTCTTGGTTGGATGTGTATATTTTTTAGAAAGTTCAATATGAAAGTTCATCAATTGTTCTTTAAAACTTCCATCAGGAATTCCCGAAACTTCAAAAATCATTTCTTTAGAAAAGGTTTCACGAATTAAAAAAGTTTTTCCAACACGTCTTCTTCCATATATCGCTATTAACTCTGACATATCAGAACCGATAGCGTGATGTAATAATTCTATTTCCTTTTCTCTTCCTATAACTTTTTTCATAAAAGTGTTTTTATTGTTAGCCAAATGTATTAAATAATATTGAGATTTGGCTAACAATAGATATTAATTGGCATTAATTTTTAATAGTTATCTCGATTTACAACACATTAATCTAAGTGTACTTAATGAGTGGCAAAATACTTGAAAATGTATGATTTTGTATTACTTAAAAAACATTAACCCTAGTAAAATAGGGTATTCTTAAAATATAGATTCTACTGGCAGGCAAGGGGTGACCGGTTCGAATCCGATATTCTCCACAAAACAAAACCGTAAAATCTTTTAATTAAGAGTTTACGGTTTTTTATTTTTAGAAATTATCTGATTACTTTTTAAGACTGCTACAAACTATTTTGGATATTCAATTTTTCCTACTTGTCGCATCACGCGTACAATTTTAGCTTTTCGCCTGTTGATATACGTGGAAGAACTAGTCGCCGAATATTTTCTTGGATTGGGTAATATCGCGGCTATTCCTGCAGCCTGGATTAGTGTTAAACTGGAAGCATCTTTTCGATACCAATGTTCAGTGGCTGCTTGAGCTCCATAGACACCATTTCCCATTTCGATACTGTTCAAGTAGACTTCCATAATGCGTTCCTTTCCCCAAATGATTTCAATCAGAAGAGTGAAATATGCTTCCAATCCTTTTCTCAAATAACTGCGGCCTTGCCAAAGAAATACGTTTTTGGCCGTTTGTTGTGATATTGTGCTTCCTCCTTTTATTCTTCGGCCTCGTTCATTGCTTTTATACGCTTTTTGCATGGCTACAAAATCAAAACCATTATGTTTCAGGAACGTTCCATCTTCACTGGCAATCACGGCTTTTTGAAGATTTATCGAGATGTTTTCAATAGGTTCCCAGTCGTGGCTGAAGAAAACTTCTTTTCCTGCAGTTTTATTTTCAATTGCACGAATCACCATTAATGGGGTAAACGGAACGGGTACAAATTTAAAAAATACCACAAAAAATAAAGAGAGTCCGATGAACCACAACAATATTTTGAATAAAAAACGAATTAGTTTGCTCATAAAAGAGGTTGTTTCTTTTTTAATGGGTTGTTTTGATTTCCTGGGTGTTATTTTCGTTGCCATTATACTAAATCTGCTAATTCTGTTCCAATTAAACTTCCTATTGCCACTCCCATTCCACCCAATCGTACACCGCAATAGACATTATCTGACAGTTGTGAAACGATAGGACTTTTGCTGTTACCAACACCCATAATGCCGCTCCAACGGTGTGCAATTTGGAAATCCTGATTCGGCAAAATTACTTCTTTTAATAATTGTTCCAATTTATTTTGGACAATTTCTGTTTGTCCAAATTCAGTTGTATTTTCCGTTTCAAAATCCAGATTTCTTCCTCCGCCCAGTAGTATTCTATCGCCAATATTCCTAAAATAATAATACCCTCTATCCAAGTGAAAAGTTCCTTTTATATTTAAGTTTTTGATAGGATCCGTAATTAAAACTTGTGCTCTGGCCGGTTTAACCGCACCATTTGTCAATGTATTAGCAAAACCATTTGTTGCAAACAGTATTTTCTGGGTACTAAAACTAAAATCAGCAAGTGCCACTTCCACTTTATTCCCGTTGTCGAAATAGGAGGTAACGGTTTGTTGATTCAGGATTAAAATATTTTTAGAAACCGCTTCTTTCAACAACGCCTGCATCATATTTCCGGTATCTATTTGTGCTTCAAACGGATTGAAAACTAAATATTCCTCTATCCCGCTAAACCCAAAACAGTTTACTTCCATGGCGAAAACATCGGCTTTGAAAAGTGGTCTTAAGATTTCATTGATAAATGGTAATTTCCCAGCACATTCATTATAGCTACTTTCATCTGCTTTTAAAAACAACTCATATCCGCCGTACGGTTTAAAATCTATCGTGTCATCACCCAATCTTTTTCGCAACAACTGCAAGCCTTGCCACCGTTTTTGAACGAGATGAATGACTTCCTCTTCCGAGTGGGATTTTAAATCATCGATGATTTCTGAGAGACTTCCAAAACAAGCAAAACCGGCATTTTTAGTACTCGCGCCCTGCGGCAACATTCCTTTTTCCAACACTAGAATTTTGCTTTCAGGGAATCTTTCGCGCAAGCGTAATGCAGCATGTAAGCCCACAATACCGCTTCCTACGATGGTATAATTTACATCAGTAAACCAGTTTTTCAACTCCCAATAGCTCAAATCCATGTTTATATATTTTTATAAAAATAATAATTTTTTGGAGCTAATACCGCTATCCGTTCTAAATAAATTCACTGAACTCCAATTAAAATAAAAGTAGTGTGAAGTAATCTTTTATTTTTTAAAGAAAAAAACAAAGGGGTTTCCACTTTTATCGGGGCTAAAAAACAAGTATTAAAAACAAAAAAACATCAAATTAAATTGGCTAATTTTAGCATTCGAAAAAATAAATTATTAAAATGAACAAATTCCTATTTATACCTTTATTAATGATGAGTTTAAATGCTATGGCACAAAATGTAATGACTCCAGAACTGCTCTGGAAACTAGGAAGAGTAACCCCTTTAGGCATTTCCAAAGATGGAAAAAATGTAGTGTATAAAGTAACAACTCCTTCTGTTCAAGAAAATATATCGGATACAAAATTCTACACTTTACCCGTAAATGGCGGAAATCCAACCGAAGTAAAAGATACCGCAGCCCTGTTAAAAGACAAAAACAGTTCTCCTGACGGGAAATATATCGTTTACAATGAAGAAGTAAAAATGGAGAACGTTCATGGAAAAGATTTTTATCCAGAATTAGTAAAATCAGATGTTCAAATCTATGACGGATTGAATTATCGTCATTGGGATACCTGGAATGAAGGCAAATACAACCATGTTTTTTATAAAGAAAACAAAGAAGGCGCCATGGGAATTGACATTCTGAAAGGCGAAAATTTCGACAGTCCACAAAAACCTTTTGGTGGTGATGAAGATTACATTTGGTCGCCAGACAGCAAAAGTATTCTGTACGTAAGCAAGAAAAAAGCAGGAACTGACTATGCTCTTTCTACCAACACCAATATCTATGAATACAACCTGAAAACTGGGAAAACCAGCAATAGAACGGAAGAAAACCTTGGATATGATACCGCTCCACAATTTTCTCCAACCGGAAATTTGACTTGGTTGCAAATGAAACGAGATGGGTATGAGGCAGATAAAAACGACCTGATAGTTAGTTTCAAAGGAATGAAAATGAACTTAACGGCCAATTGGGATGGAACAGTAGACAATTTCATCTGGAGTAGTGACGGGGAAAAAATATTTTTTGTTGCCCCTGTAGACGGAACAAAGCAGTTGTTTGAAGTTAATTTTCCTGGTCTGACCAATCCAGAAGCTTCGGGAGCAATTACCGTTCGCCAAGTCACCAATGGAGAATTTGATGTCAATGATTTAGTTGGGTTTTCCGGTGATAATATCATTGTAACGAGAACCGACATGAATCATGCGGCAGAACTTTTTTCTTATAATCTGAAGAAAAAGACTTGGAAACAACTGTCTAATGTCAATACTACAATTTATAATTCTTTGGCGCTAAGCAAAACCGAAAGAAGATATGTTACGACAACAGATGGCAAAAAAATGTTAGTTTGGGTGGTTCTTCCTCCTAATTTTGATGCTTCAAAAAAATACCCAACGCTTTTGTATTGTCAAGGCGGACCTCAATCTCCATTGACACAATTTTATTCCTTCCGATGGAATTTACAACTGATGGCTGCCAACGGCTATATTGTTGTGGCTCCTAACCGTCGTGGAATGCAAGGTCATGGCGTGGAATGGAATGAGCAAATCAGCAAAGATTGGGGCGGACAAGTAATTGATGACTACCTGTCAGCGATTGATGCTGTTGCTAAGGAAAAATATGTTGACGCCACTCGTTTAGGATGCGTTGGTGCCAGTTACGGCGGGTATTCTGTTTTCTATCTGGCCGGAATGCACAACAACCGATTCAAAACCTTCATTGCCCATGATGGTGTTTTTAACACCCAAAGCATGTTTGGAACTACCGAAGAAGTTTTCTTTAGCAATTGGGATTTTGGCGGTGCTTACTGGGAAAAAGACAATGCTGTAGCGCAAAAAACCTACACGACATTCAACCCAATGACTCTGGTAGAGAAATGGAACAAACCTATTTTAATTATTCAAGGCGGAAAAGATTTTCGTGTACCAATAGGACAAGGACAGGAAGCGTTCCAAGCAGCACAATTACGAGGAATAAAAAGTAGATTTTTGTATTTCCCGGAAGAAAATCACTGGGTACTAAAACCTCAAAATGCGCAGGTTTGGCAAGGTGAATTTTTCAAATGGCTCAAAGAAACCTTGTAGAAATCATTTTAAAAATAGGAAGCCTCACTTTTTCGTGGGGTTTTTTGTTTGTGTCAAAATATTTTGAATACCTTAACTTTAAATAATTTTGTAATTTTTATCTTTGAAAAATGAATAACAAAAAAAGTTATATTCCGATAAAAGTTTTCCTGAGTTATCTGGTTTTGGCGGTGCTTTTTGCCAGTGTGGGCTGGTTTTTATACTCCGAGAACAAGAATTTTTCAAAAACCGAAGAAAGAATTACCGAGGAAAGCAATACTATTTTACGGGTTAGCAACTTGCTCTCTGATACGTATGAAACGGAAAATTTAGCTCGAATAGCCATTCAATCAGAATCAGAAAAAGATTTTAACAACTATATTAAGAAAAATATGCTGTTAAAAGCAGAAATTGATTCCTTGAAATTGTTTGTCTCCACACCACACCAAATCACTTTACTAGACAGTGTCAAGCAATTGCTATCTAAGAAAACGATAAATATCCAGCAACTAAAACTTATTAAAAATAAAAGTGAAAATGAAGATGCGGTGGACGACGCGATTGGTGATTTGACTAAAATGGAGTCTTCCTTGCGGAAACTGGAATTAGAAGATTTTGTAAAAGATCCCGCCAGAATGGGAATTTATCAACGAAATGTCCTTCAGAAATATGTTGCCTACTTAAATCAAAACATTCCGGATGATAGTACCAATACGTTAAGTAAAAAAGCAACCGATTCTATTTTGACGGTTTCTAAAAATTTATTAAATGAGGTAAAAAGAGAAACATCCCGAAAGAAAAAATTATTGAATTTTGAGGAAAATAAATTATTGCAAAATGAACTTTCAATCTCTGACCAGCTAAGAAAAGTCCTTAACATTATAGAACGGGAAATTATAATAAACACCACAAAAAATTATTCGGATAGAGAGAATTCCTTAGCAAAAACGAATCAAATTGTAACCTCTGCGGCTATAATTGGATTATTGCTTACTTTGTTTTTTTTGATTATAATTCTAAATGATTACTCAAAAACCCAATCCTATAAGAAACAATTGGAGGAGGCAAATCTAAAATCCAAAAAATTACTTATTAGTCGGGAGCAACTCATTGCAACTGTAAGCCACGACCTGAAAACCCCTTTAAGCACGATTATTGGCTATACGGAATTATTGGGAAATTCCGATTTAAGCAGTAAACAATGCTATTACACCAAGAACATCAAAGGTTCCTCCGATTATATTTCACAATTGGTTCAGGATCTATTGGATTTTACTCAAATTGAAGCTGGGAAAATCACGATAGAAAAAATCCCGTTTTCGCTGTACGAGATGATTTATGAAGTGGCAAATAGCATTCAATCCGTTTATGCACAAAAACCAATTCAACTGATTGTTGAAATTGACCCTAATCTCGAAAAAAAAATCATTGGGGATCCTTTTCGTTTAAGACAAATAGTATCAAACCTTATTGGAAATGCGTTCAAGTTTACTGAAAAAGGATTCATAAAAATTAGTGTTGAAATCTACTTGGAAACACAATTGATAGCGATACAAATAGAAGATTCCGGGATTGGAATAGCAGAAAAAAACCAAGAACTCATTTTTGAGGAATTCATTCAAGCCGATAAGAATATAGAGAAAAAATATGGCGGGACAGGATTAGGACTTACCATTTCTAAAAAAATGACAGCGATTCTAGGCGGTGCTTTGCATTTGAAAAGTGAATTAGGAAAGGGAAGTTTGTTTACAATCCAAATCCCCTTACTTTTTGATGTCACGGTTTCCGAAAAACAGACTACTGCGAATCCGTCAAAAAAGCACTATACAGCCATACTGATAGATGACGATGAAAGCTTGTTGAAATTAACAACTGAAGTTTTAAAACAAAACCAATATATTGTATTCCCTTTTGCTAGTGCAAAAGAAGCTCTTGATGCGCTATCAAATATTACCTTTGATTTGATTATCACCGATATTCAAATGCCAGTTATGGACGGGTTTTTATTTTTGAAAGAACTCATAGATAATCCCAAATACGAGTATGAAAAACAACCTGTAATAGCGGTCACCGGAAGAAATGATTTAAATCTGAACAACTACACAACCGCAGGATTTACCACTGTAATCAGCAAGCCCTATTCTCCTAATATACTGCTTAAAACACTACAGTCTATTTTGAACAATGACGCAGTTCCCTTTGAAGCAATTCTAAAAAGCAAGCAAACAACTGGGGAAAGGCCTTATTCATTAAAAGTCTTGAACGCTTTTTTATCTAATGATATAGTTGCTTTAAAAGAAGTGTTACTCTCATTTATGAAAAGTACAGCAGAGAATTTAGAAAATTTAGATCGGTCAGTTTCAAACATTGATTTTATGGAGATTAAGAATACAGCTCATAAAATGGGGCCCATGTTCAAGCAAATTTGCGCCTCAGAAATCAGTGTTATTCTAGATGTATTAGAGCAAGAAGACTTAACACTTGAAGAGGTAAAAATGGCTTCAATTAATTTGAAGCTCAAAATAACAGCTCTTTTTGTCCTGTTAGAAAAGGAATTAAACTAATTGATGTTGTATAATTTTAATTTATTATACAGTGTTTTTCTGTTGATTTTCAATAATTTAGCAGCTTCTGTTTTGTTGTTATTGGTTTTAGCTAAAGCTTCCTGAATGACTTCTTTTTCGTTTTGAGACAAAGACAGATCAGAGGTGTCTAGGTTTTCATTTTGAAAAAATTCTGTGGGGAGTGCTGATTTTTCAATGAAATCTCCTTGTGACAAGAGCGTGGCCCTTTTGATGCAATTTTGAAGCTCACGCAGATTTCCCGGCCATCTGTAGTTTTGAAAAATTGTAACTACTTCAGCAGAAAGCCCAATGATTTTTTTGTTTAATTCCTGATTTGATTTTTCAAGAAAAAAATCAGAAAAGAGCATCAAATCTTCGTCACGATCTACCAAAGAGGGGGAATGTATAGAGAACTCATTTATTCTATGGTACAAATCCTCTCTGAATGTCCCATTTTTTACCGCTTCCCGTAAGTCTTCGTTTGTGGCGGTGATGATTCTGATGTCTACATCAATTTCTTTATTGCTTCCTACAGGCTTAATTTTTCTTTCTTGAAGTGCTCTCAATAGTTGGATTTGATTCTCATAGGAAAGATTCCCTATTTCGTCAAGAAATAATGTACCTCTGTTTGCTGCCTCGAAAAATCCAATTTTATCATTTATGGCTCCCGTAAAAGATCCTTTTACATGGCCAAAAAACTCACTTGCAGCTAATTCTTTTGGGATCGATCCACAGTCTACGGCAATGAAATTATTGTTTGTTCTGGAACTGTTCTGGTGAATGCTTTTGGCAATAACTTCCTTTCCCGTTCCGCTTTCGCCGATGATTAAAACTGACATATTTGTTGGGCTGACGAGTTGGATATATTCTGCCAGTTTTTGAGATGCTTTTGAGATCCCCTTCACAAATTCACTAGTCGGTTTTTTATTTTTTTTATTGTCAGTTTTAGGTTCAGAAATTACTTTATCAGAATTAGTGTGCGTTTCCATTTGAAGAGAATTTTGAATAACCAATAAAACTTCTTCGGGATTGAATGGTTTAGAGATATAATCTGCCGCCCCATTTTTCATGGCTTTTACAGCAGTATTCACATCAGAATATCCCGTCATTAAGAGGACGGGAACATTAGGATGGGTACTCTTGATTTCTGACATAAGTTTAATTCCATCATAATTTGGAAGTCGTAAATCCGTAATGATGAGGTCAAATTCATTGTTTTTGATTTGAGATTTTGCTTCTTCAGCTGAAAATGTAGCCATTACTTCATAATCGTTTTTTACCAGAAATTTTTCTAATAATTTACAAAAAGCAACATCATCTTCAATCAATAAAATTTTAGCCATTGTATTTTAACTTTATGGCTAAAATAAAGGTATTAAATTTGTATTTAGCTAATTTTTTGCAAAAAAAGAGAGACTGTTAAAACAATCTCTCTTTTTAAACAAAAACTCACCTAAATTATTTATTTATCCAGTTTCCTTCAGCATCCGCATAAACAGTAGCATTCTGGTCTCCAACTGTAATTTCTAGTTTGTATTCTTTATTTTTATTGATGTATGCTTTTCCCAGAATTGCTCCGGGATATGCTTTTTCCATAGCTGTTTTTATTGCTTGAGGAACGGCTTCTGCTTGTACTTCAGTATATTCTTCTTGTAGTAAAACCGATTGATTTTGTGGGTTTTGAACGGGAAGTATTGTTGCAAATGCGGACATGCTTCCTAAAATAATTGCTGCTGATAAAATTAACTTTTTCATAGTGTTTTTTTTAAATTGTTATTGTTTTGATGCTTTGTTTTTGAATCCATTTCCCAGTTTCATCTGCAAAAAGAATAACTTTTTTCGCTGCTGCAGTAACTTCTAATTTATACTCTTTGTTAGCATTTACGTGTGCTTTGTCCAGAACAGCGTCTGGATGTGCTGCTAGTAAAGCGGTTTTAATAGCATCCGGAACATTTTCTACTTGTACCTCTACATATTCCTCTTGAATGGATAGCGTTTGTACTAGTTCATTTGAAGTTGGAACTGTAGTGGCAAATGCTGTCATACTTCCTAAAATAATTGCTGCTGATAAAATTAACTTTTTCATAGTGTTTTTTTTTAAATTGTTATTGTTTTAATGCTTTATTTTTGAATCCATTTCCCAGTAGCATCTGCAAAAAGATTTCCTTTTTTGTCCCCAACAGTCACATCCAGTTTATATTCTTTATTTGCATTTGTATATGCTTTGTCTAGAATTGCATCTGGGTAAGCCGTTTTTAACGCTTTTGTTACAGCTTCCGGCACTTCTTCATTTTTCACTTCAATATATTCTTCTTGAATTGAGGCTGTTTTTGCTGTTGTAGTTGTTACCTGAGCTGTAGTTGTATATGTTGAAAAACTCGCTATTACAATTGCTGCTGATACCATTAACTTTTTCATACTGTTTTATTTATAGATTATTATTGTTACTTATTATTGTTCAAGTAATTGAAATAATTGTACCAGAGTTATAAAGGAAGGCGCTGTGTCATTAAATATCTGTAATAGAGATGTTTAATGAAATATGTTTTTTTTTAATAAGGAGAAATGTGGGTAAAACGTAGCGTGTTGTGGGTATAAATTACCCGCTTTGTTTTTTTGTAGTGGTTCTAAACAAAAAAACCTTGCATCGCTGCAAGGTTTTTTATTATAGATATGTAAATCTGCTATTCTGGGTCGTTCATTTTGAACGTATCCATAAAAGCGGTTGTGTAATCACCTGCAATATAGCGAGGATCATCCATCAACTGTCTGTGAAAAGGAATGGTAGTTTTTATTCCTTCAATCACAAATTCGTCTAAGGCTCTTCTCATTTTACTAATTGCTTCTTCACGAGTTTGTGCAGTAGTAATTAACTTTGCAATCATAGAATCGTAATTTGGCGGAATTGTATATCCTGAATAAACGTGAGTGTCTAAACGAACACCATGTCCACCGGGCATGTGAAGTGTTGTAATTTTTCCTGGAGAAGGACGGAAATCATTATAAGGATCTTCTGCATTAATTCTACATTCGATGGCGTGCAACTGTGGTAAATAATTTTTACCTGAAATAGATATTCCGGCAGCAACCATAATTTGTTCCCGAATTAAGTCGTAATCAATAACCTGTTCTGTAATAGGATGCTCCACTTGAATACGGGTATTCATCTCCATGAAATAAAAGTTACGGTTTTTATCCACCAAAAACTCAACCGTTCCAGCACCTTCATACTTAATATATTCGGCTGCTTTTACAGCTGCTTCCCCCATTTTCTGACGCAATTCATCGGTCATAAACGGTGATGGAGTTTCCTCGGTCAATTTTTGGTGACGTCTTTGAACAGAACAATCTCTTTCTGAAAGATGACAGGCTTTTCCGTAAGCATCTCCTACAACTTGAATTTCAATATGACGAGGTTCTTCGATTAATTTCTCCAAATACATTCCGTCATTTCCAAAAGCTGCGGCTGATTCCTGACGGGCATCTTCCCAGGCTTTCAACAAATCTTCTTCTTTCCAAACTGCTCTCATCCCTTTTCCACCACCACCGGCAGTAGCTTTAAGCATTACGGGAAAGCCAAAATCTCTTGAAAGCTGTAGCGCTTGTTCATAGGATTCTAAAATCCCAACTGAACCCGGAACACAAGGAACACCCGCTTCTATCATAGTCGATTTTGCAGAAGCTTTATCTCCCATTCTATCAATCATTTCTGGAGAAGCTCCAATGAATTTGATTCCATGTTCTTGACAAATCTTAGAAAACTTAGAGTTTTCAGAAAGGAATCCATATCCTGGATGTATTGCATCTGCATTTGTAATTTCTGCGGCGGCAATTATATTTGACATTTTCAAATAGGACAAGTTGCTTGGAGGTGGTCCTATGCAAACGGCTTCGTCAGCAAACCTTACATGTAAACTTTCGGCATCTGCAGTAGAATACACCGCTACTGTTTTGATCCCCATTTCCTTGCAAGTTCTAATTACGCGTAACGCAATTTCTCCTCTATTTGCAATTAATATTTTTTTAAACATCTTGTTTTGCAATTTTAAATGTTGAATTTTAAATTTTAAATTATTTCAAATAATGAAAAAGCATCATTCAAAATTTATAATTTATAATTTCTTATGATGGATCTACTAAGAATAAAGGTTGGTCAAATTCAACTGGCGACATATCGTCAACCAATATTTTTACGATTTTACCAGAAACTTCAGATTCAATTTCGTTAAATAACTTCATAGCTTCTATTACGCAAAGAACATCTCCTTTAGCGATGCTTTTACCTACTTCAACAAACATCGGTTTATCCGGAGATGGTTTTCTATAAAAAGTTCCAATAATTGGAGATTTTATAGTGATGAAATGAGCGTTTTCTATCGCAGGTACTGCCGGAACAACTGCGACGGGAGCCACTTGTTGTGGAGCTAATGGTTGCTGAAGCACTCCTTGAGCGGGCATTTGCTGTACGTAAGTAGTCTCAGTGACATTTCCTTCTAAGGTTGTTCTGATGGTGATTTTCACGTCATCCATCTCTAGTTTAACTTCTGCAACTCCTGAATTTGCGACAAACTTGATTAGATTTTGAATTTCTTTTAAATCCATAATTATTTGTTTTTAGTTTAAATTTATTTTTTGTCGTATGCCCATTTTAGATAAATAGATCCCCAAGTGAATCCACCTCCAAAAGCAGCCAAAATTATCGTATCTCCTTTTTTGAACTGATGTTCAAAATCACTAAGCACTAATGGTAAAGTGGCAGAAGTTGTATTTCCGTACTTTTCGATATTCATTAATACTTTAGATTCTTCTAAATTCATTCTGTTGGCTGTCGCATCAATTATACGTTTATTGGCTTGATGAGGAACCAGCCAATCGACATCTTCATTTGTCAGATTATTTCTTTTCAAAATTAATTCGCTTGAATCTGCCATATTGGTTACGGCGTATTTAAACACTGTTTTCCCGTCTTGAATAATGTTGTGTTTGTTGTCTCTTACCGTTTCAAAAGAGGCAGGGTTAAGTGATCCGCCGGCATCAATTTTAAGAAAATCTCTGCCAATTCCATCACTGCGCAAGTATTCATCCTGCAATCCTAATCCTTCATAGTTAGGTTCAAAGAGTACTGCACCAGCACCATCTCCAAAAATAATACAAGTAGATCGGTCTTTATAATCCACGATAGAAGACATTTTATCAGCACCAATTAAGAGTACTTTTTTATACCTTCCGGATTGAATATAAGCAGCAGCTGTTGACATCCCAAACAAAAAACTGGAACAAGCAGCCTGCAAATCATAAGCAAAAGCATTTGTGGCTCCAATTTGGGTTGCTACATATACGCCTGTTGACGCTACTGGCATGTCGGGCGTTGCGGTTGCCATAATTAGTAGATCGATCTCTAAAGGGTCAATGTTCGCTTTGGCCAATAAATCCTGCGCGGCTTTTATGGCCAAAAAAGAAGTTCCCTTGTCCTTGTCTTTAAGGATTCTTCTTTCTTTTATTCCTGTACGAGAGGTGATCCATTCGTCATTGGTGTCGACCATGGCTTCAAGAGCTTTATTCGTTAGTACAAAGTCTGGAACATAGGCTCCAACAGCGGTTATTGCGGCTGTGATTGTATTCATTGTATGCGTTTATTTCTAGTCAAATGGTACCATTTGAAAATTTTTAAAAGACTTGAAAATTACAAAAAAAATTCCATTCTCTTTGAATTAGAACTTCTTATTTAACGAAAATTACAAACAACAAAAAAACTCTCACGATGTGAGAGTTCGAATATCATTTACAAAAAATGTATTATGCAACAGCTACAGATTTATCTATAACAACTTGCCCTCTGTAGTACATTTTACCTTCATGCCAATACGCTCTGTGGTATAAATGTGCTTCTCCAGTAATTGGACAAGTAGCAATCTGTGCTACAGTAGCTTTGTAATGTGTTCTTCTTTTATCTCTTCTTGTTTTGGAGATTTTTCTCTTAGGATGTGCCATTTTACTATATTATTTATCCGTTAATAGTTGCTTTAACTTGTCCCAACGCGGGTCAATATTTTCTTCTTCTTTATTTTCTTCTTTTTCTTCCTTTATCGTCAATTCATTGAGTTTTGTCAAGGCTTCAGTCTTTAAACTTCCATCTTGTATGCCCGGATGAACGCGTCTTAAAGGGACTGACAGCACAATCATTTCATAGATATATTGTGCAATATTTATTTCAAACTCTCCGTGGGGCAAAATCAATAATTCGTCGTTGTCATTATTGTAAACCTCATCAAAACGAACGATTAATTTCATTTCGCCCTCAATTGGCAGATCAAAATCTTCGCTGGTAAGATCACATGGCACATTTACAGCCCCTTTGTGATTAAAACGCAACTCTAACAGTGTGCTTTTTTTCTCTAAAACTACATTTACTTTGATCTTTGAATCTTGATATTCATCATAATCAAAGATTTCAAAGAACGCATTACTGATTTGATACTCAAAATGATGTTTCCCTAGCTTTAATCCTATAAAAGGAATTAAATATTCTTTTGTGTTCTTCATTTCAACAACAATTTTCCCTTAAACTTCGGGAGTGCAAAGATATAAAATTATTGCAAATCTAATAATGTTATTCACTTTTTTTTGTTCACAACTGCTTTTCTTTTGTTTTCAATGGTTTTTTGCTAATTTCTGCATATTGATTTCTGGAATGATAAATGTCTATTGCCAGATATACAGCCTCTTTGAAGGAGTTAAAATCAGCTATTCCCTTGCCTGCTATATCATAAGCGGTGCCGTGATCTGGTGAGGTTCTTATTTTATGCAAGCCTGCAGTATAATTTACTCCTTTTCCAAAAGATAATGTTTTGAAAGGAATCAATCCTTGATCGTGGTAGGTTGCTATAACGGCATCGTATTTCTCGTATTGATTACTGCCAAAGAAACCATCTGCAGCAAATGGACCAAATACTAAGATCCCTTTGTCGAACATTTTTTTTAATGTAGGTTTTATAATCAAGTCATCCTCTGTCCCTATGACTCCGCCATCTCCACAATGCGGGTTTAAACCTAAAACTGCTATTTTGGGTTTATTAATGCCAAAATCTTTGATCAAAGTCTGTCTGACCGTTTCGATTTTTCGCACAATCAATTCTTCTGTTAGCTGTGAGGCGACTTCACTAAGCGGAATATGATCTGTCAGCAATCCTATTCTCAAATTATCCTGAACCATCAACATCAAGGCATTGCCTTCTAGTTCTTGGTCTAGGTAATCCGTATGACCCGGAAACTTAAAATCGTCTGATTGTATATTGAATTTATTTATTGGTGCTGTTACCAGAACGTCTATAACACCTTCTTTGAGTGCTTTCGTCGCTGCAATAAATGATTTTATAGCATATTCCCCTGCCTTAGAATCATCCTTGCCAAGATTTAAATCCACACCTTCTTTCCAGAGGTTTAATACATTGATTTTGCCTAATACGATTTGATCTAATTTGTCGATCCCGTGGAGCAAAGATGTTGATTGAAAACTTTTTTTAACAAAAGACAACAACTTGACATTAGCAAAGATAACTGGAGTGCACAACTCTAACATGCGAGAATCCTCAAATGTTTTTAAAACAACTTCGCTTCCAATACCGTTTAAATCTCCAATAGAAATTCCGACAATTATATTTTCTGCTTTTTTCATAATGACATACCGTTATTTATTGCTAATTTTGAAGTGCAAATTTAGTAAAAAAAACAAGAAATGTTTACAGGAATCATAGAAACCCTTGGTATCATCCAAGAAATAAAAAAAGAAAAAAATAACGTTCATATTACCATAAATGCATCAATTACCACTGAACTTAAGATAGATCAAAGCGTGGCACATAACGGGGTCTGTCTTACGGTTGTTGCTATCAACGACACTTTTTATACCGTAACCGCAATAGACGAAACTATAAAAAAAACAAATTTATCGGATTGGAAAGTTGGAGACAGTATCAATCTGGAAAGAGCAATGAAGCTGGGAGATAGGCTGGACGGACATATTGTTCAGGGACATGTAGACCAAACGGGCACCTGCATCACTGCCGAGCAGACCAACGGCAGCTGGCTTTACACTTTTGAATATGAGGAAAATTGGAACAACATTACCATTGAGAAAGGATCCATTACGGTAAACGGCGTCAGCTTAACGGTTGTGAACTCAAAGAAAAATCAGTTTAGTGTCGCCATTATTCCTTATACATACGAACATACTAATTTTAAAACTTTTGAAGTTGGCACAAAAATAAATCTTGAATTTGATGTCATTGGTAAATACGTGACTAGGCTTTACAAAACCCAATAATACAAAACACTCTTTATTTAAGGTTTTTTTTCACACTGTTATATATCAGTATTGTGCCAAAAATCAACGAGACTATAATTGCGATATAAATATATTCATCTATAGGAGCTGGAGGAGGGTTTTCAGGAGGAGGAGGAGGAGGCTGAGCAATTGTGCTATTCGCAAAGGCAAAAAAGAAAACGATTAAAAAAATAAATTTATTTGTTCCAATCTTCATAGATAGCACAATTAATGATACAAAATATTTATTAAATCTAAAATGTGCTTTATTATCATTTCTAATTTATAATGCATTTTTTTAGCTTCGGTTTTAAAAAAAAGCCTTCAAAATAATTTTGAAGGCTTTTAAACTTAAACTGTGGTCCCACCTGGGCTCGAACCAGGGACCACCTGATTATGAGTCAGGTGCTCTAACCAGCTGAGCTATAGGACCGGTTAAGAGTGTGCAATATTACTACTATTTTTCATGTACTCCAAATATTTTGACTTAGATTTCAATAATATTTCAATGATTCATCGCTTTTAAAGAGAAACGTGCTGAATAGTAGAATACTAAATGAATTATCCTGAAAACACTTATTTTATTTCCTGACACAACTCAATCAAAACGCCATTCGTACTTTTTGGATGCAAAAAGACAACTAACTTGTTATCAGCCCCTTTTTTAGGAATTTCATTTAATACAATAAAACCTTCTTTTTTTAAACGCGCAATTTCTAAAACTATATCTTCTACGTCAAAGGCAATGTGGTGTATGCCTTCTCCCTTTTTTTCAAGAAACTTAGCAATAGGACTTTCTGGATTGGTAGCCGCTAAAAGCTCAATTTTGTTCGGTCCATTCATAAAAAAAGAAGTTGTTACTCCTTCACTTTCCACCGCCTCGAATTTGTAGGCCGGAGCTCCAAAAAGCTTTTCAAAAACTTTATTAGAAACTTCTAAATTCTTAACTGCAATCCCAATGTGTTCTATTTTCCTCATTATTTATGTTTTGAGCGCAACGCTACTTTAGTTGAAAAACTCTACTACCACTGCGAATTATAACTACAATTATTTTTCAGTGTAAAATTAAACATTAAAAAGAAAAAACAAGGTCCCCACAAAAGGCAAGTTGAATTTATTACGCATAATAATTTTATAAAAAAGAGCAATCACATGAATTATAATTGTTATTTTGTACATTCTAATTATGATTTGATATGTTGAAAAACAATTTAAAATACGCCTTCTTATTATTGCTTTTTATTGTAGCTGGTTGTGCCAAAAGAGGCTCTATCACCGGGGGATTAAAAGATACTATTGCGCCTGTTTTGAAAATGAGTTTCCCGGAAAACTTCAACACAAACTTCAAAGGAGATGAGATTAAGTTGGTATTTGACGAAAATATTAAAATAAAAAACCTGAACAAACAATTGATTATTTCGCCACCAATGAAGAACGATCCATTGGTTTTACCCACAACGGCAAGCAAAACGATCACCATAAAAATTAAAGATACACTACAACCCAACACCACGTACAGCTTTAATTTTGGACAAAGTATTGCTGATAATAATGAAGGGAATCCGTTAAATCAATTCAAATATGTATTTTCTACCGGCGATTATATTGACTCTTTAAGCCTTGGTGGTACTCTGAAAAGTGCGTATGAAAAAGAAGTGGAATCATTCGTATCAGTTATGCTTTACGAAGTCAATGACAGTTTCAAGGACTCCGTTGTTTATACTGAAACCCCAAGATATGTAACCAACACATTGGACAGCTTGAAGACGTTTCGTTTAGAGAATTTAAAAGCAGGGAAATATCTTCTTGTAGCCATGAAAGACTACAACAGCAACAATAAATACAACCCAAAAACAGATAAAATTGGATTTAGCAAAGACTTTATTACGATTCCAAATGACACTATTTATGAGTTAGAATTATTTAAGGAAACACTTCCTTTCAAAACATTTAAGCCTAGTCAAGCCTCAGGAAACCGTTTGTTAGTAGGGTATGAGGGACTAATAAATTCTGCTGATGACAGGCCCAAAATAATTTTAAAAAACAACAACGATCTTCTGCCTACTGTCATTACTAAATTTCCAAAAAAAGATTCCCTTCAAATCTGGTACAAGCCCATTAAAGCTGATTCACTAAATTTGGCTGTAGCCAAAGGTCAATATGAATCGAAATTCAATTTTAAAATAAAAGATCAGAAAAAAGATACTTTAAACGTCATAGCCCTGCAAAACGGAACCTTAAAATTTAGAGAGCAATTTACATTAGAAAGTAATACTCCTTTAACCCGTTTCGAAAATTCGAAAATAAACCTAACCAATAACGCAAAAGATGCAGTGCCGTTTACCACTAAATACGACGAATTCAATCAAAAGCTTTTTTTTGATTTCATTAAAGAACCTTCCGAAAATTATACATTTGAAATTTTACCTGGAGCGTTAACTGATTTTTTCGAACAAACAAACGATACTTTAACGTATAAATTAAACACTCAAAGCACTGCTGATTATGGGAATCTGACCGTGCAGTTGCAAAAAGCAAAACAATTTCCCGTCATTGTTGAACTCACGAATGCAAAAGGGGACGTTTTAGCTACTGAATATACCGAGGAAAACACCACAATAAATTTTAATTTAATTGACCCCGAGCTGTACACGCTCCGAATTATTTATGATGCCAATAAAAACAAGGAATGGGATTCCGGTAATTATTTAGAAAAACGTCAAGCCGAGGAAGTGATTTACTTTTCCAAAGAAATTCCTGTTCGGGCAAATTGGGACGTCAACCAGGCATTTGATTTAAGTCTTCCCTACATTCCGGAACCTAAAAAGAAAACCAACAAGAAGAAATAAACGTTACCTGTTTTCTATTTCAAAAGAATCTCTGTCATTCAAAAAACCCAATTTTTGTCGGGTTTCCAGCATTTTTTCTGGGTCTAATTCTACTAAAAACAAACCTTCTGTTTCTATTGGTTCTTGAATGTAATTCCCCAGAAAATCGACTGCTTGTGAGTGACCTATGTATTCATAACCATTTGCGTCAATACCGATTCTATTGACACCAATAGCATAGCACATGTTTTCTATCGCTCGTGCTTTCAATAAAGCATCCCAAGCATTTGTTCTAATTTTTGGCCAGCTTGCAACATAAATCACCAAGTCATAATCCTCTGAATTTCTGGAAAATACAGGAAATCTCAAATCGTAACATATTTGAAGGCAAATTTTCCAATCTAAATAATTTACAATCGTTTTTTGGGTGCCACTAGTATATACTTTATCTTCGCCAGCTAAAGTAAACAAGTGTTTTTTATCATAGCACTGAATTGTTCCAGAAGGAAATACAAACACCATTCTGTTGTAAAAATTTCCGTTTTCCTTAATAACTAAACTTCCTGTTATAGCACTATTTGTAGCTTTTGCCAATGATTGTAACCATACAATGGTTTCGCCTTGCATTGTTTCTGCAACATCCTTTGGATTCATCGTAAAGCCCGTTGTGAACATTTCAGGAAGCACAATCAAATCTACCTTTTCAGTAAGTGCACTGATTTTTTCTTCGAAATAGTTTCGGTTGGCTTTTGGGTTTTCCCAAACTAAAGGAGCTTGAATTAGGATAATTTTCATTTTACTTTATTTTTTATAAAAATAAGAAATATCACAACACCATAAGTTCATTATATTAGCTAAAAAATGACTTTATGAAAAAGATATTTCTTGTATACTCTTTTCTGTTTTCTGTTTTTATTTTTGGACAGGAAAAATCGGGAGCGAAACAATTTTGGGAAAACCTACAAAAACAATGTGGGAAATCCTTTGAAGGAACAGTCACAGAGGGTGCAACCAATGATACTTTTCGGGATAAAAAACTGGTGATGCATGTCCGCAACTGCGATGAAAAAACGATTCGGATTCCGTTTTTTGTAGGAGACGACAAATCAAGAACATGGGTACTTGCTTATGATAACGATCGCATCCAGTTGAAACACGACCACCGCCACGAAGATGGCTCGGAGGATAAGGTGACACAATATGGAGGGACAACCACTAATGCGGGGTCAGCAACGCTTCAGTTTTTTCCGGCAGATGAGGAAACCTGTGATTTGATTCCAAATGCTGCTGCAAATGTTTGGTGGATTACTCTTGACGAAACTTCTTTCACGTACAACCTAAGGCGCATCGGTTCTGACCGACTGTTTACCGTGAAATTTGATTTGACAAAAACAGTAGGTACGCCTGCCGCACCTTGGGGATGGAAAGATTAGTGTATAATAGATTATTTTATATAAAAAAACGCATTCAACTTTGACATTGAATGCGTTTTAAATTATTATGCAATCCTTGTCCTTTGAGTTTGACCTTTAGGACTAAATGTTTACCCTTTTAAACTTGCTGATAAATATTCTCTGTTCATACGGGCAATATTTTCAAGAGAAATTCCTTTTGGACATTCTACTTCACAAGCTCCAGTATTGGTACAGTTCCCAAAACCTTCCGCATCCATTTGGCTCACCATATTCAATACACGGTCAGTAGCTTCAATTCTTCCTTGTGGCAACAACGCATATTGAGATACTTTTGCAGCGACAAAAAGCATCGCCGATGAGTTTTTACAACTCGCCACACAAGCTCCACAACCAATACAAGTAGCCGCATCAAAAGCATTATCCGCATCTTCCTTATTAATAGGGATCGTATTAGCATCAATAGTATTTCCTGAGGTGTTTACGGATATAAATCCTCCCGCATGTTGAATCCTGTCAAAAGAACTTCTATCGACCACTAAATCCCTTATTACAGGAAAAGCTTTAGCTCTAAACGGCTCAATAAAAATGGTGTCACCATCCTTGAACATTCTCATGTGCAATTGACAAGTGGTAACGCCACGGTCTGGTCCGTGCGCTTCCCCATTGATATACAAAGAACACATTCCGCAAATTCCTTCGCGACAATCGTGATCAAATGCAACTGGTTCATCCCCTTTCATGATCAATTCGTCATTCAAAATGTCAAGCATTTCAAGAAATGACATGTCTGGCTCAATATGATCTATAGGATACTCAACTATTTTACCTTCTGCAGCGGCATTTTTCTGACGCCATATTTTTAATGTAAGTTTCATATTTTTAGTTTGAAAGTCATAGAGTCGAAAGTCGAAAGTCGATTGACATGGAGTCACTTGACTTTAAGACGTTAGACATTAGACTAAATTATTTATAACTTCTTTGAACTAATTTCACGTTATCAAATACCAACGGCTCTTTATGTAAAATTGCTTCGCTTGGTTTCCCAGTGTATTCCCATGCTGCTACGTAAGCAAAATTCTCATCGTCACGTTGTGCTTCTCCTTCTTCAGTTTGGTATTCTTCACGGAAATGTCCTCCGCAAGATTCATTACGGTGTAATGCATCTTTAGCAAATAATTCCCCCAATTCAAGGAAATCGGCAACACGAGTTGCTTTCTCCAATTCTTGATTCAAACCATTCGCATCTCCGGGAACTTTTACTTCTTTGTAAAACTCTTCACGCAAAGCAGCAATTTCTACAATTGCTTCGTTTAATCCTTTTTCATTACGAGCCATTCCCACTTTGTCCCACATAATTTTCCCTAATTTCTTATGAAAATAGTCAACAGAATGTGTTCCTTTATTGTTCATGAATCTTTCGATTTGGTCTTTTACCGCTTTTTCAGCAGCAACAAATTCAGGTAAATCTGTAGATATGGCACCCATTTTAATGTCTGGAGCTAAATAATCTCCAATAGTATATGGCAATACGAAATACCCATCTGCTAAACCTTGCATCAAAGCCGAAGCTCCAAGTCTGTTAGCTCCATGATCTGAGAAGTTCGATTCCCCAATGGAAAAACAACCCGGAATAGTAGTTTGCAAGTTATAATCAACCCAAGTACCTCCCATTGTATAATGTACCGCAGGGTAAATCATCATTGGAGCAGTATAAGGATCTTCATCTACAATTTTATAATACATTTGGAACAAGTTCCCGTATTTACTTTTTACAAGTTCAGTACCTAATTTAGTTACTAATTTAGTATCATTAGTATCCAATCCTTTCACATACGCTTGTTCATTTCCGTACCGTTGAATAGCTGCCGCAAAATCCAAATAAACTGCTTCACCTGTTTTGTTTACTCCAAAACCTGCATCACATCTTTCTTTGGCAGCACGGGAAGCTACATCACGAGGCACTAAGTTACCAAAGGCAGGATACCTTCTTTCTAAGAAATAATCTCTTTCATCTTCTGATAAATCGGTTGCTTTTTTCTTTCCTTCTCGAATCGCTTGCGCATCTTCTAATTTTGCAGGAACCCAAATACGTCCATCATTTCGCAATGATTCTGACATTAATGTCAATTTTGACTGGTGGTCTCCTGAAACAGGAATACAAGTAGGGTGAATTTGTGTGTAACAAGGATTAGCGAAGAAAGCTCCTTTTTTGTGGATTTTCCAGGCAGCAGTAGCGTTACTTCCCATTGCATTAGTTGACAAGAAGAAAACGTTTCCGTAGCCTCCAGAAGCAATAACAACAGCATGAGCAGAGTGTCTTTCTATTTCACCGGTAACTAAGTTACGAGCGATAATTCCTCTTGCTTTTCCGTTTACGATTACTAAATCCAGCATTTCATGACGGTTGTGCATTTTTACTTTACCACGACCTATCTGGCGATTCATTGCTGAGTAAGCACCCAAAAGCAATTGTTGCCCTGTTTGTCCTTGTGCGTAAAAAGTACGAGAAACCAAAGTTCCGCCAAAAGAACGGTTATCTAATAACCCTCCATATTCACGAGCCAAAGGAACACCTTGTGCCACACATTGATCAATAATATTACCGGAAACTTCTGCCAAACGGTGTACGTTAGCCTCACGAGCACGATAATCTCCGCCTTTTACAGTGTCGTAAAACAATCTGTGAACTGAGTCACCGTCTCCTTTATAATTTTTTGCAGCGTTGATTCCTCCTTGTGCAGCAATGGAGTGCGCACGACGGGGTGAATCTTGAAAACAAAATGCTTTTACGTTATATCCTAATTCTGCTAATGTTGCAGCAGCAGAACCTCCAGCAAGACCTGTACCCACTATAATTATATCTAAATTACGTTTGTTAGCAGGGTTTACTAAATTAATATGATCTTTATAATTTGTCCATTTGTCCGCAATTGGACCTGTAGGAATTTTTGAATCTAATGCCATTTATAATTGAATATTAATGATTGAAATGATGAAATAATGCAATAAAAATGAAGCCAAAAGGAACTACAATTGCAAAAGCATATCCTAATGTATGCAACGATTTTGAATATTTATTATTAAAACCTACAGATTGAAAGGAGGAATTGAAACCATGCCACAAGTGTAACGATAACAAAAGAAACGAAACGCAATAAATTGCCGTACGAATACCACTTTCAAATTTATGCGTCAACTCAGCGAAATATCTGGTTTCGTCAAGCGGATTAACCGCTACATATTTATACACCATTTCAGGAACCCAGAAATCGTAAAAATGTAGTAGTATAAAAGCAAGAACTACTAAACCACTAACAATCATATTTCTTGAAGCCCAAGAGGAATTAGCCGCGCCGTTGTTCTTAACGTAAGAAATTGGTCTGGCACTGTTATTTTTGATTTCCAAAACGATACCCATTACAAAGTGAAATACAACACCTAAAATAAGAATGGGTTGGATTACAAACTGAACCAACGGATTATTTCCCATAAAATGCGAAATGGAGTTGAAAGTGTCAGGACTAAAAACGGAGGTGCTGTTTATAAAAAAATGTTGTGCTAAAAATAAAATTAAGAAAAGTCCAGAAAGCGCCATAGCGACTTTTTTTGCTATCGATGACTTTAATAATGCAGATTTTGCCATAGGAATTTGAATGAATTAATTTAAGAATCACACAAAAATAGAGCAATTAGTAGTGAACTACAACCTTTTCGTTATAATTTATAATCATTTTAAAGTGCTAAAGCCCCGAAGTTAATAATTTACTTAAACCCGGCACTTAATACATTGTAAATCTGTCATTTAGCACAACAAAAACAATATATTTTAAAATTTAACGATTGCAAATGAAAACAATAATCCTTAAAATATTCACATTAAACGTATCATATCAATAATTTTTGCATGGTTTATTTTTCAAATTCTTAAAAAGTCACTAAATACAATTTTAACAACTTTAAAAAAATTGTCGTCAAACTCCTAAATTTACTTTTATAAGCAAAAAAACTAAACTAACATCATCTCTTTTGATGTTCTAAAAATACACGGGCCTAAAAATATGGACTGCACCAATGAAATGGCGAAATCTGTTTCTAAGTATATTCTACTCCTTAAAATGAATCCTGAAATTTCATTTTAACTTCTATAAAAAACACAACAATATCGACATTAACGCCATTGTCAAATCGAGCCTAGTCGTCTTATAAAATGGGTTATTGTGCTAACACTTTATATATTTCATTAAGTATTGCAGGATCTTACTACTGTGTAACATAAAATAAAGGCTGTCTTCGTAATGGAGACAGCCTTTATTTCAACAAAGACTTAGTCTATACAAAATACTAAGCCTCATTTATTTTCCATAGTACTTAATTACAATTCCCACCGCAGTCTTGCGCGTTTTGATAATCTTCCGGAGTAATGGTGTAAACTTCGGTGCGTTCATCTCTAAACATTGGATTAAAAATGTTTCTAGCTTGATTAAAACATTGATTTGTTGCAGTACATTCTTGATAAATTACCTTTTTCGTGTTGTTAAAAGTAATCTCAATATGTGTTAAATTATTTTGAACCGAAGAACCCAAGAAAGGTATGTATTGCATTAAAAATCCGGCCCGTAGGGTGGAGTATCCGTGAAAGTTTTGTTGATTTTATCAGCGTTATTTAGAATTACTTTATTGGATATATTTTTCACACCATTATAATAAGGAATGATTTCTATCTCAACACTTGAATTATTTATAATAGTATAATTATGGTTTCTATCTCCTCCTTGTTCTGTACAGCTACTAAAAAGCAGTATGAGCAATAAAAATAGTATATTCTTCATATTTTTAGTCTTGCCAATTATTAAATAATTCTTCTGCAAAAATCTCAGTTGGATTATCGTATTTGTTTTTGATATTATCGCGCCATTCCCATCACGATCTTGCTCCCACTGGTGCTTGCTCTAATTGCGGTAACGTATAGCCACTCACTCGATCTATAGGTTTGTTATTAGATAATGCTCTACTGATAATTATTTACAGAATAAGGATTTTCTATTTTTTTTCATGTTTAATGTACTCGTTACGATCAATAGATTTAGCAGAATCCGCGGAGATTTCAGAATCGTCAGCACAAGATCCCAAAAGTAGTATAGAAATTGTTAGAAGAACAAAATTAAAAGGCATTACTTTTTTTATCAAGTTAATATATTTAAGGTTAATTCTTACGAAGATAAAAATTATTTAAATACAAACTAACCGTAAACGCTTTATTTACAATTAAATAACAAGAGTTTTAAAGTCAATTGAATTTCGCCATATATTTTTGAACAATCGCTTCCGTATTCTCGTTTCGCATTTTTTGCTCTAACTGAATTGGTGGCGAAGCACGTTCCAAACAATTTTTTACCGCACAGGTCTCACAGGTAACCCCAACAATTTGTTTTTTAATGGAGTCGTTTTCCATAAACTTAAATTTTTTCTTCACGGCCGGAGTAATTAAAATCCCTACTGAAATACTGCGGATACAATCTACCTTGAACGGATCCGGTGTTGCGGATGAAAAAACAAGATATTCATTTTTACTGTTTTCATAACTGGAGATTTGTGCATCAAAAAAGTGGTTTTTATTTTGCTTCAAAGACTCCTCAATTGTGCGTATCGAAACCCATCTTCGGCAGTAATGCTCATTCATTTCATTCGCATGCGGCTCCTGCTGATTGGTGATGTGTAATTCTTTCTTTATCTGATAGGTGTCCGTTCCTTTTTGATGGGACAATCGCAGGAAAAAAAGATTTTTTAACTGAAAATCTTTTGGCAAAATATTGGTCAATCTTTGGTAGAATGATTCCGGAGAAACATTAAACCCGCTCATCAAAGCAATCATTTCCTGAGGTTTCGGATCTGTTTTGGACAAAAATAAATTCAGTTCGTCTATCAGTTTCTGTCGTGGAATAAGCAATGCTCCCGCAAAGTATGAAGCATAAAAATTATTCAGAACTTGGTCGAAATTATCAAATTTAATCCAACTGAACGTATACAGTCTATCGGTGATTGCGAGATAATTATACGCAATTTCTTTGGCCAAAATAAATGCTTTTTGAGGTTCGTCAATATCTAATGAAAGTAACAAAGTCTTGCTTTTTGGCACAAAAATCGATCTCAAATCCCCCAATTGTTCTTGTTCCGAAAAAACAAGTTCTTTTATCGTATATCCGTATTCCTCCATTAATATTGCTGTGAGTTCTTCAATCGAAATTTTAGTGTCAATATTTACGTAAAATGCTTTGGAAAACTGCAACACCTTCAGCTCTAAATCTTCAAAATAATTGGTGTGCGCTTCCTGATACGAACGCAATGAAGCCAAGAAGAAACTCTCTCTGGTTAAATTATAATGTTGCGCAATCTCAATAATCGTACTGATAAACGCATTGACTTTTGCAGGAGCGTTAGCAATAATGTCGATAAGATCATTTTCCTGAATCCCAAAAATATCCAACGGGATCTCTTTCAGAATGCCAGATTTTAGGATTTCTCCAATGGGGGCCAGATTATTATCCAGTTTCAAGGAAACCATATTGTCATAGGAAATATCGAGTTTTTCGGCTAACAGAATAATTTTATCCGTTTTAGGATACTTTTTCCCTTTTTCAATTTCGTTCAAGTACGATTTTGAAAGGTCCGTGATTTTTGCCAAACCAAATAAAGACAGTTTTTTATTGGTACGAGCCTGCTTGAGTTTAAGTCCAAAAATTAACTTGATATAATCCTTTTCTATATTCATATTTCAAAGATAATGTAAAAAATATTTACGCCAAAAAAAATATTTTTAATTTTTAGCGTACGTTCGCTTGTTTTGTAAAAAACTTTTTGTAGTATTGCAGTGTTGAATAATTAATAATTATCAGCAAAAGTTTAATAGTATCAATTTAAATGTGTTAAAAAATGAATTTTAAAGAAGTATATTCGAAAAATTTGTTAAATTTTTCAGAAGAAACCACCGATCAGTACACGGAAATCTTAACTGATGAAGCCATGACTTTTTTGTCTTTACTTCATGAAAATTTCAACAAAAAAAGACTCGACCTTTTAGAAGAACGAAAAAAACAACAGGATTTATTTGATCAGGGGGTCTTACCCACTTTTCCTGCTGAAACAAAAAGCATCCGAGAAAGCAATTGGAAAGCGGCGCAAACACCCAAGGATTTATTAGACCGAAGAGTCGAAATAACAGGGCCGGTCGACAGAAAAATGGTGATCAATGCCTTGAATTCCGGAGCAAAAACCTTCATGGCTGATTTTGAAGATAGTACTTCGCCTACGTGGAGCAACCTAATGTCAGGACAGCAAAACCTGAAAGACGCGGTGAATAAAACCATCACTCTTGAAGACACTATAAAAAATAAAAAATACAGTCTGAACGACAAAACTGCTGTTCTGCTTGTCAGACCACGAGGATTACATTTGGCGGAAAAAAATATTTTGATTGATGGAGAACAAACTTCGGGATCGCTAATTGACTTTGGTTTGTATGCTTTCCATAATTACAAACAACTTATTGAGGATGGAACGGCGCCCTATTTTTACATTCCAAAACTGGAACATTATCTGGAAGCGCGATGGTGGAATGAGGTTTTCGAATTCACGCAGGAATATTTGGGTGTAAATAACGGAACATTCAAAGCTACAGTTTTGATAGAGACCATTACGGCCAGTTTTCAATTGGATGAAATCATTTTTGAACTGAAAGAGCATATTGTAGGCCTTAATTGCGGTCGATGGGATTACATTTTTTCATACATCAAAAAACTAAGAAAAAATCCAGCTTTTCTTGTTCCAAATAGAGATCAGGTGACTATGACTGCCCCATTCATGAGTGCGTATTCCCAATTGGTTATACAAAGATGCCACAAACGAAATATTCACGCAATAGGCGGAATGGCGGCACAAATTCCGATAAAAAACAACGAAGAAGCCAATAAAATTGCTTTCGATAAAGTAATTGCGGACAAAGAACGGGAAGTAAAAAATGGTCATGACGGCACTTGGGTTGCACATCCAGATTTGGTTCCGCTTGCCATGACGGTATTCGACAAATACATGCCAAACCAAAACCAAATTCAGGTAAAAAGAGAAGACGTATACGTTACCGAAAGTGATTTACTGGAAACGCCAAAAGGAACCATTACCGAGCAAGGTGTTCGAAAAAACATCAGTATTTCGGTTTTATATATTGCTTCATGGCTCAACGGACAAGGCGCCGCGGCCTTGCACAATTTAATGGAAGATGCCGCTACTGCTGAGATTTCAAGATCACAATTGTGGCAATGGCTGCAAAACAAAGTGGTTTTAGATAATCAAAAAGTCCTGACTGAAAAATACTATCACCGACTGGCCATGGAAGAATTTGAAAAAATAAGAAAGCTCGTTGGAGATGAGAATCACGAAAAACAAAAATACAGATTGGCAGAACAATTATTAGATATTCTGGTCGTGAACGACAATTTTATCGAGTTTTTGACTATTCCAGGATACAAATACATTTAAAATTTCAATAAAATCAATTTCAATAAAAAATTATTAAACACCATTAAACCTTTATAAACACTATGAAAACTACAGAAACAAGAATTCAAGAATTAGTTACCGACTGGATTACAAACCCAAGATGGAATGGCATTGAGCGACCATATACTGCTGAAGAAGTGGTGAAATTGCAAGGTTCGTATCAAATAGAACATAGCGTAGCCAGAATTGGAGCGAATACTTTATGGAATAAACTAAATGCTCAGGATTTTGTAGCCGGACTTGGCGCGCTTACCGGAAACCAAGCCATTCAAGAAGTAGAAGCAGGATTAGACGCCATTTATTTGAGCGGATGGCAAGTTGCTGCTGATGCAAACGTAGCCGGCGAAATGTATCCTGACCAATCTTTATATCCTGCTAACAGTGTTCCATTGGTTGTAAAACGTATCAATAACGCTTTATTGAGAGCAGATCAAATACAAGTGGTTAACGGGACTGCAGACAAAAAAGAATATTTAGTTCCTATTGTGGCTGACGCCGAAGCCGGTTTTGGTGGAAACCTAAATGCTTTTGAATTAATGAAAGCGATGATTGAAGCGGGAGCAGCCGGAGTTCACTTTGAAGATCAATTGAGTTCTGCTAAAAAATGCGGTCACTTAGGTGGAAAAGTATTGGTTCCTACGCAAGAAGCCATCAACAAATTGATTGCGGCTCGTTTAGCAGCTGACGTAATGGGAACGCCAACAATTGTTGTGGCACGCACCGATGCGGATGCAGCCAACTTATTGACTAGCGATATTGACCCAAGAGACGCTAAATTCATCACAGGAGAAAAAACAGGAGAAGGCTTTTTCTATGTAAATTGTGGTGTGGAGCAAGGAATTGACAGAGGATTGAGCTATGCGCCTTACGCTGATTTAATTTGGATGGAAACTAGCAATCCGGATCTGGATTACGCTAGACAATTTGCTGAAGGAATTCACGCAAAATTCCCAGGAAAAATGTTGGCTTACAATTGTTCGCCTTCTTTTAACTGGGCTGCAAAATTATCCGTTGCTGAAATGGAAACATTCCGCGAAGATCTTGCTGCAATGGGATACAAATTCCAGTTCATCACTTTAGCCGGATTCCACGCATTAAACACTAGTATGTTCGAATTGTCTAAAGCCTACAAAGAAAGAGGAATGGCAGGATATTCTGAATTGCAGGAAAGAGAGTTTGCTTTGCAAAAACACGGTTTCAAAGCGGTAAAACACCAAGGTTTCGTAGGAACATCTTATTTTGATGCGGTACAAAATACTGTAACAATTGGGAAATCTTCTACAACCGCAATGAAAGATTCTACAGAAGCGGCACAGTTTTAAACAGAACAACAACTATAAAAAAAACACGATTTCAGATGGAATCGTGTTTTTTGTTTTTAAAATAAAAGGACTGTTTATTTTGATTCGATAATTTCAAGATCAGTAACCACTTTCTCTTTTCCTTTTTGAATGCTTATTTTATTCACCGAAATTGGAAGGTAATAGTTGCCGTTTTTGGCTGGTTCCAATTTTAATTTTTTGTCTTTATTTTTCCAATTATCAGCAATTGCTTTGGTTATGGAAAGATCATATACGTGTTTATTCAATCCTTTTACAGCCTTCACTTTCTGAGAATAAACCACTTCTTTCAAGCTGTTTTCAATTTGCAAAAGCACTTCTGCATCTCCATTCGAATAAAACCAAATCTCAGCTTTTGGCTCTGAAGCCTTAGCCCAAGAACTCCAGCTGTTTCCCCATTCTTTTGTTTTTTTTATCTTTTTAAGTTCGAAAACATGAAGATTTTCCGCTACAACTTTATCATTCAGTTGTTGCACTTGATCCAAATTGACTTTATACACCGAACGACCGTGAGTTCCTACCACTAAATCTTTTGCTTTCTTTTGAATCACTAAATCGTGAACGGCCACGTTTGGAATTCCATTAGAAAAATCATCCCAAGATGTTCCTTTATTTAATGAAACATACAAACCGTTATCCGTTCCCACATATATAACATTCTCGTTTACATTATCCTCCACAATTACATTCACTGGACTTGCAGGTAAATTATTGGCGATATTTTTCCACGTTTGACCAAAATCATCTGACATATAAACATAACTGGTGAAATCATCATTTCGATACCCGTTCAAAGTCGCATACACTCTCTCTTTCTTATGTGCCGAAGCCACGACTCTGGAAACCCATTTATTTTGCGGTAAATTTCCCGAAATTTTGTTCCAAGTTGCACCGCCGTCTTTCGAAACATGAATCAATCCATCATCACTTCCTGTGTATAGTAACCCAAACTGCAAGGTACTTTCACTGATAACAGCAATTGTTCCAAAAGCAACATTTCCTTCTTTTGCTCCTTGCGTTAAATCCGGCGAAATAGCCGTCCAAGTTTCCCCTTGATTCATCGAACGATGCAAGAAATTAGATCCCATGTATAAAATATCCTGGTTGTGTGAAGACAATAAAATAGGCGTTTGCCAATTGAATCGAAAGGGCTTTTCGTCCTTTTTTGGCTTTGGCGAAATATACTCCCGCTTGTTAGTCGCACGATCAATTCTGTAATAATTTCCAAATTGAAACCCTGTAAAAACAATATCGGGATTCCTTTTGTCAATTTGAGTCTGCATTCCATCTCCACCCATCAAATTTTCGTAAGGATATTTTCCGGTTTGGTACCATTCTGAGGAATATTTATAATCACTTGGACCAACCCAAACTCCATTATCCTGCATCCCGCCATAAATATTATACGGTTCTTGCTCATCTACATTTACTGAATAAAACTGACTCACTGAATGCGAATTACTTTTCACCCAGTGCGCTCCATCATCATACGAAATATTCAAACCTCCATCATTTCCATTGATTAAATGCCCTGATTTATTTGGGTTCACCCAAACAACATGATGATCCGAGTGAACATTTTCCTCGCTTATGGAGGTGAATGTTTTTCCGCCATCATTTGATTTTATAATGGGCACGCCCGATAAATAAATTTTATTGACATCGTTAGGATCAACTGAAATAACACTGAAATAATACCCGTACGAATAAAAGAAATCATCGATAAAATCTTGATGGGTCTTCGTCCAGTTTTTCCCGCCGTCACTTGATTTGTATACTTCGGCTCCAATTACTTCTGTTTCCGCTAAACTATTGATCGCATCCAAAACCACTTTTACTGCTTCGTTAGGTTGTAAATACCCGTTTTGAACCCAGTGTTTGATATTTTCGGCTCTGTATTTTTCGGTTAAACCGTAATTCTTTAAAATAGAATTCAGATTTTTATTAGGTAATTTTAAGAATTCGTCCCCCGGCATAGAAAACGCAACCGGTAACGAATTACTTTTTTTGGATTGTAACGGTCTTTTGAATTGGTTGTCCAAAATGGCATACACATTTTCATCGTCATATACCGCTAAACCAATCCTTCCAACGCCTTCTCCAACCGGAAATCCGCTTTCAGCATTCGTGAAAAGTTTCCATGTGAATCCCGCATCTTCACTTTTATAAATTCCCGAAGTAGCACCGCTTCCTGTAAAATCCCACGCCTTTCTGTCTTTACTCCAAGAAGCCGCATATTGAACTTTGAAATTTTTTGGTGAAACAGCCACATCAATAATTCCCGTTTCATCATCGATATAAAGGGTTTTACTCCACGTTTTCCCACCATTAGTCGTTTTGTAAATTCCTCTTTCTTCATTTTTTGAGTACAAATGACCCACTGCACCCACAACAACTTCATCTGGATTTGATGGATTTATCAAAATTCTGCTGATGTGATGGCTGTCGTGCAATCCCATATTTTGCCAAGTCTTTCCTTTGTCTTCGGATTTTAAAATTCCAATTCCGGCGTAAGACGATCGCGACGAATTGACTTCGCCAGTTCCTACCCAAATCGTGCCTCGTTTCCAGTCTATCGCAATATCACCCACATTTTGCGTAGGCGCCGCATCCATAACAGGCAAAAAACTCATTCCGTTATTATTCGTGTACCAAAGTCCGCCTGAGGCATAGCCCACATAAAACTCGGTTGGATTTTCGGGGTTTACATCCACATCTACCACTCTTCCGCTCATCACCGTTGGACCGACATTTCCGAAAGCAACATTTTGAAAAAGCGATTGTTTCTCCATTATTTTTTTGGCTTCCAAGGCTTGCTGAATCGCTTCGGCAGAAACTTGTCCCCAGGAGACACTATGTGCAATAAGAGCCGAAAAGAGTACTATTTTTTTCATGTAAATTTATTTGAGTTGGAAAATTAATCATAAAAATAGTTATCTGAAAATTTTATCGTGTAATTAACATCCGTTTCTCTCAAAGTTAGTATTTTTGATTATTCTATATTATAAACAAATTGTTATAAAATGAGCGTAGCCAGAAATGGTATCAATACGAATCCTAACGCTCTGTGAACTACACATGATCCATAAAAAACAATAAAAATCAACACATGAAATACCATCAAATTGACAGTGATTTATTTATAAAAAACAGAGCAAAGTTCATGGCTCAGATGAAGCCAAAAAGCGTTGCTATTTTTAATTCTAATGATATTTATCCCGTTTCGGCAGATAGTACGTTGCCATTTGCACAACACCGCGACATCTTTTATCTGAGCGGAGTAGATCAGGAAGAAAGTATTTTATTGCTTTTCCCGGATGCGCCTTACGAGCACCAAAGAGAAATGGTATTCTTGAAAGAAACCAGTGAGCACATTGCGATTTGGGAAGGCGAAAAACTGACTAAAGAGCGTGCTTTTGAAGTAACAGGAATCAGAACTGTGTATTGGTTGCAGGAATTTGAAAAAGTCTTATTTGAGATGATGACGCACGCTGACACGATTTACATCAATACCAACGAGCATTACCGCGCTACTGTAGAAACCGAAACTCGCGAAGCCCGTTTTGTAAAATGGTGGAAAGAGAAATATCCGGCACATGCTGTTGCAAAAAGTAACCCAATATTGCAACGCCTTCGTTCTGTAAAAGAAACCGAAGAATTGGATTTAATCCAAAAAGCATGTACTATTACGGAACTCGGTTTTAGAAGAATATTGCCTTTCGTGAAACCAAATGTAACCGAATACGAAATTGAAGCCGAGCTAATTCACGAATTCATTCGCAACCGTTCCAGAGGTTTTGCCTATACGCCAATTATTGCTTCCGGAAATAATGCTAATGTATTGCATTACATAGAGAACAATCAACAATGCAAAGCTGGTGATTTGATTTTGCTGGATGTTGCGGCTGAATATGCCAATTATTCCAGTGACATGACGCGTACCATTCCGGTTTCAGGAACGTATACCAAAAGACAAAAAGAAGTGTATAATGCCGTTTTACGCGTAAAAAATGAAGCGACTAAAATGCTGACAACAGGTACACTTTGGAAACAATACCATATCGAAGTTGGGAAATTAATGACTTCAGAATTGCTAGGTTTGGGTCTTATTGACACAGCCGATGTGCAAAACGAAAAACCGGAATGGCCCGCTTACAAAAAATATTTCATGCACGGAACATCACACCACATGGGGTTGGACACGCACGATTATGGAATCCTCACCGAACCCATGCAAGCGAATATGGTTTTTACCGTAGAGCCTGGAATCTACATTCCTGCCGAAGGTTTCGGAATCCGTCTGGAAGATAACATTATCGTTCAGGAAAGCGGCGAACCATTCAACATGATGCGTAACATCCCAATTGAAGTAGACGAAATTGAAGAATTAATGAACAGTTAATTACTCAAAAACGTATAAGGAAATCGGTTTACAGCAATGTGAACCGATTTTTTTTGGGAGCTACCCAGCCTCCGTAAACTCCGGCTGCGTCGGGCTTTCCACTATAAATGAAATTCACTGAACTCCTATAAAAATAAATGTACGGTGAAGTAATCCCTTGCGCACTTCAACGAGAAAATCTACAATTCCAAAACATCAATTCCAAAATCCATGGTAAAGCTGTAACTTTTTAATCATACTACCGACTTATTTAAAAACAAAAAATATTTTAAACCATTAAGTAATTAAGAAAAATTAAGCTCTGATTCTAAATGAAACTTAATTTCTTAATGGTAAAAATCTTTTAAACAAAAACTTAAAGTACAGAAATCATGCAAGCACACGAAATAGACTACCACATTTACGGCGAGGAAATGCAATATGTGGAAGTAGAATTAGACCCACAGGAAATTGTAATTGCCGAAGCCGGAAGTTTTATGATGATGGACAATAATATCCAAATGGAAACTATTTTTGGAGACGGTTCCGGACAAGAAAACGGATTGTTCGGCAAACTTTTAAGTGCCGGAAAAAGAGTATTGACCGGCGAAAGTCTTTTTATGACCGCGTTCATCAATCAAAATACTATCAAAAGCAAAGTTTCCTTTGCCTCACCGTATCCCGGAAAAATAATCCCAATTGACTTAACGCAATTTGACGGCAAATTCATTTGCCAGAAAGATGCCTTTCTCTGCGCCGCTAAAGGTGTTTCTGTTGGAATCGAATTCTCTAAAAAACTCGGTCGCGGATTGTTTGGCGGTGAAGGTTTCATCATGCAAAAATTAGAAGGTGACGGTTTGGCGTTCGTGCATACCGGCGGAACATTAGCCAAAAAAGAATTAGCAACAGGCGAAATCCTAAAAGTCGATACCGGTTGCATCGTAGGTTTTACCAAAGATGTGGATTACGATATAGAGTTTATTGGCGGCATCAAGAATTCTATTTTTGGTGGCGAAGGATTATTTTACGCCACGCTTCGCGGTCCGGGAACAGTTTACGTGCAATCGTTGCCTTTCAGTCGACTCGCCGACAGAATCATCGCATCTGCTCCCAGAGCTGGCGGAAACAGTCGCGACGAAGGCAGTTTATTGGGCGGTTTAGGCAGTTTACTCAATGGTGATAAACGATTTTAGTTTACAAAGTATTTTGTCCAATTGTCATCCCGACAAAGGAGGGGGTCTCATTATAAAAGTCAAGAATGTGATTTCTCCTTCGTCGAAATGACAAAACAAAAACACTTTTTGTTTACTAATTCTGCTCAAATATTTTTTTTAATTTTTATTGGCATTTTTTAGTCTAATCCATACAAGAATTCTAAAAAATAATATGACACATCTGTTTAAAAAAAATTAAAGTCCTAATTTTACAGTCGTTCGAAACAAACCCAAAAAAGGGAAACAAATTATCTTTAAAACACCATCATCTCCTATTGCGATATCAGGAAAGGAACCGCTATTATTTTGCCTCATGGTTTTCTAGAGAACAAAACGATGTGGGGTTTTACACTCCGAAACGGAATGCTTGAATTACATACAAAGAATGAAATGTTCAAAAACTTCTGAGATTGATCTTGGATTGGTAATGTGCTTTGGGGAAAATCCAGAATTGAAACGTATTATACATACAAACAATAAAAAACATAACAAATAAAATTAGAGATAATCTGTAAAATCAGAATTGTCCGCAGGCTAAATTTATGAAACTATTCATCACAGGAATTGGTACTGATGTAGGTAAAACCATCGCGTCAGCCATTGTAACAGAAGCTTTAGAAGCTGATTATTGGAAACCCATTCAAGCGGGGGATTTAGACAACTCAGATAGTCATAAGATTAAATCGTTTTTGTCCAATAAAATGACGGTAATTCATCCCAACGGTTATGCCTTAAAAACGCCTGCAAGTCCTCATTTTGCTGCAGAACGAGATGGAGTTGTTATTGATTTAAAGAAAATTAGTGAACCTCAAACAGAAAACCACTTGGTTATTGAAGGTGCAGGCGGTGTTTTTGTGCCGTTAAACGCTAAGGATTGTGTTGTAGATTTGATTCAGCCCGATTACAAAGTGATTGTGGTTTCCCGACATTATCTGGGAAGTATCAATCATACGTTATTGACCATTGAAGCTTTGCAAAACCGAAAAATTAAAATCGCCGGAATTATTTTTTCGGGCGATGAAAATAAGGCTACTGAAGAAATAATTCTGAGTAAAACGATTGTAAAATGCATTGGACGTATAGCGCAAGAACCATATTTTGATCAAAATGTCATCCAGGAATATGCAGCTTTATTTCGGGAGCAGCTATTGAGTTTATAAAATCTTTGTGAAACTTTTTGCTTTCTCTGTGTATCTTTGTGGAATATATTATTTAAAATGACTTTAACAGAAAGAGACCGCCAATATCTATGGCATCCGTATACCCAACACAAAACGGCAGGGTTGCCAATTGCCATCAAAAAAGGGAAAGGCGCTTTGCTTTGGGACGAAAACAATAAAGAATATATTGATGCGATTGCCTCTTGGTGGGTCAATCCGTACGGACATTCCAATACATTTATAGCCGATGCGATTTACAAACAACTCACCACATTAGAGCACGTATTATTTGGCGGATTCACTCACGAACCAGCTATTTTGGTAGCAGAGAAGCTAATGGAAATTTTACCTAAAAACCAACAAAAAATATTCTTTTCCGATAATGGTTCTACGGCTGTTGAAATTGCGATTAAAGTTGCCCTACAATATTTTTTCAATAAAGGAGAAAAGAGAACGGTGATAATTGCTTTTGAAAATGCGTTTCACGGAGACACTTTTGGTGCTATGGCCGCAAGTGGAATATCGTTTTTTGTGGAAGCATTTAAGGATTCTTTGATTGAAGTGATTCGGATTCCGGTTCCTGTTAAAGGGCAGGAAGAGCAAAGTTACAACGCTTTACGTCATGTAATAAAAAACAATAATTGTGCGGGTTTTATTTTTGAGCCATTGGTTCAGGGAGCTGCAGGAATGGTGATGTACGAACCAGAATCGTTAGATAAACTGATGCGAATTTGTCAGCAGAATAATGTGATGACCATTGCAGATGAAGTGATGACGGGCTTTGGAAAAACGGGAAAAACGTTTGCAACGGATTATTTATTAGAAAAACCAGATATGATGTGTTTGTCTAAAGCGTTGACCGGAGGAACAATTCCGATGGCGATTACGACTTTTACGCAGGATTTATTTGATGCTTTTTATGATGATGATATTAATAAAGCGTTGTTTCATGGGCATACATTTACAGCAAATCCTACCGGTTGTGCAGCGGCTTTGGCCAGTTTGGAATTGCTGCAAACGAATGAAATGCAGGCGAATTTAATTCGGGTCAATCAAAGGCATCTGAACTTTCAGGAGCGCATCAAAAATCATCCAAAAGTTACTGCAACCCGAGTGCTGGGCGTTATTTTTGCTTTAGAAATAAAAACCGAAAGTGCTGCCAGTTATTACGGAAGTTTACGGAACAAACTCTATGATTTTTTTATCGAAAACGGAGTGATTCTGCGTCCTGTTGGTAATATCGTTTATATCTTACCGCCTTATGTTATTACCGATGAGCAATTACAAAAAGTGTATGAAGTGGTCGAAAAAGCGTTAGAAATAGTCTAGTTTTTTGGCTGCAGATTAGAAAATCCGTTTTTATCGGTTCAGATCCGTGTGCTATTTTCTGGCCACAGATTAAACGGATTTTCACTGATTAAAAAAAATCCGTTTTTATCGGTTCAGATCCGCGTCATTGGTGTGCTATTTTTCCGCAGATTGAACGCAGAATGTAAATAACTTTGCGACCTTTGCGAAAAATAAAATAACTTGTCAACAACAATCTCCATAACTGCCATAGCTTCCCTTTCTCCATTAGGAAATGCACCTGAGGAAATTTGGAAAAAATATCTCGATAAAAATCATTGTTTTTCCGAACATTTTTTAGACCAAAAAAACACATTTGTAGCCAAAATTGATGCTGATTCTACTGAAATAATTCGCAAGTTGAAACAGTCAGATAACAAATATAAATCCTTGGACCAATCCGTTTTGTACGCTATGGCGGCTTCGCGGCAAGCGATGCAAAATGCAGGCTGGAATATAAATGACGTTTTTGGAATCAATATTGGTTCATCTCGCGGTGCCACGGATTTATTCGAAAAGCATTATCAGGAGTATTTAAAAACAGGAAAAGCACAAACATTGGCTTCTCCAACGACCACTTTGGGCAATATTTCCTCTTGGGTGGCACATGATTTGCAAAGTTCTGGCCCTGAAATTTCACATTCTATTACGTGTTCTACTGCGTTGCATGCCGTGTTAAACGGAGTGGCGTGGCTAAAATCGGGAATGGCAGATAAGTTTTTAGTAGGTGGAACTGAAGCGCCTTTAACTGATTTTACGATTGCCCAAATGCGCGCCTTGAAAATTTATTCGAGTCGCGCAGAAGAATATCCCAATCGGGCTCTTGATTTAGAAAAAAAGCAAAACACCATGATTCTGGGTGAAGGTGCTGGGGTGTGTTGTCTCGAAATTGGGGAAAAAGAAAACGCCTTGGCCTACATCGAAGGAATTGGATACGCTACAGAAATTCTGGAACATAGTATTTCTATTTCGGCAGAAGCGACCTGTTTCCAGAAATCCATGAAGATGGCACTTCAAAATACTGATTTGTCCAAAGTGGATGTGATTGTCATGCATGCTCCGGGAACTGTAAAAGGGGATTTGACCGAATATAAAGCGATACAGAAAGTTTTTGGTGAAAGCCTGCCTTTGCTCACTACCAATAAATGGAAAATTGGTCACACCTTTGGTGCATCAGGGATTTTGAGTATGGAATTCGCTATTTTGATGCTGCAACACAATCGTTTTATCGGAGTCCCTTTTGCAAAAGCGCAAGCACAAACAAAACCGATTAAGAAAGTATTGATTAATGCCGTTGGTTTTGGAGGAAACGCGGTAAGTGTTCTTTTGAGTGTATAAGGATGCCATTTATAAGAGGTGTTCTTTTTAAAAAAGTAGCTACGAATTACTCTAATTTCACAAATTTTGGTAATCAGTGTTAATTGGTACGATCTGTTTATAAAGGTCAAGGTTTAATGGCACGCAGATACCGCAGATTTAAGCGGATTTTTATTTTTGTGTGGAATACCATTTGAATGAAATCAAATAATTCCATTGTCGGTTTTGGTTTTTTTTCAATGTGACTTAGAACTGAATCTTGGGCTAAAATGAATTGTTTTGGAGTAGCTTTTTCTTTTGCAAACAAAAAAAATCAGCGTTAATCGGTTTTATCCGTGTCATCCGTGTTCCAACTTTCCAGTTCTTTTGCTTTTTCGTAAACCAAATTACTTTCGTAGCCTTTTCGGAGTAAATAATCACAAAATTTTTTTCGTTTTTTCAACCGGTTTGCTTCCCGGATGGCCTCCCATTGTTTTTGGGAAATGCCGTCAAAGGTTGCGGTATATTCCTCATGCGTAATTTCTTTGAGCGCCAGATTAATATTGTATTGTGTGATTTTTCGGAATTTTAATTCATTGATAATTCTGATTTTGCCCCAAAACTTGATGCGGTGTTTTCCTCTGGCGAAACTGCAGGCAAAACGACTTTCATTCAGGAAATTACTACTGATCAGATGCACTACAATCGTATCGATTTCATCAGAGTCCATTTTCATGCTCCACAGCTTTTGTATTACTTCTTCGTGACAGCGTTCCTGATAAGCACAGTAGTGTTCAATTTTAGGAATGGCTGTTTTTAGGGTATATATGGGATTCATTTTTTTGTTTTTGCGCTTGTTCTTTATGGTTTAAATAGGTTCAAGCATTCTCATTGTGGGTTTCAAAAATAAGATATTAAATTTAAAGTGTCGCAGGACGGGAAACAGGAATTTATTTTTTGTTGTTTTAGCTAGGAAAAAGGCTTAGGGTTTGAAACAAAGCGACTGTTATAAAGCCAGTTAAGATGGTGTGAATGATTTTTTAAGAGAAATGGTAGAAGATTTTTAATAGTTAAAACATGTATTTCAACAGAATATTTTGCGCTTGGTCGATTAAATTAGGTTTTATTTAAAATACGGAACGATATTACCAGAATAGTTGATTTTACTTATTTTTTGTATTTAAAAGAATTAGAGATTTAGCTGTAAGATGCTTAAATAAATATCATAACATGAATAAAAAATTACTTTTATTAATTGCATTCTTTTTTAGTTTTGGTTTAGGTTATGGTCAAGTAGTAAATTACTCTTTTTCGCAAGCTAGTGGTACCTATGCAGCTTTAAATGGTGTGTTGATTAGTCCTTGGGACGATTTTGTAAGCGATAATACTATCCCAATTGGATTCTCATTCAATTTTAATGGAATTAATTATACTACGTGTTCTGTTAACTCTAACGGGTATATCACCTTCGGCACCACACTTTCTTCCGCTACAAGTTATACTCCTATATCTTCAAATACTGGTTTTGAGGGTGCAATTAGTGCTTTGGGAATGGATCTGTTTAGTGCTAATTCTGCGATAGTTTATAGTTCAATAGGAAGTGCTCCCAATAGAGTTTTTGTATTGCAATGGACCAACGTGCGTCGATATGAGGGTAGAACGGCTAGAAATGGTGACTTCAATTTTCAGATTAGATTGAATGAATCATCAAATACAATTCAAGTAATTTATGGTGGTTGTGCTACAACTTACGCAGGTAGTCTGACTGCTCAAGTTGGATTACGTGGATTAAATAATACTGATTTTAATAATAGATTAGTAACTAATAACTGGCCTACATCTACAGTAGGTGTTAATAATACCGCTAGTTGTAGAACAGGTAGTGGTTCAGGAGAACTGCCGCTTAATGGTTTAACCTATACATGGACACCAAATCCTATCATAACTAGTTTTACACCAAGCAATGCTTGCGCTGCATCTGGAGTTTCAGTAATTATTACAGGAAGAAATTTTACAGGAACAACGGCAGTAAATTTTAATGGGATTCCGGTATCATTTACAGTAAATAGCAATACACAAATAACGGCTCAATTACCAGCTACAGCCACAACTGGATTTATAACTGTAACTACTTCTGGTGGGACGGGGACGAGTCTTAGTAGTTTTACGGTAAGTACACCTGTAGGAGATCAAATATCTTATGGTAATAATTCCTGGTTAGGTTATGTGTATGCTAACACAAATGGAAGTCCACCTAGTAATGCTTTTACAACTACCTATAGGGGGTATGTTACGCAAACGGAGAATTTTGATTTAAATTTAGTTGACGGAGCGCTTTCAGGGCCTAATGTATGTGGTAGTTATACTGATAATTTTGCGGTACGATTTAAAATGAATAGAAACTTACCGGCAGGATGCTATACATTTACAGTAGGTGGTGATGATGGGTATCGTTTAAGTTTAGACGGAGGTCTAACGTATGTTATAAATAACTGGAGCGATCATTCGTACCAAGAAACAACCTCTACGGTTTACCTTAGCGGGGCTACTAATTTTGTGCTAGAATATTATGAAAATTTAGGGCAGTCACGTGTGCGGTTTTCATCCACATTTTCAGCACTTGGGATACCTGTTGTGGGAGCCATAACGCAACCTACTTGTGCACTAGCAACTGGAAGTGTTTCATTAAGCGGTTTGCCAGCAACTGGATCTCGAACCATTATTGCAACTCCAAATACAGCAGGCTTGACAGGGTTAACGGGAACGGGAGAAATTACAACTGTTGGAGGTTTGGTAGCAGGAACAACCTATACATTTGCAGTTTCAAATGGAACGTGTACGTCCTCAGTGAGCTCTAATGTTGTAATCAAGCCATTGCCATTGGTAGCTTCATTCAATGGGACTTGGACAAATGGTCCGCCAACTATTGAACAAAGCATCGTTTTTTCAGGTAATTATACCTCCATTGGAAACTTAGAAGGCTGCGATTGCACTGTAAACGCTGGAGTTCAAGTGAATGTACAATCCGGTCATACTCTCAAAATAACGAATGCTGTAAAAGTAAATACAGCTCTGGGTACCAGTTTGATATTCGAAGACAACTCTAGCTTGGTCCAAATAAATGAGGATCCTGATATAAATACAGGAAACATCGTTTATAAACGTAAATCAGGGGTAATTAGGAAATCAGATTATACCTACTGGTCGTCGCCCGTTGCTTTTCAGCCCCTAATTAAGGTATCTCCAAATACAAACCCAAACAGGTTTTGGTCCTTTAACGCAGCAACAAACAGCTGGGTACCGGAAAACTCAGCAAATATAATGGGCAGAGGAAAAGGATATATTATTCGTGGACCTGAATTTTTTCCTGCACCAAATCCGACATCTGATGTAATTCAAGTACCTTTTGAAGGTGTTCCGCATAACGGGCAATTTGAGATTGATATAGCAAGTGCTGGAACTTCAAATTTAATTGGGAATCCGTATCCTTCGGCACTAGATGCTGAATCGTTCTTAAGAGCAAATAGTTCAGTATTGCAGGGGACTCTTTATTTCTGGACTCACAATACTGAGATTCGTGCAGCAACTGATGCTAGTAGCGGAAGCTCGGGGCAATTAGTTTATATTTCGGATGATTATGCTTCTTATAATCTTTCGGGAGGTGTTGGAACTGCAATAGTAAAGGGGAATACAGAATCAGGTATAGAGAAAGAGGCTAATAAACCATCGGGTAAGATTGCCTCAGGACAAGGTTTCTTTGCAACTGGTCTAATGACGGGGAAAGCAATATTCAAAAATAGTATGAGAGTGGGTGTAGGCACTATCACGGGAGATAATGAGCAGTTTTTTAAAACTACCCAAAGCTCAAAAAACACGAATGCAGTCGAGAAAAACCGTGTTTGGCTCAATTTAACAAATGATAAAGGTGCTTTCAAGCAAATGCTGGTTGGGTATCTGGATGGTGCTACTAATGGTTATGACAATGCCTTTGATGGTGTAAATAATAATGGAAATCAGTTTGTTGATTTTTATAGTATCAACGAAGATAAGAAATTAACCATACAAGGAAGGGCTTTACCCTTTGATGAAAACGATATTGTGCCATTGGGATATAGTTCTGTAATTCAAGGTAGTTTTTCAATTGGTATTGATGAGGTCGATGGGATTTTTAGTTCTCAGAATGTTTACCTTGAAGATAAAAGTAACAATAGTATTTATGATCTAAAAAAAGCAGTTTATACTTTTAGCACTGAAAAAGGAACCTTTAATGATCGTTTTGTATTGCGTTATACGGACAGGACATTAGGAGTTGGCGATTTTGATACTGCCGCGATGCAGGTTTTAGTATCTGTAAAAAACAAGCAGATAAAAATCAACTCATCAGTAGAAACTATTGATAAAGTTTTTATTTATGATGTGCTGGGCAAGCAAATTTATAAAAAAACAAATGTTGATAACACTGAATTAGTAATCCCAAATTTAGGATCAAGTGAACAAGTTCTAATTGTAAAAACAGTGTTGCAAAATGGTGAGACAGTTACAACAAAAACGGTGTATTAAAAGCATCATACAACAATACATTCCAAGCCCATTTTGTGTAAACAAAACGGGCTTTTTTTGTTTAAATAGTTTTTTGAAGCTATTTGTATGTTGATTTGCTCTTGTTTTTGGACAAAACTACCAATTAATTTTAAAAACGGTTCTCGATACACGTCACTTCAAATGCGAAGCGTATCGAGAAGTTTTGTTTCGTTTTGCTACACAAAAAAATATGCGAACTGACGTTTTTAATAATTGTACCCAACGGGTTGTACTAGTCCGAATGAATACCGAATGTTTTTTTTGACATAAATTTCCAAAAATTGATTGCATCATTATATTGAAAATCGGTGCTAAGCTGTGGGGTCTGTGTCCATTTTTAAAAAAAATAGAGGAATACCGACAAGCATATGAAAAAAACAAGAGCCTAATTCAGTGTGTTATTTTTAGTTTAAATATCACTAAATGTGGGTATTGTGATTGCAAAAGATTGTATTTACTTTTATAAAGTTATCGCTGATATTTCTTTATCAAATGAATTTCAACAAAAAAAGCAACAATTTAAAACAACCCATATGGCACGTAATCTTTTAGTACAGTCATGAATTTTCGGAGAGCTCAAGCAAACGCCGGAAATTCAATTTTAGACATCAAAATACGACACTTTACTATTTTTTTCTTCTTCCTTTTTATTAATGTAGCTTTTTCACAACAAGGAAAGTCAGATGTTGCATTCAACACGTATGATGACGGTTTGCAAGGCGATGGTTTTGATGGAACCATAAGAACTGTTGCTTTGCAAACGGATGGGAAACTAATTGTTGGAGGTGATTTTTTAAATTTTAATGGGGCTTCAACTCCATATTTGTGTAGGTTACTGCCGGACGGTTCCAAAGATCTTTCGTTCAATTTAGGTTCGGGCATCGAAGGCAAAGTATATTGTTCCTTAATACAACCGGATGGGAAGATTATTTTAGGCGGTTCTTTTGTAACCTTTAACGGTGTAAATGTTGCAAAACTAATCCGTTTAAATGCTGATGGAACTAGAGATGTAACTTTTAACTCTTCTGCTGGGACTACCAATAATATAATATATTCATGCGATTTGCAATCAGATGGTAGTATTGTAATTTGTGGCAGTTTTACCGGTTACAACGGAGTTCCCGCACCTAGGGTAGTTCGAATTTTGCCTAATGGAAATATTGACACAGGCTTTGCAATAGGTAGTGGCGCTGGCTCCCTTGTTGAAGAAATCAAAATTCAAGCTGATGGTAAAATAATTTTGGGAGGATCTTTTATTTCCTTTAATGGGACTGCTTGCGGAAGAATAATTCGATTGAATAGCAATGGGACTGTTGACGCTACTTTTGTTCAAGGAGCCGGTTTTGATGATGATGTGTCAGCACTTGCGACACAAGCGGATGGGAAAATTTTAGTAGGAGGTGTGTTTTTAAATTTCAATGGTGTTAAAGCCAGTAGAATAATTCGGTTGAATAGCGATGGTTCTGTTGATTCTAATTTTAGCACTGGCTCAGGGTTTAGTGGGGGTGTTGTAGCGGTTGTGAAACTAAATCCGGCTGGAGGTGTTTTGGTTGGGGGATCTTTTACGGGGACTTATAATGGAACAGCTGTTAATAGATTAGTTTTACTGGAAGCAAATGGAGTTATTAATCCTGCCTTTGATATTGGGGCAGGCCCGTTTTCGGCATCCGTTCTTGATTTAGCTACTGCATCTGATGGTTCTTGGTACGTTAGTGGGTCGTTTTCTGTTTTTGATTCCCAAAACCAAGGACGTTTGGCGCGAATTGATGCTTTTGGCGCTTTAGACATTGGATATCTTACTGCTGGAGTTGGTTTTGATAATTCTGTTTTAAAAGTAAATGCGTTATCAGATAATAAAACGATGGTTTTTGGAAATTTCACCAAATTCAACGGAACGATGTGCAACCGAATTGCAAGGTTATCAGAAGACGGAGCAATTGATGTTTCTTTTAATAATTCTGGTGCTGGAGCCAATAATTCTATAAAAACCGCTATTGTACAACCGGATGGCAAAGTTGTTATTGCAGGTGTTTTTACATATTATAATGGTGTCGTAAGGAACAGGATTGCCAGGGTTCTGGCAAATGGAGACATTGATGCGGTTTTCTCTATTGGAACCGGATTTAACAATCAGGTGTATGCTTTGGCGGTACAGTCAGATGGAAAAATAATTGTCGGTGGAAATTTCACAAGTTACAATGGGGTTTTGAAGAATAGAATCGCTCGATTATTACCCGATGGAACTTTAGACACCAGTTTTAATACCGGTTCTGGAGCTGATGCTATCGTAGAAAATATTTTATTGCAACCCGATGGAAAAATTGTTTTAGGTGGCCAGTTTTCTTTTTTTAATGGGATTTCGTATAATCGGATGGTTCGCCTGAATGCGGATGGAAGCGTAGATCCTGGATTTTCTATAGGAACTGGTTTTGACAAAAATGTGTATGCAATAGCACTACAATCAGATAATAAACTGATTGTTGGTGGGACATTTACAACATACAAAGGCGTTTCCGCAAAAAGAGTGTTGCGATTGAACAGTGATGGGAGTTTAGATATCACTTTTGCAACGGGATTGGGATTTAGTAATGGAGAAATTAGGGCAGTTTTAGTCCAGCCCGATGATCGCTTATTAATTGGCGGAACGTTCTCCGGTACATACAACGGGACAGCTGTGAGGCGAATGGTTCGGTTACTAGCAACGGGAGATGTTGACACGACATTTTCTGTGAATTTGAATAATACGTTGTTTAGTATTTGTTTTACTCCCAATAATAAAGTGCTTATTGGAGGAAACTTCAATTCGGTTTCAGGTGTAACTAAACATCGAATAGCCCGAATTAAACTCTGTTCCAATAGCTCCGTTTGGAATGGGAGTTCCTGGAATAATGGAATACCATCTGCTGAAAAGACACTGCTTTTTCAGGGAAATCACCCCTCATTTACAACAGTAAACTCCTGTTCTTGTTTCATTAGTGCAGGGAACACGGTTACAATTCCGGCAGGAAATACGTTAGGATTGGTTTTCGATTATTCTGGTTCAGGCACATTAATTTTAGAAAACAATGCGGCATTGTATCAATATGAAGATCAGGTCAGTAATTCCGGAGTGATTCAATTAAAAAGAAAAACAACGCCCATTCTCCTCACAGATTATACCTATTGGTCTTCGCCTGTTTCAAATCAAAAACTGATTGATGTTTCTCCTGATACGCATTGGGATAAGTTTTATTCCTTTGATGCTTCAAGGAATTCATGGGCTAATGAGATTTCAACAAACGTAATGTCAGTTGGTAAAGGATATATTATTCGTGGTCCGAAAACTTTTTCAGAAACGAGTGCAGCAAATTATGAAGCTATTTTTGCGGGAGTTCCCAATAATGGGTTGGTGTCAGTGCCAATTGCGGCCACAGGTACGTCAAATTTGATTGGCAATCCGTATCCTTCAGCGATTAACGCAGATTTGTTTATAATTGCAAACAAAGAAACTATGGATGGAACTATTTATCTCTGGACACACAATACGGCTATTAATAAGAACGTATATACTTCAGATGATTATGCGGTGTATAACTTGTTGGGAGGCGTTGGTACGAGTGCTGCAACTAATTCAGGCGTTAATAATACTAAGCCAGACGGGAAAATAGCTTCAGGACAATCTTTTTTTATGACGAGTATCAATGGTGGTGGGACAGCTATTTTTAATAACAGTATGCGTGTGATTGGTCAAAACGCTAGTTTTTTTAAATCAAGTGCCATTAATAAATCAAAATCTGAGGCTATAGAAAAAGACCGAATTTGGTTAAATTTGAGTAATAATGAAGGTGCTTTCAAACAAATCTTAATAGGATATGCAACGGGAGCGACAAATGATTTTGACCGTTCTTTTGACGGTGAGAGTTTTGAAGGAAATCAATATTTAGACTTTTATAGTAGGAGTCAAGATAAGAATTTAGTAATTCAGGGGCGTGCATTACCGTTTGAAGAGACAGATGAAATAAAATTAGGTTTTAGCAGTAAAGTAGCAGGAACTTTTATCATTAAAATAGATCAGACAGATGGAGTGTTAGTCAATAAAAATGTTTTTATTGAGGATAAATTAAATAATAATCTTGTTGATATAACAAACGAAAGCTATGCTTTCACTACTGCTGTGGGAATATTTGATGATCGTTTCGTTTTGCGATATACAAATAAAAACCTAATTTCGGATGAATTTATAAAAGAAGATGAATCTGTTTTTGTATCGACTAAAAACAAAGAGTTGCAAATAAAATCAACCAAAGAATTCATAGAGCAGGTTGTTGTATACAATTTAGCAGGAAGTACAATTTATCAAAAAAACGAAATCGACAACAATGATTTCTCAGTTCTGAATTTACTTGTTGGTCATCAAGTTGTGTTGGTAAAAATAGTTTTGCAGCATGGAAGGGTTGTTACCAAGAAAATAGTGTACTAAAATAGAAGTCTAAAAAAACCATCTTGCTCCTGCAAGATGGTTTTGAGTCTTTATTCAAAAACGAAGATTATTTCCCTTTGCCAGATGCTTCAAGGTTCTTCTCGATGGTATGTCCTGGTCGTGACCATTTTGGTTTTTCACCCAAGGGAGCAAATTGAGAATCTACAGCTTCAACGGTTTGAGGCTGAGAAACTTTTGTAAAGGGTTTTTGTGGATTTAAACCTAACATTTCAAACATTTTCATGTCTTCATTTACGTCAGGATTTGGAGTGGTCAATAACTTATCTCCAGCAAAAATGGAATTGGCACCAGCAAAAAAGCACATGGCTTGACCTTCACGACTCATGTTCATTCTTCCCGCAGAAAGGCGGACTTGGGTTTCTGGCATGATGATTCGGGTTGTGGCTACCATTCGGATCATTTCCCATATTTCAACTGGTTTTTCTTCTTCCATTGGCGTTCCTTCCACAGCAACCAAGGCGTTTATAGGCACTGACTCCGGTTGTGGGTTTAAGGTAGAAAGTGCGACAAGCATTCCAGCTCGGTCTTCAATACTTTCTCCCATTCCAATTATTCCGCCGCTACAAACAGTGACATTTGTTTTACGAACATTTTCTATAGTTTGCAAACGGTCTTCAAATCCGCGGGTCGAAATTACTTCTTTATAATATTCTTCAGAGGTGTCTAAATTATGGTTGTAAGCATATAAACCAGCTTCTGCCAGTCGATGTGCTTGGTTTTCAGTGATCATTCCAAGGGTACAACACACTTCCATATCCAGTTTGTTTATGGTACGGACCATTTCCAGTACCTGGTCAAATTCAGGACCATCTTTTACATTTCTCCAAGCGGCGCCCATGCATACACGGGATGATCCGCTTGATTTTGCACGCAAAGCTTGTGCTTTTACCTGACTTACTGACATTAAATCATTGCCTTCAATTTCAGTATGATACCGTGCGGCCTGTGGGCAATAGCCACAATCCTCCGGACATCCACCTGTTTTTATAGAGAGTAAAGTAGATACCTGAACCACGTTAGGATCATGGTGTTCTCTATGAATAGAAGCTGCTTCATACAGCAAGTCCATCATAGGTTTGTTATATATTGCGATAATTTCGTCTTTGGTCCAATTGTGTTTTGTAATGCTCATTGATACTATTTTTTGATGGCTCAAAAGTAGTTAAATTGTTCTAAAGAACCAATGTAATACCATTGAAAAGCCGGTTCTGGAAATTTTAATAGCCAAATTAAGCAGATGTATACCGGTGTTTTTATATTCCATAAATTCTGGGTGTAGTACTGTAGATACAACGGTTTATTGATACAGCGGATTTTAGAATTTAATAATACCGTTGCAAAGACCAATATTAATTGTGCTTTGCGACGGTATTAGAGGAAGGATTAATTTAAAATATAGGTTATGATTCAGCTCCGTGTTTGTCTGATGCATAGCGGGGGTCCCAATACAACATAAGCATAAAGGTGACAACTACAGCGGATACTATCCCTTCAAAAAACAAAGAAATGGAATACGTCATCACCGACGGATCCCCGCCAAATAAAAAGGTTTTGGATAGTGATCCCACATAAGCATCACCACCTTTGGAATAACTGTAAATAATTAAGCCAATAATGCTCAAAAATATTCCTGTAAGCGCCGTTAATAATGCTGAAACCGCATTAGAAACTAATATTGTTTTGTTTTCGGAAAAATTAGCCTTTAGTGTTCTATGGGCGCCGTAAAAGACAAACAACACGTTAAATAAACGCAACAAATAAATATCTGCCAGGCCTAAAAGTTCCATTATTAAGAAATAAAGACCAATTCCTATGAAAATAATGAATCCGTTTACTAATTCTTTAGGTAGTTTCATACAGTTAGTTTTAAAATTTAAAAATGATACATTTCTTATAAAAAGCATCCTATTTTCAAATTTACAGAAAAAATAGTAATGTTTTATGAAAAAATCAATATTTATTCCAATAGGCAAGTGCTGTTTTTTTGTCTTTTTCAAGTTGTTCTTTTAGTACGTCAACTGATTCGAATTTTTGTTCGGAACGAATTCTTTGAAGTATCGAGACACTAATATCTTGATTGTATAAATCAGCATCGAAATCAAAGTAATGAATTTCTATCGACTGATTTTGTCCATCAACAGTAGGATTGAACCCAATGTTCATCATCCCGAAAACCGTTTTTTGATTGATACTACTTTGTACAATGTACACTCCATTTTGTGGAATCAGTTTGTAGTTTTCTTCAATTTTTAAGTTAGCCGTTGGAAAACCGATAGTCCTTCCCAGCTGTTTTCCTTGAATAATTTTCCCAGTGAGTGAATAATCATAGCCTAAATATTCATTAGCCAGCGCCATATCACCTTCTAATAAGGCCTTTCTGATTTTAGTGGAACTCACGGAAATGGCATTGATTTCCTGAACGGATATTTGTTCTACTTCAAAATTATACTCTTTTCCAAAGGCGATAAGATCATCAATATCAGCTGTTCGATTTCGTCCAAATCGATGGTCGTGGCCTATTATTATCTTGTGGATGTGAAAACGATCTACGAGAATAGTACTTACAAATTCTTCGGCAGTCAATCTTGAAAAAGTTTCGTCAAAAGGATGGATGACAAGGTTTTCGATACCAATTTTTTCCAACAAATCAATTTTCTCAGTGATAGTGTTGAGTAATTTTAGATCAGAATGTTCCTGTAAAACCATTCGGGGATGCGGAAAAAAAGTAAGTACCAGACTTTCGTAATTCTCGTTTTCCGTATTTTGGGTCAGTTTATTCAGGATTTTTTTGTGCCCAATATGGACACCATCAAAGGTACCCAACGTTAGAATTGTTTTTTTTGGGGAAACGAAATCGTTTATAGAATGAAAAATCTTCAAAGCAAGTGTTTTATAATGGTGCAAATTTAAGGTATACAATTGATATAATTAAAAAAGGATTGAAAAGTTCAATGCTTTTTTAATGTATTATAGCCTTTAATTTATTTTTTAATAAACGGAATAGTAGTCGTTTCAGATTGATTTTTCGATAATTTTAAAAAATAAATACCTTGCGATAAATGGGAGACGTTTATCTGAAGATCCTCCGCTGATTCTATTTTTTTTGATTTTAGGATCTGACCTAAAGTATTGATAATAGTGTAAACCTCCGGAGTATTGAGTTTGTTCTCACTAACTACGTTCAGGATGTTAGAGGTGGGATTTGGGTAGAGGTAAACCGAATTTAATTTTTCTATATCGACGGTAGATAATGATCCAATTCTAAAACTTTTAGATTGGGTTCCCCCAAAGGCTCCTCCGGTAGCAATAATTTCATTCGTAGGGGTTGATACAGTGTAAGAGCCATTTCCGAAATCACAACAGATACCATCATCTTGAGTATCAAATATAGTAAAAGTGTAACAATCATTGCCTGCGAGATCGAAGGTTGCCTTGATTGGATCAGGAAGCGGCCCGGTTTCTGGAAGATCTGTATAAGGGCCTCCTTTGTATAACACGGTTCCGGCTGAATTTGTAAGATTCCAGGTGGTTTCTGAACCATAATAGTCTTGTTGTAAGGAGAAAACTACTGTATTGCTGGCGTAATTTTTTGTAATGTCAAAATTTATAGTATCGCTGTTGTTGGCGCTGTTTTGATCCGTTTTCCTATTGGTACTAGTTATTGTACTGCTGAAATCATGATTGCCTCCAGTAGTAGTCAAACTATTTAAAGTAATATTTTGGGATTCGTTATTTGCCAGGCTTCCAGTCCAATTATAGGTTTGCAGGTTGTTATTATCAATTCCATAACTGATTGAGGCTTGAGTCAATGTTGCGCTGCCTTTATTCACGATTCTAATAACAGGAATAAAGCTAGTGCCGCAAGGAGGAATGTTTAAGTTTATAACCATTGTTGAAGCATCATTGGCAAAGATGACACCCGGGGTAAGTGCATCCGAAGTTTTCAAAGAAGCCCGTCTTACGGAATTATTCATTACAGTAATCATTCGTGCTTTTTGATCTGCTGTAAAGATGTTCATACAAGTGTCATCCGTATAGTCCATATAATTTTCAACCATATCTAAGCCTGGGGATGCGGGACAGGAATCAGTATTTGATGGGCAGCCCGTGTTTTCTTGTCCTGCATTAGGCGTATCTTCACAAAAATCGTCTACATTACAGCCTCCGTCTCCCCAAATGTGGCGCAGCCCAAGCCAGTGTCCTACCTCATGGGAGGTTGTTCTCCCTTTGTCATAAGGAGTAGTGTAGTTTCCTCCGGTAAAATAACTGGATGAACCAAAAAAAGTATAACCAATCACGACACCGTCAGTGTTAGCGAAGCCTTCATCTTGATTTATTCCCGGAAGTCCGGAAGCACTAGGAAATTGTGCGTATCCCAAAAGATCGGTTCTGGTAAATTTGACTACCCAAATATTAAGGTATTTTTCAGGATTCCATTGTGTTTGGGGTTTTAGAGAGCCATCAATATCGACAGTAGACCAGCTTTCTCGCCCTAAGTTTACATGGTTTATCCCGTTTGATAAAATGCCCGATGGATCTCGTTTAGCCAGTGCGAATTCTATTTCTACATCAGCTCCTACAGGATTGGTGTTGAATCCTGGAGTGTTAGCTTTTTTTCTGAAATCTTCGTTGAGTACTTGAATTTGAGAAATTACTTGTTGATCAAGAATGTTTTCATCACTGCCTAAAAGATCACCATTATGAATCACGTGAACGACAACCGGTATGGTAATTACTGCATTTGTTTTGAATCCTTGTGCAGCATTCTTTTTTTTATTTTTTTCGAGTTCAATCTTTGGTGTTATCCATTGTTCAAATTCAGCAGTAGATATTCTGTTTGGATTTTTGGATTTTAGGTATTCTTCATATTCTGTCGTGGCACATCGAATTACAGAACCTTCCGGAATGATTTTATTTTTGCCAAAAAGAAGCGCTTTTGAAGGGGTGTTATTTACTTGTGCAAACGTAGGATTGATTGAAAAAAAAAAGCACAGTGTAATAAAAAAAATAATTTTTTTCATATTATGGATGTGTTTAGAAAAGGGTAATTCAATGTGTTGATTTTTAGTGTGTATTAAAAACATGCATTAAAATTAATTATTATTTTTATCTAATACAAATTAAAAAAAACAGAGGCGTACAAAGGAAGCATATTCCTTTTTTTATTTCCCGTTAAATGTGGTCATGGTAATTTCCAGTCCGGAAGTTCCAAAGGATTTTATGATTTCGGAGGCTAATTCCAGTCGTTCCGTAAGCGCTGTTTTTTCAGTATCATCCCAGTCGCCAAGGACATAGTCAACTTGTTTTCCTTTTTTGAATTCGTCACTGATCCCAAAACGGAATCGGGCGTAATTTTGCGTATTCAATACCAGATTGATGTTTTTGAGTCCGTTGTGTCCGCCATCGCTTCCTTTTTGTCGGATGCGAATGGCTCCAAAAGATAGATTCAAATCATCGGTGATCACCAGAATATTTTCAAGTGGAATATTCTCTTTTCCCATCCAGTATTGCACGGCTTTTCCGCTCAAATTCATATATGTGTTGGGCTTGAGTAGCAAAAAAGTTCTTCCTTTGAATTTGTATTGGGCCAGTGTACCTAGTTTTACGGTTTCGAAAGTAACGCTTTCTTTCCGGGCGAGGAAATCCACGATTTTAAAACCAATGTTGTGGCGAGTGTTTACATACTCGGCGCCAATGTTGCCGAGTCCTATTATTAAAAATTTATTACTCACGTTTTCTATATTATTTTTTTGGTGTTCGAGAGCCTCTGATTTCCTACAATCTGTATTATTCTCAGTTTTTGTAGGTGAGAATAAATTTGAAATCCATTTTATCATACTGCAAAAATAGACTTAATTAGAATAGTGTACTATTAGATTTTTAGAAAATCGGTATTGGGAACAAAATAGTTCTGGATAGCCCTGATGGGAGTGGCATCCCGCGCTTTTTGGCGTGGATACAACGGACAGCAGGAGGGGCGTTGTTGTGAAAATGGGTAGTTGTGCTCCTCATAATTTAAAATAGGATAATGAGGTTTCTCGTTGCTCTAAATGAGAAAATAAAAAGCAAAAAAAAGCACCAGTTGTAGAACTGATGCTTTCTTGAATGATTGAAAAAATATTATTTTTTCTTTCCTTTTACGGGAGCTTTTGCTGCTTTTGCTGCCTCTTGAGCTGCTTTCATAGCGGCACGAGAGATTTTCACTTGACAAATTACAGTGTTGTCCGGGTGCATGATTTTGTAGTCCGGAGAAGCTACTTTAGTAACGTACAATTTGTTACCCATGTCTAAGGCAGTAATGTCAGCTTCAATAAAATCAGGAAGATTTTTTGGTAAAGCTTTTACTTTTAGTTTACGAGTGTTCAAACGTAAATCTCCACCGGCCATAACTCCTTTAGAGTTACCAATGATTTTTACAGGAACTTCCATAGTGATTTCTTTGTCATCAAATAATTGAAAGAAGTCAATGTGTAAGATCTTGTCAGACACCGGGTGAACCTGAATGTCTTGTAAAATAGCGTTAAATGATTTTCCTTCACCTAGATTGATCTCAACTGTGTGAGCGTTTGGGGTGTAAACCAAGTTTTTGAAAGCCATAACTTCTGCTGAGAAATGAACTGCCTGATTTCCTCCGTATAATACGCAAGGAACCAATCCAGCATTACGTAGGGCTTTAGTCGCAACTTTACCCACGCTTTCTCTTTCTGATCCTTTAATTGTAATCGATTTCATTGTAAAAAAATATAGTTATTAAATAATATTACTTGTTTGGCTTTTAGCTTTTGGCTATCAGCAAGACTTTATAACTTTAAGACATTGGACTTTACGACTAACGTATTACATTATAAATTTTCCACTTATGGAATTGTTGTGGTGCACCATGTGCATAACTTCAGCAAAAAGAGGCGCACAACTCAACACTCTTATTTTTTTTGATTCTTTCTTTAACGGAATAGAATCGGTGACGATTAATTCTAATAATTTAGAATTCTCTATTTTTTCGTAAGCATCCCCGGATAAAATCGCGTGTGTACAAATTGCTCGTACGCTCAGTGCTCCTTTTTCGATCATTAAATCTGCGGCTTTCGCCAAAGTGCCTCCGGTATCAATCATGTCATCTACTAAGATTACATTTTTACCTTTAACTTCACCAATCAATTCCATGGTGTCAATAATATTGGCTTCTTTTCTTTGTTTGTAACAAATCACCACATCCGATTCTAAGAATTTAGAATACGCATAGGCTCTTTTTGAACCTCCCATGTCTGGAGAAGCGATAGTCAGATTGTCTAAACCTAAACTTTTTACGTACGGCAAGAATATTGTCGATGCAAAAAGGTGATCTACCGGTTTTTCAAAGAATCCTTGAATTTGATCTGCGTGCAAATCCATGGTCATTACTCTTGTTGCGCCTGCAGCATCAAGTAAATTAGCCACTAATTTAGCTCCTATCGGAACTCTTGGCTTATCTTTTCTATCTTGTCTTGCCCAACCAAAGTAAGGAATTACTGCCGTTATGTGTCGTGCCGAAGCCCGTTTTGCAGCATCAATCATCAGTAACATTTCCATCAAATTATCTGCCGTTGGAAAAGTAGAACAAACGATAAAAACCCGTAATCCTCTGATAGACTCTTCATAAGAAGGCTGAAATTCACCGTCGCTGTATTTTGACATGGTGATTTTACCTAAAGGGATTCCGTATTGCTCTGCTATTTTTTCAGCCAGATAGACACTTTGTGAACACGCAAAAATTTTAGCTTCTGGTTCTAGGTGTGACATTTAATTTGTTGTTTTTATTCCGCTGCGCTCCATACTGTTGGCTTTGTCATTTGTATAAAGCCGTATGTTTGTATTTGCCTCGGGTGTAGTTAGTTGTGTGTTGTGTTTTTAACGAGGTGCAAATTTATAAAATTTATTCAACTCTGAAAGGAAAAAATTAAGTATTTTTAGTTGAACATTTAATATTATTTTTTACATTTGCACCGTGTTAAAGGAATTGATGGTTGATTTAAACACAACCACCTCTTTTATTGCGTTGAAATAACTGTTGTTATTTCATGTCTAGCTAAGCCCGGATGGCGGAATTGGTAGACGCGCTGGTCTCAAACACCTGTGGGAAACCGTGCCGGTTCGACTCCGGCTCCGGGTACAAAAACCGCTTCTTTCGAAGCGGTTTTTTTGTTTTATGTCACAACGAATTCCTGTGTAGTTTTGCTTTGTTTGCTATTGATTGCGGGTACGGAATTCAATTCCGCACGATCAAAGAGAGATGTATCCGGGCGATCTGGTTATTGAACAAAAAAAAAGGCGTTCCGTAATGGTTCGCCTTTTAACTCTTTTACTAAATCTTTAATTATTCAACTAAAGCAAGTGTTCTATTAATCAATTCCTTTTTGTGCTTTAAAACATCGTCAATGTGTTCTAAAGTATATTCATTGTTTTCAATAATCATTTTCATTTTTGAATCACTGAAAACTAATTTACAGATAACTTTTTTAGAATTGTCGTCAATACCAATATTGAGAAAGCTTTTGAAATCTTTGTAACCTAATCTTTCATTAGGAATTTTTTTGTCTTGAATTAACAAAGTTCTTATTGTGTGGTATGCTTGAATTTCTAATTCAGTAGTTACTACACCTAAAGAGTTTGAATTTGTTTCAGCAATAACTTTTTTATCATACAACGATTTTAACAATGAAGAATTAATTAAGCTTATCATTTTAACTTGTGTATCCTCATTAAACTTAGTTTTAAAATTCATATTTCTATGTATTATTTTTAATAAGTCTTTTGTTGGTGCTGTTAATTCCTTATACAATGCACTTTCAAAATCTTCAACAAAAACACATTCCTGTGCAGTTTGAATAATCTCTTTTATTAAAATATATCTTTTGTCAAATTTTATAAGTGTGTCTAAATCTTTATCTACATACTTACTCAAATTAAAAATAAAAAAAGGTTTACCATCAATTACGTTAGGATCTAAAACGTCAGAATAAAATCTATATTCAATACCATTTGTTAAAACTGCAATTTTAGAATTTTTAGTATTATTAAAATATCCATTTAATTGTCCAGCTTCCTTATCTGTTAATTTACTGCTTTGCTTTTTAGCTTCAATTAGAATAGTATCTTTTTTGTTTAAAACGATAGCATAATCAATTTTTTGACTTACCCGTTCTCCAAAATCAGCGTTGTATTCAGGAATTAAATCATTGGAAACATAGTTCAGCATCTCAAAAAAAGGCTCAATTAAGAACTTTCGTGTTTGTGCTTCATTTGTACTCAGTTCAATTGCATCATTAAGCTTAAAATTATCCAATGATTTTTTTAATTGATTGACCGCTTGTTTAGGTATGTTTATTTCCATAATATTTTTTGGTTTGGTTTTAGAAATCTAATCTACACATAATAAGTCATTTAAATTAAAAATGTTGTTATGTTTATTAATTTTATAAAATAAACTTTAGTGACATTTAAAAAAGACGTTCCGTTATGGTTCGCCTTTGCTATTTTATAAAATTACTTATTTAACATTTGGGCGTTAATAATTTTATTGTTATTATCTAAATATAATTTTTTGTAAAATACCGTATCGGGGGACATTTTAACTGCTAAAATCTTATAATATGTATTTTTACCCTTTAGTTTTGAAAGTGCATTTATGTCTTTACCATAAAGAGTTTGACACTGACTAACATCAGCTAAATATGATTCTCCAAATTTCATCATTTTTAAAGTGTATTTTAACTTAGAGGTTTCCATATCTTCAAGAGGAGTAATTCTATAGGTACCTAATTCATATTTTTTCATAAATTCATCATATTCTGTTTCTGCTTTTTCTTGTCTTTTTTTGTGATATTCTGCAATTTCATTGTACGCCTCTCTGTCTGACATTTCTATACAAGTATAATTAATGTCTTTTTTTTCTATATCTGAAAGATTTTTTTCAACCTCATTTTTAGCAATATTTATTTGTTCGTTATTTTTTGAACACGAAAATGAAATTAATGATATTATTGTAATTAGAAAAATTCTTTTCATCTTTATAAGTTTTAGATTAATAATACTCAAATGTAAACTATAAAAAATTATTTACTTTACGGTTTCCCGTAAACGAGTTAATTTATTTTCACATCATAAGTAAACTTTCAATTGTTCCCGACGGGAAACTCTCGGCTCTTTTTATTTTATCTAAAATCTTTTGATACCGTTTGGTTACTTTTCCGTTGTAGTGAGTTTTGAAATGTTTTTGATACTGCTCATTATAAACCTCATCTTTCAAAAATACCTTATCTAAGATTGAAACTAAAAAACGGTTTCTTTTGGATTCTATTTGTTTATCGTAATAAAAATATCGGAACGCCTCCCGGTGCAAAAAGTATTTAGAATTATGATACAATTTTCTGCATTGCTTTCCAGTATTCGGACAAATGAAATAATAAATTTCTCCTTTGCCTAAATTCGAGGGTATCGATTCAATACGTACATCATATTTTATACTTTCCCCGTTTTGAGTATATTCAAGCGTAATAAATTTTCTGTGTTCTAAAAGGATATCCTTTGGGTTTTGAGGTAAACGGGACTACAACAATAGTGTTCATATAAGTATTGACACTATTTGGCGAAACCACTAAACACGGTCTTATTTTTGATATTTCACTTCCTTTGGTTGGGTTTAAATCGACAAATACAATATCCCACTTTTTATACATCATCAATGCCATCTGTGAGGGTTGTATCAAAATCGTTAAAATCGGCTTCGGGTTCTATTTTCATTTTAGCGAGAATGCTTCCCCACTCGCTTCGCGGTGGCGTTGTTGTTTTTATGGGCTTAATAATCAAAGTGTTGTCTGTTAGTTCCATGACAACTTCTTTGGTGCCCAATGCATTTAGGAAGTCTTTAGGAATTCTAATCCCGTTAGAATTGCCTATTTTTATAATTTGTGTTTGGCGGACTTTTATCATCTAACAAATGTATTTACTTTTGTGGTTACTTTTTTGTTTTTTTAACATATTATCTCAAAGGAGTTTATAGAGTTTAGTTCATTACAATGAATTCCTGACATTCAAAGCACTCTTATTCTCAATTTGTTCTTTTGTACCTTTTAAAATCATCTGAGCCAAAATTCTTCCCATAACTTCAAAATTGGTTGAAATCGTTGTGATGCCGTTTTCAACTACCTTTTTAAGCGGGGTTTCGTTGTATGATATAATGCCGTAATCACTGCCCAATTGTAGGTTTTGCATTTTTGCTTTTTCTATAACGCTGACTAAATCCCGGTCACTCGGGATGATGTACACTTCGCCTTTATTAATTTCACGATTCTTAAATTCAGTGATGATTTCATAATCGAAAGCAAAGTCGCTGCAGAAATTTTCAAAACCTATTTTCATGCCCAGCGGTTCGCGAAATCCCGGGAAAATCATAATCAGTTTTTTGTATTTGTTCAATCTGGATTTCCCTTTCAGTAAGCCGTCATAAATGTCTTTTACGAAATTTTGATACACGGCAGGAAAGGATTTTAGTTCTGGATTGGTCTGGTCTAATATGTATACATCATTAACTGGTAGGGTTTTTATCACGGTGGCTGCCAAGGTTAAATTGGTCGGCATGATGATGTATTTGGTGTAATTGCCATTACTGTCATTAATTAGTTTCTGGAAAACAGGAGTATTAAAATGATGAAAGAAAATGTCTACCTGAACATTTGTACCAACGTTTTCCAGAAACGAATTATACAGGTCTTCTTTGAAAATATTCAATTCGTCAAAAAGTAAAAAAATCCGTTGTTTTATAGTGACTTCAACACTTTTTATATAATAGCCTTTGCCCGGAATGGCATAAATAATACCTCTTTTTTTTAATTCGTCGTAGGCTAGAAGAACCGTATCTCGAGACAATGAAAACTCTAAGCACACTTTATTTATTGAGGGGAGTTTGTCTCCTTTTATTAATTTTCCTTCTTCAATTCCCTTCTCAACGGTAATGATTATTTGTTTGTATTTAGGAACTCCAAGATTGTTTTGAATGGAAATTATTTTCATATAAAACGGAATTTCTTGGCAATATACAAAAACTGGTAGGTACTGGTATGTAAGTAACAGTAATTATTTTACTTTTGGTTTTAATATTTCATAAATAAATAATGAAAATAAAACACATATCACATTTTAAAGCTAATTCTGTAATGAAATTATTTGGTTTGATGCCAGATGGACAAGAGGTGTCGGTTTGTGAACTTATAAACAAAAATGGCATGCAACTTAAAGTTACCAATTACGGTGCAACTATTACTTCGTTGAAAATGCCACTGAAAAACGGTGCATTGGTAGATGTGGTATTGGGTTTTGATACTTTGGAGGCCTATATTAAATCATTTGATCTGAAAAGTGCGCCATACTTTGGAGCAACCATTGGAAGATATGCTGGCAGAATTAATAATGGCTTTTTTAGTTTGAACGGTAAAGCTTTTCATTTAAATAAAAACAGTAACAATAATTCGTTACATGGTGGAAATATTGGATTTAGTCAAAAAATTTGGCGGGTAAAAAACGTGAAAGAAGGGAAGAATCCATCAATAACTTTCGCGTATTTCAGTCCTGATGGGGAAGAAAATTATCCAGGAGGCTTATCAGTAGAAATCACCTATATGGTATCGGAAGACAATGAATTAATTATAGAGTATAAAGCCATTTCGACCGAAGATACAGTTGTGAATTTAACCCATCACAGTTATTTTAATCTCGATGGTCACGATTCTGATATTTTAGAACAAGAGTTAATCGTTAACGCTCAAAAAATGGTAGAGACTACTGATCAAAATAGTCCAACTGGTAGATTTTTGGATTTAGATAATAAACCTTTCGATTTTAATCAACCTAAAAAGTGTCCTCCAAAAATTGATGCCACTTTTGTATTAGAAAAGGAAAATGAATTTGCTGCTTCTCTTTTTAATAAAAACAATAATTTGAAAATGACCGTTTATACGAATCAACCTGGGGTTCATATTTATGTTGGTGGGAACTGTTTTAATACAATAAAAGGAAAAGAAAATGCAAATTATCATGCTTTGAGCGGTATTTGTTTTGAGACGCAAAATTTTCCTGATGCACCAAATCACGAACATTTCCCGAATGCTATTCTAAAAAAAGGTGAAATATATTATCATAAAACAAGTTATAAATTCCAATCTTTTTAAAATGAAAAATAGTAAAACTATATTGTCGTTGTTACTGTTATTTTTGTTTTTTACGTCCAGTAATTCTCAAACGAATGTGGATCATACGCCAACTCCAATAGTTGCTACTTTTGCAAAAGGAGCTGATATAGGATGGTTGCCGCAAATGGAAGCCACAGGATATAAATTTTATGATACTGACGGTATTGAAAAAGATTGTTTGCAACTCCTAAAGGACAGAGGAATGAATACCATTCGGCTTCGTGTTTGGGTCAATCCAAATGACGATAAAGCCAGTGGGTATTGCAGCAAGGAAGAAACCGTTTTCATGGCTTTGCGTGCGCAAAAAACGGGAATGCGCATCATGATCAATTTTCATTATAGCGATTCGTGGGCAGATCCTGCCAAACAATTTAAACCCAAAGCCTGGGCAAATCATACTTTTCAGGAGTTAATGACGGATGTGTATGATCATACTTTTGATGTTTTGAATGCCTTGAAATCAGCAGGAGTTACTCCGGAATGGGTTCAGGTAGGCAATGAAATTCCAGGTGGAATGATGTGGCCGGAAGGAAGTACCAAAAACTGGAATCAATTGGCACAATTACTCAACAAAGGGTATGAAGCTACAAAAGCTATTGATCCTAAAATTAAAGTAATCGTTCATCTTGACGAAGGAAATAATAATGAAAAATTCAGATTATTTTTTGATAACGCTACAGCAAATAATGTAAAGTACGACGTGATTGGACTGTCCTATTATCCTTTTTGGATCAAGAAAGATTACACAGAAACTATTGCGGATTTAGCGTATAATCTAAACGATATGGTGGACAGATACAACAAAGAAGTGATGGTTGTAGAAGTTGGTGGGGAATATGACAAAGCGCAAAATACGTACGAAATGTTAGCAGCAACAATCAAAGCAGTCGAAGCGGTACCAAATAATAAAGGACTTGGCGTAATGTATTGGGAGCCGCAGGGCGAAAAAAGCTGGAGCGGTTATTCCCTGAGCGCTTGGCAGTCTGACGGAAAACCATCAATGGCTTTAGATGCGTTTAAGGATTAGTTAAAGAAAAGAAATGCCGCTTAATCCTAGGAAAAAACAGCATTTTATTAATTTTTTTTGCAACATATAAGTCATTGAAGTTTTTAATTTGAATTAAATCAAGTAAAAACTCGGTATTCATTTAAGTAAAGTCATTAATCATTTAAAGAATATTTTAACTTACATTCACTGTAAATGGTTAATTGACAAGCGTACAATGCTATACAACCAGAAGTACATGGAGCAGGACTAAAGAGCGGTAAATTGACCTTGTACGCTACGAAATAAACCAAAATTCATATAGTTTTACTGAATATTTAAAAAAATAACAACAGCGAGTTCCTAAAAAAAGGAAATGGATAATTTTTAAATCATGAATGACATTTTAGTACACAAAACAATTGATTTTTTTCAGGAGACTTTTGGATCAGAGCCTGAAAAAATTGTTCTTTCCCCGGGCAGAATCAATATTATAGGAGAGCACATTGATTACAACGATGGTTTTGTTTTGCCGGCAGCCATCGATAAAATTATTTGTTTTGCTTTTGAAAAAAACAATTCGGATACCGCTAAAATTGTGGCTATAGATTTGAATGATGAGTTCGAAGTTTATACAAACGAAGAACAAAATCAGACGGATAGTGTATGGACAAATTACCTGCGTGGTGTTTTGAATCAATTGAAAAGGAACGGTTATTCCGTGGAGGGTTTCAATTGTGTTTTCAGCAGTAATATTCCGGTTGGTTCCGGTTTGTCATCTTCGGCGGCTTTAGAATGTGGCTTTTTGTATGGTTTAAATGAACTGTTCAATTTGAAAATTAAACCCATTGATATTGCGCTTATGGGACAAAAAGCAGAACATTGGGTGGGAATCAATTGCGGAATTATGGACCAGTTTTCCAGTGTAATGGGTCTTGAAAACAAAGTCATAAAAATTGATTGCAGGACATTAGAATATGAATACCATAATGCTAATTTTAGTGATTACTCCTTAGTTTTATTCGATAGTAATGTCAAACATTCCTTGTTTAGCTCGGCTTACAATACCAGACGGAAAGAATGTGAAGAAGGAATATCGATAATCAGTGCTTATTTCCCGGAAATTAGTAGTTTTAGAGATTGTAAAGAAGAGGACGTTTGGAGTCTAAAAGATAAAATGTCTGCGAATGTTTTCAAAAGGAGCCTTTTTGTAGTGAAAGAAATGAATCGCGTGAAACTGGCTTGTGACGCTTTGGATGATGGAAACATTGAAGTTTTAGGACAGCTAATGTTCAGTACGCATGAAGGATTATCATTGGATTATGAAGTGAGTTGCGCCGAATTGGATTTTTTAGTACACACGGTGAAAGAAGACAAATCAGTGATAGGCTCTCGATTAATGGGCGGCGGTTTTGGCGGTTGTACCATTAATTTGATTAAAAAAGGACAAGAAGAGCGAATTAAAAAGCAGCTTTCTACTCTTTATTTAGATAAATTTGGAATAGAATTAAAAATTTATGATGTTAAAATCGGAAACGGAACATCACTTTACACTGCTTAATAAATGAAAAATTTTGATATCAACGAAGATCCGCACAGACGTTATAATCCGTTAATCAACGAATGGGTGCTGGTTTCTCCACACCGTTCGAAACGTCCTTGGCAAGGGCAAAATGAAGTGGTACCTTCGGATGCATTGCCCGAATATGACCCGACTTGTTATTTGTGTCCGGGAAATGTTAGAGCGAATGGAATGGTCAATGCGGATTATGAAAGTTCTTTTGTTTTTGAAAATGATTTTGCCGCTTTAAAGCAAGACGAAATTGCTTTTGAAGAGAACAAGAAAGAGACTTTTTTTAAAGCTACACCCGAAAGAGGAATTTCTCGTGTGGTGTGCTTTTCGCCAAAACATAATTTGACATTGCCAGAAATGCCGGCCGAAGCGATTGAAAACATCATTCGTACCTGGCAAAAAGAATATATGGATTTGGGTAATGTGGCGTACATCAACCACGTTCAGATTTTTGAAAATAAAGGAAGTGTGATGGGGTGCAGCAATCCGCATCCGCACGGACAAATTTGGGCCCAATCTTCTTTGCCCACCGAAGTGGAAAAAACGCAAAAAAATCTAAAAACGTATTTTGATAAACACAACACAACACTTTTTCAGGATTACTTACAAGAAGAAATGAAACTGGACGAGCGCATTGTTGTTGAGAATGATCATTTCGTGGCATTAGTCCCTTTTTGGGCGATTTGGCCCTACGAAACTATGATTGTCAGCAAACGAAATGTGAGTAAAATAACTGATTTCACGGAAACCGAAGTGACGGATTTTGCAATTATTTTAAAACATTTGACAACCAAATACGATAACCTTTTTGAAACATCTTTTCCATATTCATCCGGAATTCATCAGTCGCCAACAGACGGAGAATTGCATCCGGAATGGCATTTTCACATGCATTTTTATCCACCGTTATTGCGGTCTGCAACCGTAAAGAAATTTATGGTAGGGTATGAAATGATGGGTGAATCGCAAAGGGACATCACGGCGGAGAAAAGTGCAGCCGTTTTAAGAGCGCAATCAAATGTACATTATAAAAATAGATAACCATTAACCAATAACTAAATACATTTAACCAATGCAAACTTTAGCAATCCAAGATTATATTGTCTTTTTCTTCTATTTCATCCTGATTGTCAGTTATGGAATATGGATTTACAGAAAGAAAAAGAAAGAAGAAACGAGCAGTAAAGATTATTTCTTAGCAGAAGGATCGCTTACTTGGTGGGCCATAGGCGCATCATTAATTGCCAGTAATATTAGTGCGGAGCAATTTATAGGAATGAGTGGAAGTGGTTTTAAAATGGGACTGGCGATTGCTACGTATGAATGGATGGCAGCTTTTACCTTGATTATCGTTGCTATTTTCTTTATTCCGGTATACTTGAAAAATAAAATTTTCACCATGCCGCAATACCTGAATCAAAGGTATAACAGTAATGTTGCTATGATTATGGCTGTTTTTTGGTTGTTGTTGTATGTCTTGGTCAATCTTACTTCTATATTGTATTTGGGCGCTTTGGCGATAAGCAGCATTTCTGGTCTGGATATTACTTTGTGTATGATTTTCTTAGCGTTTTTTGCGGTGATGATTACGCTGGGCGGAATGAAAGTGATTGGGTATACGGATGTGATTCAAGTTTTCTTTTTGATCTTGGGTGGATTGGTTACTACTTATTTAGCATTGAATTTAGTTGCCGAAGAATTTGGTTCTACGGGAGTTATAAATGGGTTCAATTTGATGACGACTCATGCAAACGACCATTTTCACATGATTTTTGAAAAAACGAATCCTAATTATATGGATTTACCAGGATTGTCAGTTTTGATAGGAGGAATGTTAATCATCAATTTAAATTATTGGGGATGTAACCAATACATTACACAACGTGCGTTGGGGGCGGATTTAAAAACGGCGAGAAATGGAATTTTGTTTGCTGCTTTCTTGAAATTGCTAATGCCTATAATTGTTGTTTTGCCCGGAATAGCTGCTTTTGTATTGTATCAGAACGGGCATTTTGGCGCTGAAATGTTGCAAGATGGTACAGTAAATCCTGATCGTGCGTATCCGGTTTTGTTAAATTTGCTTCCTGTGGGCCTAAAAGGACTTTCATTTGCTGCTTTGACTGCGGCGATTGTAGCGTCATTGGCCGGAAAAGCGAATAGTATCGCTACTATTTTTACGTTGGATATTTACAAAACCAAATTGAATGTGCATGCCGATGAAAAGACATTAGTTAATGTGGGGAAGAAAGCAATTGTAGCGGCGATGTTAATTGCAGTTGTAGTAGCGCCTTTTCTTGGAATTGATAAAAAAGGAGGATTTCAATACATTCAGGAATATACAGGTTTTGTAAGTCCGGGCGTTTTCGCTATGTTTATTTTAGGATTCTTTTGGAAAAAAACAACTTCTAACGCGGCTTTGTTTGCAACAATTGGTGGATTTATGTTTTCTATTCTGTTTAAATTCATGCCGGCTTTTGTAGATTTATCGTTCCTTCATTCTTCCGGTTTTTCAGTTCCAAATGGGAATGGTGTCTATGAAATTCCTTTTATTGATCGCATGGGATTTGTTTTCTTAATTTGTGTCATCGGGATGTACAGCATCAGTATGTATGAAACAGCGCGAGGCGTTAAAACTAATGGTCTGGAAATTGATCGTACCATGTTTAAAATGTCACCAGGTTTTACCGTAGGCATGTTGATTGTTCTTTCGATTATTGCAGCGTTTTACACTATTTTTTGGTAGATAATGTTTTAGATTCAAAAAAAGCGATGCGTTCAATTTCTATTGAATTCATCGCTTTTTTGTTGTTTAAAAAAGTGTATTGAGGATCATAAAAACGATTCAAATCCATTAGTTATGAATCCATAAAAACTTCAATTAATCTTAAATAAAAAAGACATCTAATAAAAACATAGAAAAAAGAGCCAGATAGCCCAATTATTAGGTTGCTTCTCCAGTCCTTCTGTGGTATTGGGCCACATAGATTTGGTTTTCTCTAAAAAAAGTGACAGGCCTACCGGAATTACAAAATCGATATTTCTAGCCAGCACAGAGCGAAGTCGGAGTGAGGTTTAAAAATTAGACCTAATGGGCTGTAAGAACTTTTTTAATTTAGGACTGATTATTTCACGAAGAAACGTTATATTTTTAGTTTAATTTTTCGTGTCCATTTTTTTATTAGATGAGACAAAACTCTAAAGGTGTATTAACCCAAAAATATAAGGCACAAAAAAAAGCTTTCGGAGTAACGAAAGCTTTTGTAGTTGTTGAGGTCTTTTTAGTTGGTTACTAATGCATCTTGTTTCCAAATTTTTACGGAAGCAATTCTGCTGTTAGAATAGTCTACTTCGTTTAAATTATTGCCATTCCAAAAAAGCCATTTTCCAGTTTTTTCTCCATTTTCATAAATAGCAACAGATAGTTTATTGCCATTTGTGTCGTACGCAGTCCAGATTCCTTCCAATTTTCCATTTTTAAAGAAGCCTTCTTGTTGTACTTTTCCATTTTCAAAGTAGTAAGTTGTTTTTACTAAATCACCTAGAGCTTCTAATTTTGGATTATTTTCTTGAGCGAATGCTATTCCTGAAAAAAGCAGTGCGGTTAATATTATATATTTTTTCATGATTTTGGGTTTTAAAATTCATATTAGCTTAACAAATATATAAATTATTTTACAATAAAAAAACTTTTACTTAACAATTTAGTAACATTAGAATAAAATTTAACATTTTAACGAAGTGCCTTGCGTTACTCATTACTAAAATTTCTTATTTCTCAATTCATTATTCATAATTAGTCCTAAATTTGCAGCCATGTCCAAAGGACAAAATAATCAAAAATTTAGAACATGTATAGAAGTCATAACTGTGGCGAGTTGAACGCCTCACATATTAACACCGAAGTTACACTTGCCGGTTGGGTGCAAAAATCACGTGATAAGGGATTTATGAACTGGGTTGATTTGCGCGACCGTTATGGAATTACGCAATTAATTTTTGACGAAGGTCGTTCGGATAAAACAGTTTTTGAAAGAGCTAAAACCCTTGGTCGTGAATTTGTGATTCAAGTAAAAGGTACTGTTATTGAGCGCGAAGCCAAAAATAATAATATCCCAACGGGAGCGATAGAAATTTTAGTAACGGAACTTACTATTTTGAATGCTTCTCTCACGCCTCCTTTTACTATTGAAGACGAAACGGATGGTGGCGAAGATATCCGAATGAAATACCGTTACCTTGATATCCGAAGAAATCCAGTGAAAAACAGTTTGATGTTTCGTCATAAAGTAGCGATGGAAGTGCGTAAATATCTTTCGGATTTGGATTTCTGTGAAGTAGAAACTCCTTATTTGATCAAGTCTACTCCAGAGGGAGCCAGAGATTTTGTGGTGCCTTCCAGAATGAATGAAGGGCAATTTTACGCATTGCCACAATCCCCGCAAACGTTCAAACAATTATTGATGGTGGGCGGAATGGATAAATATTTCCAAATCGTAAAATGTTTCCGAGATGAAGATTTGCGAGCAGACAGACAGCCGGAGTTTACACAAATTGATTGTGAAATGGCTTTTGTGGAACAAGAAGATATTTTGAATGTTTTCGAAGGACTGACCAGACATTTATTAAAAGAAATAAAAGGTATTGAAGTAGAAAAATTTCCAAGAATTACCTATGAATATGCTATGAAGACCTACGGAAATGACAAGCCGGACATTCGTTTCGGAATGGAGTTTGGGGAATTAAATGAAGTAGCACAACACAAAGAATTCCCAGTTTTTAATGCGGCGGAATTTGTGGTTGGAATTGCAGTTCCGGGAGTTGGGAGCTATACCCGCAAAGAAATTGATGGATTAATTGACTGGGTGAAGCGTCCTCAAGTGGGTGCATCCGGAATGGTGTATGTAAAATGCAATGAAGATGGAACCTATAAATCATCCGTTGACAAATTTTACGATCAAGACGATTTAGCACAGTGGGCAAAAATCACCGGAGCAAAACCCGGAGATATGATTTTTGTGCTTTCTGGTCCTACTGATAAAACGCGAACGCAGTTAAGTGCGTTGCGTATGGAACTCGCCACTCGTTTAGGATTGCGAAATCCAGCTGAATTTGCTCCGTTGTGGGTGGTTGATTTTCCTTTATTAGAGTTTGACGAGGAAAGTGGCCGTTACCATGCCATGCATCATCCTTTTACATCTCCTAAGCCGGAAGATATGCACTTACTGGAAACCGATCCAGGGAAAGTTCGTGCCAATGCGTATGATATGGTTTTGAATGGAAATGAAATTGGTGGTGGTTCAATACGTATCCATGATAAAGCGACACAGGAATTAATGTTCAAATATTTAGGCTTCACAGCGGAAGATGCAAAAGCGCAATTTGGATTCCTGATGGATGCATTTCAGTTTGGCGCACCGCCACACGGAGGATTGGCTTTTGGATTGGACCGTTTAGTAGCCATTCTTGGCGGACAGGAAACCATTAGAGACTTTATTGCCTTTCCAAAAAATAATTCGGGCAGGGATGTTATGATTGATGCTCCGTCTAAAATTGACGAATCACAGTTAAAAGAGCTGCATATAAAGTTAGCGTAATTGTAGTTTGTCGATAAAATTCGTTAGAAAACGTTGAATGTCAATATTTTTGCAAAATAAAAACACAACATCGTATTTCGTATTATATTAAATATTACATTTGCTCCATTATAAATTATTATTACTATTACAATGCGTACAGGTACAGTTAAATTTTTCAATGAATCTAAAGGTTACGGATTCATTACAGACGAAGAAACAGGAAAAGACATTTTTGTTCATGCATCAGGAATCAACGCGGAAGAATTACGCGAAGGGGATAGAGTTAGCTATGAAGAAGAAGAAGGAAGAAAAGGAAAAGTTGCTGCGAAAGTAGCAGTGATCTAAGCATAAAAATTAATTTTTTTGCCTACGAATGTTTAAAACGTTCCGATATTTATCGGAACGTTTTTTTTTGCACCAAAGCGTAGTATTCAAAAAGACTACTGATATTTGACTTTGTTAAACCCTTGGGATGTTAAACACATCACAAGATAAATATTTTTTGTTATTTATAATTAATAAAAATTGTAAATTTACATCGATATAGTAGCCATGTATTTTTAAGTTTTCATTGCTATTTAATAATTTGAAGGGTATCTTTGTCATTTATATTTATTTAAAAAAACCACAACCATGCAATCCGATCAATTAAGTTATATCCCAATTTTAATGCAGTTAGTTTTAGCGGTGGGATTTGTTGTAGGCACCATAATAATTTCTGGTAAATTAGGGCCTAAAAGATCTTCAGAAGCGAAAGATAAAAACTTTGAATGCGGTGTTGAATCGGTAGGAAATGCCAGAATTCCATTTTCTGTTAAATATTTTCTAGTAGCCATATTGTTTGTTTTGTTTGATGTGGAGGTAATTTTTCTGTATCCCTGGGCAGTCAATTTCAAAGAATTAGGAATGGAAGGAATGGTAAAGATGGTGATTTTTATGTCTTTGCTTTTGATAGGGTTTTTCTATATCATCAAAAAGAAAGCGTTAGAGTGGGAATAAAAATTTATTTTTAAATGCTGAATTTTAAATTTTAAATGGTTTCATTATAATTTACAATTCAAAATTTGTAATTCAAAATAATAAAAGATGAGTGATTCTAAAATAAATATGGTAGCGCCACCCGAAGGAGTTGTAGGAGAAGGTTTCTTCGCTACAAAACTGAATGATGTTGTGGGTATGGCTCGTGCTAATTCATTATGGCCATTACCTTTTGCAACCTCTTGTTGCGGTATAGAGTTTATGGCAACAATGGCTTCGCATTATGATTTGGCTCGATTTGGCTCAGAGCGAGTGAGTTTCTCTCCGCGCCAGGCCGATATGTTAATGGTAATGGGAACGATTTCAAAAAAAATGGCCCCTATTTTGCGTCAGGTATATGAGCAAATGGCAGAGCCTCGTTGGGTAATAGCCGTTGGTGCTTGCGCTTCCTCTGGAGGGATTTTTGACACCTATTCTGTTTTGCAGGGAATTGATAAAGTGATACCGGTCGATGTCTATGTTCCGGGTTGTCCGCCAAGACCGGAGCAAATTGTTGACGGAGTTATGAAATTACAAGAGTTGGTTCGAACTGAATCCGTAAGAAGAAGAAGTTCCCCGGAATACCAAGAATTATTAGCTTCGTATAATATCAAATAAAAGAATGGCGCTAGAAACGATACAAATCCAAGAGAAATTAGTTGAGACATTTGATTCAGCTGTTTTTGAATTCAATCAAGAGAGAGATATATTTTCATTTGAAGTTACTGCGGACAAAATTACTGCGGTGATTCTTTTTTTAAAAAATGATCCCATATTGCGTTTTCATTTTTTAACTGATCTGTGTGGAATTCATTACCCAGATAATGATGTAGAACATCAATTTGCGGTAGTATATCATTTACACAATTGGTACGAAAACAAAAGAATTAAAATCAAAGTGTTTATCAATGGTGAAACCCCTGAAATAAAATCGATATCAAGTATTTTCCTAAGTTCAAACTGGATGGAAAGAGAAACGTATGATTTTTATGGGATAAATTTTATTGGTCATCCGCAATTGAAACGTATCTTGAATATGGACGAAATGATTTCTTTTCCAATGCGAAAGGAATTCCCAATGGAAGACAGCGGAAGAACGGATAAAGATGACCGTTTCTTTGGTAGAACAACCGACAATTATTAAAAAAAACAATTATAATTTTTCACATTAAATAAATGTCAGAACTATTATTATCCCCAGAGCATCGCTATGCTAAAAGAATTGCAGCGCAGTTAAATGAAGATGGAAGCGAGCTTTCTATATTGAATTTAGGGCCTACGCATCCTGCGACTCACGGTATTTTTCAAAATATCCTGTTGATGGATGGAGAGCGAATTCTGGAGGCGGAACCAACCATTGGTTACATCCACAGAGCTTTTGAAAAAATCGCTGAAAACAGACCTTTTTACCAAATCACTCCCCTCACGGACAGAATGAATTATTGTTCGTCGCCTATCAATAACATGGGTTGGTGGATGACATTAGAAAAATTATTAGATATTGAAGTTCCTAAAAGAGCACAATATTTAAGAGTTATCGTAATGGAGTTGGCGAGAATTACGGATCACATTATTTGTAATTCAATCCTTGGTGTCGATACCGGCGCCTATACCGGTTTTTTGTATGTTTTCCAATTTAGAGAAAAAGTATACGAAATATACGAAGAAATTTGCGGGGCTCGTTTGACTACCAATATGGGAAGAATTGGTGGTTTCGAAAGAGATTGGTCGCCAGAAGCCTTTAGAAAATTAGATGTTTTTTTAGCTGATTTTCCAGCCGCTTGGAAAGAATTTGAAAACTTATTCGAAAGAAATAGAATTTTTATTGACAGAACTGTAAATGTTGGTGCTATATCGGCTGAGCAAGCTATGGCATACGGATTTACCGGTCCTAACTTACGGGCTACCGGTGTTGATTATGATATTCGTGTTGCGCAACCCTATTCTTCTTACGAAGATTTTGATTTTATTGTTCCGGTGGGAAAATCAGGAGATACATATGATCGTTTCTGTGTTCGTAACGCTGAAGTTTGGGAAAGTTTGAGTATTATTCGTCAGGCATTGGAAAAAATGCCAGAAGGCAACGAGTTCCATGCGGATGTCCCGGATTATTACCTTCCGCCTAAAGAGGATGTGTACAACAATATGGAATCCTTGATTTACCATTTCAAAATTGTAATGGGTGAAGTTCCGGTTCCGGTTGCTGAGGTGTATCACCCGGTAGAAGGAGGTAATGGAGAACTTGGTTTTTACTTGGTTACTGATGGAAGTCGGACGCCGTACAGATTGCATTTTCGCAGACCTTGTTTTATCTATTACCAAGCCTATCCAGAAATGATAAAAGGAGCCTTGCTTTCAGATGCAATTGTTATTTTATCAAGTTTAAATGTTATTGCCGGAGAATTAGACGCTTAATGAAATTATAAAAGATGAATTATAAATTTTGAATAAAAGTTAAAAAACATTAAAAATTTAGCATTCAAAATTTGAAATAATAAAAAATGGAACGTACGTATCACAAACAAGAAATAAATATGACTGAAGCATTGATGTCTCGCATCAATGAATTGATTAGTCATTATCCTGAAAACAAAAGAAAATCGGCGTTATTGCCTATTTTGCATGAAGTTCAAGACGCTCATGAGAATTGGTTGAGTATTGAATTAATGAATAAAGTGGCCGAAATCCTTTTGATTAAACCAATTGAAGTGTACGAAGTAGTGTCGTTTTATACGATGTACAACCAAAGACCAATTGGAAAATACATGTTCGAATTTTGCCAAACCTCTCCTTGTTGTTTGAACGGAGTCGAGGATTTAATGGATTACACTTGTGAAAAACTAGGTGTAAAAGTAGGTGAAACTACTCAAGATGGTCTTTTTGAAGTAAGAGGCGTGGAATGTTTAGGAGCTTGTGGTTACGCTCCAATGATGCAATTAGGAGACTTTTATAAAGAACATTTGACGGTGGCAAAAATCGACCAGTTAATTGAAGATTGCAAAAATGATACAATAGTTTTACACGATACATAATATGTCACAAAAAATATTATTAGATAAAATAAATATTCCGGGGATTAAAACTTACGAAGTGTACCGTCAGAATGGTGGATATGCTTCAGTAGAAAAAGCCATCAAAACATTAACGCCAGACGAGGTTGTCGAAGAAGTGAAAACTTCCGGATTGCGAGGTCGCGGTGGGGCAGGTTTTCCCGCAGGAATGAAGTGGAGTTTCATTGATAAAAAATCAGGAAAACCAAGGCATTTAGTTTGTAATGCAGATGAATCAGAACCAGGAACTTTTAAGGATCGTTATTTGATGGAATTTATTCCTCATTTGTTGATTGAAGGAATGATTACTTCTAGTTATGCTTTGGGTGCAAACCTATCCTACATCTACATTCGTGGAGAATATATGTGGGTATATAAAATATTAGAACGAGCCATTAACGAAGCAAAAGCCGCTGGATTTTTGGGTAAAAATATATTAGGTTCAGGCTATGATTTAGAACTATATGTTCATTGTGGTGCCGGAGCTTACATCTGTGGCGAAGAAACTGCATTGATAGAATCGTTGGAAGGAAAAAGAGGAAATCCTCGCATCAAGCCACCATTTCCTGCTATTTCAGGACTTTGGGCTAATCCAACGGTGGTGAATAACGTAGAGACGATCGCCGCGGTGCCGTGGATTGTTAATAATTCAGGTGCAGAATATGCCAAAATTGGTATTGGGCGTTCTACAGGAACCAAATTAATTTCGGCTTCTGGACATATTAAAAATCCGGGTGTTTATGAAATTGAATTAGGTTTAAGTGTTTATGAATTCATGAATTCTGATGAATATTTAGGCGGAATGAGTTCTGACAGACCTTTAAAAGCATTTGTACCGGGAGGAAGTTCTGTTCCCGTTTTACCTGCTCATTTGATTTATAAAACTGCCGCCGGTGAAGATCGTTTAATGTCCTACGAATCGTTAAGTGACGGTGGATTTGCAACCGGTTCTATGTTAGGATCAGGTGGATTTATTGTGTATAATGATACTTCATGTATTGTACGTAATACTTGGAATTTCTCTCGTTTTTACCATCATGAAAGCTGTGGACAATGTTCCCCTTGTCGTGAAGGAACTGGCTGGATGGAAAAAGTATTGCACCGAATAGAAAATGGTCACGGTCGTGAAGAAGATATCGATTTGTTGTTGAGCATTCAAAGTAAAATTGAAGGGAACACGATTTGCCCATTGGGTGATGCGGCAGCTTGGCCAGTGGCAGCTGCGATTCGGCACTTTAGAGACGAGTTTGAATACCACATTCGTTTCCCGGAAAAAATAAAACATAGAGATCATTTTGTTGCGGAACCTTTTGAAAAAGTAAAGCATTTAGTTTCTAAAGAAATGATTTAAGAGTAAGGATTAACGTTTTTTGATTTCAGAATTAAGATACTCCGTAGGAGTTAAATATTGGTAGATAATGAAAGTAACCATAGACGGTCAAAGCATAGAAGTAGAACCAGGAACAACAATCCTGCAGGCAGCACGTATGATAGGTGGAGAGGTAGTTCCGCCAGCGATGTGCTATTATTCTAAACTAAAAGGAAGCGGCGGAAAATGCCGTTGTTGTTTAGTGGAAGTGGCAAAAGGAAGTGAAGCTGATCCAAGACCAATGCCAAAATTAATGGCATCTTGTGTAACGGGCTGTATGGACGGAATGGAAGTGAACAGTAAATCTTCGCCAAGAGTAACCGAAGCCAGAAAATCAGTAACGGAGTTTTTATTGATCAATCACCCATTAGATTGTCCGGTTTGTGACCAGGCAGGAGAATGTGATTTGCAAAATTTAAGCTTTGAGCACGGAAAGTCAGAAACGCGTTTTATCGAAGAAAAAAGAACATTTGAGCCCGAAAATATAGGACCAAATATTCAATTACACATGAACCGTTGTATTCTTTGTTACCGTTGTGTGATGGTGGCTGATCAATTGACAGACGATCGTGTGCACGGAGTAATGGATAGAGGAGATCATTCTAATATATCAACGTGTATCTCAAAAGCGGTTGACAATGAATTCTCTGGAAATATGATTGATGTTTGTCCGGTAGGCGCTTTAACAGATAAAACATTTAGATTTAAATCGAGAGTTTGGTTTAGCAAACCTTATAATGCACACAGAGATTGCCCAACTTGTTCTGGAAAAACTACCGTTTGGATGTTTGGTGACGAAATTCAACGCGTTACAGGAAGAAAAGATGAGTACCATGAAGTAGATGAATTTATTTGTAATGGGTGTCGTTTTGATCACAAAGATGTTGCGGATTGGATTATTGAAGGGCCGAGAGCCTTTGAAAAAGATTCTGTGATCAATCAAAATAAATACAATAGAAAATTACAAAAAGTGGAAATCGCTACCGAAGAGAATATTCTTTTAGGAAGAGAGAAAGACCGCAAGAAAATAAGCATGGTAGAGTTTCCATTGACTGAAGAAGATATTACGAATCAAAAAAGCTTAGGTAATAATGGATAGTACACTTATCATTGATAAAAGCGTCATTATTGTAGTAGTTTTTGCTATAACAATGCTTATGGCGATGTATTCTACTTGGGCAGAACGTAAAGTTGCCGCATGGCTTCAAGATCGAGTTGGCCCAAACCGAGCGGGACCTATGGGATTGTTTCAACCACTCGCTGATGGTTTGAAATTGTTTTCGAAAGAAGAATTTGAACCCAATACGCCAAACCGGGTGTTGTTTTTTGCAGGTCCGGCCATTGCAATGAGTACGGCCTTAATGACTAGTGCTGTTATTCCTTGGGGCGATCGTTTTCATTTGTTTGGCAGGGATATTTTGCTGCAAGCAGCTGATATTGACATAGCATTATTATACTTTTTTGGAGTTGTTTCTGTAGGTGTTTATGGAATTATGATTGGAGGTTGGGCCTCAAACAATAAATTTTCATTGATTGGTGCGGTTCGTGCTGCCTCTCAAATGGTTTCTTATGAAGTGGCAATGGGGCTTTCAATTATCGCTCTATTGATGATGACCGGGACGTTGAGTTTGAGAGAAATTTCAGCACAGCAGTCTGGAATGAGTTGGAATGTTTTTTACCAACCTTTATCTTTTTTGATTTTCTTGGTGTGTGCTTTTGCGGAGACCAACAGAACGCCATTTGATTTGCCAGAATGTGAAACCGAATTAATTGGGGGGTATCATACGGAATATTCGTCGATGAAAATGGGTTTCTATTTGTTCTCTGAATATGCAAATATGTTTATTTCATCTACTATTTTGGCGGTTTTATTCTTTGGCGGCTATAATTATCCTGGGATGAGTTGGGTGGTTGAAAATTGGGGAATCAATATTGCCAATGTTATAGGTATTGGAGTTCTTTTTATAAAAATATGTGGATTCATTTTCTTTTATATGTGGGTACGATGGACTATTCCAAGATTTAGATACGATCAATTGATGCATTTGGGTTGGAGAATATTGATTCCACTGTCTATCATCAATATAGTGATTACGGGTATTGTAATTTTGAGAAGCGATATTGCGGCTTATTTAGGATTTTAATGTCTACTCTTAAAATAAAATTAATTAGCATTAAATTTAATACATAGATCTCAAAATCACTAGCCCTGATAGTAGCGGCATCCTTTTATTTTTTTCTTTAAAAAATAAAAGATACAGCGAATAGCAGGATTAAGCTTCAAATAAAATAAGTAGAAAGGATTAAAATTGAGTGTTCGATTGCTTCGTTCCTCGAAATGACTAAAAAATGAGTATAGAAAACATATCCTTATCGGGAAGGAAAAAAGTAGTCTCTAATAAAGAGATGACTTTTTGGGAAAGAATGTACCTGGTTGCGATTGTCAAAGGCTTGATAATTACGATTCAGCATTTGTTCACCAGAAAAGTAACGATTCAGTATCCGGAGCAAGTGCGTGAAATGAGTCCTGTGTATCGGGGGCAGCACATGTTGAAGCGAGATGAAGAAGGTCGTGAAAACTGTACAGCATGTGGTTTGTGTGCGTTGTCTTGTCCTGCAGAGGCCATCACGATGAAGGCTGAAGAACGCAGAGAGGATGAAAAACATTTGTATCGAGAAGAAAAATATGCATCGATATATGAAATCAATATGTTGCGTTGTATATTTTGTGGCTTGTGTGAAGAGGCTTGTCCTAAAGACGCCATTTACCTGACGACTTCTAAAGTATTGGTTCCTTCAAGTTATGAACGAGAAGATTTCATTTTTGGAAAAGACAGATTGGTCATGCCATTAGATATCGCAATGAAAAATGCTCAACTTAAAAACGCGAACTAAATGTCTACAATACTTATAATTTTTTGTGTATTGGCTGCTATCACATTAGCAACCGCCTTTTTGACAATTTTCAGCAAAAATCCGATTCACAGTGCTATTTATCTAGTGGTGTGTTTCTTTTCGATTGCGGGTCATTATCTATTATTGAATTCTCAATTTTTAGCCATAGTACATGTCATCGTGTATTCTGGAGCGATTATGATTTTGTTTTTGTTCACGATCATGTTGATGAATCTGAACGAAGAAAAAGAAGTCCACAAACCAAGAATAACAAGATTAGGAGCAATTGTTTCTTTTTGTTTGATATGTTTGATTTTGATTGCTATTTTTATCAACTCAAAACCTATTGTTGGCGAATATGTAACCACTGGCGAAGATTATCAATCTATAAAAGTACTGGGTAAAGTGTTGCTCAACGAATATATGGTGCCTTTTGAATTTGCCTCTATATTGCTTTTGGTCGCTATGATTGGTACTGTTTTATTGTCTAAAAAAGAAAAATTGCAAAAATAAAATGAACAATATTTTAAACCACATTGGTATTGAAAATTATATATTCCTAAGCGTGATACTTTTTTGTATTGGCGTTTTTGGGGTGTTGTACAGACGAAATGCCATAATCGTATTTATGTCAATTGAAATTATGCTGAATGCAGTAAACTTATTGTTTGTAGCATTTTCGACGTATCATCAAGATGCGCAAGGACAAGTTTTTGTGTTCTTCTCGATGGCTGTTGCTGCGGCAGAAGTTGCGGTAGGATTGGCAATTCTGGTTTCTATTTTTAGAAATTTAGGTTCAATTACCATCGATAATTTAAAAAACCTAAAAGGATAAATGGAAATGAATACCAATATAGCTTTAGTTTTAGTTCTTGCTCCTTTTTTAGGATTTTTAATTAATGTTTTCTTTGGCAAAAGCCTTGGAAAATCACTTTCTGGAATAATCGGAACACTTTCTGTTGTTGTCTCTTTTATTGCGACTGCTTATTTCTTTGGGGGAATTGCAGCGCAACCAGAAGGCATTCGAATTGCTCTTTTTGACTGGATCCAAATCAGTACTTTCAAAGTCGATTTTGGATTTCAATTGGACCAACTGTCCATTTTATGGTTGCTTTTTGTGACCGGAATTGGATCTTTGATTCATTTGTATTCGATCAGTTATATGCATGAGGATGAAAATATGCATACCTTTTTTGCGTATTTGAATCTGTTTATATTTTTCATGATTCTTTTAGTAATAGGAAGTAACTTATTAGTGATGTTCATCGGTTGGGAAGGCGTAGGTCTTTGTTCGTATTTGTTAATTGGTTTTTGGCATAAAAACCAAGAATTTAATGACGCTGCAAAGAAAGCATTCATCATGAACCGTATTGGGGATTTAGGGTTGTTAGTTGGAATTTTCATTCTCGGTAATTTATTCTCGACTTTAGATTACGCTACTTTAAAAACTGCTATTGCCGGTGCAACGGATCTTGATATGTATTGGCTTTCTGTTGCTGCTTTCGCGTTATTCATTGGCGCTTGCGGTAAATCAGCACAAATTCCATTGTATACGTGGTTACCGGACGCGATGGCGGGACCAACACCGGTTTCGGCACTGATACACGCGGCGACGATGGTAACAGCAGGGATTTTTATGATTACCAGATTGAATTTCTTATTTGATTTGACTCCGGATGTACAATCGATTATTGCTATTGTTGGAGCGGTTACTGCTCTGGTTGCTGCAACCATTGGACTGCTGCAAAATGATATCAAAAAAGTTTTGGCGTATTCTACTGTTTCTCAACTGGGATTAATGTTTTTGGCTTTGGGATTGGGCGCCTATGAAGTGGCTGTTTTCCATGTAATCACGCACGCTTTCTTTAAAGCTTGTTTGTTCTTGGGTTCCGGTTCTGTAATTCATGCTTTGCACGGTGAACAAGACATGCGCAAGATGGGTGGATTGAAAAAAGCAATGCCAATTACTTTTGCAACAATGCTTATTGCTTCATTAGCGATTTCAGGAGTTCCATTATTCTCCGGTTTTTTCTCTAAAGACGAAATATTATTAGTGGCTTTCCATAATAACATTCCGTTATGGATTGTGGCTTCGGTTGCCTCTATAATGACTGCTTTTTATATGTTCCGTTTAATGTTTTTAACGTTCTTCCAAGAATTCAGAGGAACAGCAGAACAAAAGCACCATTTGCACGAAAGTCCAGCTTTGATTACCATTCCTTTGATTGTTTTGGCAATATTGGCTACTATAGGTGGTATGATCAGTTTGCCTGGAAATAGTTGGTTGAATGAATATTTGACTCCTATTGTACCTAAATTAGCCACGGCAGAACACCATTTAGGAACTACTGAATACATCTTAATGGTTATTGCTGTTGTGGGTGGATTGGTTGGAATTGGTATTGCTTACGCTAAATACATCAAACAAAACGAGGTTCCTACAGAGGATGCGGCCATTACAGGATTTTCTAAAGTTCTTTACAATAAATATTATGTGGACGAATTTTATGATGCTATTTTTGTTAAACCAATTAACTTTTTGTCTCGTTTTTTCAGAGACACAATAGAAACGGGTGTAACAGCTTTTGTTTTTGGTATTGGAAAAGTAGCAAACGAAATAAGTTTTCAAGGAAAGAAAGTCCAAAACGGAAGTATCGGTCTTTATCTCTTTGCCTTTGTTTTAGGACTTTGTGCTATTGTTTCGTATTTGTTTTTAGCAGAATAACCGAATTTATACACAAGTTTTCATAATACTAAAATTATAATTTTAAAATAAATTTTCTTTTAAAAATCTGGTTCGAAGGATGTTTAAAAAACAATAAATAATTACAAATGAATGTATCTCTAATATTAATTATACTTTTGGTCGGTACGTTTGCAACGTATCTTGCAGGCGATAAGCTAGCTTCAAAAGTAGCTTTGTTCTTTGGGTTAGCTGCTGCAGGCGCTTCAATTGTATTATTAAATCACTATAATTTAGGTGAAAACATCAGTTTCATCAACCAGTGGATTACGCAACCTAATATTTCTTTCGCTCTAAAAGCAGATGGATTGTCAATGGCGATGCTTTTATTGACTACGGTTTTGACTCCAATAATTATATTCTCTTCTTTTGGAAATCAATACGAAAATTCAAAATCTTTTTATGCGTTAATCTTGTTCATGTCATTTGCAATGGCAGGAACATTCTTAGCATCAGACGGTTTGTTGTATTATGTTTTTTGGGAATTATCATTGATTCCAATTTACTTCATCGCTTTAATTTGGGGTAACGGAGACGTAGAAGAACGCAAAAAAGCAGTAGTTAAATTCTTTATCTACACCTTAGCAGGTTCTTTATTTATGTTAGTGGCTTTTGTTTATATGTATCAAAAAGCGGGAAGTCTTTTATTAGAAGATTTATACAAATTGAACCTAACAGCAACTGAACAATTGTGGATATTCTTAGCTTTCTTCTTGGCGTATGCCATTAAGATTCCATTAATTCCTTTTCATACTTGGCAGGCAAATGTGTATCAGAAAGCACCAACCGTTGGTACGATGCTTTTGTCAGGGATCATGCTAAAAATGGGATTGTATAGCGTTATTCGTTGGCAATTGCCTTTGACACCTCTGGCAGCTAAGGAATACATGTATATTTTCATCGGACTTGGACTTGCAGGGGTGATTTACGGGTCTATCGTTGCATTGAAACAAAAAGATTTGAAGAAATTATTAGCGTATTCTTCTTTGGCTCACGTTGGATTAATAGCAGCCGGAACGTACACGTTGACATTAGATGGATTGCGTGGTGCTGTTTTACAAATGATTGCACACGGATTTGTAGTTGTTGGATTGTTTTATGTAGCTGAAATTATTTTTAGAAGATATGAAACTAGAGCAATTGCTGAAATGGGAGGCATTCGTTCACAGACACCAAAATTTACATCAATGTTTTTAATCTTGGTTTTAGCCTCTGTTGCTTTGCCAACTACTTTTAATTTCATTGGAGAATTCACCGTTTTATACAGTCTTTCACAAATCAACATTTGGTTTGCTATTTTAGGAGGAACAACCATAATATTAGGAGCGTATTATATGTTGAAAATGTTTCAACATGCCATGTTGGGCGAAACTAATTCAAAACCTTTTGCGGATGTAACGTTCAATGAAGGAATAACTTTGGTACTAATAATTGGTGTTTTATTCTTTTTTGGGATGTATCCAAAGCCAATTACTGATTTGATTACCCCAAGTCTGGAAGAAATTTTAACTCAAATAAACCGAATTAACTAAGTCAAATAAAAAAATGAATACATTAATAGCTATAATAGGATTAGGTGTTTTATGCCTTTTATTTGAAATCTTTAATTTAAGAAGAGCCATTGTTCCAATAATGATTATTGGATTATTGGGAGTGCTGGGTTTAACTATATCTGAATATAATTCAACGGAAAGTTACTATAGCAACATGATTGTTGTGAGTAAATTTTCAACTACTTTTTCATCTTTGTTTATTGTGCTAACCATTTTCTTGGTAGCTTTAGGACATAATTTTTACGAAAATCACCAATCTAAAATCTCGGATTATATTGCCATAAAAATATTTTTATTAGCAGGGGCAGTGGCAATGGTTTCTTTTGGAAACTTAGCGATGTTCTTTTTAGGAATCGAAGTGTTGTCCATTGCACTTTACATTCTTGCTGCAAGTGACCGTTTGAGTTTGAAAAGTAACGAAGCGGGAATGAAATATTTTTTAATGGGATCTTTTGCCTCTGGAATCATTCTTTTTGGGATCTGTTTAATTTATGGTGCCATGGGAAGTTTTGACGTTACTGAAATCAGTGAATTGTCGCAATCAGCGGAATTGCCAGTTTGGTTTCCAATAGGAATTGTGTTGGTTACCATAGGGATGTTGTTTAAAGTGGCGGCAGTTCCATTTCATTTCTGGGCACCTGATGTTTACGAAGGTTCTCCAGCGTTGACCACTGCATTAATGAGTACTTTGGCAAAAGTAGTTGCTATGGCTAGTTTGTACAAATTACTATCAGTAATGAATGCGGATGTTTCTGAGTCATTCAAAATGGTAGTCGTTGTGATTTCGATGGCTTCGATGACCGTTGGTAATATTATGGCATTGAGACAAACAAACGTGAAACGTATGTTGGCTTTTTCTGGCGTTTCTCATGCCGGTTTTATGTTGATGACTTTGTTGAGTTTGTCTACATCAGCTGGAAGTTTGTTGTATTATGCCTCAGCGTATTCTTTATCTGGAATCGCTGCTTTTTGTGTGATTTTATACGTTTGTAAAAATAGAGACAACGAAGATGTTGTAAATTTCCACGGATTAGGAAAAACCAACCCTTTATTAGCGGCCATTCTTACGGCAGCTTTACTTTCTATGGCAGGTATTCCTATTTTTGCGGGTTTCTTTGCTAAGTTGGTTTTGTTCAATCAAACGATTCAAGCGGGTTATTTGACTTTAGTGATCGTAGCAGTGATCAATTCGATTATAAGCGTTGGGTACTACTTCAAATTGATTTTGGCGATGTACACTAAAGAACCAAACGAGGAACGAAAAGGAACGCCGGTTGTTATTTATGCGGTTGCCATTGTAGCAATTGTGTTGAATATCGCATTAGGGTTGTTTCCATCCTTAGTGTTGGATTTGTTGGCATAAATTAAATCTGTATATTAAAAAAAATCTTGATGACTTAGCTATCAGAATTTTTTTGTCATGTGTTTTTGCAATGAATTGTGTGCTCAATCTAATGGAACGGTATTGTCTTTTTTCAAAATAGATGGTCATAATTTCTGGATCTGTTAAATCTGGCTTATCGTTGTTACTGAATCGCTCACAAGTATATTTTAAATCTTTTCTAATTTTTCACAAATTGTCGAATAAATTTGCACTAATTTTAATGCTTTAGTCTGAATAATCGTATGTTTAAAAGCACTTCGAGAATTCCGTAAGTCGCTGATTTTTATACTTTAATAAGATATATAGAAGGTGTTTCTGTTTTTTTTAATCGATTTGTAATACTGATTCTTAACACTTGTTTCGCATTAGAATTGAAATAATAAAATCTGGGACTCTCCAAAAGCTGGAGACGATACCGAAGAATCTAAACTGACTATGAGTTTACTTTTTAAATCCAAATGCCTTTAGAAATGAAGGCGTTTTTTTTATGTTTATCTTTACTCAAAATTAAAAGGCAATGCTCAAAATTGGACATCGTGGTGCTAAAGGATACGAACCGGAAAACACTCTTGTTTCGTTCCAAAAAGCATTAGACCTACATGTGGACGGTATTGAACTCGACGTGCATTTGAGTGCTGATGAAGAATTAATTGTTATTCACGATGAAACCATTGACCGTACGACCAATGGAAAAGGTTTTGTAAAAGTTTTATCTTTGCAAGAATTAAAGGCATTTCGAATAAATGGAAAGCACCAAATCCCTACGCTACAAGAGGTTTTTGATTTGGTAAACCAAGGCTGCCTGATCAATATTGAACTCAAAAGCTACGAAGCAACAGACAAAGTAGTCTCACTCATTGAAAAATATGTTGCTAAAAAAGGTTGGAAATACGATCGTTTTTTAATTTCCAGTTTTGATTGGAATGCGTTGCAGCAAGTGGCGTTTTTAAATGATAAAATTTCAATTGGCGTTTTAACGGAAACTGATTTAGACTTGGCTTTGGCTTTCGCCAAATTCATTCAGGCAAAATCCATTCATCCGCATTTTCATTTATTGACAAAAGAAAACACGGCGCAAATGCAAGAAAAAGGATTGCAGGTTTTCCCATGGACTATCAATGAATTAGAAGATATTGAAAAAATAAAAACATTCAACGTAAACGGAATCATCACCGATTTCCCAAATAGAATATGAATCAGAATTTTGATATAATAATAGTAGGCGGTGGCGCAGCAGGTTTTTTTACAGCGATAAATATTGTAGAAAAAAATCCAAAACTGAAAGTTGCCATTCTGGAGCGCGGTGCAGAGGTATTGCAAAAAGTTCGCATTTCCGGCGGCGGAAGATGCAACGTGACGCACGCTTGTTTTGAGCCAAATGAATTAGTGAAGTTTTATCCGCGTGGCGAAAAAGAATTACGAGGCCCTTTTCATCAGTTCTGTTCTGGCGATACGATTGAATGGTTTGAGAAACATGGTGTAGAATTAAAAATAGAAGGAGACGGACGCATGTTCCCGGTTTCGAATTCTTCACAAACTATTATTGATTGTTTTCTAACTGCCACACAAAAACTGGGTATTGCAGTACTTACAGGACAAAGTGTACAATCAATTTTCAAGAAAGAGAATGAATGGAAAATCGAAACCCAAACTGAAAATTATCTTGCCGAAAAACTGATTCTAGCTACTGGGAGTAATCCTAAAGTATGGGAAATGTTACAGAATTTTGGTCATGCAGTTGTCAGCCCGGTTCCTTCTTTATTCACTTTTAATATCAAAGATTCCAGAATAAAAGAATTACCCGGAGTTGCGGCGCAAGTAACCGTAAAAGTAAAAGACACCAAACTCAGCTCAACAGGACCGTTGTTAATTACCCATTGGGGAATGAGCGGACCGGCGATATTGAAACTCTCCGCTTGGGGAGCCCGCATCTTGCATGATAAAAATTATCAGTTCAATATTTTCGTGAATTGGTTGAACGATGCTGACAAAGAAGATGTCGAGAAAAAGCTAAAAGACTTAAAACAGGAACACGCGAAAAAATCAGTTTCCAAGAAATCTCCTTTCGAATTAACCAATAGATTATGGGAAAGTTTGGTGTTCGCTTCCGGAATTGAAGCGGAGACGAAATGGGCCGATTTGTCTAAAATTCAATTGACGAATCTTGCGAATCAATTAACGAATGGCACTTTTCAAGTGAATGGAAAAAGCACCTTTAAAGAAGAATTTGTGACGGCAGGCGGAATTGATTTAAAGGAAATTAACTTCAAAACTATGGAAAGCAAACTACACGAAAACCTATATTTTGCTGGTGAAATCGTAAATATTGATGCGATTACAGGCGGATTCAATTTTCAGAATGCGTGGACTAGTGGATTTATTGTGGCGAGTGCTATATAATAAATCAACGCTTTAACAGTGTGGAAGCCTAAAAGGTTAAAAAACTATCCTTTATTCAACCACCAGATACTTCCATTCAAAACCGCTGCAAAACTTACCCAAGCCAAATACGGAATGAATAAATAGCCCGCAATTTTATTGATTTTTGAAAACTGAAGGTACGTTTCAAAGATCATCAACCACAATACAATAATTTCTAATCCGGCTAACATCGGGTTGTGTAATCCAAAGAATAAATACGACCACAAAGCATTCAGTGCTAATTGAATCGCAAAGAAAATCAACGCTTTTTTTACTAGTTCTTTTTCTACTTCTATTCGGTCCCAAACTAATCCAGCCGCAACACCCATCATCACATATAGCATACTCCAGACTGGTGCAAAGATCCAATTGGGCGGATTAAAAATTGGTTTTATTAAGGTTGGATACCAAGTGGTAATGGCAGAACGAGTAACCGTACCAGAGAAATAACCAATCGCAAGACACGTAACAACAACAGCTAATATTCGGGTGATTTTATTCATTTTTATATTTTTCTAATGTGAGCCAAATTTACTCAAATCTTTGTAACGATTAACCAACTAAACGAATAAACAAATAACCCAAAAAAAGTATCTTTGCATAAATTTATACATTCATGATTTCAGCAAACGATTTTATCCCATCACAATATACACATTCGATTGAAGAAGGCAATTTTCAATGGAGCGCACCCAGCAATATTGCCCTTGTAAAATATTGGGGGAAAAAAGACAATCAAATTCCTGCGAATCCTTCGGTGAGTTTTACGTTAAACAATTGTAAAACGATTACGAAATTGGCTTTCACCAAAAAAAATACTTCAACTGCGCTAAACATAAAAGATGATTTTTCTTTTGACTTACTTTTTGAAGGACAACCAAAAGAAGATTTCAAACCAAAAATCCAAAAATTTCTGGAGCGAATCGAAATCTATTTGCCGTTTTTGAAAGACTACCATTTTACGATTGACACGGAAAATACCTTTCCGCACAGTTCCGGAATTGCTTCATCAGCATCTGGAATGGCAGCTTTGGCGATGAACTTGATGAGTTTAGAAAAAGCGCTAAATCCAGGAATGACCAAGGAATATTTTTATCAGAAAGCGTCTTTGCTGGCACGTTTGGGTTCAGGAAGCGCTTGCAGAAGTGTAAAAGGACAAGTTGTAGTGTGGGGAAATCATACAAATATCTCCGGAAGTTCGGATTTATTTGGAGTGGAATTTCCAAATGCAATTCATGCTAATTTCAAGAATTTTCAAGATACTATTTTACTAGTTGACAAAGGGGAAAAACAAGTTTCAAGTACCATTGGACATGATTTGATGCACAACCATCCTTTTGCCGAAAGGCGGTTTGCACAAGCGCATGAAAATTTAGACCAATTGATTTTAATTTTCGAAAGTGGAAATTTAGAGGAATTTATCAAAATTGTAGAAAGCGAAGCCTTAACTTTACATGCCATGATGATGACTTCGATGCCTTATTTTATATTAATGAAGCCGAATACGTTGGAGATTATAAATGCGATTTGGAAATTTAGAAATGAGACTAGAATTCCGGTTTGTTTTACGCTTGATGCCGGTGCAAATGTGCATGTTTTATACCCTGAAAATGTTGCCGAAACTGTTTTACAATTTATTAAGAACGAATTAGTTGGCTATTGTCAAAATGGTCAGTACATTTGTGACGAAATTGGAAATGGAGCGGTATTGCTTTAATTTATTTATTTTTCACTATCTTTAATTTTTAAAGACCTGAAAACATGGACATTCAATCCGAGAAATTAGAATTGATAAAAATGTTGTTAGAAACTGACGACACAGCCATAATTGAAGCTGTGAAAAACATTTTCAAATCACAAAAAAAAGAGGTTTGGAAAAATTTATCACCTGAACAACAAGAAGAAATTGACCTTGAAATTCAGGAAGCGAATCGTGGCGATCAAGTTGATTTATAAAACAGCACATTAAAAAATGCCTAATTGCCAACCCCCAAATTGTTAATTTACAACACCATATGAAAGGACCTTTATTTTACTCAAAAATACTACTCTTTGGAGAATACGGAATAATTCGTGACTCAAAAGGGCTTTCAATTCCATATAATTTTTATAATGGTGCGCTCAAAAGAGACGGAAATTCGTCTGAAGAAGCGGTAAAATCAAATGGGAATTTAAGGCGTTTTGTTATCTATCTAGACACTTTACAAGACGAACACCCCAATCTGGTTACTTTTGATTTAGACCTCTTGAAAAATGATGTGGAAGCCGGAATGTATTTTGATTCCAGTATTCCTCAGGGTTATGGCGTAGGTAGCAGTGGTGCACTTGTAGCCGCTATTTATGATAAATATGCTCAAAATAAAATTACGGTTCTGGAAAATTTGACTCGTGAAAAATTATTGCAGCTAAAAAATATATTTTCTCAAATGGAGAGTTTTTTCCACGGAAAAAGTTCTGGATTAGATCCTTTGAACAGTTATTTGAGTATCCCTATTTTAATCAATTCTAAAGATAACATTCAAGCAACCGGAATTCCAAATCAAAGCTTTGACGGCAAAGGAGCCGTATTTTTGTTAGATTCTGGAATTGTGGGCGAAACCGCTCCCATGGTGAATATTTTCATGGAAAACCTGAAAGACAAAGGATTCCGTGCCATGTTAAAAAATCAATTCGTAAAATATACGGATGCCTGCGTTGAAAATTTCCTAGGTGGTGACATGAAGTCATTGTTCATGAATACCAAGAAACTATCTAAAGTGGTCTTGAATAACTTTAAACCAATGATTCCGGAACAATTTCACAGCATCTGGCAACAAGGAATTGACAGTAATGATTATTATTTGAAATTATGTGGTTCTGGTGGCGGTGGTTACATCTTAGGATTCACAGAAGATTTAGAAAAAGCCAAAATTTCCCTGAAAGAGTATAAACTAGAAGTCGTGTACCAGTTTTAAACATCCTCTCCCCAACCCTCTTCAAAGGAGAGGGAGAAGAAAACCTAAAATAGCACCCTTATTATTGGGAGCACATTCTTAAATAAATCTAAATGTTAAGCAGGCACCACAAACTTCTCCTAATGAAAATTGCAAGTTTGTTCTCTGTGGTTAGAGGCTATAACATTCCGGTCATTATCCTGGCACAATACCTCTCAGCCATATTTATTTTGGCTCCTGACACAAGAGCTTTGGCTATTTTACTCGATTTCAATTTATTTATCTTGGTTTTTGCTTCATCACTAACAATTGCTTCGGGATATATTATCAATAATTTTTATGACAGCCAAAAAGATTTAATCAATCGCCCTAACAAGTCCATGTTAGATCGATTAGTGAGTCAAAAAACAAAACTAAACGTCTATTTTACATTGAATTTCATAGTTGCCTTAATGGCTCTGTTTGTTTCTTGGCGTGCTTTTTTATTCTTTTCCCTATACATTTTCGTTATTTGGTTTTATTCCCATAAAATAAAAAAATACCCTATAATAGGAAATTTGACAGCGGCTTTACTTGCCGTGACCCCTTTTTTTGCCATACTATTGTATTACTACAATCAGATCCCGTTTGAAGAAATTGAAAATTACAAAAGACAGCTTGGAGTAATATTTGTGCATGCCTCTTTTTTGTTCTTATTGCTGCTGATTCGGGAAATGATTAAAGACCTAGAAAATCTGAAAGGCGATTTAATTACTGATTATAAAACGATTCCCATTGTTTATGGAGAAGAAATTTCAAAAAAAATCATAACCTTTTTGACACTCCTTACCGTTTTTCCCGTTTATGTTTTAATCGAAATTTACGATGTGGGATATATGGATATTTATTTTTATTCCTCGCTCATAATCCTTATTTTATCCTTGCTTTACTTGTGGAAATCAAATGCTAAACCACAATTCCTATTGCTTCATAATGTCCTGAAATTTTTAATTGTCTCTGGAGTATTTTGTATTGTACTGATTGATCCGAGTGTTTTATGGCACGGCAAAAGATTGCTGATGATGCTTTAGACAATCCCTTTTTAAGAATTACTAAAAAAAACCTCTATCATCAGGCTAGGCATTCTCTTGAAATAGAAAAAGGGTTCCTACTATAAAATTAGAAAATCACAACCATTTATTAATTTGATTTTTAATTTTATGTATTCAATAAAAACAAAAAAAGAGCAGTTTTTATGCTATGGGGCATTGTACAAACCCTTTTTCGGGTTCATTTCATTGCTAAACGTGATTCCGCAGGATTGCTATAATACCCTTCTACAGTTTTCTTGTTGACTCCCTTTCTTTCAATTTTGTCTTAATGACAACCGTTTCATAGGGAATGTGTTCTTCTTTAGATTCCAGTCGATCAATAAGTAGTTTAGCAGCAACTTCGCCTATTTCTATGCCATGCTGACTGACCGTGGTCAAACTGGGAGACAACCTACGGGAGGCGAGTATACCATCTGCAAAACCTATGATAGAAAGTGCTTCGGGAATTTTATATCCTTTTTTGAGTCCAATTCTCAAAGCAGCTACGGAGTCATTTTCGTCCAAAGCAAAAATCCCGTCAATTGTATTGGTATCAAAAATATTTTCTATGAGATTATTTAGATTTTCATCACAATCAGTTCTCAAAATTATAGCCTTATTAATGGGTATATTGTTGATTTCTAGGGCTTTCATATAGCCGTCAGCGCGCAATTTCCCGACACTCAAATTATCAACTGAAGAAAACAGCGCTATGTTTTTGCATCCTAAATCAATTAAATGTTGGGTAGAATCTAGGGCCGAATCAAAATCATCTACAATAACTTTGTCACAATCAACGCCATCCGCAATTCGATCAAACATCACAATAGGAGTTCCATCATTAATGATTGCCGAAAAATGACTGTATTCCTGATTTTTTTGAGCCTCTTCAGAAACCGAAACAATAAATCCGTCGATAGTACCATTGCTGAGCATCTCCAAAGTATGCGCTTCTTTATCCAAAGATTCATTTGAAATACACATAATCACATTGTATCCTTTTTCATCAGCCACTTTCTCGATACCACTAAATACTTTGGCAAAGAAAGAATTCAAAATATTAGGAATAATCACCCCAATGGTTCTTGTTTTCCTGTTTTTTAGGTTCAAACCAATTACGTTAGGTTTGTAATTTTTTAGCTTTGCGTATTCTTTTATTTTTATTTTAGTTAACTCACTAATTTCCGGACTATCATTAAGTGCTTTTGAAACTGTAGAAACAGAAACATTCAGTTCTTTTGCGATTTGTTTTAGTGTAGCTCTGGCTTTCATAAAAAAATGTTTATTGTAATTAATAAAGAAAAAAGGGACAAGATGTAAATAAATAGAATATTAACAATTAGATCGACAAAAATAGCGATTATAATATAAAAATTGGCTCTGAAAAATGAGGAATATTCAATAAATTTACATAAAAATTCACAACAAAACAATCTATCGACGGTTTCGATTAATTCTAAATTCATTGCCGGAAAAATATTTCAAATATACATTTGATAATCAGCACTAAAACAAGAAAAAAATAATCTTTTAAGGTATTTGTATTTAAAATAATTAATTGTACTTTTGCAACCCCTTTATTGGGGATGGAATGTTTAATTAAAATAATATTATGGACGCATTAAGCTACAAGACACAATCAGCAAGCAAAGCCACCGTTACAAAAGAGTGGATTGTTGTAGATGCTGATGGGCATAACTTAGGTCGTATGGCTTCGAAGATCGCAATGATCCTTAGAGGTAAGTACAAAGCAAGTTATACGCCACACGTTGACTGTGGAGATAACGTAATTGTTATCAACTCAGAAAAAATCAACCTTACAGGGAACAAGATGAAAGAAAAAACTTACATCCGTCACACTGGTTATCCTGGAGGACAAAGAACTTTAACTGCTGAAGTATTGCAATCAAAAAACCCTGCATTACTAGTTGAAAAAGCAATAAAAGGAATGCTACCTAAAAACAAATTAGGTGCTGAACTTTTTAGAAATTTAAATGTTGTTGTAGGATCAGAGCACAAACAAGGCGCTCAAAAACCTAGAACAGTTAACCTTAACGATCTTAAGTAATGGGAGTTATTCACAAAATCGGTAGAAGAAAAACCGCTGTTGCACGTGTTTATGTTTCGGAAGGAACAGGAGTAATCACTGTAAACAAAAAAGCATTCGAAACATACTTCCCAACTGCAACGTTACAGTACAAAGTATTACAACCTATGTCTATGACAGAAAATGTAACAAATTTTGATGTAAAAGTGAACGTTTACGGAGGTGGTTCAACTGGACAAGCAGAAGCAGTAAGAATGGCATTGGCACGTGTTATGTGTGAAGTAAATGCTGAAAACAGAGCGATACTGAAACCAGAAGGTTTATTGACAAGAGATCCAAGAATGGTTGAACGTAAGAAATTCGGTCAGAAGAAAGCTCGTAAGAGATTCCAATTCTCTAAACGTTAATAGTACCTGTCTTGTATTATTTATACAAGACGTATTGATTATTAAATTTAAAAACAATGTTGTTGTTGTCCCGTTGAGACGGGAAATTAGTTTAGCATCTAAATGAAACCCAATTAAAAGATTGAATCTTTAAATTAAAAAGGAACATTGCTAATCAACAGAACGTAAACTAAACAAAAAATGTCAAACAAAGTAGAAGTAAAAGAATTACTAGAAGCAGGTGTACACTTCGGACACATGACTAGAAAATGGGATCCAAACATGGCTCCTTACATTTATATGGAGCGTAATGGTATACACATTATCAATCTTTATAAAACAGCAGCAAAAATTGAAGAAGCGAATGAAGCTTTGAAAAAAATCGCTGCATCAGGTAGAAAAATATTATTCGTAGCTACCAAAAAACAAGCTAAAGACATCGTAGCTGAAAAAGCTAAAGCTGCAAACATGCCTTACATCACTGAAAGATGGCCTGGTGGAATGCTAACTAACTTCGTAACTATCCGTAAAGCTGTTAAAAAAATGGCAACTATTGATAAAATGAAGAAAGATGGTACTTTCATGACACTTTCTAAAAAAGAGCGTTTGCAAGTAGATCGTCTTCGTGCCAAATTAGAGAAAAACTTAGGTTCAATAGCTGACATGTCAAGACTACCAGCTGCATTGTTCGTAGTTGATATCAAAGCAGAACATATCGCAATAAAAGAAGCTCAAAAATTAAACATTCCAGTTTTCGCTATGGTGGATACCAATTCTGACCCAAGAGAGGTTGAATTTGTAATCCCATCTAACGATGATGCTTCTAAATCAATTGACAAAATCTTAACTTTAGTAACTGGTGCAATTATCGAAGGACTTTCTGATAGAGGATCTGACAAAGAAACTGATCTTCCTGTTGCTGAAGCAACAACCGAAGTAGTAGCTCCTGTTGCTGCTGAAGTAGTTGTTCCTGTTACTGAAACAGTAGCTCCAACTCCTGCAACTGAAGAATAAAAATAAATTTAAAGATTGAAGAATTTAAAGATAAAAGTTATTGATTGTAAAATTGATAATGAACTCTTTAAATTTCTCAATCTTTTAATCTTTAAAATAAAAAAATTATGGCAACAATTACTGCTGCAGACGTAAATAAATTAAGAACAATCACTGGCGCAGGAATGATGGACTGCAAAAAAGCCTTGGTTGAAGCAGAAGGAGATTTTGATTTAGCTATCGAAAACTTACGTAAAAAAGGACAAAAAGTAGCCGCAAATCGTTCTGATAGAGAATCGACAGAAGGTGCTGCAATTGCTGTTGTTAACGCTAACAAAACTGCCGGAGTTGTGATCACATTAAACTGTGAAACTGACTTCGTAGGGATGAACGAAAACTTTGTAAAAATGGCTACTGAAATGGCTAATTTAGCATTGAACTTCAACACAAAAGAAGAATTTTTAGCGGCTGATTTCAATGGAATCACTGTTGCTGATAAATTAATCGAGCAAACTGGTGTTATCGGTGAAAAATTAGAAATCAGAACTTTCGAAAAATTAGAAGGTGCCTTTATCGGATCTTACATTCACTCCGGAAACAAAATTGCTACTTTAGTGGCGCTATCTGCAAATGTAGAGGGTGCTGAAGAAGTTTCAAGAAACGTATCGATGCAAGCAGCTGCAATGGCTCCAATAGCTTTAGACGAAACGGGTGTTGATGCTGACACCATCGCTAAAGAAATAGAAATTGCTAAAGATATCCTACGTCAAGAAGGTAAACCAGAAGCAATGCTAGACAATATCGCTAAAGGTAAATTGGCTCGTTTCTTTAAAGATAATACTTTAGTAAACCAAGATTATATCAAAGACAACAAAATGAGCGTTGCTGCTTATGTTAAATCTTTAGATAAAGATCTTATCGTTACCGGTTTCAAAAGAGCTGCGTTAGGATAATTTTTTCAAAATTTACGACAGAATCTTAAATTTATTTATATTCTGTTTAAAAATTATAAATCCCATTCGTTCACTCGAATGGGATTTTTTTATTCCCTAAAAACCACTTCCAAAAAATAAATTAAAACACTAAATTTGAATATTAATTGTTTTTTATGTTCAAAACCAAAAAAGAACTTGTCTTTGTTATTCTTGCCGGAATCTTCATTACTAACGCTGTTACCGCAGAACTCATCGGTGGAAAACTGATACAAATAGGTCCCTTTGTAATGAGTATCGGCATTTTACCTCGGCCTATTGTTTTCCTGACTACTGATTTAATCAATGAATACTTTGGAGAAAAAGGAGTAAAAAATTATCTTTAATTACCGCTTTTTTAATTACTTATGCGTTCAACCTCTTGTTTTTATCCATAAATACTCCCGTGGCAAAAGGGATAATCCCGGTAAATGACGAACAGTTTTTGGCCAAAGCATGTGGATTATTGTGGGAAGCATCATCGCCTTCTTAGTTTCTCAATTGATAGACGTAACTGTTTTTTGGTTTTTCAAAAACCGTACATGAAATAAAAAAATCTGGCTCAGAGAAACAGGTTTCAAAAGAGCTGCGTTAGGATAAATTGATTTTTTGATTTCAGATTATAATATTTGAACTCAGATTTATATACAACCTATTTCAAAGAGATTTGAAATGGGTTTTTTTATCGGATTCATTCATTCAAAAAGAACTCTTAAACATATTAGATTATAAAAAGCTGAACTTCATGCAGTGTCCATTAACCACTAACAATTTAAATTAAAATAGCTTATAAATACAAAACGAAAATTCCTACCTAAAAACGCGCATCGTAAAAATTTAACATAAAACGACCATCACCTAAAATTATTTATATTTTTACCGAAAACGTTATCGTTACCTTATTTTTTTAATACTTTTAACTTTTTAAACCAAAAACTCAAATTTATGAAGAATTTATTTATCGCATCCCTAGTCTTGTTCGCATTTTTCTCTTGTACTGATGAAAATTTAAACCCAACAGAAGTAGTACAAAATAAGGTACAACCAAGTTATGTTGCGAACCAACTACTTATTAAATTTAAACCTACAGAAACTGGAGCTAAAACATCAACAAACATTTTATCTCTAATTGGAGGAACTACAGTAGAAGTTATTAACACTAATTCTATGAAAACTTCCACTGCTAAAACAAACACTACAGGTGGAAAAATTTTATTGGTAAATTCAAAGTTAGGCACAATGGAAGCTATTGAGCTTATTAAAGATTTACAAGGAGTAGAGTATGCAGAGCCAAACTGGATATACAATCATTTTGCAGTTTCAAATGACACTTATTATACTAATGGTTCACTTTGGGGCATGTATGGATCTACAACTTCTCCATCGAATCAGTTTGGTTCGCAAGCCGCAGCTGCTTGGGCAAACAATAAGTTAGGATCAGCTACTGTGTATATCGGTATTATTGACGAAGGTTACATGTATACTCATGAAGATCTAGCAGCCAATGCAGGTAAAAACCCAGGTGAAATAGATGGAAATGGTATAGATGATGATAGCAATGGCCTTGTTGACGATGTGTATGGCTATGATTTTGCCGCAAACGATAATACTGTTTTTGACGGAGTTGACGATGACCACGGAACACATGTTGCCGGTACTATTGGTGCTGTAGGAGGTAATGGAAAAGGTGTTGCTGGTGTTGTATGGAATGTAAAAATGATAAACGCTAAATTTTTAGGTGGAACAGGCGGAACATTAGCAAATGCAATTAAAGCAATTGACTATTTCACTGATCTAAAAACAAGACATGGCTTAAACATTGTAGCTACTAATAACTCTTGGGGAGGAGGAGGATTCTCACAAGGTCTTCAGGATGCAATTGAGAGAGCCAATACTGCTGGAATACTGTTCATTGCTGCTGCAGGGAATAGTGGAACTGACAATGACACCACACCAAGTTATCCTGCAAGTTATCCTAACGCAAATGTAATCGCCGTTGCATCAATTACCAATACAGGAGCTCTATCAAGTTTCTCTCAATTTGGCGCTACCTCTGTTGATTTAGGCGCTCCTGGTTCAGGAATATGGTCAACAGTACCTGCAAGATCTAAAGGTAAGTTTGTATCTAGCTATGCTAGTTATAACGGAACTTCAATGGCAACTCCACATGTGTCAGGAGCGGCTGCATTATACGCATCTTTGAATCCTGGTGCAACAGCTGCACAAATTAAAGCAGCACTATTGAACAGTGCTACTCCTACTTCCTCTTTATCTGGAAAATGTTTAACAGGAGGTAGATTGAATGTAAGCGGATTTTAATCCAATTAAAACTAATTAAACAAAGGAGTCCACAAGTTGGGCTCTTTTTTTATGGTCATATTTTTTTTCAATACCGTTCAAAAAATCCATATTTTTAAAATATCCTAAGTAGAGGATGAATAGCAAAAGCTATGTTAGATAAGACTGCTAAGCACAAATTGACTTATTTAATGTAAAAATTTGAACTTAATAATCGGAAAAATATCTCTAGCCAAAATATTAAAGTTACATGATTCTTCTTTTTCACTAATTTGATTATAAATTAATTAAACGATTTTATTCAATAAAAATGAAAAAAAATAGAATCATGTTTAGAATAAATTTACATCGAAAACAACAATACAAATTAATACTTTTCAATTAAAACACTAAATTTGGATATTAATTGTTTTTTATGTTCAAAACCAAAAAAGAACTTGTATTTGTTATTCTTGCCGGAATCTTTATTACTAATGCCGTTACGGCAGAACTCATCGGTGGGAAATTGATACAAATAGGTCCGTTTGTAATGAGCATCGGCATTTTGCCTTGGCCTATTGTTTTCCTGACTACTGATTTAATCAATGAATACTTTGGAGAAAAAGGAGTAAAGAAATTGTCCTTAATCACTGCCGGTTTAATCGCCTACTCTTTCCTTGTTTTACTTTTCGCGATCAATATACCAGCCGCAAAAGGAATCAGTCCAGTCAATGATGAGCAGTTTTTTGCCGTTTTTGGACAAAGCATGTGGATCATAGTGGGAAGTATCATTGCGTTCCTAGTTTCTCAATTGATAGATGTAACCGTTTTTTGGTTTTTCAAAAACCGTACAGGAAACAAAAAAATATGGCTCAGAGCCACGGGTTCTACTATCATTTCGCAATTATTCGATTCTTTTATTGTGTTGGGAATTGCTTTTTGGTTGCCCGGCAAAATAAACTTTGACGTTTTTCTAACCTCCGCCTTGACAGGATATACCTTCAAACTTGGAATTGCCATTCTCTTGACTCCTTTAATTTACTTGGGCCACTACATTATAAAAAACTATTTAGCGGCAGAAAAAGAATAATTATGGATAAAAAAACAAGATGTGGTTGGTGCACTTCCAGCGATTTATACAAAAAATACCACGACGAAGAATGGGGCGTTCCAGTATATGAGGACCAAAAATTATTTGAATTTCTAATCTTAGAAACTTTCCAAGCCGGACTAAGTTGGATTACAATCCTAAAAAAGAGAGAAAATTTCCAATTGGCTTTTGATGATTTTGACTATAAAAAAACAGCATTTTATACCGAAAATAAAATTCAGGAATTACTCCTTGATGCAGGAATTATTCGCAATCAGTTAAAAATTCGCGCAGCCGTTTCTAATGCTACTGCCTTTATGAAAGTACAAGAGGAATTTGGCGGTTTTTCAAAATATATTTGGGAATTTACTGGAGGAAAACCCATTCAAAACAACCGACAATCTCTAAAAGAAGTTCCTGCAACCACTCCACTTTCGGATAAAATAAGCAAAGATTTGAAAAAACGCGGATTCAAATTCGTTGGTTCTACAGTAGTTTATGCACTCATGCAAGCCACCGGAATGGTTGATGATCACGTTGCAGATTGCTGGAAAAAACAGTAGTGAGTAATCCGTTTTCGACAGTTAAATTATCAAATAAAACTTTAAATCCGAAACTTTAATCAAAAAAACAATTACATTTGTTTCACACTTTAGGGGTGTCTACAACATTGTAGGCTGAGAATTACCCTCTGAACCTGATCTAGTTCATACTAGCGTAGGGAAAAGTAAGATGACTTCCTAGTACATTTATGTACTCTTGTAGCCATTCCTAAAGTATAACTGTATACTAAATTCAAAAGGAATGGAACTCAAAATCAACAATCAAACGAAACAATTTGCAACTGACAGTCTTACTGTTCAGGCACTTCTTGACTTGGAAATTCCCATAAAACAAAACGGAATTGCCGTAGCCATAAACAATAGTATAATTCCAAAATCCAACTGGAATTCCCACATCATACAAGAAACCGATAACATTCTCATCATCTCTGCAACTCAAGGAGGATAACCATTTTAATTTAAAGATTGAAAGATTTATCAAATCCACTCTTCAATCTTTCAATTTTTTAATACTTAAATCTTTCAATAAAAAAAATATGAAATACGAAGAAAAAATATCAACCACTCCTTTTCCTAATTCTACAAAAATTTATGTAGATGGAACCATTCATCCCATAAAAGTAGCGATGCGAGAAATTGCATTGACTGACACTAAAATGTCAAATGGCAGAATAGAAAAAAACCCGCCTGTAACCGTTTATGACACTTCGGGCCCATTTACCGACCCAAATATCGAAATTGACATTCGAAAAGGACTGCCCCGCATTCGTGAACAATGGATTCTGGATCGTAATGATGTCGAAGAATTAAGTGAAACCTCTTCCGAATACGGGAAAAAGCGTTTGAATGACGAAAAACTAAACGAATTGCGTTTCGAATATTTGCACAAACCTAAGCGTGCCAAAAAAGGAGCCAACGTTTCCCAATTGTATTATGCAAAACAAGGAATCATTACTCCAGAAATGGAATACATAGCCATTCGTGAAAACCAACGCTTGGAGTTGATAAACGAACAAACCAAAGCCATGCAACACCAACACGAAGGAAATAGTTGGGGCGCAAACACTCCCTCTCCTTCGGGCCGGGCTGGGGTGGGGAAAATCACCCCTGAATTTGTCCGAAGCGAAGTAGCCAGAGGACGTGCCATTATTCCAAATAACATCAACCACCCAGAAAGTGAGCCTATGATTGTAGGTCGTAACTTCTTAGTGAAAATTAATGCTAACATTGGCAACAGCGCCGTAACCTCAACAATCGAAGAAGAAGTAGAAAAAGCAGTTTGGGCATGCCGCTGGGGAGCTGACACGATTATGGATTTATCAACCGGTAAAAACATTCACGAAACCAGAGAATGGATTATCCGAAATTCTCCTGTGCCAATTGGAACCGTGCCTATTTACCAAGCTTTGGAAAAAGTAAATGGCGTGGCCGAAGATCTCACTTGGGAAGTTTATCGTGATACGCTAATCGAACAAGCGGAACAAGGGGTTTCCTATTTTACCATCCATGCCGGTGTTTTATTGCGCTACATCCATTTGACTGCTGAACGTGTTACCGGTATTGTTTCCCGTGGAGGCTCTATCATGGCAAAATGGTGTTTGTTTCACCATAAAGAAAACTTTCTTTACACCCATTTTGAAGACATTTGCGAAATTATGAAACAATATGATGTAGCGTTTTCATTAGGAGATGGGTTACGTCCCGGTTCTATTGCCGATGCGAATGATGCCGCTCAGTTTGCAGAGCTGGAAACACTTGGCGAACTGACAAAAATCGCCTGGAAACACGATGTTCAGGTATTTATTGAAGGCCCTGGCCACGTACCCATGCACATGATTAAGGAAAACATGGACAAACAATTAGAGCACTGTGATGAAGCTCCTTTTTATACTTTAGGACCATTAACTACTGATATTGCTCCAGGTTATGATCACATCACCTCTGCCATTGGCGCGGCTATGATTGGCTGGTATGGTTGTGCGATGTTATGCTACGTGACACCAAAAGAACACCTTGGTTTACCCAACAAAAAAGACGTTAAAGACGGCGTAATCACGTATAAGATTTCGGCTCATGCTGCTGATTTGGCCAAAGGGCATCCCGGATCGCAATACCGTGACAATGCCTTGAGCAAAGCCCGTTTTGAATTCCGTTGGCAAGACCAATTCAACTTATCCCTAGATCCCGATACAGCTCGTGAATTTCATGATGAAACATTACCGGCGGATGGCGCCAAAGTAGCTCATTTTTGTTCGATGTGTGGCCCCAAATTTTGTTCTATGAAAATCTCCCAGGAAATTCGCGATGTAGCTGAAGCCGAAAAAGGCATGAAAGAAAAATCAAAAGAATTTGTAGAAAGCGGCAAAGAAATTTACTTATAAGACTGTAGAAGAAAGAGGAAAGAAAAAAGATTATGATCGTAATCACAAATCCAATTCCTGTAATTAATGAAATCGACACCATTCATTCTCTTTTTGAGAATGGACTGGAGTTGCTTCATATTCGGAAACCTGATTTTTCAGAAACAGAAATGAACGCTTTTTTATCCGAAATAAAATCAGATTTCCGTCAGCAAGTGGTTTTGCACAGTCATCACCAACTGGCTTTAGCATCTGGAATACATCGGATTCATTTTACAGAAAAAGCAAGAATTGAAACATCGGAGAAAAGTTTAAAAAACTGGAAAGAAAGTGGATTTAAACTCTCTACTTCGATTCATCAAATGATTGATTTTGAAGAACTACCTACTGTTTTTGCTTATGCTTTTTTTGGTCCTGTTTTCGAAAGTATTTCAAAACCAAAGTATGCTTCGGATATTGACTTTAAAAAAGCATTGCAACAAAGGAAGAATAACGAAACTTCATTAGTAGCACTTGGTGGAATTACAGCTGATAAAATTAAAACGGCATTAAAATATGGCTTTGATGATGTGGCACTTTTAGGTGCCATTTGGAACAGTAACCATCCAATAGAAAATTTTAAACAATGCAAGAAAAGAGACCTTTCGTAGTAACAATTGCAGGCTTTGATCCTTCTGGAGGCGCGGGAGTTTTAGCAGACATCAAGACATTCGAGCAACATCACGTTTATGGTTTTGCCGTCAATACCGGTAACACCATTCAAACCGAAAATCAGTTCTTCGAAATGCACTGGACTGACCAAGCTTTCGTTTTGAGATCATTGGACAAATTGTTTGAAAATTATGCTATCAAAGCCGTAAAAATTGGAATTGTTCCTTCACTGGATTATTTAAAAAAAATTGTTTTTGCTATAAAAAAACGTTCACCTACAACAAAGATTGTATGGGATACCGTTTTAAAATCTACAACCAAATTTCGTTTTATAACTATAGAAAATCAAGTTGTTTTGATCGAAATATTGAAAAAAATAGATTTGATAACACCCAATTACAATGAAATTTTACAGCTTTCCGCAGCAGAAAAAAATCCTGAATTAATTGCTCACGAGCTGTCAAAACATTGTGCTGTATTGCTAAAAGGTGGTCACAATCCTCTGGCAATTGGTGTTGACTGTTTGTATACCGGAAAGGAAATCTTCATGCTTACGCCAAATAACACTTCGGTTTTCGAGAAACACGGCTCTGGCTGTGTATTATCATCAGCGATTACAGCCAATTTAGCTTTGGGATTAGACCTGAAAACAGCTTGCATCAATGCCAAAAAATATATAGAAACCTATTTACAATCTAATCAAACCAAATTAGGATACCATCATGTATAATAAGCTACACTACATTTCGCAAGGAAATACTGTCGAAGAACAATTGCACAACATTCACAAAGCACTGGACAATGGCTGCCATTGGATACAATTGCGATTCAAAAATCAAAACGCGCTTGAAGTTTTCACTTTGGCGGAAGCCGTAAAAATGTTATGTAAAGAATATTTAGCCACTTTTATCATCAATGACAACGTGCATTTGGTAAAGCAATTGGATGCCGATGGCGTTCATTTGGGTTTAAGTGACATGAAAGTGGAAGAAGCAAGACTAATTTTAGGAAAAACAAAAATTATTGGAGGAACGGCAAATACTTTTGAAGATGTATTCCAAAGAACAGCCGAAAACTGTGATTATATAGGTCTGGGTCCATTTCAATTTACGACAACCAAACAAAATCTAAGTCCCATTTTAGGATTGGAAGGGTATCGATTGATTATCCAACAAATGAAAATAAAAAACATCCAAATTCCCATTTATGCCATTGGAGGAATCACACTAGAAAACGTTGAAGACCTGATGGAAAACGGAATTCAGGGTATTGCCGTTTCTGGTTTGATCACCCAAAGCGAAAATCCATCACAACTTATTACTCAACTTAACGACAAATTATATGGTACCATTTAAAATAGGAGACAAGACCTTTCAATCCCGCTTGTTTTTAGGCACAGGAAAATTCGGTTCTAATCAACAGATGGAAGAAGCCATTTTAGCCTCTGGAACCGAGTTAGTAACCGTAGCGCTAAAACGTATCGATTTAGAAACCGAAACCGATACCATTTTATCCCATCTCAAACACCCGCTAATTAATTTGCTCCCCAATACTTCTGGCGCACGAAATGCCAAAGAAGCCGTTTTTGCGGCACAACTAGCACGAGAAGCGTTGGAGACCAATTGGCTTAAACTGGAAATTCATCCTGATCCAAAATATCTAATGCCAGATGCAATCGAAACCTTAAAAGCTACGGAAGCTTTAGCCAAATTAGGGTTTATCGTTTTGCCTTACATCCATGCGGATCCCGTTTTATGTAAACGACTGGAAGACGCAGGAACTTCGGCGGTGATGCCTTTAGGTTCTCCAATTGGTAGCAACAAAGGATTAAAAACGATCGATTTTTTAGAAATAATAATTGAACAGAGCAGAGTTCCCGTGATTATAGATGCCGGAATTGGCGCACCATCCGACGCAGCAAAAGCCATGGAACTTGGAGCTGATGCGGTTTTAGTAAACACAGCAATTGCCGTGGCAAGAAATCCTATATTGATGGCAGAGGCTTTCAGAGAAGCCGTTATTGCAGGTCGAAAAGCCTACGAAGCACAATTAGCCCAAAAAGTAAATCGTGCAATGGCTTCAAGTCCTTTGACCGCGTTTTTGTATGAGTAATATGTTTTTGGTCTATTTACAAGAAAACTGTTGAAAAAATGGCACGCAGATTTTACAGATTTACACAGATGGGAAATAAAAAAGAATGTGCAAAAATTCGCACAATTTATAGACTACAGAAATTTATAGTTGTATCAAAATAACTACATTTAGTTTTTAATTAGTACTAATTTTTAAATTCTTAAAAATGACCGAAAACGACATATCATTCAAAATAAGAGGAGCCATTTTCAAAGTGTACAATACACTCGGTCCAGGTTTATTTGAATCTGTTTATGAAAGCGCTTTGTATTATGAATTAACTAAAATAAATTTAAAAGTTGAAAGACAATTAGAAATCACTATTCCTTACGATGGCATCATATTAGATGTTGCTTTTAAAATTGATTTATTAGTAGAAGACAAAGTAATTATTGAATTGAAATCTGTCGAAGATTTAGCACCTATTCATTACAAACAAATTACAAACTATTTAAAACTTACTAATAAAAAATTAGGCCTACTTGTCAATTTTAATACAGTCACTATTTTAGATGACATTAAACGAATTGCAAATAAATTATAATTAAGGATTACAAATTAGCACGCAGATTTCACATATTTATACAGCTAAAATTAAAAAAAACGGTTAAAAAAATCTGCGAAAATTTGCAGAATCTGCGTGCCAAAAACCGCATATCCTTTTTGCGAAAAAAAATAAAACAATGAACACATTTAGATCGGTTTTTGACAACTACGATTGGGAAACAATCAAAACAAAAATATACCATACCACTTCGATAGAAGTCGAATCTGCGTTAGACAAAAAAAAACGCAGTCTCGATGATTTTCTGAGATTGATTTCGCCAGCTGCCAAACCTTACTTAGAGCAAATGGCACAACTCACACAGGAATCAACCAAAAAAAGATTTGGCAAAACGATTCAAATGTATGCGCCTTTGTATTTAAGCAACGAATGCCAAAACATTTGTACGTATTGTGGGTTTAGTTTAGACAACAAAATCAAACGAAAAACACTGACCGAAAATGAAATTACGCAAGAAATTAAAGTCTTAAAAAAAGCAGGATTTGATCATGTTTTATTAGTTACAGGCGAAGCCAATCAGACCGTAAACATTCATTATTTTCTAAAGGCAATTGCTCAGATAAAAAACGATTTCTCCACCATTTCAGCCGAAGTACAACCCTTGTCAACAGAAGAATACGAACAATTACACGAAGCCGGTGTCTATTCGATTTTAGTCTATCAGGAAACCTACCACCGTGATGTTTACAAACAGTACCATACCAAAGGAAAGAAATCCAATTTTGATTTTCGTTTAGAAACACCCGATCGCATAGGAACTGCGGGCATTCATAAAATAGGCTTGGGTGTCTTATTGGGATTAGAAGATTGGCGCACTGACAGTTTTTTTAATGCCTTGCATTTAGATTATTTACAAAAAACGTATTGGCAAACGAAATATGCAGTTTCATTTCCCAGATTACGACCGGCAGAAGGTGTAATTAAACCCAACTTTATCATGGATGATGCTGATTTGACCCAGCTCATTTGTGCCTACCGTTTGTGGAATGAAGACTTAGAAATCTCCCTGTCTACCCGGGAGAACGAAAAATTCCGGGATAATATTATTCCCATTGGAATCACTAGTATGAGTGCAGGTTCTAAAACTAATCCTGGGGGTTATTCAGTTGACCCACAATCCTTGGAGCAATTTGAAATCAGTGACGAACGTTCTGCGGCAGAGATTGCAAAAGTCATTTACAGTAAAGGATATGAACCCGTTTGGAAAGATTGGGACAGAAATTTTAGTCAAAAGTCGAAAGTCTAAAAGTTTAGAAATCAACAAAAAAATTAGACAAGAGACAAGAGTCTAAAAATTTAGAAAGCAACATGGGGCCACACCTTAATATTTATTACTAATAGCAACTAACTTTAAAAAAGTTCTCGACTGCGCTCGAATTGACTTGTTTTTAACTTTTGACTTTAAAACTTTCCAACTTTATGACTTTTGACTTTATAACTGTCCAACTTTATGACTTTTCAACTTTAAAACTAAAAAAATGAGTATCATTCAGGATTTTTTACGCTATAACCGCCAGATGATGATGCCGGAAATAGGCGATTCCGGACAGGAAAAACTCAAAAAAGCGAAAGTTTTAGTGATCGGCGCAGGGGGACTGGGTTGTCCTGTTTTACACTATATAACAACCGCTGGAGTAGGGACTATTGGTATAGTTGATTTTGACAAAATTGAATTGCACAACTTGCACCGTCAAATTTTATATACGGAGAGGCACGTTGGTCAATTAAAAGCAATCACGGCAAAATCAGTTTTGGAAACTTTAAATCCATTGATAAGTATTATTGCTTTTGAAGAAAAATTAACGGTAGAAAACGCCAAAAAAATCATCATGGATTTTGATGTAGTTGTTGATGGTTGTGATAACTTTGAAACCCGTTATCTGGTAAATGATACTTGCGTAACATTAGGTAAATCATTGATTTACGGCAGCATCTTAAAATTCGAGGGGCAAATGGCCGTTTTTAACCATAATGGAAATAAAAATCTTCGGGACTTATTCCCGAAACCTCCAAATCCTAAAGATGTTCCTAATTGTAATTTGAACGGAGTATTGGGCACACTTCCGGGAATTATTGGCACCATGATGGCGCATGAAACGTTGAAACTTGTTATGGATTTACCGACATTGGAAAATGAATTGGTTCTTTTTAATACGCTGGATTGGAGTTTTAAGAAGCTGGAATTTTAAGAGTTATTTGCTTTTTAATATTTTGATAAAATCTGTTCTGTCGATTTCCCTGCAACCTAAACTTTCAAGATGCGGATTATAAACCTGACAATCCAAAAGTTTGTAATCTTCTTTTTTTAATTGGTTGACCAAAGCTATAAAAGCCGTTTTCGACGCATTAGATACTTTCGAGAACATACTTTCACCACAAAAAATACCTCCCAAATCAATTCCATATAAACCACCAACTAAAACCTCATCTTGCCAAACCTCAACCGATTTTGCTATTCCTACTTCATGCAGCTTACAATAGGCTTCAATCATGTCATTGGTAATCCAAGTCCCGTTTTGACCGTCACGTTCTATATTTTGACAATTTGAAATTACATCTCTGAAATTTTGATTGAAAGTAACACTGAAAATATTCCGGTTCAGGATATTTCGCATGCTTTTAGATACAATCAATTCATCGAGAAATAGCACCATTCTGGGATTTGGAGACCACCACATAATAGGTTCTCCCGCTTCAAACCAAGGAAAAATGCCGCTTTGATACGCAAGTCGCAAGCGTTCCGGGGACAAATCACCTCCAATGGCCAAAATTCCATCGCAATTGGCTTGGTCAACAGGAGGGAAAAATAAGGTTGGGGATAAATAATACATTTTTCAATTTCAAAAATCAATACCAATTTCAAAAAATAAAAAAGTCAGAAATTCAAGTAAAACTCAAACTTCTGACTTCTAAATTCTAACTTTTTCATCCCTTAGAAAGGCAAATCGTCTGCTTCTTCTTCGTTTAGGTTTGTTGCTGGTGCAAATGCTTCAGTAGCCGGCATCGGAGGCATTTGAGCAGCAGTGGCTTCTGTGGCTACTCTTTCTACTCTCCATCCTTGAATTGCATTAAAATATTTAGTCACTCCTTGTGGGTCAACCCATTCGCGTCCTCTTAAATTGATCGAAACTTTAACCGCTTCACCTACTTTAAAACTGTTCAATAAATCGCATTTATCTTGTACAAATTCTACTAAAATATGTTGTGGATATTGCTCCTCGGTGGTTACGACCAATTCTCTTTTTAAGAAACTTCCGCTTCCCACATTTTTTGCATCCCCAAGCATTTTAATTTTTCCTGTAACTTCCATCTTCGTTGTTTTTAATGTTATTTATATTATTTTTTTGCCAAAAGTACTTTCCAAGCCGATAAGACATCATTCTCATTCAGGTATTTTTTTGCCTCCAAGTGTACTTTTTGCTGGTCATCAGCACTTAAAACTCCTTTTACAGCAAAATTCTGTTTTACAAATATACTAACTTCTTCCATTGTGGGCAAGGCTTCTATATTCCCTAACATCCCTAAATCATTTCCGTTAAAAACCGAACTTTCTTTAACAAAATTTGGAATGGCATCCACTCCAATTCCTAAAGTAGACAAGGGTTTTGGCACTTCAAAAAGCCCTTGGTTTGATCTGGAATACCAATTGCTGCCTAACCTGGAAACCAAGTCAATTTTATATTGATCAATCGCACCATTTTCGTCTAAAACAGACTCGTCAATATGAATGCGAACAACTTCACACAGTACTAAATTCCCCGCACCTCCTTCTGTTCCCAGCGGAATAATCTGAGTGACTTTGCATTCAAATTGAACCGGTGATTCTTTTACTCGAAAGGGTTTCACCACCTCTGAAGCAATCGGAGTCAAGCCTGATTTTAAAAACTCATCCACACCATGAGCATACTCTGTACTGGCCAGCGAAATCTGTTGTACCATGTCATAATTCACCACATTAATGACTACTTCCCGAGTTGCTTCAGCATTGATCAACGTGTGTTTTATCGAATTATCACGAACGCGCCTTGCTGGTGAAAAAATAAGGATTGGAGGATTGGCGCTGAACACATTAAAAAAACTAAAAGGCGATACATTAGCATTACCTTCCGCATCCATAGTACTGGCAAAAGCAATAGGTCTAGGTCCAACTGAACTTTGCAAATAGCCTTGTAATTTTGCCGTTTCGATACTTTTAGGATCAATCGTAATCATATTTTTTACTTTATAGCTGTACTCTACAAAAGTAAACAAATCGGATCAGTTTATGAAAGAGTATATCCAATTAGAATAAAATTACATCTGAATTTACTCTAAAAAAAAATCTTTCTTTAAAACTAAAATACCACAGCGTTTATTTCGTTATATTTATAATTCAAATTTTCATTTATGCAGTTTTCTGAAAGAAGAAATACAACCCGTTGGATTATAATTTCTGCCTCTTTTTTAATCATTTCACTGATTCTTTGGAACACATACACTTTTTTTCAAATCTTCAAAAACGAAGAACGATTAAAAATGAATCTTTGGGCACAAGCCCAAAAAACACTCATTAATGCCAATGAAAATACAGATGTTGATCTTCCGCTGCAAATTTTCAGTGACAACACTTCAATTCCTATTATACTGACAGAGAATGACAGCATCATAAACACCGTAAATATTGACGACGCTATTGTAAAAAATAATTCAAAGGCAGTCGCATTCTTGCAGAACTTAAAAAACGAAAACGTACCCATAGTCATTGAGTATGTCCCTGGGAAATTTCAAAAATTATATTACGGCAACTCGGCTTTACTGAATAAATTGAAATATTATCCCGTTGCTTTAGTGCTGATCATAGTGCTTTTTGGCGGTTTAGTTTATAATTTTTATAGAAGCACCAAAATGGCAACACAAAACAAACTTTGGGCAGGAATGGCGAAGGAAACGGCGCATCAAATAGGCACACCACTTTCTTCATTAATTGGTTGGGTTGAACTCCTGAAATCTGAAAACATGGATGAAAGTACTACTTTCGAAATTGAAAAAGATATTGAGCGTTTGCAAACCATAACCGATCGTTTCTCGAAAATAGGATCGGAACCCAAATTAGAAAACAAAGATATTGTAGCCGAAACACAACAATCTTACGACTATTTGCAATCCCGATTCTCCAAACAAATTGAGTTTTCGTTCCAAGCGCCAAAAACTCCTATTATGGTATCTCTTAATCCTACGCTGCACAGTTGGGCCATCGAGAATTTAGTAAAAAACGCCATCGATGCAATGAAAGGAAAAGGAAAATTAGCTTTAGAAATTGAACAAGAAGGGGATTATGTAAAAATAAATGTTTCTGATACTGGCGGAGGAATTCAAAAACAACAATTTAAAACCATTTTCGAACCTGGATTTACCACTAAAAAACGCGGATGGGGATTGGGACTTTCACTAACCAAAAGAATCGTGGAAGAATACCACAAAGGAACCATCAAAGTACTGAACTCCGAAATTGGAAAAGGAACCACCATGCAAGTGAGTTTAAAAAAAAGCAACCTAGCGTAATGGAACTCCAAACTATGTAACTTTAGAAAACATTGTTTTTCTGACTATTTTGGACTTACTCAAATAATTTTTAACAAACAATGCGTGCTCTTCGGCTTGCGCCAAAGAGGCTCCAATTGATTTTTTAATCGATGTGACATTAGAAACGTTTTGATTACCAACGGAACCCACGATATACATATCGTTTTGACACTTTACCAGTTTCATTCTCGGAATTTCAATCATACGGCTAATTTCAGTATCTGAAAAAGAAGGCTTAAACTTATTGTTTCGATAGTGTATAAAATCATTCAACAATACAACCGCTTTTTGTCAATTTCAGCTGCTGTCCAAGCATGAGCCAAGTCACTTACTTTTCCGTTTTGTTTGGTATATCTTTCAATGATATAGGATTGGATTCCTATCTTTTGCACAAGCGCATTAAAAACCGTTGCATAATGAATGCAAACCCCTTTTTTAGTTTTTAATGTCTTCGTGATTTTCTCAGCTCCCGTTTCATGGGAATTTACGGCATACCTATTCGCAACATCATAGCTGATGTTAGATGCGGTCCAATAGAAATCAGCTCTTATTTTATCGGTTTCTGTTTTAAAATTAGCATTGATATAATTGGCAATAGCTTCAGTAGATATAGTTGAATTAGCTGGAATAGCTGCCGTTTTAGCATCAACCAATAGATATCCGGGATTGACCTGTCCAACACTCATAAAGGAGAAAAAGAAGGTAAGCAACAAAAATATATTTTTCATAGCCTCGAATGTAAGTAATAACCATGGTATAATGTCGTATTTTAAAATCAGGATAAAATTATTTAACAATCTGATTTAAAGCTATTTTACTTAAAGTTAATTCTTTTGACTTTACGACTTTTAAACTTTCGACTTACTTAAGTTCTCTAAAATAGAAAAGGGAATCGGTTTTCACCTATTCCCTTTTAAACTAAAATCATACCAATTTGTTTTATTTGTGCAAATTTACAAATTGGTTTTAATACTTTCTGCCAACGCTTCAAATTCATTTTTGGACAGCGATACTTTATTTTGAAAACGCATTTCATCCATTTCATTCAATGGAATCAAGTGAACGTGCGCATGAGGAACTTCAAGTCCTACAACTGCCATTCCGATTCGTTTACACGGAACCGTTTTTTCAAGCGCAACTGCGATTTTTTTAGAAAACTGCATCAGTCCAATATATAAATCATCTTCCATCTCAAAAATCTTATCAATTTCTTGTTTCGGAATACAAAGTGTGTGTCCTTTTGCATTTGGATTTACATCCAAAAAAGCCAAGAAATTTACATCTTCAGCAATCTTGTAGCACGGAATTTCTCCGTTTATAATTTTGGTAAATATACTTGACATTGTGAAATTGGTTAATTGTTGAATCGATTAATCGGTTAACCGAATAAACCTTTAATTAGTCGCGAGATATTTCTAAAATTTCGAATTTCAACACACCGTTTGGAACCGTGATCTCAGCAAATTCTCCAACTGATTTTCCTAACAAACCTTTTCCAATAGGTGAGGTTACCGAGATTTTACCTGTTTTTAAATCGGCTTCACTTTCGGCAACTAATGTATAAGTCATTTCCATTCCGTTCGTTTGGTTTTTGATTTTTACATTGGATAATACCAATACTTTAGAAACATCCAGATGGGTTTCATCAATCAATCTGGCGTTAGAATGTACTTCTTCCATTTTGGCAATACGCATTTCCAGCATCCCTTGTGCTTCTTTTGCGGCATCGTATTCTGCATTCTCAGAAAGATCACCTTTATCTCGTGCTTCAGCTATATCAGCCGATGCTTTTGGGCGCATTACGCTTTTTAAATAATCTAATTCTTCTCTTAATTTTTTTAAGCCTTCTGCTGTGTAATACGATACTGTACTCATAAATTCTTCATTTATATAAATAGAAAAAATCCCATCAGGACGGGATTTCTTTCCACAAAGATATTATTATTATTTTTTCGTCGATAAATATATGTTAATCATATATAATTCAAAGTTAAATAAATTAAATTTGTTTCACTAATACTTCGACACTATTTTAAAATGAAAAAAATTCTGCTGCTCTTCGTTGTTATTCCTTTATTTTTTTCGTGTAGTGATTCTGGTTTTGACAACACCAATCCATTTGTGCCTAATTATACTTTCGCCGTAGACCTGAACCTGAATTTGCCGGAATACTCTAATCTTAAATTCGTTAGTAATGCGGTTTATGTATCCGGAATAGGCGCTCGAGGTGTTATTGTTTTCAATACAGGCAGTGGTTACAATGCTTTTGATGCCGCTTGTCCCAATCAAGCGATGAGTTCTTGTTCTACCATGACCATAAATGGGATAAATGCCGTTTGCGGATGCGACGGTAAAGAATACAGTTTATTTACCGGACAAGGAACTTTACAATATCCTATGAAGCAGTATCGCGTTCAAGTCAATGGAAATGTGCTTCGGGTTTATAATTAATTACAAATGCGAATCAAGGGTTAAAATATTAAGTTTATAAAGGCAGCTGCTATCTTGCCAAACAGCTGCCCTAATAATCTTTTTGTGGATCTAACTTTGCATGCTCTTTGAATATTGGTTTTTTCAATCAACCAATTAAAAAGGGATTCAATAGGTTGTCTAATTCTTGATACTGCTGTTGAATACAAGTCGTTTGAAACTTTATCTCTATTTCTAATTTCTTGAGATTCTCCTTTTACTGCTTTAACGGGTGTGAACATTACAGCGTTTTTTTCTTTTTCAAAATCAGATAAAAATTCTTTGTTTTGATAAATTTTATCTCCAAAAGAACATCTATCTTCTTAACCCTTGATTCGCATTTCTAATAAAACAATATCAAAGTCGGTTCGAATAGTCACTTTTCCTTTTGAAACTTTGGCTTCTTTTCCGGAATAGGCATCTCTTACTCTAGATCCATCTTCAAAAATAGGGGCTACAATAATTTCTTTTTTGCCAGTAGAGAGATCCAGACCAACCACTATTTTGTCTGTGAAAGTTCCTTTAGTGTATGTTCTTGAAAATGTGTAGGGCGTGTCCGAAATCATGGTGTGAATTCCAGCTCCCACAGCAGGATGGTTCTTTCTGAACTTTCCTAATTTTCTCCAGTGTGTCAGTATTTTTTTAGTTTCAGGATTGGATTTTATGTCTTTCCAGTTCATAAAGGAGCGTAAGGTAGCATCGCCGTTTGTACCTTCAATTACTAAGGGACGTGCACTTTCATCACCATAATATACTTGAGAAAGTCCCGGACTCAACAATAATTTTGTACCGGCTTCGATGCTTTTGGTGCGTTTTGCATCAAATGGAGCGCCGTCATCATGTGAGGATAAATAGTTTAAAACACTGTATCCTTTTAAATCGGTGTTGAGCTTGTCCGAGTATTTTGAGAATATGAATTCATAGTCTTTTTGGGCGTCCCATTTGAACTCAAAATTGATCATATTGTTGAAACCATTTTTAAAATAGTTTATTTTTTTATCTCCAAAATCAAAATCTTGTCCGCCGCTGATACCATAATTATAGACTTCGGCAATGGTGTAAAAGGAGTTGTTATCCAGTACTTTTGTAGGGTTTTTTTTCTTCCAAGTCTCAAATGAATAGTCACATTGCGTTTTGAAATCTGCCCAGACGGTTTCGTCTGTATGTTTTACGGTATCTCCTCTGTAGCCGTCTATCCCATAATCAGCAACGTAGTCTGTCAGCCATTTTATGATGTAATATTTTGGAGTTTTAGGATAGCCTGTCCGAGAAAAAAAAGCATCTAACTCATTCATTTCCTGTTCGTATCGACCTTCTTTTTTCCATTTTTCGACAAGAAAAGGAGGTAAGTCTACATTCTGGGTGCTTTCAGTTCTGATGTCTGGAAGATTGGCCACCAAAGTGCAGGTTGTTGTATTTTGATAATTTTTATAATCACAAACCGGATTGGTACGAACCCAGTAATTTGGCCAAACAGTATCTATTTCAGTCACAGGACCGGTGTGATTAATGACGCCGTCAAGAATGATTCTGATTCCTCGTGCATGCGCTTTTTTTACTAATTCAGCTAATTCTTTTTTAGTTCCAAAATTGGGATCTAATGCCGTCCAATCTTTGGCCCAATAGCCATGATAGCCATAACTCAATCCAGTGCCCTCATCTACAGCGTCATGAATTTGTTCCACTACAGGAGTAAACCAAATGGCATTTATCCCTAGTTTGTCAAAATAACCTTCTTCAATTTTTTTAGTAATTCCTTTGATATCTCCTCCTTCAAAACCACGAAGTTTTCCTGTAGTTTTAGTTCTGTTTAAAGTAATGTCATTGGAACGATCACCATTATTAAAGCGATCTGTCATAAGGAAATAGACATTAGCACCTTCCCAGACAAAAGGGGTTTTTTTTGTCTTTTTTATTGGAGTGTTGTTTTCCGTAACAGGTTTGGTACCGGAACAACTCACGCAAAAAGCGAGCACGGATAGAATTAATAGTAAAGATTTTTTTTTCATTTTTTTTTAAATTGAATAATTATTTTTTTGCTGGAGCTTCTTTTTCAAGGAGCAGCAGTCAGTATCTGGTATTTTTTTCAGTAGTTCTCCGGATTCTTGTATTTTAGAGTGTGAATTACTTCAGTTCTAAAATCAAAACAGATTTAGGTTCGATTATAATTTCGTTCGTCACGTCAAAGGTGAGTTCAGAAATGACATCTTTTCCAGTTTTAAAGTCTTTGATATTTTCTTCGAAACGATGTGTGTTTACCGTCTTGGTTTCGTTGCTGTTGTTCATTAAAACCATTACCGTTTCATTTGCATTGTATCTAAAATAAGCATAGATATTATTTTCCGGAATATAATGGGTTGTTTTTCCAAAATGAACCACTGCTTTTGTTTTTCTCCATTGGAACAATTTGGCGGTAAAATCAAAATAGTGGTTTTGCTCCGGAGTTCGTCCTTCCTTCGTAAAAGCATTGTTTTTATCGCCTTCCCAACCGCCTGGAAAATCAAGACGAATAGCTGCATCACCTTTGTTTTTATCACCGGCCATGCCTATTTCGCTTCCGTAATACAATTGTGGAATCCCGCGAACGGTAGCCATCAAAGTCATTGCCATTTTGTATTTTCTGATATCGTTCCCATAGGTTTGATTGATGCGATTGGTATCATGATTTTCTGCAAATAGTAACATATTATTGACATTAGGATACAGAAAATCATTGGTAAAATTGTCATAGAGTTTTACCATTCCTTTGTCCCAAGAGCCGTCATCTTCATTGAAAACTTTAGTGACTGCTTCATATAATGTAAAATCCATTACACTTGGCAGATATGAATTGTAATTTTGTATTGCTGCAATTTTACTGTCTTTTTGCCAATACGCCATTTGCGCTTGACTTTGCATCCAGACTTCGCCTACAATATTAAAATTGGGGTATTCATCGGTTATGGATTTGGTCCATTTTGCAATTCCTTTTGGATCAGAATAATTGTAGGTGTCGACTCTGAAGCCATCTAAATCAGCATATTCTATCCACCAAATGGCATTTTGAATCAAGTATTTTAAAGTCAACGGATTCTTCAAATTTAAATCGGGCATCGATGGGACAAACCAACCGTCCAGCGTGATTTTTTTATCAATTTCAGAGGCATTGGTGTCGTGAATAACTGTTCTTTTATGATTTGTTTGGGTGTAGGTGTCAAATTGATTGATCCATTCTTTTGTGGGTAAATCCTTGATCATCCAATGTTCAATTCCCCAGTGATTCGTCACGTAATCCATCACCAGTTTCAGGTCTTTTTTATGCATTTCAGCAGCCAATCGAACATAATCTTCATTGGTTCCGTAACGGGGATCTATTTTATACACATCAGATTGTCCGTAGGTGTGATACGAAAAAGCAGCGTCATTATCCTCGCACAGTGGTGTACTCCAAATTGTTGTTGCACCTAGTTCTGCTATGTAATCCAGATTTTTTATAATCCCTTCAATATCGCCACCGTGTCTTCCTCCGGGTAATTCTCTATTGTATTTTTCTTGGGTTGAATTTTCACTATCGTTGTTTCTGTTTCCGTTGGCAAAGCGATCTGGCATCAACAAATACATCATATCCGAAGCGTCAAAGCTTTTGCGTTGCGCTGAGTTTTCTCTTCTTTTCTTAAGGCTGTATTTTTGTGTAAAGGTTTCTTTACTGTTGTTTTTAAAGGTAAAAATCAGATCTGATGCCACCACTTTTTTAGTGTCAATGGTAACAAATAGGTAGTTGGGATTTTCCGTTCTTTTTACGTCGGTTATTTTTATGCCATTAGAAACCGTTACTTGGTTTTGAGCAATGCCTTTGCCATAAAAAAGAATTTGCAGCTCTGGATTCTGCATTCCTGCATACCAAAAAGGGGGTTCCACTTTGTCGATTTGCGCATGTACAGTTATTGACATAAAAAAAAGGAATAAAGTTATTTTTTTTAGAAAGCTTCTGTTTAAGAACGGAAATTGATCTGTTTTCTTCATTGTATGTATTTTTTAGTGCTATTTAATGTTGTATTGGCTTCAAATAAAACGGATTCATGTTTGAAAAGAACTATTTCAGCATTTTAGAGGCCATTCTTTTTTTATTTAAGAGTAGTTTTCAATCGAACAATCCCAATAGATATTGGGATTGTCAGTAAGCCTAGCAAGGCTTGGGTTCAAATGATAGAATTAACTACAAGTTCTAGCAAATGTTAGTTTACGGAGACTAAATTTTCAGTAGTGACCACAAGAGTCTTGCCATTTACCACAATTTCCAATTCTTTATCTCCAAGAATTGTAAATGAAGTCTCTTTATGATTGATCGCTACTTTCAGAATTTGATTTCTAAAGTTGATTTTAAACGAATAGCCTTTCCATTGTTTTGGGATTTTTGGAGAAAAATGAAGCGTATCATCTTTAACTCTCATTCCGCCAAAACCTTCTACGATACTCATCCATGTTCCGGCCATTGATGTTATATGACACCCTTCTTCGACCTCTTTATTGTAATCATCAAGATCCAGACGTGACGTTCTCAAATAGAACGAGTACGCCATGTCCATTTTGTCTAATAAAGCGGCTTGAATCGAGTGTACGCAGGGCGAAAGGGAGCTCTCATGAACCGTAAAGGATTCATAAAATTCAAAATTGTTTTTCAGTTCTTCTTTCGAAAAATGATCTTCAAAGAAATAAAAACACTGTAAAACATCGGCTTGTTTGATGTATGGCGAACGCAAAATTCTATCCCAAGACCATTTCTGATTGATGGGTCTTTGGCTTTTATCCAAATCAACTACACGAACCAATTCTTTGTCCAAGAAACCGTCTTGTTGCAAGTACACATTATGTTCTTCCGAAAAAGGGAAGTACATATTGTCCGAAATTTTTTTCCAAGACTGTAATTCGGAATCGGAGATTTTTACCTTTTCTGTAATTCTTTTGTGATCCGAAGGATATTCCAGCGATACTTTCTGAATTTGTTCGTAGGTATATTCCAGACACCATTTTGCAATATAATTGGTGTAAAAATTATTGTTTACGTTGTTCTCATATTCGTTTGGACCCGTAACGCCAAGAATTACATATTGGTTTAAATTAGTCGAAAAATTCGCTCTTTGATGCCAGAAACGAGCAATTCCTATTAATACTTCCAGTCCTTTTTCAGGAATATAACTGTAATCGCCAGTGTATCTGTAAAAGTTATAAATGGCAAAAGCGATAGCTCCGTTTCTATGAATTTCTTCAAAAGTAATTTCCCATTCGTTATGACATTCCTCGCCGTTCATCGTCACCATTGGATACAAAGCTGCTCCGTTAGTAAATCCTAATTTAGTAGCGTTTTCAATGGCTTTATCCAATTGATTGTAACGGTACGTCAATAAATTCCGAGCCACTTCCTGATCTTTGGTCGCCATGTAAAACGGAATGCAGTACGCTTCCGTATCCCAATAGGTAGAACCTCCGTATTTCTCTCCGGTGAAACCTTTTGGACCAATATTCAATCGGGAATCTTTGCCTAAATAGGTTTGGTTTAATTGGAAAATATTGAAACGAATTCCTTGTTGTGCCTTAACATCGCCATCAATTGTAATGTCTGACATTTCCCAAATTTTTGCCCAAGCATCAATCTGGTCCTGCAACATTTGGTCATAGCCTACTGCTAAAGCGGATTGAATCACTTTTTCGGCAGCAGTAATGGTATTTTCATGGTTTAAAGAAACCGTATACCCGCCAATTTTTTGGATCGATGATTTTTGACCCTGTCCCACAATTACATCATAACTAAACTGAATTTTGTCAGCAGTTGCATCAATATTAGAAGGAGAAATTCCCGTTTTTTCACCACTAGTAAAAATGCTATTTTGCATGAAAGTGGTTACTTTGAAATGTGTTTTGAAGGTTTGTGCCGTTACAAAAGCTTCATTTCCTGATTTTTTTACATCAAGCGGTTCCCAGAATTTTTCTTCCCAGTTCGCATCTTCATTGGTTACACCAGCATCAATATAAGGTTTGTAAACGATTTTTGAATCTTTGTTCAAAGGGGTAATTTCATAATTGATAACCCCAACTTCATCCAACACGATTGAAAGAAAACGACGAATACTAACTGCGATTTCGGTTCCGTTTTTTAAAGTGGCTTCAAAAGAGCGGTGGTACCAACCTTCTTTCATGTTCAGCTCCCGACGAAAGTTTTTAACTTCAGCACAGGTATTCAAATCTAATTTTTCTCCATTGATTTCAATATCAATTCCAATCCAGTTTGGTGCATTCAAAACTTTAGCAAAGTATTCCGGATACCCGTTTTTCCACCAGCCCACTTTGGTTTTATCCGGATAATAAATTCCCGCAATATAACTTCCCTGAAATGTTTCACCAGTATAATTTTCTTCAAAATTAGCCCGTTGTCCCATAGCACCGTTGCCAATGCTGAACAGACTTTCAGATGATTTTACACACTCGGCATCAAATCCTTCTTCTATGATAGACCAATTGTCTGGTTTTATATAATCTTGATTCATTTTTTATAATTTAAAAATTCAAAGATTAAAAATTATTGTGATGCACAAATAATATTATCCTTTTTACTTTTTTGAATTTGTTTCGTTATTTGTTAATTAATTCTTCTATGAATTGGGTATCGATAGCTGTAAAATCGTTGAAGATGTATTTTGCTTCGTGCAAAGTAGTTGCTTCCCCAATTCCTATGCTGGTCATATTACCAATATTCGCCGCTTGAACTCCTGCGACTGAATCTTCAAAAACAATTGAATCTTCTGGTTTTATTTTTAATAATTTTGCGGCCATTAAGAATACTTCCGGATCGGGTTTCGCATTGGTCACATCATTTCCGTCTACAACAGCGTCAAAATAAGAGAGTAGTCCTGTTTTTTCTAGAATGGGTCTGGCGTTTTTACTGGCTGAACCCAATGCGATGGGTTGGCTGTTTTGTTTTAAAAATTTTAAAATTTCAAAAACTCCCGGAAGAATCTCACTTTCATTCATATCCACTAAATAAGATAAGTATTCCTCGTTTTTTTGGACTAACCATTGGTCTTTGTCTTCTTGTGAGGCGGTTACTTTTCCTAGTTCTAATATAATATCCAAAGAGCGCACCCGGCTGACTCCTTTTAGTAATTCGTTGTGTTCCAGTGTAAATTCGATATTTAATTCATTTGCAATTTTTTGCCACGCTAAATAATGGTATTTAGCCGTGTCTACAATCACTCCGTCTAGGTCGAATATAAATGCTTTTGTATTCATTGATTATTGTTTTATTAGGTCATCAACATCTTGTACTTTAACTACTAAAACAGCAGCAATCAAAAAGCTGACACCACTAGTGACTAATGCAAATATGGCATTGTCATGGTATACATATTTAACTAATGGTCCGCCAATTAAGGCATTGATAATTTGGGGAATAACGACAAAGAAGTTGAAAATACCCATGTAAACTCCCATTTTCATTGGGGAGATCGATCCGGCTAATATGGCATACGGCATAGATAGAATACTAGCCCAAGCGATACCCACTGCAACCATAGAAAGAATAAGCCAGTTTTCGTTAGGGACAAAATAGATCGAAATTAATCCAAGGCCACCAATAATAAGGGATAGGGAATGGGTTAATTTTCTTCCGATTTTTTTTGCGATATAAGGCAACGCAAAAGCATAGAAAGCAGAAACCAAATTGTAAATACCAAACAACACGCCAACCCAGTCTCCTGCGTTTTGATACGCCTCACTTTTGCTGTCCGAAATAGGTAAACCATAAATATGATGGGCTATGGCCGGAGTGGTAAAAACCCACATTCCAAACAAACCAAACCAAGAGAAAAATTGTACCCAGCTCAATTGCCGCATCGTGGTAGGCATTTTTCTGAAATCATCAAAAATGTCCAGTACGCTGGATTCTTTAGCATTGGCATCAGCCACTTTGGTTTTCTGATGCGCCATTTCGTCTTCAAATTGGGCTAGCTCTTCCGGAGAATATTCTTTGGTAGAAAAAATGGAAACCAGGATAGAACCTATAAGTATAACAGCTCCAATTACAAAAGATAAAATCAAATGCATGGGAACACCGCCATCCTTATCTCTATTGGAAACGCCAAACCAATTCGTCAAAACATAAGGCAGCCAAGAACCAATCACGGCACCGAAACCAATTAAGGCGGTTTGTACGCTAAATCCAAGTGTTCTTTGATCCGTTCTTAAATTGTCGCCTACTAAAGCCCTGAAAGGTTCCATAGCAATATTGAAAGAGGCATCCATAATCATCAACATTCCGGCACCTACCCATAAGGCAGGCAAAAGAGCAATGAAAATTTCGGCTTGCGGCATTAATATTAAACCAATGGAGGCCAACAAAGCACCCACTAAAAAGAAGGGTTTTCGTCTTCCAAATTTTCCCCACGTTTTATCACTGTAATGGCCTATGATGGGCTGTACAATAAGTCCCATCAACGGGGCAATGATCCAAAACCAGGATAGTTCGTGCACATCAGCACCAAAAATCTGAAGAATTCTGCTGGCATTAGCATTTTGCAGTGCAAAACCCATCTGTATTCCCAGAAATCCGAAACTCATGTTCCAAATTTGCCAGAAACTTAATCTACGCTTTTCCATTATCGTAATTTATAAATTAATACGATAAGCGATATGCTTATCAAAACTTGTCTTATTTTCGAAGTAAAAGTGAGGCTTTGATGGGGTAAATATAAAAATATATTTTAAACTTTTGTTTTTCAGATACAAATAAAAAGAAACATTTTTCACTACAAGGTTGTAGTACTGAATATAATACAGCTGTTTTAAAAATTAGTCACAGTTTTCAGTCGCAGTTTTATGAAGGCAACTGAAAACGTATAATATCTAATGTGTAGATTCTCTTTCTATCAGATGCGTTTCAATTACTTCAGTTTTGTAATTTTCATCTTCTTCATCTTCCTCAGATTCGAGTCTTTCAATCAGCATTTTTGCCGCTTTATTTCCCATTTTGATACCATTCTGACTTACAGTAGTAATAGTAGGTGTAGAATATTTAGAAATGATACCATCTGTAAAGGCAATAACGGCTAAGTCTTTAGGGACATTTAATCCTATTTTATTGGCAGTTTTAATTATCGTTACTGCAAAAAGTTCGTTTACAGCAAAGACGGCATCAATGGCTTTGTCTTCTAATAGTTTTCCAATAGTGATTTCGCAGGTATCAACATCTTCAATTTTGATAATAAGATTTTCATTGAAGGGGATGTCATTGTCCAGTAATGCTTTGATATAACCATCTGTGCGAAGTTTACCCACACTCACATAGTCAACAGTGGTAACTAAGGCGATTTTTTTCCGTCCTTTATTAATCAAGCTCTGAACGGCTTCATAGGCTGCAGATTGATCGTCTATAATGACTTTATCGCAAAGGATATCGTTCGTAACTCTGTCAAACATGACTACAGGCATTCCCTGATTGATGACTTCTGTAATGTGGTGAAAATCGCCTTTGAATTGGGTTTCTTTAGACAGTGACATAATGAATCCGTCAATACTGCCGTTAGCGAGCATTTCCATATTCAGGACTTCTTTATCAAAGGAATCGTCTGAGAGGCAAATGAGTACGCTATACCCGTTTTCATTGGCCACTTGTTCAATTCCATTGATGACCGTGGAGAAGAAATGATGCACAATTTCCGGGATGATAATTCCAATGGTTTTTGTTTTTCTGTTTTTTAGGCTCAGCGCAATATTATTGGGTTTGTAATTGTAAAATTTGGCGAAAGCTTGTACTTTAAGTCTGGTTTCCTCGCCTATTTCTGGACTGTTCCGTAATGACTTAGAAACGGTAGAAATAGAAACGTCTAATTCTTTGGCAATTTGTTTAAGCGTTATTTTCCTTTTCATGTGGAGAGGGAGTAAAATTTTATTTCGTAATAAAGATAAAATTTAATTTTACAAATGGTAATTAAACGGGTTAAAATTTAAATAAAACAAAAAGTTTTCAACACTATTACGTTTTCGTAACCCAATTAAAAAGGGCTCTTGTCGGGCGTGCAAAAATTTACATAAATTTAACATTCGAAGTAATAGTTACGCTTGAAAATTCAAGGAAAATTCAATTAAATTAAAGAAAATGTATGAAAACAATTTATAAAAAGTTGTTGATTTTAGTACTGCTGCTCCCTTTTAGTGTTCTGGCTCAGAATATTGTTGGCGGAACCGTTCTTGATAAAGTGTCAGGAGAGCCAATTCCGGGAGTAAACATAAATGTACAGGGTACAAATAATGGTGTTTCTACTGATTTTGATGGTAAATATCAGTTGTCTAATGTAAAAAGAGGGGATAAAATTGTGTTCTCTTATATTGGTTACACCAATACGGTCGTGACTTATGTTGCTCAAAATTCATTAAACGTGTCTTTAGAAGAAGATGCCAATCAATTAAAAGAAGTGGTGATCCAAGTGGGTTACGGGACTGTTAAGAAAAAAGATGCTACAGGAGCGGTAACCGTGCTGACTTCCAAAGATTTTAATAAAGGACCTGTTACTTCTGCAGATCAAATGATAACAGGGAAAGTAGCTGGTTTGCAGGTTATTAATGGAGGAGGTTCTCCAGGTGAAGGTGCAACTATCAGAATTAGAAGTGGCTCTTCACTATCTGCTAATAACGATCCGTTGTATGTTATTGATGGTGTGCCGGTTGCTGCTGGTGGCGTAGAAGGAAGTAGAAATCCTTTGAGTACTATTAATCAAAATAATATTGAATCGATTACGGTTTTGAAAGATGCTTCGGCAACTGCTATCTACGGATCTCGTGCTTCGAATGGGGTAATTATCATTACTACCAAAAAAGGTAAAGCAGGGGAAATGCAAATTAATTATAATGCAAACTTCCAGGTTTCTGAAATCACGAATAAAGTAGATGCTTTATCAAGTACACAATTCAGAGATTTTGTAACGGCTAACGGAAATGCTGCTCAAATCGCGTTGATGGGTGCTGCTGATACAGATTGGCAGGATGAAATATTCAGAACAGCTATTGGTACAGATCATAATATTGCCCTAAGCGGTGGTTCTGATAATATAGTGTACAGAGCCTCTGTGGGATATGCTAATTTGAATGGTATCTTAAAAAGAGATAACGTGGAGCGTACTACAATGTCTGCTGGTATAACCGGAAACTTCTTTGACGATCATTTAAAGATAGAATTGAATAATAATACGTCTCTGATTAATAGTAATTATAGTAATCGTGGTGCTATTGGTTCAGCCATTCGTTTTGATCCAACACAGGCGGTAAGAAATCCTGACGGAACCTTTTTTCAATGGTATACGTCTCCAACTGAAATCAACCAATTGGCAGGCAGAAACCCATTGTCTCAAATCGAACAACAAAACAGTTTTGGAACAGCGTACAGAAGCATTGGAAATATTCAAACCGAATATAAAATGCATTTTTTACCAGAATTAAAAGCAGTAGCTAATTTTGGATACGATCAATTAACAGGACGTTCATTTGGTAATACAGAAGCTAATTTTTTGAATGGACTTTCCGGTTCCGGTTTCAACAATACGTATGAAAGAACTCAGTCACGTTTCAATAAATTGATGGATTTGTACTTGAATTACAACAAAAAAGTAGAATCAATCAATACCGTTTTTGATGTTACCGGTGGGTATTCCTACCAAGATTTCAGAGAGACTTTTTACTCCTCCAATTTTAATTTTCAGAGTAATAACACTACGGTAGATCCTAATTTTCCGTCTCGTATCAACTTGCAGTCTTTCTTTGCAAGAACAAATATTAATATCGCCGATAAGTATTTAGTGACTTTGTCCTATAGACGTGATGGTACTTCAAGATTTACAGAATCAAATCGTTGGGCTAATTTCCCTGCTGTTGCTTTGGCTTGGAAACTGAACGAAGAAAACTTTTTGAAAGACGTAAGTAGTATTTCTACCTTAAAAATCCGTGGGGGTTGGGGTATTACCGGACAACAGGATATTGGAATAAGTTATCCATCTATTCCGTTGTATTTAGCCTCTAATACTGCTGCTCAATACCCGTTTGGAAGTCAGTTTTACACTACTTACAGACCACAGCCGTACAACAGTAATTTAAAATGGGAACAAACCACCACTGTGAATGCAGGGTTGGATTTTGGATTTTTGAACAATAGAATCAATGGTAGTGTTGATTTGTACAAAAGAACAACAGAAGATTTATTATTGTACACACAAAATCCATCTTTCTTCGGGTTTTCAAATTTTGACAATTATAACGTAGGAACAATTGAAAATAGGGGGATTGAGATTGCTGCAGAAGTAATCCCATTTCGTTCTGATGATTTTGAATGGAGAATTGGCGGAAACGTAACCTTTCAAGAGTCTAAAATCACTAAGCTGACTACTACACTTCCTAATACGCCAGGAATTAATGTTGGAGGCTATGAAGGTGCTACCGGAAATTTTATTCAAAATCACCAAGTGGGTTATGCACCAAGTTCTTTTTACGTGTATGAGCAAGCGTATGGTGTAAACGGAAAACCTTTAGATGGGGTGTATGTTGACAGAAATCAAGATGGAATAATATCAGAGTTGGATAAATACCGTTTTCATAAACCGGCAGCAGATGTTTTTTACGGGTTTAACACTAGTGTGACCTACAAAAATTTTGACATGGGAATGAACTGGAGAGGATCATGGGGTAATTACAATTACAACAATGTGGATTCCAGTAAAGGATCTTTCAATAATATTTTGATCAGAAACACAGATTTGTCAAACGGAGTTGAAAATGTTTTGGAAACAGGTTTCAGATCTAATGATACCAAACGTTTCGAATCTGATTATTACATTCAAGACGCGTCTTTTGTAAGATTAGACAACGTAAGTGTTGGATATACTTTCAATCAAAAAGAGAATACGTCTTCATTAGTTAAATTGACATTGTCAGCACAAAATGTTTTGTTAATAACTAAATATCAAGGATTAGATCCGGAGGTTGTTGATGTTCTTGGAAGGACTCAAGGTATAGACGGGAATTTATACCCACGACCAATTACTTTCACGTTAGGTTTAAACGTTAATTTCTAATACAAATAGCAAGAAAAATGAAAAAGATACAAATAAAATTATTGGGCATTTCTTTGTTACTGTGCGTGATGGTATTCTCATCGTGTACAGATGATTTGAGCCAAGCCCCGGCAAGTAGTGTTGCAGTTCCGGGAGAACAGTTTTTTAGCACCCCGGAATCGTACAAACAAAATCTGGCCAAGTTATACGCAGGATTTGCTACTTCAGGGCAAACTGCAGCTGGTTCTCCAGATATCTCCGGAATTGATGAAGGGGAAAGTCAATACATCAGAGGGATCTGGTTGATGCAGGAATTAACAACAGATGAAGCTGTTATTGCCTGGAATGACGGAACAATAAAAGACCTTCATTCACAAACATGGACTTCTTTAGACCGTTTTATCACGGCTACATTTGCTCGATTTTCTTTTCAAATTGTAAACTGTAATGAGTTTTTAAGACAAACTACGGATGCTAAATTAGCCTCCAGAGGTCTTGATGCCGCTTTGATAGCAAAGATTAAAACCTACAGAGCAGAAGCGCGTTTTATTAGAGCATTCACCTATTGGCACTTGATTGATATGTTTGGCGGAGGTTCTTTGGTTACTGAAGATTCCCCAACGAGTTTTTACTACCCGGAATATGCGTCAAGAGCAGAATTATACAAATTTGTGGATGCCGAATTAACAGCAATTATTCCAGAATTGAAAGCGCCAAAATCAAATGAGGCGTATCGTGTGGATCAAGCTGCTGCCTGGATGTTACAAGCTAAGTTATACATGAATGCTAAAGTATATATTGGTAATGATAATTATGCAGGAGCATTGCCTTTGATTACTAAAGTAATAGGATCAGGGTATACTTTACACAACAATTATAACCAATTATTTTTTGCGGATAATGATAGAAACGGAGCTCAAAACGAATTCATTTTTGCAATTGCTTTTGATGGACTAAGAACGCAAACGTATGGTGGGACTACTTTCTTGACGCATGCACCAGTTGGTGGTACTATGAAGGCTTCTGAATTTGGAATCAATGGTGGTTGGGCTGGTATCAGAACAACATCAGCATTTGTAAATAAGTTTAGTGAAAATACTACAGACGCAAGAGGTCAATTTTATACCGATGGACAAACTAAAGAAATTGCTGACATTGGTACATTTACTGATGGATACGCAATTCAGAAATTTAGAAATGTGACCGTAAACGGAGTTCAGGGCTCAGATAAATCAGGAGACTTTTCTGATTCTGATTTTCCAATGTTCCGTTTAGCCGATGCGTATTTAATGTATGCTGAATGTGCGGTAGTTGGTAAAGTAGGAGATCTAGGAACTGCCAGAGGATATGTAAATGCTTTAAGAACCAGAGCGAATGCTTCAACGATAAGCGCTCTTACTGCGGATGCTGCAGGTGCTAACCTGATTCTAGACGAGCGAGCAAAAGAACTGCACTGGGAAGGACACCGAAGAACGGATTTAATTCGTTTTGGTAAATTTACAGGCGGTAGTTATGTGTGGCCTTGGAAAGGAAATGTAGCGGGTGGTGCGCCAACGCAAGCATTTAAAAATTTATTTCCTATTCCTGCTACAGCATTAGCATCAAACAATAAATTGAAACAAAACCCTGGGTATTAATAAAATTTAAATAATAAATAAAAAATGAAAAATATAACTAAATCAGTAATTGCCTTATTCGCAGTTCTTACCTTGTCTTGTAGCGTAGAGGATGTAGAAGACAGACCAGTAATTCAAGGAGTGGATACTCCTGAATTAGTGGCGCCTGAAAATGATAAATCATACGTTTTACTAGAAGAAAATGCGGAAGATGTTATAGAACGTTTTGTGTGGACCAAAGCAACTTATGCTGGTAATGTAGAGATTGGGTACAAACTTTTGATGGATGTTAAAGGAGGAAATTTTACAAAAGCAATTGAATTAGGAGGAACTTCTGGAGCAACTCAAATTGAAGTAACTGTAAAAACATTGAATCAAGCAGTAATTCAATTGGGAGGAACACCTGATCAACTGGGTTCTTATGATGTCAAAGTAGTTTCTAGTTTAGCAGGAATTGAAAAAATGATGTCTAAAACTCCACTGACTATTTTAGTTAATGCGTACACTGGATTAATTCCTTACGCATTTAAAGACTGGTATTTTGTAGGCGACGCAACTGCTTCAGGATGGAACAATAATAATAAAAACCAACCTTTATTCAGAAGCGGAACAAACCCAAGTTTGTATCAATTTACTGGATTTTTCAAAGCGGGTGCATTCAAATTAATTTCTACACTTGGACAATGGGCTCCAATGTATGGTAAAGGAGATAATGGTGCTATTGTGGCTAGACCTACAGAAGCTGATCCAGATCCAGCATCTTTTACTATTGCAACGGAAGGCTATTATACTTTTACAATGAATACTGAAACATTAAAATACACTTTAGTGACGTATAATGCAGCTGCTGCTAAAACTTTCACTACCGTAGGTATCATTGGAGATAGCACACCATTAAAATGGGATGCTTCAACAGCATTAACCCAATCTACGTTCAATTCTCATGTTTGGTCATTAAATTTGTTGCCATTAAATGATGGTAAAGCTAAATTTAGAGCAAATAATGCATGGGACGTAAGTTGGGGTGGAAACACTGCTTTTTCAGGATTCCCAAATAACGGAACAAGTGGAGGTGACCTACCGGTTGCAAAATCTAAATACAAAATCTATTTTAATGATTTAGATGGTAGTTATTTAATGATTCCTAATCAAGGATAATTTATTTCAAAAATTTTTAAGGGCTATCTATGGGTAGCCCTTTTTTTTAGTTTTTAATTTAATTAATACTTAGCCATGAAAAAAAATCTACTTTTATTAATTTTACTTATAACCTCTATAAGTTATTCCCAATTTACAACTACGCCATCACCTGCAATTGCAAGTAGTGCAGTTACTCTTAATTTTAACAAAACAGGAACGCCACTCGCCAGTTATACAGGTACAATATATGCGCATATTGGTTTAACTGTTAATGGCACAAGATGGCAAAACGTGAAAGGGAGTTGGGGTAATAATTCCACACAACCCGCATTAACATTGGTTTCAGGAACTACTTATAAATTAGATCTTACTCCGGATTTGTATGCTTATTTTGGGATTCCAAATACGAGCTCTATTACAGAAATTTGTGTAGTCTTAAGAAATGATGCCGGAAATATGCAGACTGCTGATACTTTTTTTAATGTTGGAGCTTTTCAGGCAACTTTAACTTCTCCAGCAGAAAACAGTTCGACAATTATTGCATCTGGTGGCAGTTTGAATATTTCAGCTTCTAATACAGGAGGAAATGCCAGTTATGTTTTGAAGGCAAACGGAACAAATTTAAATATAAATACAGCGGCTTCCAGTTATACTTTTAATCACACAAATATCACCGGAAATCAAATCTATGAGTTGGAAGTTACTCAAGGAACTACTGTTATTACTAAAAAATTCAGTGTGATTGTAAATACGGGAACGATAAGTGCCGCGATGGCTAATGGTTTGTTAGACGGAATTAATTACAATACTGGTGATGCGACAAAAGCAACTTTAGTGTTGGATGCACCTTTAAAAGATTTTGTTTATGTGGCAGGGAGTTTTAATAACTGGCAGCCAACATCAGCGCACTCTATGAAAAAAGACCCAACCAGCGGTAAATTTTGGTTAGAATTAACCGGATTGGTCTCGGGGACAAATTACATGTATCAATATTGGGTGGGGGACGCAACTCCCTTGGCCGGTTCGCCTGGTTTAGTAAAAACTGCGGATCCTTATTCCACTTTGGTTTTATCTCCTTTTGATGATCCAGGGATTTCATCTGTAAATTATCCAAATCTTCCGGTATATCCCGTTGGTCAGGAACGTGAAGTAACCGTTTTGCAAACCGGGAAAGCTGCTTACGCTTGGAGTAGCGCCACTACAAACTTTGTTAAACCAGCTAAAGAAAAATTAGTAGTTTATGAATTGTTAGTGCGTGATTTTGATGCCAATAAAAGCTATCAGGACTTGATTAATAAAATCGATTATTTCAAAAATTTGAAGATAAATGCGATTGAATTAATGCCAGTGATGGAATTTGAAGGCAATGAAAGTTGGGGTTACAATACCTCTTTTCACATGGCTTTGGATAAATTCTATGGCACTTCGGATAAATTGAAAGAGTTTATTGATTTATGCCATCAAAACGGGATTGCTGTTATTCTTGATGTGGCGCTAAATCACGCTTTTGGTAGAAACCCAATGCTTCGCATGTGGATGAATGATCCTGACGGCAATGGTTGGGGCTCGCCTTCCACTGAAAATCCTTATTTTAATACAACAGCGATGCACAGTTATAGTGTGGGGGAAGATTTTAATCATCAACTGCCCAGAACACAAAATTATGTACAACGGGTCATTAAACAATGGGTTGAAGAATATAAAATTGACGGTTTCCGTTGGGATTTAACCAAAGGTTTTACACAAAATTGTCCAGCGAACGTAGCTGGCGGGCAAGAAAATTGTACCGGCAGTTTACAACAAGATAGAATAGATGTATTGAAAAAATATGCTGATTATTCTTGGAATTTAGATCCAAATCACTACGTTATTTTTGAACATTTGGGTGGTAATGAGGAAGAGCAACAATGGGCCAATTATAGGTTGAATGAAACGCTAAGTAAAGGCGTGATGATGTGGGGAATCATGACTTTTGACTATAACAATCTTACAAAAGGGTATGCAGGTAATATTTCAAGAATGAGTTCATCAAGCCGAGGATTTACTGCACACCGATTGATGGGCTATGCAGAGAGTCATGATGAGGAGCGCTTAATGTACAATAATGTGCAAGCAGGAAACAATACTACTGCGGACCATAATGTACGAACCCTTACTGTAGCTTTATCCAGAATGTCTGCATTAGGAGCTGTTTCTTTATTGGTTCCAGGGCCAAAAATGATTTGGCAATTTGGAGAATTAGGATGGAATTCTTCTATTTTTACCTGCAATAATGGAACTGTGAACTCTCCTTCTGATGGTACATCCGGGGATTGTAAATTAGACACTAAGCCACAGCCACAATGGACGGGTAGTTGGCTTGGAGATACCAACAGAAGCATAATTTACGACGACTGGGCAAAAATGATTACGATGAAGACCGAAGAACCTGTGTTTTTAGGAACTGTAACAATCAATAATAGCAGTTCGTTATTACCGAATATCAAAATTACCAACAGTGCACTAGCATCAACACAACTGAAAGATGTATTGATTGTAGCTAATTTTGATGTGACGCCAAAAAATGCTCCTTCCGGGTTTCCATACACCGGAACATGGTACAATTTGATGGACAATACATCTATTAATGTAATCAGTACCTCAGTTGCAATTACTTTGAAACCGGGAGAATTTAAAATCTATGGGAATAAAACAGCATCATTGGCAATAGCGGATTACGAAAAATCACCAACGATTGTGTTGTATCCAAATCCGGCATCTGATTATTTTACATTGAATGAAACAACGGCTAAGGTGCAGGTGTTTTCTATCACGGGACAATTGCTAAAAAGTTTTGATACCAATAAAACGGCAGGATCTCAATTTTCGGTTAGTGATTTGAATCAAGGACTTTACATCGTAAAAACATTTGATGAAAATAATGAAATGAAAGTATTGAAACTGTTGAAAAATTAAGAATACCTTGAAGATTGAAAAGGCTGTCCATAAAAAGGCAGCCTTTTTTGTATAAAAAAACTGCTCCATAAATGAAGCAGTTTTTAACTACAATTACAACTAAATATTAAATTTTACCGTCTTTGATTTCCTCCACAATTTCAGGATTTAACAAGGTTGAGGTATCGCCAAAATTAGAATAATCCCCTTCGGCAATCTTACGCAAAATTCTGCGCATGATTTTTCCGGAACGGGTTTTTGGCAAACCGGAAACAAACTGGATTTTGTCTAATTTGGCAATGGGTCCTATGTGATCGGATATGTGTTGGTTGATCTCTTTACTCAGGTTTTCTCTGTCGCGATATTCTCCGGTTTCTTTTAGAATTACAAAACCATACAACGCATTTCCTTTGATATCATGCGGGAAACCTACAATGGCTGATTCCGCAACAGCAGGATGTTCATTGATGGCATCTTCAATAGGGGCAGTCCCCAGATTGTGTCCGGAAACAATTACTACATCATCTACACGTCCAGTGATTCTGTAATACCCAACCTCGTCACGCAAAGCGCCGTCGCCAGTGAAATATTTACCTGGAAAGGTAGAAAAATAGGTTTCTTTATACCGTTGATGATCGCCCCAAATTGTTCTTGCAATTCCTGGCCAAGGAAATTTAATACACAAACTTCCGGTAACCTGATTCCCTTCTATTTCATTTCGTTTTTCATCCATCAAAACGGGTTGGATTCCCGGTAAAGGTAATGAAGCATAAGTAGGTTTTGTCGGGGTTACAAAGGCAATTGGTGAGATCATAATTCCTCCGGTTTCCGTTTGCCACCACGTATCTACCACAGGACATTTTTTATCACCTACGTGGTTGTTGTACCAGTGCCATGCTTCCTCATTGATGGGTTCTCCTACAGATCCAATTACTTTCAAAGAGGTCAACTGGTAGCGTTGCACGTATTCGATGCTTTCTTTTGCCAAAGCTCTAATCGCTGTTGGCGCCGTGTAAAACTGGGTAACTTTGTGTTTTTCGATGGTTTGCCAAAAGCGACTGAAATCAGGATAAGACGGAACGCCTTCGAAAATTACGGTCGTAGCTCCGTTCAATAACGGGCCGTAAAGAATATAGGAATGTCCGGTAATCCAACCAATATCAGCGGTACACCAGAAAATATCATTGTCTTCATAATTAAAAACGTTCTTGAACGTATATGCGGAATACACCATATAACCGGCTGTAGTGTGAACCATTCCTTTTGGTTTTCCTGTTGAACCGGAAGTATAAAGGATGAACAAAGGATCTTCGGCATCCATGATTTCAGCCACATTGTTATTCGAAGCTTGGTCTAAAAGTGGTTGCAGCCATTGGTCACGACCTTCTTTCATGTGGATAGTGGAGTTGATTCTTTTAGCTACTAAAACGTTCTCTACACAAGGGCAATTCAATAAGGCTTCGTCAACGATACTTTTTAAATCGATGGTTTTATTCCCGCGATACCCACCATCTGAAGTGATGACCATTTTACATTCGCTGTCATTGATTCTTGCGGCAACTGCCGAGGCGGAAAATCCTGCAAAAACAACCGAATGGATTGCTCCAATTCTGGCGCAGGCCAGAGTGGTAATCGCTAATTCAGGAATCATGGGTAAATAAATACAAACCCGATCTCCTTTTTGTATGCCTTGCTCCTTTAAGACATTCGCCATTTTGCAAACACGCTCGTATAACTCATTATATGAAATATGCAATGCCTCTTCATTTGGGTCATTCGGTTCAAAAATGATAGCTGTTTTATCTCCTTTTTTAGCAAGATGCCTGTCGATACAGTTTTTTACAATGTTTACTTTGGCATTGGTAAACCATTTTATTTCGGCGTCAGCCATATTGAAATCAACTACTTTATCCCATTGCTGGTACCAAGTAAAATTCTCTGAGGCCACTTTGTCCCAGAATTTTCCCGGTTCACGAATTGATTTTTTGTAATGTTTAAAGTACTCTTCTAGATTATTAATTTTATAGTAACTCATGATTATTGATAAATTTTATATGTTGTTAATTCCTATTTTATACTTTTTTAATGCGGTGATAATTTCTTCCACAATCGATTCGTCGTCAATGGTCGACGGAATTTGGAATTCGGCACCATCTGCAATGCTGCGCAGTAGTTTTCGAAGGGTTTTTCCCGAGCGCGTTTTTGGTAAGCGCGTTACAATAACTACATTTCGTAAAGAAGTGACCGCTCCAATTTGCTGGCGAATCAATTTAATAATTTCTTGCTCCAATTGATAATGCTCTATTGCAATATCTAATTTCGTTACGACCAATGCCAACGGAATTTGTCCTTTCAAATCATCTTGAATTCCAATGACCGCACACTCTGCAACGAATCGGTGGGAAGCAACAACTTCTTCCATTTCAGCTGTAGACAAGCGGTGTCCTGCTACATTGATAACATCATCCGTTCTTCCGGTGATGAAAATATAACCGTCCTCATCTTTGTAACCACCATCGCCAGATAGATAATAGCCATCAAATTTATTGAAATAACTGGCTTTAAAACGGGCTTCGTTTTCCCAAATACCCAACATGTTTCCCGGAGGCAAAGGTAATTTTATGACAACCAAGCCTTCTTCATTGGCGCTTAATTCGTCACCGTTTTCATTGAAAATCCGAATATCATATCCACAAACTGCTTTTGTGGCAGAACCGAATTTCACTGGCATTTTTTCAATGCCGAGAGAATTGGCAATCATTGGCCAGCCTGATTCTGTTTGCCACCAATGGTCAATTACAGGAATAGGAATGTGTTGTTGATACCATTCTAAAGTGGCATTATCACAACGTTCGCCCGCCAAAAATTGATTTTTGAGACAACTTAAATCATATTGTTTGATGAATGTTCCATCAGGATCTTCTTTTTTGATAGCTCTGATGGCGGTAGGAGCCGTAAACATAGTGCCCACTTTATGCTCTGAAATTATTCTCCAAAACGTACTCGCATCGGGAGTTTTAATCGGTTTGCCTTCAAAAATTATGGTAGTATTTCGATTTAATAACGGAGCGTAAAGGATGTAGCTATGACCTACTGCCCAACCCATATCTGATGCGGCCCAAAAAGTCTCGCCTTCTTTGACATTATAGATGTATTTCATAGAAAATTTCAATGCCACAGCATATCCACCAGTATCCCTTACAATTCCTTTTGGCTTTCCCGTCGTTCCCGAAGTGTACAAAATATAAAGAGGATGATTGGAATTTACAGGAACACAAGGCGTTTCTTCTGAACCATAAACCAAGGCATCATAATCTACGTCATATTTCTTAAACGGAATTCGGGCGCCTAATTTTCTGTTGAAAACGATTACTTTTTTTGGTCGGTGTGAAGCGAGTTCAATAGCTTGATCGACCAAAGGTTTGTACGCAATCAAACGATCCACTTCAATTCCCGAAGAAGCGGTAATAATGGCTCGGGGTTTGCAATCATCGATTCTGATGGCCAATTCATGTGGTGCAAAACCTCCAAAAACAACGGAATGGATTACGCCAATTCTTGCACAAGCCAACATGGCAAAAGCTGTTTGTGGAATCATGGGCATGTAAATTATTGCGGTGTCGCCTTTTTTTAATCCCAGTGATTGCATGCCTCCTGCGAGTTTTGCAACTTCGGTTTTTACTTCCGAAAAAGTGTATTTTTTTACGGTTTGTGTTACCGGAGAGTCATAAATAAAAGCGACCTGATCCCCACAGCCATCCTGAATGTGTTTGTCTAACGCCAGGTAACAAATGTTCAATTCGCCATCTTTGTACCAAAGCGGATAGCCATTTTTGTCTTTTGACAAAATTGTCTCCGGTTTGTTGTACCACTCAATTGCATCAGCTTGTTCAGCCCAGAATTTTTCTGGCTGCTCAATGCTTTCCTCATAAATTTCCTTGTATGTCATTGTGTTGAATTTGTTTCTTATTGAATTAATTCATGAACTTGGTCGACTAACTTTTTGATTGAAAAAGGCTTGACTACATATAAATTGGCACCTAATGAAAGGCCTTTTTCAATGTCAGTTTCCTTGTTTTTTGCCGAAAGAAAAATGACTTTGCAATGCTGTAACCGTTCGTCTTTTTTTATCTGCTCTAATGTGGCATACCCGTCCACCATAGGCATCATGACATCAAGAATAATGACATCTGGAAGTTTATTTTTTAAAATATCCAATGCCTCCTGACCGTCGCGCGCAATGAAAACTTCAAAATTGTTCTTTTTGAAAGCGTACTCTAATGACATTACAATATTTGGTTCGTCATCTACAATTAAAATTTTTTTCATTTTTAATTATTTTCAGTTGTATTATAATTGGGTAATGTAAAGACGAATGTAGCTCCTTCAGCGGTATCGTCTTCGGCCCAAATTTTGCCTTTGTGATGTTCTATTATTTGTTTGCAAATAGCTAAACCCAAGCCGCTTCCTATTGGTTTTTTTACGTTTTGATTTCGAGATTGATAAAATTTATCAAAAATAGCCTGAAAATCTTCTTTCTTAATTGCCTTGCCGTTGTTGTGTATTTTGACTTCAATATTGTCTTTGTTTTCATGAATGGAAATCACTATTTTCCCATTTGTCTCAGCGCAGAATTTTATCGCATTGGATACTAAATTGTGAATCACCTGAATGATTCGTTCCTCGTCATAAAAGGCTTTGATCTCTCTTGATTCCTCCTGAAATTCAACATTTATGTTTTTGTTTTTTAGGAGTTGCTGGAGGGAATTCAATGTTTTTTTGATTGTTTTTGAAATGTTGTTTTTAGAGAGGTAAATTTTTTGTTTTCCGGTTTCAAATTTTTCTAAATCCAGAATTTTATCAATTAAACGATTCAAACGATCGGACTCAGAAATGATATTTTGCAAAAACTGTTTTCTCAACTCCTCCGGAATGTCATCATCATCATGAAGGATTTCGCTTGCCGCACGAATTGCGGTTATTGGCGTTCTCAATTCGTGGGTAACAGTGTCAAGAAATTCATCTTTTTGAATGTCTTTGTTTATTAATTCCAAATTGGCATTTTTGAGTTGTTCGGATATTTTTTTTAATTCATTTGAGGTATCTGTCAGCTTTTTGTTGATGATGATGTTTTCTTTGGATTCTTCTAAAATTCGCAACACTTCTGGCAGACTGATTTTGTCTTCTTTGACCACGCTTGATATTAATATTTTGGAGGAAGCCGTACCAATGTGTCCCGTCAATAAATTCTCAGCAAATTTTATAAATCGGGCATCGGCGGTGGTGATGTCTTTGTCTATGTTGTATTTCAAATTGAAAATGGTCAGTGCACGTTTTGTTCTTTCTTCCCCTAGAAATCGCTGCAATACTTTTTGAATGTCGGAGATATAGGCCGTTCCTTTCCAAATAAAAGCATTTTCATGATTGGTAATGTATTTGTCGATGTCTACAAACATTTCGGCATAATTGCGTTCCCTGTAATTCCCTTTAAAACTAACGGAAATGGCCAGATAACTCATCAAATTGATTAATAAACTCCAAAAAACGGCATGTGGTATAGGTTCTAAATAATCCAGTCCGAAAAGCTGAAATGGTTTTAGAAGTTCAATTCCCCAGGGGCCTTCTTGAATGAATAAGCTTGTTGATTCGGTTATCCCAATGGCGTAAGGAACTAGAAGGGTATAAAAACAGGTTATAAATCCAAGTAAAATCCCTGTTATAGCACCATTTTTTGATCCTCTTTTCCAGAATATGGCACCAAAAAAAGAAGGAGCCAATTGCGCGATTACTACAAAGGCGACAAGTCCTATAGAAACCAAAGAGTAGTCCAGAATAAAAATTCGATAGATAGCATACGCCACGATAATGAGGGAAAAAATACCTATTTTGCGACTAATCAAGATGCGTTTGTTGTTTTTTTTCTGTGAATCATTCTCGAGCGAACCTATAAAGCCATAAGGGATTAATAGGTTGTTACTAAGCATAGTGGCGAGCGCAATTGAGGAAACGATTATCATTGAGATCGCTGCCGAAAATCCGCCCAGAAAGACTAAAACCATTACGGTGTTGTTGTTGAAATATTGTGGGATTAACAGTGAATAGGTATCGGAATTGAGTCCTTGCCCCTCAAATAAGATGTTTCCTCCCCAAGCAATTGGGAAAACAAAAAGATTAAAAAGCAACAGATAGAGTGGAAAAAGCCAAATGGCTGTTCGAATGTGGCTTTCTTTATTGTTTTCTACGATGGCAGTATGAAACTGTCTTGGCAATAGAAAAATTGCAAACATAGACAACACACAAAGGAAAAACCAGTTGATTCCGTTTGTAATCCCTCCAATGGTATTTTTTTTGTCAAAATTTTCAAGGACACTCGCTTTTTGATAAATATCATCAAACCCATCAAAAACAAAGAAGGTTACGTAAATGCCAATCATTAAAAAGAAAACTAATTTTAGGATTGATTCCATGGCTACGGCAGTTACAATACCACGTCTTTTTTCGGAAGCATCCACGTAGCGTGTTCCATAATAAGAGGCAAATAATGCCAAAGCAAGACACACATATGTAGTTGTATCCGTAAAGATGTTGTCGCTTGATTGTGTTTTGCTGACAATATGAAAGGTATCTGAAATTGATTTTAGTTGTAGTGAAATATAAGGAAGTATCCCAATAACACAAACCATGGTGACTAATGCTCCAAGAAATCTACTGTTTCCGTATCGTAAAGAAATAAAATCTGCTATACTGGAGATTTTATTTACTCTCGAAATTCGGATAATTCTCTTTAGGATGATCATCCACGTTGGTATAATAATAATAGGGCCTAAATAAATAGGTAAATAGGCTAGTCCTGTTTCTGCTGCGACTCCTATACTGCCATAATAGGTCCAAGCAGTACAATATACTGCCAATGAAAAAGAATAGACATACGGATTGTTAGTCCATTTAGAATGTCTTCTTTTTTCAGACCAATGCGCTATGTAAAATAAAATGGAGACATAAAGCGCTAAAATCAGTAAAACCCCTACGCTATTCATAATATCTTTTTATGATTAAGTAGGTTATAGCGATTGAAAATAGCCATGCCGAAAAAATGTAGAGGTAAATTAGGGGTAAACCAAAAATAGGTTTAGAACTGTCAAATAATAGCAAAAGCGGAATATTCAATGCTAATAAGATTAACACTGAGAGTATAACCAGCTTTTGTTCATGTCTTTTTTTCATTGTAAAAAAATAAACAATCTCTGCAAAAAAATGCAGAGATTGTTTTTAAGGAATGCATTTAATTAATCGTTTTTTTCATCGTAATCTCCCATTAAGGAGAAGTACCCAAAGGCTCCCAATCCTAAAACAATTAGTGGGGTGAGTATGAATAGGATGATAATCCCGAATACTAAATCCTCTTGTTTACCGGACATAAATTTGGGCAATCCGAAAGTGAAGATGCAAAAATAGGCTGCAGCAGCTGCTAATGCAATCCAAACTAATCCTAAAATTCTTTTTATTTGATTCATAGCTGTGTTTTTTAAATGTGAGCGTTTTTGTCTTTATTTTTAATGTAAACCATTCCAATTACAAAGCTGATAGCAGCAATAACAATTGGATACCAAAGTCCTTCGAGGTAAAATTCCGGATTCCCGCCTTCTTTTGCATTTATAACAAAATAGGTTGAAATGGCAGGAAGCAGTCCTCCAAAAATTCCATTTCCTACGTGGTATGGTAACGACATAGACGTATATCTAATTTTTACAGGGAACATCTCTACAAGGAAAGCCGCAATTGGACCATATACCATTGTAACAAATATGACCTGAACGAAGACTAGAAATATTAACGACCATTCGTCAGCAGTGGAGATCTTAATAGTTGTTTTGGTGTCTACTTTTGCTTTGCCATCTACAATTACTGCCGTTCCGTTTTCTAAATGTACGGTTTTTATTTCTTGAAAAGTAGTTCCATCCGCATACTCTTTATTGGTGGTGTAAATAGAGTCCATGGTTTGCTTCTTGTTCTCTTTCAGCTCCGCGATTAGCGTTGTTTTTTCTACCATTTCCGTTTTATTGGCTATCGAGGTAGTTTCGTACATACTTTTATAAATAGGTCGGTATAATATGATGGCTAGCAACATCCCGCCCATCATGATGTATTTTCGGCCTACTTTATCACTTAACCAACCAAAAAGGATGAAAAACGGAGTACCAAGCATTAATGCAATTCCCAGTAAAGTGTCAACTTGTGACGAATCAATAGCCATTACTGTTTTCATGAAATTCATGGCATAGAATTGACCGGTGTACCAAACGACCCCTTGACCCATAGTAGCTCCAAATAAAGCTAATAAGACAAATTTCAAATTGTAACGATTTCCAAAACTCTCTTTCAATGGATTGGTACTGGTTTTTCCTTCCGCTTTTGCTTTAGCAAAAACAGGAGATTCATCCATATTTTTTCTAATTAAATAGGAAACGCCAACCATGATGATAGATACCCAGAACGGAACTCTCCATCCCCATTCGTCAAATTGCTCTGGCGTAAGGATATTTCTAGTGGCTAAAATCACCATCAAAGAGATGAATAAACCCACCGTTGCAGTAGTTTGAATCCACGAAGTCCAGTAGCCTCTTTGTCCTACAGGGGCATGCTCCGCTACGTATGTTGCGGCTCCGCCATATTCACCACCCAAAGCAAGACCTTGAAGCAAACGTAGAATTAATACTAATAAAGGAGCCATAAAACCAATGGTTTCATAACTCGGAATACAACCAATCAGGAACGTGGCTCCACCCATCAAAAGTAAGGTGACCATGAAGGTGTATTTTCGGCCAATTAAATCGCCTAATCTTCCAAAGAAAAGGGCTCCAAATGGTCTAACTACAAACCCTGCTGCAAATGTTGCCAAAGTAGATAAGAAAGCAGCTGTTGGATTATCCGAAGGGAAAAATTTAGTTGAAATTACAACTGCTAAACTTCCAAAGATGTAAAAGTCATACCATTCGATCATGGTACCCATTGAGGATGCGGAAATAACTTTCCAAATTCCTTTTGTTGATTTTTCTTTCATGTATTGTTATTTTTAAAATTGATTATAGATAAATTTGAAGTTGTACTATGAAGTCTCCTAATGATCCTGAGCGGTTTGTAAGAGAGGTGTATACGGGTCTAGTTGAATATTGTGCCGTTATTTTGGCATGGTGTCCATCTAGGAAAAAGTTAGATCCTACATCAAACTGTGTGCTTGATTGTTCCAAAGCATCAAAGTTTTTATAGGTAACAGCACCAAAAGGCTGGATACGAATTTTAGGTTTCGCTTCTTTACATGGCAATAAAACACCAGCTTGTGTGTACCAAATATTTCCAGATCCCATCGTTGGCTGTGCATTTCCAGCTCCCGCTATAGCTCTACTCCCTGTGAAATTTGGATCTACTGAGCCAATATTCATAATCCCAACATTACGCAAATAATTAGGACCAAAATCATAATCATATAGTACACTGTAAGCTGTAACTGCCATTTTGTTTTCTTTTTTTCCAATAGGCATATCAAGAAAAACATCGGCAGAGAAAAGTTTGATGTCATGTTTGTTGATAGTGCTGTTTATAGAAGTTTTTGTGGCATCAGGCGCAGTGTAAAAACCAGCGCCAATGTTGAATACTTTTTTAGTTCCTAAATAGCTACCTACTTTAAAAGGCAATACATTAGCTTCTTGATCTAAAAATTGATACTCAAAATAACCCGCTTTAGACCATTTTGTATTTCCACTGTTATCTACAGCTACGGCATTCGATGCATTCGAGGTATTTGTAGGTGTTAAATTCGTAGCATACGGTTTATTATAACTCATTCTGTATTCTAACTTACCGTATTTTCCTTTAGCGAATAAACCTACTTGTCTGGCAAACTGATCGGAGTTCTCTATTAAAGGCCAGTTAAAAACAGGGGCGTCTATGGTTAAGAAGTTTAGTGTTGAAGCCATCGTAAGTCTAGACAATCCCATGTAGTAGTGCAATCCAGCACCGAGGGTGAAACTAAATTTCTTATCTTTTTCTGGCAATACAACTGCATATTCATTCCATGCGTCATGAAAGAATAAACCCGGTTTTTTTCCGGCACCGTAGCCACCAGTACCTGAGGATCCTGCTGCACCACCGTTAATAAAAGTTTGGTTGTTGATTCCAAAATGGGTTAAGATCATGTATCTTTTGGATACTTGTGCATAAGCTAGAAAACGCAAACGTCGATTACCAATGTCGGTTGCAGTTGAAGTTGCTTCGCCACCAATCATTGTTCCTGGATTCATCTGAGAGGAACGCATCCAGATCTGGTTCCATGCAATTACACGCATGAATTTGGAACCGTCTTCGTTCAGGTTAAATTTCAATCCAGCGCCATAGTCAGTAGAGCCTTGTGAAAAACTTTTTAGCGACAATAATAATAGTACCGCTATAAAAAATATTTTTTTCATAAATAAAATTTTGGTTATTAAATGGTTGGTTAATAAAGTGCCAAATTGAGTTATTTAATTCTAGAAAAAAATTTTGATATATTTTTATGTAAAGATATATAGTTAGTCCTTGAATCGTTCCCATTTTATGAGCATAAATTTGTCTCCTAGTTCTGTAATGATCATGCCTGCCCCGGATAACAATTGTTTGTTTTTGAGGTATTCTACCAGTTCTAAGTGACTAAAAATCTTATAAGTAGGGTGGTAGTTTGCGTGCGAAGGTTTTTTGATGTTAAAGGACTTTACCCAATTGCTGATCGTAACATGTGAAACGCCAAGAATACGCTCTATTTCTCGAAAACTGAGTCCTTCCAGATACAGCTGTAAAGCCTTGGTAACATAGTAATCATCAATCTTTTTTCCTATTTTGTTAACCGTGAAAAAATACTTGCATTTTTTGCATAAATACCTTTGTTTACTGTTGATTATGCCGCTTTTTATAATCTGATTGTTTTGGCATTTAGGACAGCTTAAAATCTCCATATATATAAATTTTGCATAAATATAGTAATTTAGCAACAATTTAAAAATGAATTGTGTAAAAAAAATGGATTTATTTTGCACACTATCTGTTTTTATTGGGGAATGCTTTAATTATAAGTAGATAAATGCAGTTTTATATAAAATGGTTTTTAGAAAATAGAAATTAAATAGGTGTTGAAAATTAAATAGGGTTTGCCTCTTTGTAGTGCCTTTTTTTAGACAAAAATATCTTCGGTAGTAAATAAAAAGCGCTATTCAATCTGAAGAATAGCGCTTTTTATTGGTATTGAAATTGGTTCTAAAGGAGGAGTCTTCACCAACACCAGAAGGAATTCGGATGTTTTCTACAATTTCCTGAACTTCCTGCGGAGGTTCCGGTGTAAAACTATTGATAATAAAAGCAACAATGAAATTGGCTAGCATAGCGATTGTACCAAAACCTTCTGGAGAAATGCCAAAGCGCCCGCAGCTACCAAAGCAATAACCCAATCCGGTAAATTGGCAATTTCCGGATTTGCCAATACCATAATGTCATTGTCATTTTTTAGTTCACTTCCCTTTAATCCTTTTGCTTCAGCAGTGGCTATAAAAGCCGGATCCTTGTTGTGCAAACCAAAATCCCAGTAGAAATCCGCCCAGTTTTATGGTGTTTAATTATTCTGCAAATAGTATTCCTGCTCCAAAAGAAGAGATAAACCAGATCGCTAGTAAAATAAAGAGGTATCGTATATTTTCCTTCCAATAGGCGCTTGCGTTTTCTGGTGTTGTCATACTGTTTTTTTTAATAGATTAATTTATAAATAGATCATGGCTTGCAATGTAATGGTATTGATGGTGTTGAACGTAGCATATTTCAGAGATTGAAATTCTAACGTTAATTTTGAATTATGGCCGCTGAAATAAGCATTGGCGCCAATTCCAAATTGATTTGCAGAATCGTCTAAAACATCAATTTGACGATTGTCATAAGATACATACGGCTGGATACGGGTTTTAGATTCTCCCGGAATAACATACCCTACATGACCGTGAACTAGAGAACCGGTTTCGTATGTAGTTCCTAATCTAAAATTTTCGCCATAATCTGTTTTTTGAAACATACCATAAGCGGTTATGGCACCTCCTTTAGTGCCAACTGGGACATCGTAAAAAGCATCCAGAGCAAAAATGTTTACATTTTTACCACTTATATTTCCCGAAGCATCCGCTACGACTGCACCATTAGGATGGGAAAAAAATCCGGATCCAATATTAAATACTTTTTGTGTTCCTAAATAGGATCCTACTTTATAGGGCAAAACATTGCTTTCGGTATCAAAAAGGCTGTATTCAAAATAACCGGCAAAGGTTTTTCCGGCAGCTTTTGAACCCAATAACCTTCTGCCGGTATAGGTGGCGGCTCCATCATTAGTAGGCACAACTAATTGTTCTAAATTATTATTTGAGGCTTCATTCACAGAAACGCGATACTGTAACTTTCCAACGGTTCCTTTTGCATAAACCCCAATATGTCTGGCAAATTGATCCGATAAACCCAGCGTAGCCCAGCCTTGACGCGTATTGTCTAAGGTCATTAAGTTCAAAGTTCCTTGGTTGTTCATTCTGGAGATTCCGTTCCAATAATGCAGCCCTGCTCCCACGGCATTATTTGCGCCCACACTGTACTGTGCCCATGCATCATGAAGAAAAAATTGTGGGCCATCACCAAGTCCGGTTGGCGTCATTGAATTAGCATTTAAACTATTCAATCCAACATGGGTGACTATCAGAAAGTCTTTATTAATTTGTGCTAACAATAATACTCTGGATCTCCTAACGCTAAAATCGAGATCGCCTTGTTGGTTTCCATTGGCATCTAAAGGGCGATCCGAATTGTATTGGGACCAAATTTGAGCCCAGGAAATCACCCTTAGATATTTTGTTCCTTCGTCATTTAAATCGAATTTCATCCCAGCCCCATAATCTGGAGAACCTTGTGAAAAACCTTTTAAAGAGAAGAGCAATACGAAAGCTATCAAATACGTTTTTTTCATAATAAATTAGAATTTAAGGCGTTAAAAAATATTCTTGCAACAATGCTAAAGTCCAATTTTATATTTAGTATAAAAATATATGGTATATATATAAGTTAAATACTATAGTTTTTATTTAAATTAAAGCCTGAATGCACCGGAATGGATAAGTATGTTTGTGGTTGATGCATGCCTGACAAGAACAAAAAGGGATTGGTTTTTGACGAAGCGTATTCAATCAAAATTCTAAAAATCAATGTGTTAAATTATTTTTATTTGTAATTATATTTTTTTCAGGAATTTAACCGCTATTGGTTCAGCGGGAACAACACGATTCTTGCCTTGTTTTAAAATCAATACGATTTCTTAAATTAGGAATGCTTTTGTTGTATTAAAAAAGAGTAATAAGGGAAATGCAGTGGTTGTTTTATAAATAGTTCTCAAATAAAATTTATTAGTATCTTTCTGTTTTTTGTATTGCTTACAGAGCTTAAGCTATGTGTAACTATTTTTTTTAAAGAAGAAAAGGTTCGTGTGTATATAAATTTTGCATAACTATAGTAAATTTGCAATTATCCAAAAAACGAATTATCTAAAAAATAACATATATTTTTATATTATTCTGTTTTATATTCAGTTAATTATCTTAATAAACGACGATATAATAGATTTTTTGCTTAATAATCACATATTGACTGTATCTTGAGTTATTTTTATTTTTTAACTAAAACGATAAAACGACTAGGATTTTAATATAATTTTTGTCTTTTTGTATAAATCTAATTTATTTATCATAAATAAAAAACTGCTTTTGAAGAGGCAAATCGGATGCATCCTTTGATAGGAATCTATTCGAAACGAATACTGCCAGTTTTATAAAAGGCAATTGATGAAAATGAGTTAAAAATGATGCGCTTTATTGCAACTGTACAACGCCAATTGATTCCGATTCCGAATGAAAAAAGACAGATGTTTAAAAATATAAATGCTGTTGCCGAGTTGAACGAATTGAATACCAATTTATCCCAGTTAAAATGAAAAATTCTAATACACCAAAATTGACAATCGTAGGGGCAGGTCCCGGAGATGTAGAGTTAATTACTTTGAAAGCGATCAAAGCATTAAAAAGTGCAGCTGTTGTTTTGTATGACGCCCTTGTAAATGAGGAATTGTTACAATATGCGACGCAGGCAGAAATTATTTTTGTGGGGAAACGTTTTGGTTGTCACGCCTACAGTCAAGATCAAATTAATGAATTGATTGTATCGATGGCAAAACGTTTTGGTCATGTCGTCCGGTTGAAAGGCGGCGATCCATTTGTTTTTGGAAGAGGAAGCGAAGAGATTGAATATGCTGAAAAATTTGATTTGGAAACCGCAATTGTTCCCGGAATTTCATCGGCTTTAGGTGTCCCGGCGTCTAACGGAATCAGTTTGACACAGCGTAAAATTGCCGAAAGTTTTTGGGTAATCACCGGAACTACTTCGAATCATAAATTATCTAAAGATGTGGCTTTGGCATCGCAATCCGCGGCAACGGTGGTTATTTTGATGGGAATGAATAAATTAGACGAAATTATTTCGATTTATCAAAACAACAGAACCGATGATTTACCGGTTGCCATCATTCAGAACGGAACAAAAGACACGGAGAAAAAAGTGGTGGGAACCATCAATTCTATTGTGAAATTGGTTCAAGAACACCAACTTTCGTCACCTGCAATTATTGTCATTGGAGAAGTAGTGCGAAATGCTTCAAAACTAACGGCTTATTTTCAAGAGAAGAAAGTAGAAGATATACCTGTTTCTGATAAAGAAATAGTTGAAAACAGTACTTTTACGGGGAATAAAAATAGGTTGTAGTATAAATATCATAAAGTAACCGAGTCGAAGGTCTTAAAGGCGAAAGTCATAAAGTCCGTTGTCGATAGCGATTGTCTTTAATGATTGTCTTAAACATTTTAAAGTACAAAAATAATTAAAAAGTAGTTCGTAGTTTCTATAATTAGTCGTTATCAGATTTAACCTGAAACTTTAAACATTTAAAAAAAAATGGTTGATATCACACATAAAATAAGTACGCTTCGTACAGCAACCGCAAAGGCCACAGTAATTGTGAGTCTTCAAGCCACAATTGACGCCGTTATAAATAATCTGGTTCCCAAAGGAAACGTACTGGAAATGGCTAAAACGGCTGGTTTATTTGCCGTGAAAAACACGCATTTATCCATTCCGGATTGCCATCCTATTCCAATTGAATTTACATCGGTGGAATATGAAATTAACGAATTACGCATTGATATTATTTTCAACGTGAAAACGGTTTACAAAACCGGAGTTGAGGTAGAGGCGATGCACGGTGCTTCGATTGTGGCGCTTACGATGTATGACATGCTGAAACCAATTGACAAAAATATCGAGATTTCAACCATTAAATTAATCAGTAAGGAAGGCGGAAAATCGTCTTTCAAAAATAGATTTCCATCCGCAATTAAAGCGGCGGTTTTCGTTTGTTCCGATTCTATTTTTGCGGGAGATAAACAAGATCGTTCCGGAAAAATAATCGTTGAAAAATTGGAAATTAGCGGCGTAGAAACGACGCATTACGAAATCATACCGGATGAAATTGATGTGATTCAGGAGCGGACTAAAGCTTTTGCCAAAGAAAATCAATTAATCATTTTTACAGGAGGAACCGGGCTTTCGCCAAGAGATGTTACCCCGCAAGCACTGGAGCCTTTATTAGAAACCCGAATTCCGGGAATTGAGGAGGCCATTCGCAATTATGGACAACAACGCATGCCGTATTCCATGCTTTCCAGAACAGTCGCGGGAACTTTAGGGAATTCGTTGGTATTGGCTTTGCCAGGTTCAACCAATGGCGCAAAGGAATCCATGGATGCGATATTTCCTCATGTGTTGCATGTTTTTCATATTTTGAAAGGCAATAATCATGATATCAAATAAGGCTGTTTTATCGAATGATTTTGGATGTAAACACCACTATTTACGTATTTCTCTAATTGAGAAATGCAATTTGCGTTGCACCTATTGCATGCCGGTCGATGGAATTGTAGTACCTCCAAAAGCGAGCCTGATGACGACTGACGAAATTCAAGCAATCGCCCAAATATTCGTCAATAATGGTGTTGACAAAATAAGATTGACCGATTTCGATTCGGTTTATAGAATTCATGCCTTTTGGAGGAAATGAGTGGGACAAGAGCAAAATGGTTGCTCAAAAGGAGATTCTGGATCAGGTGTTACATCATTTCCGGCAATCCGATGTAGAGAAATTAGAAGACGATAAAAACTTCACTGCCAGAGAATTCAAAACACGAAACTATTTGGGAAGTTTTGGAATTATCAGTTCGATAGCCAATCCTTTTTGTTACAGTTGCAACAGAATTCGCCTTACGGCCAATGGGCAACTAAAAAACTGTCTGTTCTCTAACTCCGAAACAGATTTACTGACGCCTTTCAGAAATGGCGAAGCGATAGAAAACTTGATTGCTTTTGCCATTAAAAACAATAACCCCTTAACTTAATGACATTGCCCGCTCGTGCCCATAATCAAATTCTTCAATCAGTTGAATTCCTCGAGGCTTTACCTCGGGGTTAGAGAGGAAAGTTAGCAAGTCCACTATCGTTGCGCTCACATATCCGAGTCATCAGGTATATCTCCGGATTTCTATGTTTTTTAGTGAAGTTTCTATAAAGCAGAAAGAAATTTTGCAATTTCAATAATACTCTTTTCCTCTTTCAAAGAAAAGGTATTCTTTTTTAAGTAAACTGCAATTTCCTCTTTTTTCATTGGGAACAAGTCTTGAAGCTCTTTCTTGTTCTTTGGCATTGGTCTTGCTGTTTTATTTTCTAAACTTAGATAATACTCTGCATTTGTTTTAACAAATTTTGCGGGTTTAGCTTGCTGATAGCTTGTTCTGGCCTCTGTTGCTTTTTGGAGTATAATTTTATCTCTTCGGTACAAGGCGAAATAGCTTGTACCATGTAATTCAGATAGGTACCCATAAACGTCGCCTTCTTTATTTGTGTAATTTAAAAGTTTTAATTTATTTTGGTTAGAAACCATAGTGATGGTATTATATGGAGCTTTTTTTGTGAGCGAAAAGAATTGGTCACCCTCACTTTGAATCTCTAGAGTGTCTGTGACGGCATTGTATCGCACCATTAATTTTTTTGGAACATCAGAAACTTCCGCTAATTGAAAGTCTTTATTGAGGTACTGCGTGCCTTCTGTTTTTGCTAAAACAGGATTGTTTAAATCAGTGCTTCGATATAATACACCAGTTGAGTATGGGTCAATTTTATCAAGATATCCTTGAGAATAGCTATTTAAAACAATGCAGAACAGGAATAAGACGTTAACGGTTATTTTTTTCATTTTAGTTAGATTTAGGTATCCAAGCATTAATTTTATTTTCTAATATCGCTAAAGGCATTACACCGGATTCCAATACTTTTTCATGGAATTTTTTAATATCAAATTTAGCACCCATTTTTGTTTCGGCTTTTTTACGTAATTCTAGAATCTTCAACTGACCAATTTTATAGGATAAAGCCTGTCCAGGGATGGCCATATACCGCTCTATTTCTGGAATAATACTAGCTTCACTTTCGGCCTCATTTGCTAATGAATATTGGATGGCTTGCGCTCTAGTCCAGCCTTTGGAGTGCAGTCCAGTGTCAACTACTAGTCGCACTGCGCGGTGCATTTCATTGCCCAGCATTCCAAAGTATTGATACGGATCTTGATACAATCCCAGTTCTTTTCCTAAGCTTTCCGTGTACAAAGCCCAACCCTCACCATAAGCGCCAAACCAATTGAATTTTCTGAAGTCAGGAAGATTTTCGTTTTCCTGCTGCAAGGATATTTGGAAATGGTGCCCAGGAACGGCTTCATGCAAAAACAAATCTTCATCGCCGTACATATTATAATTCGCTACATCAGGTATCGGAACATAGAAAATGCCTGGGCGCGAACCATCAGCAGTTCCTTGATTGTACTCGGCGCTAGCCGTTTTTTCTCTAAAGGCTTCTGTTCTTCTGATTTCAAACTTCGTCTTGGGTTGGAGTGCGAATAATTTATCTACATTCGGTTTGATACGGGTATAAATGCTTTGAAAATTGGCTATAACCTCTTCTGGTTTTGTAAATGGTTTTAATTCTTTTTTGTTTCTAACCACCTCAAAGAATTCTAATAAAGTGCCTTTGAAACCTACTTGCGTTTTTACCTTTTCCATTTCGGCGTTCAATCGTGCGACTTCTTTTAATCCCAGTTCGTGAATTTGTTCGGGAGTCATATCAGTAGTGGTCCATTGTTTTACATACGTGGCATATAACTCTTTTCCAAAAGGCAAACTTCCTATTCCGCTGGTAGCTCTGGAAGCAGGAAGATATTCTTTATTCAGGAAATCGGCCATTTTCTTGTATTGCGGAATCAATTTGTTGTTGATGGTTGCGGTATATTTTGCGGTTAACTCGTTTTTGATTCTGTCAGGAAAAGTAGTAGGCAGGAGTATTATAGAAGAATAAAACAAATTGTCTTCGATTTTAGGTGTAGCCATTTCTGCAAATTGTGGAATCAGTTTTACCGTTAATGATTTTGGTAAAACAACCCCTTTTGCCATTCCTTTTTTCATATACACCATTGCTGAATCGATCCAGACAGCATATTTGTCCATTCTTTTTAGGAAATTGGTGTAATCTTGTTCTGTCTTAAATGGTTGTGCACCGGTTCCTCCCGCAAATTGTCCCATGGTTAGATGTGTTCCCCAAAATTGATGTACCGGCAGCAAATTTGTCGGTTGTTTTAATAAATCTTTCCCGATTTCAACTTCCCATTTGATGATTTCGTAACTGTTTTTTTCCTCTTCGGATAAGTCTTCAATATCAAATCCTTTTAAGGCAGTTTGGTATTTGTCAAAGAAAGCTTCTTGTGATTTTCTAAAACTGTCCGTCATTTCAAACTGCAGTTGGTCGTTGTATTGGTTTTGACCACTTTGGGTCGCATCCAGAGGATTCATAGCATTTTTGTCGTCAAAATAATTTTCTGTCAGACTGCTAAAGTCTTGTTTTTTTTCTTCCGATTTACAATTAAGTAGCAATAATGAAGTGGTTACGGAAAGTAAAAGAGTGGTTATTTTTTTCATAATTATATTTGGTAATAGATTGAGCTAATTTATTGTTTTTTTTTCAAATTCAAATGTAAGGATAGTTTTTCGTTTGTAAAAATATCTTTATTTGTCATAAAATTTAGTTAACGCGCCATCGTACAGTTTGTTTTTAGTAGATTTCTACTAAATTTACTTTTTTAATTAATCACACCTAAATGAGAAAAAAATCCTTTTTTATTTTGTTAGTTATCGGAAATATGCTAACAATTGAAGCACAAGAAAAACAAGAAAACACTAGTATGAATCCATTTTTTCAGGCTTACGACACGCCGTTTAATGTGCCGCCTTTCGATAAAATTAAAAACGAACATTTTAAGCCCGCGATTTTAGAGGGAATTAGTGCCCATCAAGCGGAGGTTAATGCTGTTGCAAATAATACGCAACCCGCTACTTTTGAGAATACGATTCTTGCCATGGAAAATGCAGGGGAATTATTATCGAATGTGAATACGGTTTTTTCTAATCTGAATTCGGCGAATACCAATAAAGAGATTCAGAATATTGCCAAAGAAATGGCACCAAATCTTTCCGCGCACAGAGATAATATTTACCTGAACGAGAAATTATTCGCAAAAGTAAAAACGCTTTGGGACAAAAAAGAAACTTTGGGACTGAATTTAGAACAGGCTAAAATTTTGGATAATGCGTACAAAGATTTCGTTCGTAGTGGAGCCAATTTATCAAATGCTGACAAGGAAATATTGCGTAAAATAAACGGAGATCTTTCGCTGACCAGTTTAAAGTATGGACAGAATATTTTGGCGGAGACTAATTCATACGAGTTGGTTGTTCATACCAAAAAAGATTTGTCCGGATTGCCACAAGGATTAATTGATGCCGCAGCTGTTGATGCCAAAGCAAAAGGCAAAGAAGGAAAATGGGTTTTTACCCTTTCTAATTCCAGTGTGATGCCATTTCTGCAATACAGTTCTAATCGAGAATTGCGCAAGCAAATTTGGAATGCCTACCAGACTAGAGGTAATCAAGATAATGAATTTGACAATAAAAAGAATGCAATAGCATTAGCAAATCTTCGTGGGCAAAAAGCACGATTATTAGGGTATAAATCACATTCCAATTATGTCTTGGAAGAATCAATGGCTAAAACTCCCGAAAATGTGAATAAGCTATTGAATGATTTGTGGAAACCAGCTTTGGAAATTGCTAAAACGGAAGCCGCCGATATTCAGAAAATGATGGCTAAAGAAGGAATTAAAGGTGCCGTACAGCCGTATGACTGGAGGTATTACACGGAGAAAATTAGAAAAGAACGTTTTGATTTAGACGAAGAAGAATTAAAGCCGTATTTCAGTTTAGAAAATGTTAGAAAAGGCGTTTTTCAAGTAACCGAAAAGCTTTACGGGCTTCAGTTTAAAGTATTGACGGATGTTCCAAAATACCATGAAGATGTTACCGTTTGGGAAGTGACTGAGAAAGACGGAACCCATTTGGGTGTTTTATACATGGACTTTCATCCGCGTGAATCCAAACGAGGCGGTGCATGGATGACCTCGTACAGAACTCAAAAAACGGTTGACGGAAAACGCGTGGCTCCAGTAGTTTCTATTGTTTGTAATTTTACTAAACCATCAGAGAATGCCCCAGCACTTTTGACATTTGATGAGGTTACGACTTTCTTTCACGAGTTTGGACATTCTTTACACGGAATGCTGTCTAATGTGACTTATAAAAGTTTAGCAGGAACAAGTGTTCCAAGAGATTTTGTAGAACTTCCTTCTCAAATTATGGAGAATTGGGCAGCTGAACCAGAGGTCTTAAAAATGTATGCAAAGCATTATAAAACTGGGGAAGTGATTCCAGAAACATTGGTGAATAAATTAAAAAAAGCAGGGACTTTTGACCAAGGTTTTACTACAACAGAATATCTAGCAGCTTCTTTATTGGATTTAGAATACCATTCTCAAACCAAAGACATTACCGTTGATGCAAACGCTTTCGAAAAAGCAGCAATGACAAAAATTGGTTTGATTGCATCTATTATTCCAAGATACCGAAGTACGTATTTCAGTCATATATTCTCTGGAGGATATTCTTCCGGATATTACAGTTATATATGGTCAGGAGTTTTAGATACGGATGCTTTTGAAGCGTTCAAAACAACTACTTTGTTCAATCCTGAAAAAGCCAAATTATTCCGTGAGAATGTTTTGGAAAAAGGAGGGACAGAAGATCCGATGGTTTTGTACAAACGTTTCCGCGGTGCGGAGCCAAGTATTGAACCGCTGTTGAGAAAACGTGGTTTGGACAAAAAAGAAGAAGTATTTAAAAAGATAAAAGGATAAAATAATTTTGTTCTAAAGCAAAAACCCTACAATACAAATAATGTGTTGTAGGGTTTTTTATTTTCCTTCAAAAAAGGCTTATCCGTGATACACTCTGGAAGCAATTATTTTACCTTCTCTGATATCTAATACTTCTGCTACCAGTAAATCTTCTTCACCGGCTACCGTTCGTATGTATTCCATAAAAACGCGGTCACCATTTGCGGTAAGCGATTTTACATTGTAATTCAAACTCGGCAAACGTTCAAAAGTATCTTTCCACCATTCTCGCAAGGCTTCTTTGCCGGTGACAAAACCGTTGCTTTCGGGTTTGAATATTTTTAGTTTTGGACTAAAATGCACAGCATCGTCATCATACAAAGACAATAGTTTTTCTAATTCTTTATTGTTGAAAGTTTCAAACCATTTAAAAGCTATAGATTGTAATTTTTCTGGCATCATACTAATTTTAATTTGCATTTTTAATTAAAAAAATCCCGTTTTGCTACGCAAAAGGGATTTAATTTTATAGTCAAAGAAATATTAAACGTTCTTCAAATTGATAATTTCTTGTTCAGTGAGCAATCTCCAGTTTCCTCTTGGTAAATTCTTTTTAGTCAAACCAGCAAAAGCAACTCTGTCAATACGCAACACATCATAACTGAAATGTTCAAAAATATTACGAACCACTTTCACGTTAGCGGATCTCAACTGTAATCCAATTTCACTTTTCGCTTCTCCGTCAATGTAGCTTACATCTTCCACAAAAACACGGTGTCCATCAAGAGTCAGTCCTTTGTTTATTTTTTCTAAATCCTCAAATTTCAAGTTTTTATCTAATGAAACTTGGTAAATTTTAGATGATTTTTGACTTGGTAACGTAAATTTACGAATCATATCCGTATCATTCGTAAACAATAGTAAACCAGTTGTATTCTTGTCCATTCTCCCAATAGCGCCAATTTTTGCTGTTGTAGAGCCTTTTACCAGTTCCAGTACATTACGATATTCCTGACCTTCGTCCATCGCAGTAGTAAAGTTTTTTGGTTTGTTCAATAAGATGTATACTTTTTTCTCCGGTGTCAAAGTGGCACCGTCAAAATTTACTACGTCTCCCGGTTTTACCATATATCCCATTTCGATAACGGGAATTCCATTTACTTTTACAGTTCCGGATTGAATGTAAATATCCGCATCACGACGCGAGCATGCCCCAGAATTGGCGATGTATTTATTCAAACGGATTTCGTCTTTTACCTTTGGTCTTTTAGGAGCTTGATTTGGTTTTTTTTCTACTTTATCCGTATCGACAGCTACAACTTTAGTATTTATTTTAACTTTTTTTGGCCCTTGTGCCCGTTTTTGCATCGCAGGTTTTGGCTTGTTAGAACTTGGTCTTGAACTATTTGTTCTAGCACCACTTCCTTTATTGTTGCCTTGCTTATTATTCATAATATTCCTTAATTTGCGCAAAGATAGTATTTATATAATTGAGAATCAATAGATGGCAATTATAAAAAAGGTAACTGGCTTGTTAATAAGTGAATTAAAAAAAAATTAAATTCGCTTTTTAGAGCTGGCTCTCGATTTCTACTGTTCCCCCTTTTCTTTTTAAAACAAAAAAAATCTAGTCATCTTGCTATTTTCATAAGTTGTTTTTGTTCGTTTTATCAGGAATGAAATAGTGAAATACTGCCGCAATAAAGCGCTAATTGTACTATTTAGATGCAATCTTTCTGGGATATTTCAAGCAGTTACTAATGCGCTTCCAGCCAATCTTTCCCCATTCCTAAATCTACATCCAAAGGTACATCAAGTTTAAACGCATGTTCCATTTCATATTTTATCATCGGTTTGATTTTTTCGAGTTCATCATTATGCACATCAAACACAAGCTCATCATGAACCTGTAGCAACATTTTACTTTTCCAATTTTCAGAGGTTAGTTTTCCGTGAATATTAATCATTGCAATTTTGATGATATCAGCAGCACTGCCTTGAATTGGTGCGTTTACCGCATTTCGTTCTGCGCCACCTCGAACAATGGCGTTTTGAGAATTAATATCTTTCAAATAACGACGACGACCCAGTATTGTTTGTACATAGCCATTCTCTCTTGCAAAATCTATTTGATTCTGTATATAGGACTTTAATCTTGGATAGGTTTGGTAATACGCTTCAATCAAATCAGCGCTCTCTTTACGAGATAAGTTAGTTTGATTGCTCAATCCAAAAGCCGAAACACCATATATGATTCCGAAATTGACCGTTTTGGCCTGACTTCGTTGCTCGCGAGTCACTTCTTCCAGCGAAACATTAAAGACTTTTGAAGCAGTAGATTTGTGAATGTCTTCGTGATTCTGAAAGGCTTTGATCATGTTTTCTTCACCGCTTAATGCAGCAATTACCCGCAATTCTATTTGGGAATAATCTGCAGAAACCAATGTGTAATTTTCATCTCGTGCCACAAATGCTTTCCGGATTTGTCGGCCACGTTCGGTTCGAATCGGGATGTTTTGTAAGTTGGGATTATTCGAACTCAATCGTCCTGTTGCCGCAACGGTTTGCATATAATCGGTATGTATGCGGTTCGTGATTTTGTCAACTTGGTTGGGTAAAGCATCAACATACGTGTTTTGCAGCTTTATCAATTGTCGCCAATCCAGAATGTCTTTTACAATTGGGTTTTCAGCGGCTAAATAACTTAAGATTTCCTCTCCAGTTGCGTATTGACCGGTTTTGGTTTTCTTTTGTTTGGCTCCTCCAATTTTCAATTTGTCAAATAATACATCGCCCAGTTGTTTTGGGGAAGCGAGATTGAATTTTTCACCGGCAGTTTCATAAATATTTGCTTCCAGTATCTTTATATCATCATCCAAGGTTTTCGACAGGGATTTCAAGAAATCGACATCTACGCGGATTCCTTCTTTTTCCATAGCGGCCAAAACAGGTACCAATGGAATTTCGATTTCCTCAAAAAGTTTTTTGGTGCCGGTTTTGTCTAATTCTAAAGTGAATATTTCCTTGAGTTGCAAAGTTACATCAGCGTCTTCAACCGCATATTCTTTGATTTCTTCCAGTTCAACGTCGCGCATTGATTTCTGGTTTTTCCCTTTTTTTCCAATTAAAGTTTCAATAGATTGCGGGGAATATTTTAAATATGTTTCTGCCAAAATATCCATATTATGACGCATATCCGGATTGATTAGATAATGTGCAATCATGGTATCGAATAGTTTTCCTTTTACGGTAACCTTGTAATTAGAGAGTATCTTTAAATCGTATTTTAAATTCTGACCAATTTTCTCGATGTTTTCATTTTCGAAAAAAGGAATAAATTTCTCGATTAAAACTTGTGCTTCCTCTTGATTTTCCGGAAAAGGAACATAGAATCCTTTTCCTTTTTCGAAAGAAAACGAAATCCCCACTAATTTGGCATGCAAAGCATCTAGACCAGTTGTTTCGGTGTCAAAACATACTGAAGCTTGTTTTTGTAAATTTTGCAACAGCAACTTCAGCCCTAAATCCCCTTGGATTATCTGATACGAATGTTCTGTATTTGCTAGTGAACTATAATATTGATGGCGTGTTTCTTCTGATGAATCTTCCTGAATGGCACTTCCAAAAAGATCAAACTGTTCTTCAGTTTTAGGTTGTGGTTTTTTATATAATTTAGTTTCATCAACCGGGTTATTGGCTGTCGCAGTCGCTCCTTTTTTGAATATAGCGTCAAACTGCTCTGCCATTCGGCGGAATTCTAACTCGTTGAACAGTGCGTCTGTTTTTTCGACATCAGGAGTGGATAATTCATAGTCCGTTTCATCAAAAATAACGGGACAATCCAGTAAAATTGTGGCTAAGGTTTTAGATAATAATCCTTTTTCCTTGTTCGCCTCAATGTTCTCTTTCATTTTTCCTTTCAGCTTATCCGTATTAGCTAAAAGATTTTCCATGGTTCCAAATTCTTTTAGAAACTTCTTTGCAGTGACTTCGCCTACCCCGGGAAGTCCTGGAATATTATCCGCTGCATCACCCATCATTCCAAGGAAATCGATTACCTGATCCGGGCGTTCAATTTCAAATTTTGCCAAAACCTCAGGAATTCCCCAGATCTCTATTCCATTCCCCATTCGGGCAGGTTTGTACATAAATATGTTTTCAGAAACAAGTTGTGCAAAATCCTTATCCGGGGTGACCATAAAAACTTTATAATTTTGTTTTTCGGCTTGTTTGGCAATGGTCCCAATTAGGTCATCAGCCTCATAGCCTTTGACTTCTATTATAGGAATATGCATGGCTTTCAGTAAATCTTGGATATAAGGAATAGCAATTTTTATGGCTTCCGGAGTAGCATCACGATGGGCTTTGTATTCCGGGAAGATGTCATTTCTCAACTGGCTGCCACCATTGTCAAAAGCAACGGCTAAATGATCTGGTTTTTCTCTTTTTATAACATCCATCAATGAATTCATAAAACCCATAATGGCGGATGTATCCATTCCTTTAGAATTGATCCGTGGATTTTTTATAAAAGCATAATAGCCTCTGAAGATTAGGGCATAGGCATCAAGAAGAAACAGGCGTTTTTGTTGTGACATGAATTGTGATTTTTGTAAAGTTTTCAAAAGTACAAAACTTGTCAGATAAAGGCATGAAATATTTCTTCAAATCAATTTCACTATATTTTTTAAAATAAAATAGGAGAAACAGGGGCTTAGGTGTAGCGATTTTATATTTGTTAAACTTGTTTATTAAATAAAGCACGAATAATTTGTACGATAACGGTTTTGCTTTTTATTTAAAATTAAGTTTTTCTATTTCAGCTAAGCTGTTTCAAGTTGATTTAATGTAATTTTAGTTAAATTTAGATTAATAAAAACGCATACTATTTTCTTAATTTGTTATTTTGTGTAAAATTTGATTAAAAATGATTTTCCGTGTCGTATTCTTGTGTTCAATTCTACTTATTATTGAGCTGTATACTTTTCAGATCTTAAAAACTTTGATAAAATCAAAACTAATATTGTTTTCAATTCAGGGTATAAGCCTATTAGTTTTAATATATATCGTGTATTCTTTAATGCAATTTGACCGTAGCGTAGGACAAACCCAGCAATTCATGTTTAGCATGGGATTGTTGCTTATTGTTTATGTTCCAAAATTAATTTTAGCCTTAATTTTAATAGGGGAAGACATTTTTAGAGTAGGTGCTGGAGCCTTAAATTTTTTCGTGGATTATGACAAGAGTACTGATTTCCTTAATTCCAGAAGAAAGTTTATCAGTCAAATAGGATTAGGGTTAGCGGCGGTTCCGTTTTTATCCTTGATATATGGAGTCACAATTGGGAAATACAATTACAAAGTGATCAGGCAGCGTATTTTTTTTCCGGATTTACCGGATGCTTTTGATGGTTTTAAAATTACTCAAATATCCGATGTTCATAGTGGAAGCTTTGATGACCCGGAAAAAATTAATTATGCGATTGACTTGGTAAATGAGCAAAATTCAGATATGATTCTGTTTACTGGAGATATTGTCAATACGCACGCCAAAGAGATGCATCCTTGGATAGAAACATTCAACCGAATTAAGAAACATGAATATGGCAAATATTCCGTTTTGGGGAATCATGATTACGGAGAATATGTAACCTGGCCAAGTGAAGCCGCAAAAGCAGATAATTTTAAGGCAATAAAAAATTTATACGGAGAAATTGGGTTTGATTTATTGCTGAATGAGCATACGTTTATCGAGAAAGGAGATGCCAAAATAGCATTAGTAGGTGTCGAAAACTGGGGACATAATTTCAAGCAGGCCGGAGATTTGAATAAGGCTTCGGGGCAGTTAAAGAAAGAAGATTTCAAGATTTTGATGAGCCATGACCCTTCCCATTGGGAGCACGTGGTGCAGCACGATGATAAACACTACCACCTTACGCTTTCCGGACACACACACGGAATGCAATTTGGAATCGAAATTCCCGGTTATTTCAAATGGAGTTTGGCGCAATACGTATACAAACAATGGGCCGGCTTATATGAAAACATGGGAAGATACGTTTATGTCAATAGGGGATTTGGTTTTCATGCCTTTCCCGGAAGAGTAGGAATCATGCCGGAAATAACGGTCATCGAACTAAAAAAAGGCACTAATGTAGCAGAATTCGTTTAAAATGCTACATTTGTAAAATTAACATCTCTGTTTAGTGAATTTTAAAAATTAAATTTTTGGTTTTATGTCAAAATTTGGAGAACTTATAAATACTAAAATTCCGGTATTAATTGACTTTTATACGGAGTGGAATGAATCCTCCGTTTTAATGCATCCTGTGATCAGAGATGTAGCGGCGGCCCTTGGCGATAAAGCGAAAGTCATTAAGATTGACGTGGATAAAAATCAAGAATTAGCGGATGCTTTGCGGATCAAAGGGTTGCCTACGTTGATGATCTATAAACAAGGTCAGATGATCTGGAGACAGTCCGGAGAACTTGACGCCAATACGATAATTAGTCTCGTTCAGGAACAATTGTAATATTTTTATAAAGGGTTGCACTTAAAATTATTTTCTTTTAAATAAGCTAGTGTTTTTGGCAACACGTATTGTAGGTTCTTGAACGCTTTTATACTGTCGTGAAAAACAATAATACTCCCCGGTCTTACATTTGACAACACATTATTCAGGCATTTTTCTTTAGATATTGTGGCATCAAAATCAGCACTCAGGACATCCCACATAATTATTTTGTACCCTAGTTTTTGTAGTTTTTTTGATTGCGATTTTTTTATTTTTCCATACGGAGGGCGAAAAAGTTTAGCGTCTGGATGGGTGTGGTTTTCAATCGCTTCTTGAGCTTGTTTCGTGTTTTTGATGTACGTATCAGTAGTTGTTTGCCAGCCATTTAAGTGGTTGAAAGTGTGGTTTCCTATGGTGTGGCCTTCCCGAATCACCTTTTTGAATATTTCAGAATTTTTTTCGATATTATTTCCAATACAGAAAAAAGTGGCTTTGATTCCGTATTTTTTTAATTCCACCAAAACCCATTCTGTAACTTCTGGAATGGGGCCGTCATCAAAGGTAAGGTATACAGTATTTCCTGTATTGGAGACATCCCAACTATAATTAGAGAATATTTTTTTTATAATCCAATTGGTTTTTATCCAGTACAATTTCATTTTTTTCATTTTAAAATTTAAAAAAATAGCGACATTGAAAAATGTCGCTATTTTTTTAATGGCTCTTTAATATTACTCTTTGTCGCGTCCAAAACGTTCAAACATTTTGATGTACGTATTGAAGACAATTTTGTTCTTATTGTAAAATGCGAGATCGCCATTTTCTTTCATGACTTGCAAGAGGCTTCTGTAGCGCTCAATATCAGTTATGATTGGAATTGCAATACTGCTTTGTTCAGAAGATTTAAGATTGCCATAATAGTTGAGGTTTTCTTGGTACTTAAAGACTAATCGGTCCAATAATTGTTCGGCTTTTATTTTTTCGCCAGTTTTATAATAGCCCCCCGCAAAAGGTTCTACTAATGAATAATAGCCAAAGCTGTCCAAAGGCATTTTTGCCATAGCTAAATCAATGATTTTTTTGGCTTTTTCTTTCTGTCCTTCTAGGATTAACTGATTCATCAGTCTAGAAAGGAAAGAACGGTAATTAATACTGTTCTTTCTTGTCTCAGGATCGTGATAGATGGATGGATTTTCGCTATTTCCCCAATCCATTTTCATAACATTATTATATAGTTTGTCTGAATCAATCATACCCATATTTAATGGGCTGCCATCTTTTGGGAAGGGAGTTTTTATAGGAACCAATTTATACGCCAATCCTTCTAGTTGAAGGTAGTCTTTCATCCATAAATAGTCTTCAGCGTCATAAGCCCCATTGCTAAAATAAATTGGTCTTTTCCAATTGTTATTAGCAATGATATCTAACATCATCAATCTGTTTTTATATAAGGCATTTCCTTTGATGTCTATATCAATATAAGGCACTATAGAGTCATTGTATTTAGGGGATACTACTTTGTTTTGTATGATCGTATTTTTGTCAACGGGAATCCGAATCTTATTGGTTGGGTAAAAATGGATGGTTTGTCCGTTTTGCATTCCTACCGTTGATTTAGGATTTTTAATAAAATCGATAAAATCTTTTATATCCCAGCGACTTTCAATTTTTGGAATATGAGCCACATAGTCTAATTTGTCTCCCACATACTCCTCGTGTGTAAACGAAACCGGTACCGGGTCTGATTCGTATGTTTTGGTTTTCATTTGATCGATATACCAGTCCGTCATGAATAAACTGGTGTTTACAATTTTGACATCGGTTCTTATTTTTTCAATTTCCTGTGCGTACCAAAGCGGGAAAGTGTCATTGTCTCCAATGGTGAATAAGATGGCATTAGGGTCACACGAAGTAAGATATGCTTTTGCCATAGACAACGCGGTATATTTGCCGGAACGGTCGTGGTCATCCCAGTTTTGTGACGCCATAAGCACTGGTGCCACTACTAAACTTAATGCGATAAGGAGAGGGCCAGCTATTTTTGGAGCGAGATGTTTTTTGACACTTTCATACAAGGCGTAAACACCAAAGCCTATCCAGATGGCAAATACATAAAAGGAGCCTACCAATGCATAATCCCTTTCTCGAGGTTCAAAAGGCCTTTCGTTCAAATAAATTTTCAGGGCTATTCCCGTAAAAAGAAACAAGGCAAGCAAAACATAAAAGCTTTTTAAATCCTTATTGGCATGATACATAAGTCCAATAAGGCCCAGAATAAAAGGCAAAAAGAAATATACATTCCGACCTTTATTGTTCAATACATCCGATGGTAAGTTGTCCTGACTTCCTAAATGCAATTCATCAATGAATTTTATACCACTGAGCCAGTTGCCATCCAGATAGTCGTATCGTCCCTGAACATCATTTTGACGGCCAACAAAATTCCACATCAAGTACCTCCAATACATGTATCCAAATTGATACTCTACCATAAAACCTAGATTGTCCGCAGTTGTTGGTTTTTCAACAATCAAATAGTCGCCATAACTTTTTAGGAAGGTGACATATCCTTCGTTGTCAATTTGTTTTTGTGCGTAGGCTTGTCTGAATTCAGAAATTATTTTTTGAGTTTCATTTTTGAGTTGTGCAATCGCTTTATTGTAATCTTCTTCACTAAGCTGACTGGCATCAATACCGTATTTTGCTAAATCATCCTCGTAAGGATAATTAGGATTTAATTTGAATTGAGGCGGATTGGTAAAATTCATGTAATTTTCAATATGTCCATCGCTCCACATTCTTGGGAGAATGGTTTTATGATTGTCATCTGAATTTTGGGAAGCATTTTTATAATTATTGACAATAACATATTTCCCTGTTTTATAATCTCTTTCATAATTGGGTGCTTTGTCTAAATAAGGATTATTGGCATCTAATCCGGCAAAATTCTCTGTGTATTGTGGACCATAGAACAATGCATTTACACCATATTGTTCTCTATTGTAATAGGCTAAAACTTCGCGGGCATCAGACGGTTTGTTTTCATTGATTACAGTATTTGCATTTGCTCGAATGGGTAGCATCATCCATGTCGAGAAACCAATTAAAATAAAAAGGATGCAAAGAATTATGGTGTTGTAGAACACAAAGCCTTTTTGTTTGGTGTATTTCAATCCAAAGTAAAAGAAAGCAATCAAAGCTATTGTAACAAACACAGTGCCCGAGTCAAACGGCAGTCCTAAACTATTGACCATAAAAACTTCTGTTTTACCAAAGAATCCCATGGTCATAGGAAGTAGCAATTTGAAAATAAACAACAAAATAGCAATTACTACAACATTTGCAATAAGGAAACTTTTAACTGTTACTACCTTATAGTTTTTAAAAAAATAAAGAAAACCTATTGCGGGAATTGTTAGTAATGCCATAAAGTGAACCCCAAAGGAAAGTCCTACAACAAGAGAAATAATCAATAACCACTTATTTCCTCTTGGAGTATTCATGTCTTGCTCCCAGCGTAAACCCAGCCAAAACAATAGGGCAATAAACAAGGATGCCATGGCGTAAACCTCAGCCTCGACAGCATTGTACCAAAAGCTATCTGAAAAAGTGAAGGCTAAAGCACCAACAAATGAACTTCCTAGTATAACGATTTCATTGTTTCTGTTAGTCTCTGAAAATCGGGAAATCAATTTTTTTAGAAGTATAGACGAAGACCAAAAAAGGAATAAAATAGTAAAGGCACTCGAGAATACAGACATCATATTTACCATTAAGGCAATGTGTTGATCATCTGATGCAAACATGGCAAAAAAAGCGCCAATCATCTGGTATAAAGGAGCTCCCGGAGGGTGGCCAACTTGAAGTTTTGCTGCGGTGGAAATGTATTCGCCACAATCCCAAAAACTCATGGTAGGCTCAACAGTTAAAGTGTAAGTTAATAATGCGATTCCAAATGTTAACCAACCAATAATTGTGTTCCATTTATTGAAGTTGAATGTTCCTTTGTCCATGTACTAAAATTTAGTTTAAATGTAAGTTACAAAGAAAATGTTTTTTTATTTAACCCTAGTAGCATTAACACTATTTTCTGGAAAAGTAATGAAATTCAATAATCAATTGATTGTAAAGCTCTTTTGAGATATTTTGCAGCTGATTTTATTTTTTGTTATTTTTTTTTAATAAAAAGGTAAAAAAAATTTGTGCAAACTAAATTTTATTTTAAATTTGCACTCGCTTAGCAGCAATGCTGGTCTATGGTGTAATGGTAACACAACTGTTTTTGGTGCAGTCGTTCAAGGTTCGAGTCCTTGTAGACCAACAAAAAACCTCTCAATTTCTGAGAGGTTTTTTTATATACTAAATTCTGAGTAGAGTTTGTTGGGGTTTCCGGGATAAGAGAATGAAGTTGGTCAGTTGTTATTTGCAAAGCCAAAAGGAGTTAAATTCTAAAAGTGATAACAGGTCTGGTGGTGTGGTTTACTAAGTCCTCACTGATGCTTCCGTTAAAAAAATGTGCTAGCCCAGTTCTGCCATGGGTGCAAAGTCCAATTAAATCAGCATCTATTGTTTTTGAAAAATTGATTATTCCACTTTCAATGTTCGCATCATTGAAGAGGTGTGAGGAGTAATTTGGAAGGTCAAAATCAGCCATAAAAGCACCCATCACTTTTTCGGCAGCAAGAGTGGTCTTAAAACTATTGGGTGTGCAAATCATTACTAAAAACAAATTGGCATCAAAGATCTTCGCGAACTCCATCATTTTTTTAAAAGGCTTTTTAGCTTCTTTTGAAAAATCAGAGGCAAAGACGAAATTTTTAAATTTTAATTTACCTACATCTTTTTTTATAACTAAAACTGGAATTTCGGAGAGTCGGACCACTTTTTCAGTATTAGAGCCAATAATGATTTCTTCAATGCCTGAAGTGCCATGAGAGCCCATAACGATTAAATCAATTTTATTCTTTTTGTTAAAGGATAAAATACCGCTAAAAGCTTTTTCAAATTGTACAGAGACATGTACCGGAATTCCTTTCAAATAGGGCTGTTCTTTTATTTTTTGAAGGTTTTCGTTAACTTTTTTGATGAACAACATAAGCGCCGGAGTAATGTCTGCTCCAGTAACAGAGTCATTCATGTGGTTTGGGAGTTCTAACAAATGCAATAGGAATATTTCACACTTGTTTTTTCTTGCAATTACAGCAGCCACTTTTAGAGCGTTTCCGGCATGATCAGAAAAATCGGTTGGGACTAAAATACGTTTCATAATTACAGCGTGTTAAATTATGGTAAAACTGTTGTTTTGAATTGTTCATTAAAGATAAGAAATTATTTTAGAGCAATCGATTATTTTGGTTTATAAAAAAAAACACTATATTTGCACCGTTATTTATTAAAATCTAGATAATGAGGGGACTAAATGTCCCCTCTTTTTATAAGCATATGACATTTAAAGAGAAAGTAAACACGTTATTGGCAGAAGGCCTGTTAGAGAAGCCGTCAATTTTTTTGATAGACCTGATTATCACGGATGCTTTTAAGGTTATTGTGACCTTGGATGGAGATAATGGAGTAGCGCTTCAGGATTGTATTGATGTGAGCCGTTCACTAGACAATAACCTGGACCGTGAGGAGCAGGATTTTTCTTTAGAAGTGGCTTCGGTAGGAGTAGGATCTCCATTGAAATTGATCAGACAATACAAGAAAAATATAGGGCGTACATTGATTGTGAAGACTGGAGCAGAAATAATTGAAGCGGAATTAGTGGAAGCTAATGATGATTTTGTAATTTTGTCATGGGAAGCAAGAGAGCCAAAAAAGATTGGTAAAGGGAAGGAGACCGTTCAAAAAGAACTTAAACTACCTTATGGAGACATTAAAGAAGCAATTGTTACAGTAACATTTTAATTAAAGAATTCGCATGGAAAATTTAGCATTGATCGATTCATTCTCAGAGTTTAAAGATGATAAACTTATTGATCGTGTAACGCTTATGGCAATTTTAGAAGATGTATTTAGAAATGCATTGAAAAAAAAATACGGTTCAGATGATAATTTCGATATCATTATAAATCCTGATAAAGGAGATATGGAGATTTGGCAAAGAAGAGTAATTGTTGCGGATGAAGACTTGGATTTTGATCACCTTGAAATTACATTGACTGAAGCTAGAAAAATAGAGCCTGATTTTGAAATTGGAGAAGAGGTTTCTGAAGAAGTTAAATTAATTGATTTAGGAAGAAGAGCAATTTTAGCTTTGCGTCAGAATTTGATTTCTAAAATTCATGAACACGATAACACCAATCTTTACAAGCAGTTTAAAGATTTAATAGGAGATATTTACACCGCCGAAGTGCACCATGTGCGTCCAAGAGTTGTGATTTTAGTTGATGATGAAGGCAATGAAATTATTTTGCCAAAAGAAAAACAAATACCTTCTGATTTTTTCCGCAAGGGAGATAATGTCAGAGGGATAATTGAAAGCGTTGAGTTGAAGGGAAATAAACCTCAAATTATTATGTCTAGAACTTCGGAGAAGTTCTTGGAAAAATTGTTTGAGCAAGAAATTCCGGAAGTATTTGATGGTTTAATCATGGTAAAGAAAGTGGTTAGGATACCCGGCGAAAAAGCAAAAGTAGCTGTTGATTCTTATGACGACAGAATAGATCCTGTGGGGGCTTGTGTAGGTATGAAAGGGTCTCGTATTCATGGAATCGTGCGTGAATTAGGTAATGAGAATATAGATGTTATCAATTATACAAGCAACATTCAATTGTTTATCACAAGAGCATTAAGCCCTGCAAAAGTATCTTCGATCAAGATCAATGAAGAGACTAAAAGAGCAGAGGTTTTCTTGAAGCTTGAAGAAGTTTCAAAAGCGATTGGTCGTGGGGGACACAATATCAAATTAGCGGGCTTATTAACGGGCTATGAATTAGACGTTATTCGTGAAGGTGATGTTGCTGGTGCTACCGCTGATGATGATGATGTTGAATTAACAGAGTTTTCAGATGAAATTGAAGACTGGGTTATTGAAGAATTTGCAAAAATTGGATTGGATACTGCAAAAAGTATCTTAAAACAAGATGTAGAAGATTTAGTACGAAGAACAGACCTGGAAGAGGAAACGATTCTGGATGTAATGAGAATATTGAAAGAAGAATTTGACAGTTAGTCATTGAGTCTTCAACGATAAACATGCCATTTTACAATTAATTCTTGCTCGGTAGGTATCGAGTCGGGAGTAAAGTGAGGAATAACAAAAAAGGTAATAATAAAAAGGTTTTATGTCTGAAGAGAGAATTATTAGAATAAACAAAGTTTTAAGGGAATTGAATATTTCTTTGGAAAGAGCTGTGGATTATCTAAAAGATAAAGGGATAGCTATTGAAGCAAACCCAAACACAAAAATTTCTGATGATGTATACAATGTCTTGTGCGGTCAGTTTGCAGGTGACAAAGGGAATAAAGAAGCTTCGAAAGAAGTTGGGGAAGAAAAAAGAAAAGAAAAAGAGGCTTTGCGTTTAGAACGAGAGAAAGAAATCGAAGACAAACGTAAGATTGAGGAAGAGCGTCTGAAACAGCAAGAAGTTATAAAAGCGAGAGCAGTTATAGCGGGTCCTGTTCAGGTAGGTAAGATTGATCTTAATCCTAAAAAACCTTCCATCGTCACTCCTGTGAAAGCGGTTGAAAAAGTGGAGACTCCAGTTGCTAAAGTAGCTGAGGTGAAAGCAATTCAAAAAGAAGCTTCAACAGAAAAACTGTCGCCAGAAAAACCTTTAGAAGAAAAACCTGTTTCAGATAAAAAAGAGATAAAACCGGTTGTTGGAATTAAAGAGGTAAAAAAAGAGACTGTAAAAGCAGTCCCTGCTGAACCAAAAGAGGTAGTGAAAACGGAAATTGCTAAAACTGATGACGTGCCTGTTGATGAAACCATCACAACGCAATATCAAAAATTATCAGGAACTACTTTGACAGGGCAGATCATTGATTTGTCACAATTCAACAAACCAAAAAAGAAAAAAGAAGAACCTAAAATCACTCCTAATAAACCGGGTGCTCCAGGATCGGCTGCGGCTAATGCAAATAAAAACAAGCGTAAAAGGATTGCTCCTAAACCAGGAGTTCCTAGGCCGCCTGCAGTTCCAGGAGTTCCGGGAGCGCCAAATCCTAACAAGATTACGCCAAATGTTGGTGGTGGCGGATTTAATGCTAACAGAAGTGCAAGACCTGGTTTCGTAAGAGGAAACAGACCTGCTATTGTTGCTAAAGTAGAGCCTACGGAAGAAGAAGTAAAAAACCAAATTAGAGAGACTTTAGAAAAACTTCAAGGAAAAGGAGGTAAATCTAAAGCAGCTAAATATAGAAGAGATAAAAGAGATACGCACCGTCAAAAATCAGATGACGAGCAAAGAGCCATAGACGAAGGAAGCAAAACGATTAAGGTTACTGAGTTTGTTACCGTTGGTGAAATTGCCATCATGATGGATGTGCCAATTACAAAAGTTATTGGAACTTGTATGTCGCTTGGAATCATGGTTACCATGAATCAGCGTCTTGATGCGGAAACATTGACAATCGTTGCGGATGAGTTTGGTTATGAAGTTGAATTTATCACGGTAGATATTGAAGAAGCAATTCAGGTTGTTGCAGATAGAGAAGAAGATTTAGTGTTCAGAGCGCCTATTGTTACGGTAATGGGTCACGTAGATCACGGTAAAACATCGTTACTGGATTACGTTCGTAAAGAAAACGTAATCGCAGGGGAGTCTGGAGGAATTACACAACATATTGGTGCCTACGGAGTAACTTTGGATAACGGACAAAAAATTGCATTCTTAGATACACCGGGTCACGAAGCTTTTACAGCGATGCGTGCGCGTGGTGCTCAAGTTACGGATATTGCAATTATTGTGATTGCTGCGGATGATGACATCATGCCACAAACGAAAGAAGCGATCAGTCATGCTCAAGCAGCAGGCGTTCCTATTATATTTGCCATTAATAAAATTGACAAGCCTAATGCCAATCCTGAAAAAGTAAAAGAAAGATTAGCGGGTATGAATTTACTAGTAGAAGATTGGGGTGGGAAAATTCAATCTCATGATATCTCTGCAAAAGTTGGTACAGGTGTCAAAGAATTATTAGAGAAGGTATTGTTAGAAGCGGAACTGTTAGATTTAAAATCAAATCCAAATAAAGCGGCTCAAGGTACAGTGGTTGAGGCATTTCTTGATAAAGGAAAAGGATATGTTTCTACCATATTAGTACAGCATGGAACGTTACGAGTTGGTGATTATATGTTAGCAGGGAAGCATCATGGTAAGATAAAAGCCATGCATGATGAAAGAGGGAATATAGTTACAGTTGCGGGACCTTCAACTCCGGTTTCTGTTCTGGGTCTTGATGGAGCAGCCACTGCAGGGGATAAGTTCAATATTTTTGAAGATGAAAAAGAAGCCAAACAAATTGCTTCAAAACGTTCTCAATTGATGCGTGAGCAGTCTGTACGTACACAACGACACATAACATTGGATGAAATTGGACGTAGAATAGCATTGGGTCAATTTAAAGAATTAAATATTATCCTTAAGGGAGATGTGGATGGTTCTGTTGAAGCATTGTCTGATTCGTTCTCTAAATTATCTACCGAAGAAATTCAAATTAATATTATTCATAAAGGGGTTGGTGCAATTACAGAAACTGACGTAATGTTGGCTTCGGCATCGGATGCAATCATCATCGGATTTAATGTTCGTCCTGCTGGAAACGCAAGACAATTAGCAGATAAAGAAGAAATTGATATCCGTTACTATTCTATTATTTATGCTGCAATTGATGACTTGAAAGATGCCATGGAAGGGATGTTAGCTCCAGAAATGAAAGAAGAAATTCTGGGTACAGCGGAGATTAGAGAGATATTCAAAATCTCTAAAGTAGGTTCTATTGCGGGTTGTATGGTAATGGACGGTAAAATTTCCAGAAGCGCTAAAATGAGAATCATTAGAGATGGTGTGGTGGTGCATACAGGTGAACTGATAGCATTGAAACGTTTCAAAGATGATGTTAAAGAGGTTGCTAAAGGCTATGATTGTGGAATTCAGATCAAGGGATATAATGACATTGAAGAAAGAGATGTTATTGAATCTTACCATGAGGTAGCAATTAAGAAGAAATTGAAATAGAATTATATTGTTTTAATTAAAATCCCGACTAGTCGGGATTTTTTTGTTTTAAACAAAGACAGGTTTAGTCTTGAAAAGCTTTTTTAATGGCTGAATAAAAGTTTTTTGTTTTTAACACTGATTTTTATTTGTTAAGGAAAAGTGACAACTTTTTTTTATTTAATCGAGAGTGGGATAGGAGTTTGTGTTGAACTGAGCTTATTCGTTTATGTCATCCTGATTTAAAGTTTTTTGCTTATTTCAAATAATAGAGAGCTTGATTTTATATAATTTGAATATTTTTTAAGTTTATTAGAGGATAATTTTGCTATTTTTCAATTGTCTTTGGTTTTTTTTAATCCAATTATAAAAACAAAAAAACCACTTTTGAAGTGGTTTTTTTAAAATAGGAGATGCATGATTACTGATGCTGTTTTATTTGTTAGGCTTTATCAAATGTACATTGGAATAGCTTTTTTTGATCTCTATTAGATTTCGTTCTGCTTCAATTCGTGTTTTGAAATTCCCAACCCAAACTTTGTAGTTTGGAGTAAAAAAAATAATGGTGCCGTCAATATCTCGAAATTGTTGTCTAAATTGATTAAGAGTGTTTCTTGCTTTTTCACTTTCGCCACTAAATATTTGAATTTTATATTGGTCATTTATAGCATTAGAAATATTTGTTTTTCTCTTTTCATTTAGTAATTGTTCAAATTTAGGGTCTTGATTAACGGTTAAGTTTTTGTCTTGTGCAATTGCATGTATATAAGATATACAAAATGCAATAGTGATAAAAAAAGCTTTTTTGGAGGCTAAAATTCTCATAATGTGATTGTTTTTGTGTAAAAGTACTATTTAATAAATCATACTAAACTCAGAATATTATTTAGAATAGATATAAATTGAAATTAAGACTATTTTAAGGTTTTGAGAGTAGTTCTTAAGTCGTATTTTTGTGCAAGTTTAAAATAAAGGATCAGTTTTTATAAAAATAATTAGAAAAAACTGTGCCAATTTTTAGTAGATAATCATTATACTATATGAAAAAGGTGGGTAACCATAATTCGATCTCAAGGAAATTAATTCTTAGCATAGCTTTAATGCTGTCTGTTTCCTTTACTTCATTTGCTCAAGAAGCTACTCCAGCAGTAGCGGATGTTACTGCGGATGCTACAGCTACTTCACAAAGTGCTGATCCGGTTAAGGGTAAAGAGCTTTTTAATGCTAACTGTGCGGCATGTCACAAACTTGATGCGAAAGCAACAGGACCGGCTCTTAGAGGCGTGGGTGCTAAATATGATGCTTCATGGCTTCATAAGTGGGTTAGTAATAGTTCAGATCTTATCAAATCAGGAGATGCTCAAGCTGTAAAAGTTTATGAGGAAAATAACAAGGCCGTAATGTCTGCTTTTCCTCAATTATCGGATGCTGATATTGATAATATAATTGCTTACACTTCAGAGCCAAAAGCGGAGGCTCCTGCAGCAGCTTCAGGTACTGAGGCGGTTCCGGGAACAGCTGATGCAGACAGTGGGGTTTCGAATAATATTATTTTAGGGGCTTTGTCCTTGGTGATGTTAGTTCTTGTGGTAATGTTGTTTCTTGTAAATAATGTGTTAACTAAAGTAGCAAAAGCAAATGGTATTGAAGTTGCTCCAAAAACTCCAACAACACCTATTTGGAAATCGTTTGTTAGAAATCAGTTTTTAGTATTGGTTACTTCTGTGTTTTTGTTGTTGGCGAGTGCGTATTTTGTATATGGTTATCTGATGCAAATTGGTGTTGACCAGGATTATGCGCCAGTTCAGCCGATTCATTATTCTCATAGAATACATGCTGGAGATAATGAGATCAACTGTAAGTATTGTCACTCCTCGGCAAGAGTTAGTAAGAATGCTGGAATTCCTTCATTGAATGTTTGTATGAATTGTCATAAGAATATTGCTGAAGTTGCTGAAACAACAGCTACTCCTGAATACAGTAAGGCGTTTTATGATGAGCAAATTCAGAAATTATATACAGCAGTTGGTTGGGATCAAACAACTCAAACGTACACAGGTAAAACACAGCCTGTAAAATGGGTTCGTATTCATAACTTGCCGGATTTTGTTTATTTTAATCACTCGCAACACGTAACGGTGGCTGGTATTGAATGTCAAACTTGTCACGGTCCAGTACAAGAATATGAGATTCAAAAACAATTCGCTCCTTTAACAATGGGTTGGTGTATTGATTGTCACAGGAAAACTGAGGTAAAAATGGAAGGCAATGAATATTATACTAAGATTCACGAGGAGCTTTCTAAGAAATACGGTGTAGATAAGTTGACTGCGGCTCAAATGGGAGGTTTAGAATGTGGTAAATGCCATTATTAATCAAATTATTAAGATTTTAATATTTATATATGTCATCAAACAAAAAATACTGGAAAAGTGTTGAAGAGCTAGATCAAAATAGTTCTGTTGTTGAGGCCCTTAGAAATAACGAATTTGTTGAAGAAATTCCTACGGATGAATTTTTAGGAAATGATGGTACTTTGTCATCTTCGTCAACATCACGTCGTGATTTTTTAAAGTACGTTGGTTTTAGCACAGCAGCAGCCACGCTTGCGGCTTGTGAAGGACCGGTTAACAAGTCTATTCCTTACGTGCTTCAGCCGGAACAAATTATCCCCGGAGTAGCCGATTATTATGCAACGTCAGTTTTTGATGGTTTTGACTTTGCAAATCTTTTGGTGAAAACACGCGAAGGGCGCCCTATTAAAATAGATAATAATACTATTCAAGGTGCTGCGTTTAGTGCTAATGCAAGAATTCATGCTTCTATTCTTTCGTTATACGACAGTATGCGTTTGAAGGAACCAAAGATAGAAGGTAAAAATGCGGCTTGGTCTGCTGTTGATTCTAAAATAAAGTCTAGTATCGCTGCTGCTGCTGCAAAAGGCGGTCAAGTGGTGCTTTTGACTAATACACTGGCGAGTCCATCATCAGAAAAGCTTATTGCTGAATTTATTGCCAAAAATCCAAATGCGAAACATGTTGTTTACGATGCTGTTTCTTCTTCGGAAGCATTAGATGCTTTTGAAACTGTTTATGGAGAAAGAGCTTTAGTTAATTATGATTTTTCAAAAGCATCTCTTATCGTTTCTGTTGGAGCTGATTTTCTTGGAGACTGGCAAGGCGGGGGTTATGATTCGGGTTATACGCAAGGAAGAGTGCCAAAAGCAGGAAAAATGTCTCGTCATTTTCAGTTAGAAGCTAATATGACACTCTCGGGTGCTGCAGCTGATAAACGTTTGCCAATGTCTACGGCTAATCAAAAGCAAGCGTTAGTTCATATTTATAATGTGGTAACAGGTTCTTCTGTTGGCGTAACTTTAGAAGATAAATTTAAAGCTGAAGTTACTAAAGCGGCTCAGCAGTTAAAAGCTGCAGGTGCAAAAGGAGTTTTAGTTTCTGGTATTCAAGATAAAAATGCTCAGTTAGTAGTTTTGGCTGTGAATCAAGCATTGGCCAGTGAGGCTTTTACTACCTCTGGTGTAAGACAAATCAGAAAAGGTTCAAATGAAAAAGTGAATCAATTAATTAATGATATGAAAGCAGGAAGTGTTCATACGTTGATTATGAGTGGTGTTAATCCAGTCTATACTTTACCAGACAGCACTTCTTTTGTTGAAGCACTGAAGAAAGTTAATACATCAGTATCTTTTTCTTTGAAAGAAGATGAAACGGCTTTAGTAAGTACAATTGCAGCAGCTGTTCCTCATTATTTGGAATCATGGAATGATGTAAGTTTCACCAAAGGAACTTATGGGATTACTCAGCCTACGATCCGTCCTCTTTTTAATACCAAACAATTTCAGGATGTATTGTTGTCTTTAAATGGAATGACTGGTACATTTTACGATTATATTAAAGGGAATGCTTCGACAATAATAGCAGGTTCTTCTTGGAATAAAGTGTTGCATGATGGTGTTTATGTGGGTGTTGTACCAACTGTAGCTGCAGGTTCTGCTGATTATGGTGCTGCTGCAACTGCTTTGGCACAATCAAAAGCTTCTGAAGGACTAGAACTTGTTTTATACACCAAAACTGGTTTAGGGGATGGACAACAAGCAAACAACCCTTGGTTACAAGAATTTCCGGATCCAATTACAAGAGTTTCTTGGGATAACTATCTTACGGTTTCGAATGCTGATGCTAAGAAATATGATCTTTCGAATGAAATTGTTGCTAATGGGGGGTTAAACGGAAGTTATGCTAGCATTACCACAGCAGACGGAATTAAATTAGAAAATGTTCCTGTAATTGTGCAACCGGGTCAGGCTGTTGGTACTATTGGCTTGGCGTTAGGGTACGGTCGCAAAGCGGCTTTGAAGGAAGAAATGATGGTGGGTTTAAATGCCTATTCTTTATATAAAGGTTTCAATAATGTACAGTCAATAACCTTGGTGAAAGCTGAAGGTGAACATGAGTTTGCTTGTGTTCAAGGTCAGAAAACATTGATGGGAAGAGGGGATATTATAAAAGAAACATCTTTAGAAATTTTTAATACAAAAGATGCTCAAATCTGGAATCCTCAACCTATGGTGTCATTGGATCATAAGGAGGTAGAGGCTACTAAGGTAGATTTGTGGTCTTCATTTGATCGTTCTGTCGGGCATCATTTTAATCTTTCTATAGATTTAAATTCATGTACCGGTTGTGGTGCTTGTGTGATAGCATGTCATGCTGAAAATAACGTTCCTGTAGTAGGGAAAGCTGAGATTAGAAGAAGTCGTGATATGCACTGGTTGCGTATTGACAGGTATTATTCTTCCGAAAGTACTTTTGAAGGTGATAACGAAAGAAAAGAAAATATAGCAGGTTTATCAAGTTCATTATCTACATTTAATGAAATGGAAAAGGCAGGTGATAATCCTCAAGTTTCCTTTCAGCCTGTAATGTGTCAACATTGTAACCATGCGCCCTGTGAAACAGTTTGTCCAGTAGCGGCAACTTCACACTCGCGTCAAGGTCAAAATCATATGGCTTATAACAGATGCGTTGGTACGCGTTATTGTGCTAACAACTGTCCGTATAAAGTACGTCGTTTTAACTGGTTTTTATACAACAAAAACAGTGAATTTGATTATCATATGAATGATGATTTAGGACGTATGGTATTGAATCCGGATGTTAATGTTCGCTCTCGTGGAGTTATGGAAAAATGTTCAATGTGTATTCAAATGACACAAGCAACTATTTTGAAAGCTAAAAACGAAGGAAGAGTAATCATTGATGGTGAATTCCAAACGGCATGTTCAAATGCTTGTTCTAATGGAGCAATGAAATTTGGAGATATAAATGATAAAGATGCGGAAGTGGCTGCCTTAGTTGCTGACGAAAGGATGTATCATTTGTTGGAGCATGTTGGAACAAAACCTAATGTGATTTATCACGTTAAAGTTAGAAATACTTAGTACAAAAAAAGAATTAATTAAGAATCAATATAAAGGATTATGTCGTCTCACTACGAAGCAACCATTAGAAAACCCTTAGTTATAGGTGATAAAACTTATCATGATGTAACTGTAGATGTAGCAGCACCTGTTGAAGGTAAAGCAAATAAACATTGGTGGATTGTATTTTCAATTGCATTAATAGCCTTCCTTTGGGGTTTAGGCTGTATAATTTACACTGTTTCTACAGGTATTGGAACATGGGGGTTAAATAAAACTGTTGGATGGGCTTGGGATATCACGAACTTTGTTTGGTGGGTTGGTATTGGTCATGCTGGAACTTTAATTTCGGCAGTATTATTGCTTTTCCGTCAGCGTTGGAGAATGGCTATTAACCGTTCTGCTGAAGCAATGACAATTTTCTCTGTTATCCAGGCAGGTTTATTTCCAATTATTCACATGGGTCGTCCATGGTTAGCCTATTGGGTTTTACCAATTCCGAATCAATTTGGTTCTCTTTGGGTGAATTTTAACTCACCATTACTTTGGGATGTATTTGCAATTTCTACCTATCTTTCTGTTTCATTAGTATTTTGGTGGACTGGTTTATTACCTGATTTTGCCATGTTGCGTGACAGAGCAATAACTCCTTTTAATAAAAGAGTATATTCTATATTGAGTTTTGGTTGGAGCGGTAGAGCAAAAGACTGGCAACGATTTGAAGAAGTTTCTTTAGTTCTTGCAGGTTTAGCAACTCCGCTTGTGCTTTCGGTGCACACAATTGTATCAATGGATTTTGCCACGTCAGTTATTCCTGGCTGGCATACTACAATTTTTCCGCCTTACTTTGTTGCTGGAGCAGTTTTCTCAGGGTTTGCAATGGTAAATACGTTGCTGATTATTATGAGAAAAGTTTCAAATTTAGAAGCTTATATCACAGTTCAACACATTGAATTGATGAATATCGTAATCATGATTACAGGTTCAATTGTAGGTGTTGCTTATATTACGGAATTATTTGTTGCATGGTATTCCGGTGTAGAGTATGAACAATATGCCTTTTTAAACAGAGCTACTGGACCGTACTGGTGGGCTTATTGGTCTATGATGACTTGCAATGTTTTTTCTCCACAATTCATGTGGTTTAAAAAATTAAGAACAAGTATTATGTTTTCCTTTATAATTTCAATTGTAGTGAATATTGGAATGTGGTTTGAAAGATTTGTAATCATTGTAACTTCATTGCACAGGGATTATTTGCCATCTTCATGGACAATGTTCTCTCCTACATTTGTTGATATTGGAATTTTTATTGGAACTATAGGATTCTTCTTCGTACTGTTTTTACTCTATTCCAGAACATTTCCTGTGATAGCTCAGGCAGAGGTGAAAACAATTTTAAAAGGAACCGGAGATAATTACAAAAGAGAAAGAGAAGCAAATAAAGATTCACACCATGAGTAATAAAGTAATATACGCCATTTATAATGACGATGATATTTTGATGGATGCGGTTAAAAAAACCCGAGCAGCCCATCATCATATTGAAGAAGTTTTTACTCCATTCCCTGTACACGGTTTGGATAAAGCTATGGGAATCGCACCAACGAGATTAGCGATTTGTGCTTTCCTGTATGGTTGCGTAGGTATTTCGGTAGCAACAGCCATGATGAATTATATAATGATTCAAGATTGGCCTCAGGATATTGGTGGAAAGCCAAGTTTCAGTTATATTGAAAATATGCCAGCTTTTGTTCCAATTATGTTTGAACTTACAGTGTTCTTTTCTGCTCACTTAATGGTTATTACTTTTTATATGAGAAGTAAATTATGGCCTTTCAAAGAAGCGGAAAATCCTGATGTAAGAACCACAGATGACCATTTTTTAATGGAAGTTGCTGTAAACAATAATGAAGAGGAATTAGTTTCTTTTTTCCAAAGCACGGGAGCTGTAGAAGTTAAAGTAATAGAAAAGCATTAATTATAGATATGAAAAGCGTATATAAAATAACACTTTTATTTGGTATAACTATTTTAGTTTCCTCCTGCCATAATAATGCGGCACCAAACTATCAGTATTTTCCAAATATGTATGAGTCAGTAGGGTATGAAACTTATTCTGAATCAAATGCATTTAAAAATGGTAAAGAAGGACAACTTCCTGCTCAAGGATCCATAAACCGAGGGTTTGAGCCTTTTGAATACGAAAACTCTACGGCTGGATATGAGTTAGCTAAAGTGAATCTTAAATCTCCTTTAGACTCCTTAAGTAGAGAACCTGAAAAGGCAAAAGAACTTTTTGAAATTTATTGTATCAGTTGCCACGGTGCTTCTGGAAACGGTAAAGGTAAACTGGTAGAAAGAGAAAAATTTCTGGGTGTTCCTAGTTATAAAGATAGAGTTATTACTGAGGGAAGTATTTATCATGTAATAACGTATGGTTTGAATTCTATGGGCTCGCATGCAAACCAGTTGAGTGCCCATGAACGTTGGTTGGTTACTGACTATGTTCTAAAACTAAAAAGCGAATTATAATTGTTGAACAAACTGATCGTAATAGATATGTATACATTTTCAAGTAAATTAAAAACTTTTTCTTTCCTCTTAATGGCCATAGGCGTATTAGGGATTGGATATGGTTTTTGGAGTGCACCAAAGGATATTCAAGAAGTTGAAACTCTTCTTGCTGCTGAAAGCCATGGTAGTCATGGAGAAGTTAAACATGAAACTTCAAAACCTGTTGAAGAGCATGTTGTTTCTAACGGGCACGAGGAAGCTCAAAGTACAAAAGAGGGCAATGCAATAGTATCGCCTACGGACAGCACTTCAGAAGTTATTAATGAAGTTCATGAGAATTCGTTACACACCGAAGTAGCTGTAAAAAAGGGTGAACATGAAATTAGTGAAGAAGTGAAACATGCGGAACATGCGGAACATTTGAATCATGTTTTGCATCAGTTGCAAAATAAGCCATGGGCTGCTTTTTATGTTGCCTGTATATTCTTTATGTTGGTGTCTTTGGGTGTTTTAGCTTTTTATGCTATTCAACAAGTAGCTCAGGCTGGTTGGTCGCCTGTTTTGTTTAGAGTTATGCAGGGTATAACGTCTTATTTACCAGTAGGGTCTGTTGTCTTTTTTATAGTATTATTGTTATGTGGTCTTCATCTTAATCATCTTTTTATATGGTTAGATCCTGAAGTTGTTGCTACGGATAAATTAATTGCGAATAAAGCGGGGTATTTAAATTTTCCTTTTTGGATTATTAGGGCAGCTATATTTTTGACTGGTTGGAATTTGTATCACTATTTTTCTAGAAAATATTGTTTAGCGCAAGATGATGCTAGTGATGATTTATTTTACAAGAAAAACTTTAAATTATCGGCTGTCTTCTTAGTTTTCTTTATTGTTACAGAATCGATAATGTCCTGGGACTGGATTATGTCTATCGATCCACATTGGTTTAGTACTTTATTTGGGTGGTATGTTTTTTCAAGTTTCTTTGTTAGTGGAATCACCACGATAGCATTAGTTACTTTGTATTTGAAATCTAGAGGTTTTTTAGAGCACGTTAATACGAGTCATATTCATGATTTAGCAAAATTCATGTTCGGTTTTAGTATATTTTGGACTTATTTATGGTTTTCACAATATATGCTTATTTGGTATGCTAATATTCCGGAAGAGGTAACTTATTATATAACTAGAATCGAATTATATAATATTCCGTTCTTTGGTGCTGTGGTTATGAATTTTGTATTTCCTTTGTTGATCTTAGTTAATACTGATTTTAAAAGAATTACATGGGTTTTAGTCATGGCAGGTGCCGTTATTTTGGTTGGACATTATATAGACTTTTTCAACATGATTATGCCAGGAACTGTTGGAGACAGATGGTTCATTGGGGTTTCAGAGATAGCTTCTGTTCTTTTCTTCCTTGGATTATTTATATATGTTGTTTTTACAGCATTGACAAAAGTTCCTTTGTTGCCAAAAAGAAATCCATTTATTGAAGAAAGTAAACATTTCCATTATTAATATTTAAAGAAAAAAACAGATGACAAGTTTGTTGGTAATTATAGTTTTAGCTTTATTAGCTGTTGCTTTGTGGCAATTGACTAAAATATTCGATCTGACGCAAGTTGGATCCAATTCCGATAGCTCTGAAGTAGCTACAGATAATGACAATAACGTTCAAGGTTATTTAATGTTTGGTTTTTTGGCCTTTATTTATATTTTTTCAATATATGGTTTGTTTGCTTGGGGACCTTTAGTCCTTCATACATCTGCTTCTGCTCATGGTGAACAAGTGGATTATTTGATGAACATAACTTGGATTCTTATCTTTATTGTGCAAGCTATTACTCAGGTTTTATTGCATTATTTTGCTTTCAAATACAGAGGAAAAAAAGATCAAAAGGCACTTTATTTTGCCGATAATAATAAATTAGAAGCTATTTGGAGCGTTATTCCTGCAGTAGTTTTGGCAGGATTAATACTTTATGGATTGTATGCTTGGAATAATATTATGTTTGTTGATGAAGATGAAGATACAATCGTAATCGAATTATATGCGCAACAGTTTAACTGGAAAGCCAGATATTCAGGAGAGGATAACGTACTTGGAAAAGCAAATGTAAGGTTTATCGAAGGTGCAAATGCTGTAGGAGTTGATTTATCGGATCCATATTCTCAAGATGATATATTGGTAACAGAATTGCATATTCCAAAAGGGAAGAAAATTCATTTCAAAATGCGTTCTCAAGACGTTTTACATTCTGCTTACATGCCTCACTTTAGAGCGCAAATGAATTGTGTTCCTGGTATGGTAACTGAGTTCGCTTTTGAGCCTGTTTATACCACTGTAGAATACAGAGAATTGCCTTATATGGTTGAAAAAGTTGCAAATATTAATGCTTTAAGGGCTAAGAAAAGTGTTGGTTTGGTGGCAAAAGGAGAGGCAGCTTTAGATCCTTATACTTTTGATTATCTGTTACTTTGTAATAAAATTTGTGGTACATCTCATTACAACATGCAAATGAAGATCATTGTAGATACTCCTGAAGACTATAAAGCTTGGTTGAAAGAGAAGGCTACTATCGTTAATGAAGTTAAAGCAGCTTTAGCTACGCCAGCTCCTGTAGATACTGGAGCAAGTACTGATACTGCTGCTGCTGTAACGGCAATGAAATAATATTATAAAAAAAATTTAAAGTAAACATATATGTCAGCAGAAGGTCACGATCACGCAATAGATCACGAACACGAACATCACCATAAAGACACTTTTATTACTAAATATATTTTTAGTATTGATCATAAGATGATTGCCAAACAATACCTAATTACGGGTATCATTATGGGGATTATTGGTGTTGGGATGTCTATGCTTTTTAGAATGCAATTAGCATGGCCGGAAGAATCTTTCCGAATATTTAATATTTTACTAGGGGATAAATTTGCTCCTAATGGAGTCATGGCTAATGATATTTACTTAGCATTGGTTACTATTCATGGAACAATAATGGTTTTCTTTGTTTTAACGGCTGCCCTGAGTGGTACTTTTAGTAACTTATTGATTCCACTTCAAATTGGAGCGCGAGATATGGCATCCGGTTTTATGAATATGATTTCGTATTGGTTGTTTTTCTTATCTAGTGTAATCATGATTAGTTCCCTTTTTGTTGAGGCTGGTCCTGCTTCTTCAGGATGGACGATATATCCTCCCTTAAGTGCTTTACCACAAGCTATTCCTGGTTCAGGTATGGGTATGACATTATGGTTAATTTCAATGGCTATTTTTATTGCATCTTCTTTAATGGGATCTTTGAACTATGTTGTTACGGTAATTAACTTAAGGACTAAGGGAATGTCTATGACTCGATTACCACTTACTATATGGGCTTTCTTTGTGACTGCTATTATTGGTATAGTATCTTTTCCTGTTCTTTTATCAGCTGCTTTATTATTGATTTTTGATAGAAGCTTTGGTACTTCATTTTTCTTATCTGATATTTATATTGCAGGGGAAGTGTTACATTATCAAGGAGGTTCTCCAGTATTGTTTGAGCATTTATTCTGGTTTTTAGGTCACCCTGAAGTTTATATAGTTTTATTACCTGCTTTGGGTATTACTTCTGAAGTGATTGCTACAAATTCTCGTAAACCAATTTTTGGTTACAGAGCAATGATTATGTCAATTATTGCAATTGCATTCTTATCGACGATAGTGTGGGGGCATCATATGTTTGTCTCCGGTATGAATCCGTTTTTAGGATCTGTATTTACATTTACAACATTGTTAATTGCGATACCTTCAGCGGTAAAAGCGTTTAATTATATTACAACATTGTGGAAAGGAAATTTACAATTGAATCCGGCTATGCTGTTTTCTATTGGATTGGTTTCTACATTTATTACAGGTGGTTTAACAGGGATTATTCTTGGGGATAGTACACTTGATATTAATGTACACGATACTTATTTTGTTGTAGCTCACTTTCACTTGGTAATGGGAATTTCTGCACTTTATGGAATGTTTGCAGGTATTTATCACTGGTTTCCAAGATTATTTGGAAGAATGTTAAACAAGAATCTTGGATATGTACACTTTTGGGTAACTGCAATTTGTGCCTATGGAGTTTTCTTTCCGATGCACTTTATTGGACTAGCGGGTCTGCCAAGACGTTACTATACTAACACCAACTTTCCGTTATTTGATGATTTACAAAATGTTAACGTTTTGATCACAATATTTGCTTTAATTGGTGGTGCCTTTCAATTGGTTTTCTTGTACAATTTTTTCAGTAGTATCTTCTACGGTAAAAAATCAGTAATGAATCCTTGGAAATCAAATACATTAGAGTGGACTGCACCTGTGGAACATATTCATGGGAACTGGCCAGGAGAAATTCCTGAGGTTCATCGTTGGCCTTATGACTACAGTAATCCAGCTCATGATGTAGATTTTGTACCTCAAAATGTTCCAATGAAAGAAGGTGAAGAAGTTTTACATCACTAAAATATAAAAAAAGCCTCGCGAAAGTTGAGGCTTTTTTTTAGGACATTACTCAATTTTCATCCCTTTTGTAAGTGTGTAATCACTGTATTTATAGAAGAGTTCAATTGTCAATGCAGTGCATTCTATAACCATTGTGGTGTCTGGATTTTGTTTGAATGAATAAAAAAATAACATACTGAAATAGATTGCTTGATAGTATTGCTTTTTTATTTATAGCATTTGAAATTTAAATTTATAATTCAATATTGCTTTGCTATCTTTGTTATATGAATGAAAATTTAGACCCAACAGCAAATGGTTACAATTCAGAAGAGCTAGATCTTGAAAAAAAATTGAGACCACTTTCTTTTGATGATTTTGCAGGACAAGACCAAATATTAGAAAATCTGAAAGTTTTTGTTCAGGCTGCAAATCAACGAAATGAAGCACTTGATCACACGCTGTTTCATGGTCCACCTGGCTTAGGAAAAACAACTTTAGCCAATATTCTTGCCAATGAATTGCAAGTGGGAATCAAAATTACTTCCGGTCCGGTTTTAGACAAACCTGGAGATTTAGCCGGTTTACTGACTAATCTAGAAGAAAGAGACGTTTTATTTATTGATGAAATTCATCGTTTGAGTCCAATAGTAGAAGAATATTTGTATTCTGCTATGGAGGATTTTAAGATTGATATCATGATTGAATCTGGACCTAATGCAAGAACCGTCCAAATCAATCTAAATCCATTTACCTTAATTGGAGCCACCACGCGTTCTGGTTTATTAACCGCTCCTATGAGAGCGCGTTTTGGAATTTCTTCCCGCTTACAATATTATACCACTGAGTTACTCACCACAATCGTAGAAAGAAGTGCTACTATATTTAAAATGCCTATATCCATGGAGGCAGCTATAGAAATAGCTGGTCGTAGTCGTGGAACTCCTCGCATCGCTAATGCATTGTTACGGCGTGTGCGTGATTTTGCTCAAATAAAAGGGAATGGCACCATAGACATAGAAATTGCCCGTTACGCCTTAAAAGCACTTAATGTAGATGCTCATGGCCTGGACGAGATGGATAATAAAATACTAAATACAATTATCGATAAATTCAAAGGCGGACCTGTAGGTTTATCTACTTTGGCGACAGCCGTATCTGAAAGCAGTGAAACAATCGAGGAAGTCTATGAACCATTTTTGATTCAGGAAGGTTTTATTATGCGTACGCCAAGAGGTAGAGAAGTTACCGATAAAGCATATCAACATTTAGGGAAATTAAAAACAAACAATCAAGGCGGTTTATTCTGATTTTTAGGAGCTGTTTCCCGCTTTCCGCTGTATTTCCGATATAGAAAACAAGGCTTTTTCAGCCGTAGTTTTTGTTAATCGGGAGACGCCGATGCTATCAGGTCTTGGAATCCCGTTTATTAACTTCTATTTTTTAACTATATTAATACAAAAGCGACATACACGCAATTTATCAAATCTGAAGCGAAACGTCTCGGATTTTTATCCTGTGGAATAGCTAAAGCTGGTTTCTTGGAACAAGAAGCACCGCGGTTAGAAAACTGGTTGGAGAACAATAGAAATGGCCAAATGTACTATATGGAAAACCATTTTGACAAGCGTTTAAATCCAACTTTACTCGTTGAGGATGCTAAAAGTGTAGTTTCACTGTTGTTAAATTATTATCCAGAAGACCTGCAAAATACAGATTCTTATAAGATTTCAAAATATGCGTACGGTCAGGATTATCATTTTGTGATCAAGGAAAAACTCAAAGAATTTTTATTTTCTATTCAATCTACAATCGGAGATGTTTCTGGTCGGGCCTTTGTAGATTCTGCTCCAGTCCTTGACAAAGCTTGGGCTGCCAAAAGTGGTTTGGGTTGGATAGGCAAAAACAGTAATTTATTGACACAAAAAGTAGGTTCTTTTTACTTTATCGCGGAACTCATTATCGATTTAGATTTAGACTATGACAATCCTACAACCGATCATTGTGGTACGTGTACAGCTTGTATAGATGCGTGCCCTACAGCGGCAATAGTTGCGCCTTATGTAGTAGATGGCAGCAAATGCATTTCCTATTTTACAATTGAATTAAAAGAAAATATCCCTCAGGAGATGAAAGGTAAATTTGATGAATGGGCTTTTGGATGCGATGTGTGTCAGGATGTTTGTCCTTGGAACAAGTTTTCAAAAGCACATAATGAACCTTTATTTAACCCAAATCCAGAATTACTGTCCTTGTCCAAAAAAGATTGGATAGAAATTACTGAAGAAACATTTAAAGCTGTTTTTAAAAACTCACCAATTAAAAGAGCCAAGTTTCAAGGATTAAAAAGGAATATTGATTTTTTACAGTAACGAAATTTTGAAACTTAATTTATTTGAATTTTGTAGAAGATTCTCTAACAATAATGCTTGTTTCTAATTCAACAGTTCTTGGAGTAAAAGGAATTCCTTCTTTATGACAATTCATTTCTTCTAACAATAAGTTAAAAGATTCAATTCCCATTTCATGGCTTGGCTGATCTACAGTACTAAGTTTTGGAGTCAGTACTTGCGATATAAACCAATTGCTAAAACCAATTACCGCTACTTGTTCCGGGACATTGATTTTGTTTTCATTAAAATAGTCTAATACTCCCACTGCTACCAGATCTGTTATAGCAAAAATGCCGTCTATATCAGCATGCTCTTGAATAATCTGTTTAGCAAAATATCTTCCTTCTTCAAAAGTCACATTTTCACATGCAAAAACTAATTTTGTGTCAAAAGGAATGTTATTTTTCTCTAATGCTTTTTTATATCCAATATACCGATCTATTGAATTTTGTGGATTCAATGGCCCTCTAATGTGTGCTATTTTTCTACAACCAGTGTCGATTAAGTGTTGCACTGCATTAAAGGCCGCTTTTTGGTCATCAATTATTACTTTCGAGCATTTAGAAAGCTTTGCTATTTTGTCAAACATAACAAAAGGAATATTTCTATTCATTATTTCTTTTATATGATCATCATTATTGGACTCATTTGATAAGGACATGATGATTCCGTCAACTCTTTTGTTTATAAGCAGTTCTACTTGTTTTTTTTCTAAAGCCAGTGTCTCATTTGATTGTAAAATGATTACTAAATAGCCGTTTTTTTCAGCTTCGTTGATGATAGCATTGACCACATTCGAAAAGAAATGATGTACAACTTCAGGAATAATTAGACCAATGGTTTTTGATTCTTTTGTTCTTAAATTTACAGCAAAACTATTAGGAGTGTAGTGTAATTGCTGGGCAAGTTCAATTACTGCTTTTTTAGTTTTTTCACTAACATCAGGGTAATTTTTAAGCGCTTTTGAAACAGTCGTTATTGAAATTCCCAGTTTTGTTGCAATTTCCTTAAGAGTAATGTCTTTCATGAATCGAATTTCTACGTATTTAATTTTAAGAAAAGGTGTTTATAGTAACTTTGCTGTGCGTCCTTTTTCAGTCTTTGACATAGGTATAAAAAAGACTATAAGTTCAAATATTCCTTACCAAGGTATTGATTTTTATCTTATTTCTGTAATTTTTTAATAATAAAACAAATTATTACACATTCGTTACATAAACTAATTGGATCTGCCATTTTTAGTAAAGGCGGGAACATCCTAGGTTGACGTTCTTTCATTTATACGTGTTCCGATCTTAATGTACTTAAAACCAGAAGGGAATTGTTTTCTTTAATAGATTTCGGCATTCCTTCAATGACTCTGAAACGTGGGTTTTAGAAATCCGTAATTGAGTGGCTATTTCGTTGATAATGGGATTTTTCAAAGTTCAATACTTTTGTTTAAAACCCTAAAAAAAAGCACAATAACTTTTTTGTTATCCTAAAAAATTTCTGTAAATCAATCTTTTCATGATTGATTTACAGATGCATGGGTTTTTTTTGGGTTGTTGTAATTGTTAAAAATCAGTTTCGCTAAACTAGCATGGATTCATAAAGGCACTAATTTCATTATTTGAAATTTTGGGATTGGCTCCTTCATTTTTGGCTACAATGGCTCCTATTGCACAAGCGAAATCAATTGCTTCTTGGGGATCGGCATCCTTTAATAGTTTAGAAAGCAATCCGGCTAAAAAAGAATCTCCGGAACCCACGGTATCTACAACATCTATTTTATAGCCACTATTGTAGTACATTTTTTCATTGTAATACAACACCGCACCATGATTTCCTTTTGTAACGCAAATGTGTTTTGTATTCGTTTGTGTAGCAATAAAAAGAATATTTTGCTCTAATGAATGGTAGGGTGAATTCATAAAAGCACTTATTTCATACAATTCCTCATCATTAAATTTTATAAAATCTGACTGCATCATCAAATTAATCAGTAGTTCCTTAGTGTAAAAAGGAGCACGTAAATTAACATCGAAAACAGCATATTTTGCATAGTTAATTATTTCTAATAGGGAATCGTGCGAAACAGAATCTCTACATGCAAGACTCCCAAAAACTAGTGCATCTGCTTTCTTGACCATTATTTCGTCTTCCGGAATACATATAATTTTGTCCCAAGCAACCGGATAATTGATTGTGTATGAAGCAGCTCCTTTCTCATTTAATTGAACAATAACTTGTCCGGTAGAAGCGTTTTTATCAACTTGAATCGTATCGGTAACAACTCCATTTTTTTTAACAAAGGCAAGGAGTTTTTTTCCGATTTCATCATTTCCTACCCGGCTTATTATTTGAGCATCAATACCAAGTGATGCTAAACGCAGCGCCACGTTCAATGGCGCTCCTCCGATTTTTTGGTGCGTTGGGAAAACGTCAAATAAAACTTCCCCGAAACAGATTATTTTTTTGGTCATAATTATTCTTTTTTTGACAAACTTTCAGATAGTTCTTCTAATGTTCTCCCTTTGGTTTCCGGCATTTTTGTAAATACCCAAAGCAATTGGAAAACCATCATTATGCAGAAGACGGCAAAAACGGTTGTTGTTCCAATCTCTTTAAACAAAAACGGAATGAATGATGGGATTAATGCTGCTAAAATCCAATGTACAGAAGTGCCAAAAGAGGTTCCGGCAGCTCGAAGTTTATTCGGGAACAATTCAGAGATAAATACCCAAATGACGGCTCCTTGACCTATGGCGTGTGAGGCTATAAACAAAAAGAAAAATAACGGAACAGCCATTCCTTTCCATTCAAAATAAAAGGCGGTTGTCACTAATCCTAGAGAAATAATGTATCCTACCGAACCCAAATACATGAGCGTTTTTCGGCCATATTTATCTATTAGCGAGATTCCAATCATGGTAAATATTAAATTGATTATCCCAATTCCGATACTACTCAAAAAAGAGGCAGATTTTTCTAATCCTGCCAATTCAAAAATTCGAGGCGCATAATATAAAAAAGCATTAATTCCGGAGAGCTGATTGAAAAAGGCAATAAAAAACGCTAAGAGCAATGGTTTTCTATATTTAGCCATGAAAATAGATTCGTTTTTCCCCTCCTGAACAGTTTCTTTTTCTATAGCAGCAATTTCCGCTTCTACTGCTGCGTCACTATTGATTTGTTTCAAAATAGCGACTGCTTTTTGTCTGTCTTTTTTGTATTCTAAAATCCAACGCGGACTTTCCGGGATTCCAAATACCAGAAGTGTGTAAATGAAAGATGGAAACGCTTGTATTCCTAACATCCATCGCCAGGCATTTTCTCCTATATCTTGCAAATAGTAGTTGGATGTAAAGGCGATTAAAATCCCAAAAACAATATTGAATTGGTACAAAGCAACCAGTTTTCCACGGTCTTTTGCAGGAGCAATTTCAGAAACATAGGTTGGAGCAGCAATGGTTGAAGCGCCAATACCAATTCCGCCAAGAAATCTAAAAACGGAAAAGAAAATGGGATCATTTGCGAATGCAGTTCCAATGGAAGAAACCAAAAACAGTAATCCTATAATTATTAGAGTCTTTTTCCGACCTAAAATATTCGTTGGAAACGCACCAAAAATAGCGCCAATAACCGTTCCCCATAATGCGGATGACATCACTACTAATCCATGAAACAAATCAGAAGAACCCCATAGTTGTTGCAATTGTTTATCTGCTCCTGAAATTACGACGGTGTCAAATCCAAATAGAAATCCTGCAAAGGCAACGATAATGGACCAATAGAGTATTTTTTTGTTATTCATTATTCTGTTTTTTTTAGTTAGTGGTTTTGGTTATTATAAATGAATTTTATTACCAGATTCCTTTTATTTCAGCAATACTAAAATTTTTAATTTCTTGATTTTCATCTGATTGAATGGTTAGTTTGGTATATGGTTTGTTAGGGAAAATTTGTTCTGTGAAACTGTAAACGCCACCGTTGAGGAAAATTTCTATTGAGGACCAATCTACTATGATTTGATAATCAATAGCCTCAGGAATTATATTTGGAATTTTGGTGTTGTGTATTTCTTCTCCAAAACTTTTTTCAAAATTGACTACGCCGGAATGTCTTCTGTCAACAGAAAAAGTCTTTCGTTTCGCATCGTAATTCATGACCAAAGAATCCTTTACATCATTGGAAAAAACCAATTTTAAATTTTTATTTTTAGCATTAAATTGTACTGCTGATTGATTTAAATATTGGTAATTAAATGTAGTTTTTTGATTCGCTTTTAGGATAATTTCATCTTTAGAAAAGGCTATGACCTCTTGTTTTTTGAATTGTTCCACAGGAACGTTTTTTAGGACATAATCGCCATTGATTTTTGCAAGCGAAAGTTCTCTTGGTAACGTCATGGCGCTTCTCCAGTTTTTGGTAGGCGTATTTCTGGCATACAGCCAATTGCTCATCCAGCCTATGAATATCCGTTTGTTTTCTGGCGTATTATTGTACGTGACTCCGGCATAGTTATCAGCACCATTGTCAATCCATTTGATGTTTTTTTGGGTGGTTTTAAAACTTTTTCCATCAAAATCACCAATGAAATATTGTGTTCCTGAACCACCAAGTGGTGCACCGGGATTGATGCTAATGAGTAGAACCCATTTTTCTTCATTGGAACCGGCAATTTTTAATTTGAAAAGATCAGGACATTCCCAAACACCGCCATGAGCTCCTATATTTTTACCAAATTCACTTTCAAATTTCCAATTAATTAAATTTTTGGAAGTATAAAATTGTGCATGATCTCCTGCTACTAATACCATATTCCAAAGATTAGTTTCGGTATTCCAGAACATTTTAGGATCTCTAAAATCTTTCTGATCAACATTTCCTATGATTGGATTTCCATTGTATTTGAGCCAAGTTTCGCCTTCGTCTAAGCTATATGCCAATCCTTGCGTTTGATAATTTCTTTTGCCCGCTTTTTCGCCTGCCATGTCGTGATAGGTAAAAATGGCAATCATTGGTGGATTTTCTTTTGTTCCCAAACCAGAAGTATTTTTTAAATCTACAACGGCACTTCCTGAAAATATCATTCCTAATTTGTCAGGAAACAAAGCGATTTTTTGGTGTGTCCAATGGATTAAATCTGTACTTGTGGCGTGTCCCCAATGCATTGGTCCCCAAACGATATCATCTGGGTAATATTGGTAAAATAAATGATAAATCCCTTTATAGAAAACCATTCCGTTGGGATCATTCATCCATTTTTTTTCCGGAGAAAAATGAAATTGTGGTCTAAATGGTTCTTTGTATTTTTTAGAGGAATCTACTGCTAATTTTCCAGAAGCATCAATGGTGATAACATCATTTTTAGTTTCTTTTTTACAGGAAAACAAGGATAAAGAGACTCCCAATAGTATAAAAAAATAGGTGATTTTATTTGTGAACTTCATTAAAAAAAGGATTAATTAGTATAGTATCCTCATAAAAATAGAATTATATTTTGTAATTGTTCATTTGGGACCGATCAAAAACGTTTTCGATTAGTCGAAAACGTTTTCGATTTGTATTCCATATACTATATTGAGCTATTTAATGTTTTTACGAATAATTTATATATGTTTGAAGATATTATTAAAAAATTATATGATGAATTTAACAGTTAAAGCATTGGTGTTCATGTTCTTAGTTAGTGCTGTGGTTTGTGGTCAAGCCCAATCAGACGAGTGGCACTTATATGCTAATTCCAGAGAGAATTATTTTGGAGTTGCCATGGCCAATGGTCAAATAGGAATCGTTACTAACGACACACCTCTCAAAACAAAAGAAATTATCCTGAATGGTGTGTATGACGGAAGTCCTGAAAATGGGATCAGCAGAATAGTACGCGGAATCGAGTTTTTAAATCTGCATTTGAATATCAATAAGCAAGAAATCAAATCAGACAATATCGATAATTGGAGTCAAGTGGTTTCAATGAAAGAAGGAATGAGTACCACTTCCTTTTCGTTTAAAGATTTGGCCACAATTAATTACACGATTTTGGCTAATAGAGCTGTTCCTTTTTCAGCGATGGCAATTGTCGAAATTACTCCTATTAAGGATATAGAAATTACCGCTAACAATTACATGGTTGTTCCTGATGAACTGAAAGAGGCAAAAAGTCAGTTTCGGGTCTTAAAGGATAATCAGTATTTAATGCCGGTTTTTGGTACTACAGCTAAAACGCTAACCGGTAAATATACAGTGGCCGCTTCAACAACTTTTCTTTTTGATGATGAAAGCGAAACCTTAAAACAAACCGGAAATGAAGTTGGGTTTACTAAAAAATTGATCAAAGGCAAAAAATACCGTTTTGCGGTTGCAGGAGGAATTTGCACTTCCAAGGATGTTACGGATCCTTTGAACGAATCCGAAAGACAACCTATTTATGCCCTTCAGGAAGGAATTGATAAATTATTGAACCGTCACAAACAAGCTTGGGCCGAATTATGGAAAACGGGTGACATACAAATTGAAGGCGATCTGGATGCGCAACAACGGGTGCGTTTTGCATTGTATAACTTGTATTCTTATATACGTCCAGGAACCAGACAAAGTATTGCGCCTATGGGGTTGTCGTCTCAAGGCTATAACGGACATATTTTTTGGGATACGGAACTTTGGATGTATCCAACGCTCTTGGCACTGCAACCTGATATGGCAAAATCATGTTTGGATTATCGCTCAGATCGTTTGCAAAAAGCAAAACAAAAAGCCTTTATTTATGGGTACAAAGGAGCAATGTATCCTTGGGAATCTGATGATACAGGAGAAGAAGCAACACCAACTTGGGCCTTGACAGGTATTTTTGAACAGCACATCACAGCAGATGTTTCGATAGCTTTTTGGAATTATTACGCCTATACACAAGACACTTCTTGGTTGAAAAAAGAATGGGCGGTTCTTAAAGAAACAGCCGATTTCTGGGTTAGCAGAGTAGTTAAAAATCAAGACGGAAGTTTTTCTATTTTGAATGTAGTTGGTGCCGATGAGTATGCGCAACATGTAGATGACAATGCTTTTACCAATGCATCAGCGATCGAGTCTTTGAAAAATACGATTAAAGCAGCGACACTTTTAAATGAGCCGATCAATCCAGAATGGATAGCAGTATCAGAGAAATTAGTGATTCATAAAAAGGATGGGATTACTCAAAATTATAAAGGATATCAAGGACAAATGATCAAACAGGCAGATGTCAACTTATTAGCATATCCTTTGCATACAATCACTGACAAAGAACAAATAAAAAGAGATTTGGAATATTACGCCGAAAAAATTGATAAAAAAGATGGTCCAGCTATGGCTTCCGGAGTTTTATCGGTTCTATATGCTCGATTGGGAGATAGAGATAAAGCCTATAGTTATTTTGTGAAATCGTATTTACCTAACAGTCGGCCTCCTTTTGGCGTATTTTCGGAATCAGCCAATAGTAATAACCCTTATTTTGCTACTGGAGCCGGAGCAATGCTTCAAGCCGTTATTTATGGTTTTGGCGGAGTGGAACAAACGGATATGGGATTGAAATACAACAAGGGACTGCTGCCAAAACAATGGAAATCACTTAAGATTATTGGACTGGGAGTGGATAATAAAACAATTGTTGTCAAATAATACAGTAACCCGTTTGGTGTAATTACACCCAACGGGTTACTTTAAATAATTTTGCCGCGAATATACAAGCAATCTATTTTGAAGATTGTTATAGTATTCGTGGTTTTTTTGTTTTTAGAAGCCATTGGGTTTTATTCAATTTAAATTTTCGACAGAAAAAGCTGCATGATTGCTTTTACTATTTTAGGACTGATTATTTAGATAAAATAAATAGGATGAAGTGATAAATGGTTTAATTATGTAATTTATTCCGAATATGCAATTGATTTGAAGTGAAAAAGCCACTAAATTATAATAATATGTTTTTTAGTCTTTTTTTTTTATATTTAGTATAATTTTAGTATTAAATTTTTAAAGGATTAATTTTAAAATCGAAAACGTTTTCGGCGTAACGAAAACGTTATAGTTTAGTAGTATCTTAATATTATCATAAATTTATAATTATGTTTGATGTTAGTATTTAAACAAACCAATAAAAAAAATTATTAACCAACTTATTTATTACGTATGAAAAATAGTCTAATTAAAGGCTTGATGGTGTTTCTAACGATGCTGTGTACAAGCTTGACTTATTCGCAAGATGTGTCTGGTACAGTATCTGATGGCAGCGGTCCGCTTCCAGGGGCTTCTGTCTTAGTTAAAGGAACAACAAATGGAGCGCAAACTGATTTCGATGGAAAATTTACGATCAAAAATGTAGGCTCAAATGCAGTTTTAGTATTCAGTTACATTGGTCTTAAATCTCAAGAGGTAAATGTAGCAGGTAAGAGCACTATTAGTGTAGTCTTAAAAGAAGATTCTGCAGAACTGAACGAAGTAATCGTCATTGGTTACGGAACGGTTAAAAAGAAAGATGCAACTGGAGCAGTAGACATCATTACTTCTGAAGATTTTGATAATATAGCGGCAACATCGCCTGCGGAATTATTAAGAGGAAAAGTATCTGGAGTTCAGGTAACGCAATCTAGTGGAGAGCCAGGTGCAGGAGTTTCTATCAGAATTAGAGGGAATTCATCTATACGATCCGGGAACGGACCATTAATCGTTATTGATGGAGTTCCGCTTGACGGAGGAAACGTTTCTTCCGGAGGTTCTGAAATTGCTGATTTAGGGGCTTCCTCGGCTAAAAATCCATTAAATTTTGTGAATCAAAATGATATCGAGAGTATGAGTATCTTAAAAGACGCCTCTTCTACGGCTATTTATGGTTCTCGTGGTGCGAATGGTGTTATTGTTATCACAACTAAAAAGGGGAAATCAAAAATCCCTCAGTTATCGTACAATACATCTGTTAGTTTTAGTAAAATGTCAGGTGATTTTAAGTTACTTAACGGGGATGAATTTGTTGCTGCTGGTGGGACAGACAGAGGATCTAGGTCTTACAATTGGGAAGATGCTATTTTGCGTGGTGGTTTTTCTAATAATCATGATATTGCATTTAGTAGTTCAACGGACAACTCAAATACCAGACTTTCATTTGGAGCCAATGTCACAGATGGAATTGTGAAAAATACTGGGATTGATAAATATACAGCATCTTTCGCAAACACGAATGAATTTTTCAATAAAGCCTTAAAAGTAGAATCAAGATTGTTGTATGCTGCAATAAAGGATGAAACAACTTTATTAAGTAATAATGCGGGCTTTATAGGAAATTTAATTGGTAGTGCCCTTTACTGGAACCCGACTTTGCCAATTTATCAGGCCAATGGAGATTATACTTTTGTTGGGAATGATTATTTAAATCCGGTGCAGTTATTAAATGCCTATAAAGATTACACAAATACGAACAAGATATTAGGAAATATTAATGCTACGTTAAAGATAACGAATCATTTAAAATATCAAATTTTATTCGGTATTGAAACGTCAACATCAATAAGAAAAAGACAAATAGCTCCTACAATCCAAATTAATAGTCAAGATCTTGTAAAAAGTGATGCTGCTAATGGTGGTATTACCAAAAGAGGTTTTGCTGAAATTGCGGATTTAACTAAATTTAATAAAACATTAGAACATACACTTACATATACTAATGATTTTAGTGATAATTTATCTGTAAATGGATTAGTAGGCTATTCCTATTATTCCTATGATGTAGATGGTAGTAGTGCAAGAGGTCATGGGTATGTTAAAGAACAAACAAATTTAATAGACAATATTCAAGGCGGTATTCAAGCGGAATTTAGAGCGTCGTCTTTTAGAAATAAAACGGAATTACAATCGTACTTTGCAAGAGCTGAATTTGTTGTGTATAAAGATTTGATTCTTACTGGTACAGTTCGTGCTGACGGATCCACTAAACTGGGTGCAGATAATAAATGGGGTTATTTCCCCTCCGTAGGTGCAGCGTACAAATTGATAAGCAGTAAAGACGGTGCGGTGAATGACTTTAAAATTAGAGGAAATTATGGTATCACCGGAAATCAGGAATTTGCTGTGAATTCTGCGGTTTCGAAAGCCAATTATGGAAATGGTGGTTCGCCAAATACCATATCTGGAGCCAATAATTTATTGCGTTGGGAAACAACTACCTCTTATGGTATAGGGACTGATTTTACCTTCTTGAAAAATCGCTTAACAGGTTCCTTAGATTATTTTAACAGAGATACTAAGGATTTAATTGCTCCTGTACCGCAAGCTACCGCTCAACCAGGACCTGGATCGAACAGAAGTGTTAACTTGCCTGGGAATTTAATTAACAAAGGTTTTGAAGCTGCTTTGAGTTATAAAGTTATTGATTCAGAGGACATGGCCTGGGATATTTCAGGGAATGTAGCTTTCTTAGACAATGAAATTAAAAACTTTGGTTCAGTGTCCTTATTAGCAGGTGGAATCAATGGTCAAGGTTTGTCTGGGGCTAATGCTGAAATCATCAAAGATGGTTACCCATTATACACTTATTTTTTATATGATTTCCGTGGGTATGACGCTTCAGGTAATTCAATATATGCTGCAGCTGATGGATCTGATACAGGTTTAGGTAATGCAGATAAAAAATTATTAGATAAACAACCGTTACCAAAAATAAATTTAGGATTCTCTACTAATTTTTCTTATAAAGGATTTGATGTAGGAGCTTCTTTTTATGGTGCTTTTGGTCATTATTTATATAATAACACGGCTAATGCTTATTTCTTTAAAGGAGCATTAATCGGAGGAAGAAACGTAACTCCCGAGGCAGCAGCTACTCCTCAGGTTCAGTCAGATCCAAACTCACCATCGACAAAATATTTAGAAAGTGGTGATTTCTTAAGAATGGGGAATTTAACAGTAGGGTATACTATTAAAGGAGATGTTTTAGAAAAATTAAAAATTAAATCAGCGCGTTTCTTTGTAAGTGGACAAAACTTGTTCGTTATCACTGGATATTCTGGATTTGACCCGGAAGTAGATACTGATAAAGCTTTAAATGGAGTGCCTTCTGCAGGTATGGATTATTTATCCTATCCAAGAGAAAAAAGTATTGCTATTGGACTTAATGTAACATTTTAATTAACAAAAAATGAAAAGAATAAATATTATAAAAAGCATCTTTTTTATAGGTACAATTGCATGCGGAGTGAGTTGTACAAATTTAGAAGAAGAAGTATTAGACGGGTATGTCACTGCTGATGGCGCTGGTGGTAATGTAAATACAGGAAATTTTTTACAATCTGCTTATGAAGGATTAAGAGGTTTTCAGGACCAAGACAAAATGTTTACCATGAACGAAATGTCTGGTGATGGATTGGTAGGACCTACCAGAGGAGGAGACTGGGATGATAATGCGAAATGGAGACAATTTCACGTTCATACTTGGGGATCGGACAATGTTGAAATTAGAAATGCATGGAATTCATTGTTGACAAATGTTTACAATTGTAATTTGGTTATTAATAACACGGCAACTGCACAACAAAAGACGCAAGCTCGTTTTTTAAGAGCCTTTTATTATTATAACGTAATTGATTTATTTGGACAGGCACCTTATAGAGAGGTAGGGTCTCTTATTACAGAAAGCCCAAAATTCTATTCTAGAAAAGAAGCTACGGCATTTGTTATTACTGAATTAGAAGCTGTTTTGGCAGATTTGCCAGCACGTGTTGCCAATGACGCAAGTATTGCAAATAAAGATGCCGGTAATTTTCTATTAGCAAAACTATATTTGAATAAAGCAGTTTTTAATGCGGATAACGCCTCAGGTCCTTATACTTTTGATGCCGCTGACATGAATAAAGTTATCACTCATGTTAATGCGATAAACAGTTCATTAGTATCAGAATACTGGAGTAATTTTGCACCGACAAACAATACATCAGGAGAGATTTTATTTTCTTCTAAAAATGTACTTGGTACAGGTGGAGGAATTCAGTCCAGATGGAGAATGAGTATGCACTACAATCAAACTCCAGATGGTTGGAATGGTTTTGCTACGGTAGCAGAATATTACAATAGGTTTGATGCTGCGGATGATCGCAGACAACATACTTCCTCTTCGATCATTGCTAATTTTGGTAATCCAATTGGGTTTCAAGCGGGTCAAATGTTCGCTCCGGGAGGGGTAACGCCTTTAAAAGATAGAACTGGTAGACCTTTGTTTTATACTTCAGCAGTTACAATGATTACAAGTGGAGCTACCTTAGAAACCGCGGGTATACGTACTCAAAAATACGAGCCAGACAATGCTAATTTAGGAAATCCTGCTAACGATTATGTTTTAATGCGTTATTCTGATGCCTTGTTGATGAAAGCTGAAGCTGCCTTAAGAGGTGGTACAGGTGGAGCAGCAACAGCTAAAGTAATAATCGATCAAATAAAGATTAGAGCCAAATTGACGGCAAGTGCAAGTGCAGCAACTTTAGATGCCGTTTACTTAGAAAGAGGGAAAGAATTATGGTATGAAGGTTGGAGAAGAAATGATATGATCCGTTTTGGTAAATTTTTAGCTCCAAGAGAGTTGAAACCAACTACTTCAGATAGTAAATACGCATTATATCCAATTCCAGCGGATGCATTGTTTAATCCTAATGTAGTTCAAAACCCAGGCTACTAAAAAGTTATTTAAAATCAATTATTTTTGAGTTAGTTATAAAGAGGGTATTTAGTACCCTCTTTATTTTTTACATAATGCAGCAAAATGTGTTTTAATTTAATCTTGAGTTCTTAATCAATGTTAAAAGTAGTCTTCAAATAATTATAGAAATAAGGAACGTTTTTTTAACTGTAAAGCCTCTATTTTATCTATTTTTAATTTTTTTATATAATGTTTATTATATAAATTAGGCATTTCTAATTACCTAATCAAATAGTTTGTAAATATGTTTAATCGTATTTTTTTATTTATTCCTTTAATAATTATTTTTTCTAACTGTTCTAAAGATAACCCTGGAAACAACGATACTTTGTTCTCTAAATTAGATGCCTCCCAAACCGGAATTAATTTTATCAATGAAGTGAAGAATGGTTCGGATATGAACATATTCAAGTACAGGAATTTTTATAATGGTGGTGGTGTCGCTATTGGTGATATCAATAATGATGGTCTATCAGATGTGTATTTTACTTCAAATCTGGGCGATAATAAACTCTACTTAAATAAAGGAAATTTTAAATTTGAAGATATTTCTAAAAAAGCCAGAATCGAAGGAACTAAAACCTGGTCAACTGGTGTCGTGATGGTCGATATCAATGCTGATGGGTTTCTGGATATTTATGTCTGTAATGCCGGAAACAGCATGGGTGACTTGCAACAAAACGAACTTTTTATTAATAATGGTGACAATACTTTCACGGAAAAGGCAGCTGAATACAATCTTGCGGATACGGGCATAACAACTCATGCCGCTTTTTTTGATTACGATAAAGATGGCGATCTAGATGTTTATATTCTAAATAATAGTTTTATACCGGTAAGTAGTCTTAATTATTCTAACAAAAGAGATTTAAGAGACAAAGACTGGGATGTGGCTGAAATCCTAAAAGGAGGAGGCGATAAATTAATGCGCAATGACAACGGAAAATTTGTTGATGTCAGTAAAGAAGCAGGTATTTATGGAAGTCTGATTGGCTTTGGTTTGGGCGTTACCGTAGGAGATGTAAACGGAGATTTGTATCCGGATATTTATATTTCTAATGATTTTTATGAAAGAGATTATTTATACATAAACAATAAAAACGGAACCTTTACCGAACAAATTCAGGGATGGACGTCTCATATCAGTCAATCTTCTATGGGTGCTGACATGGCCGATGTAAACAATGACGGGAAAGCCGATATTTTTGTAACCGATATGTTACCGGAACCGGACGAACGCTTAAAAACGACTACTAATTTTGAAAATTATGATTTATTTACCCGAAAAGTAAATCTCGATTTTTATACGCAATATATGCAGAACACCCTGCAAATTAATAATGGGAATAATCAATTTCTTGAAATAGCAAATCATGCTGGCGTTGCTAAAACGGATTGGAGTTGGGGCGCATTATTATTTGATATGGATAACGACGGATACAAAGATATTTATGTTTGTAACGGAATTTATAACGATTTAACCAATCAGGATTTTGTAGATTTCTTTGCCAACGAATTCATGCAGAAAATGGTCGTTACGGGCAAAAAAGAAGAAATTCAAACCATTATCAGTAAAATGCCAAGCACTCCAATACCTAATTATGCCTTCAAGAATAACAAAAATCTGACCTTTACGAATGAAGCTTTGAAATGGGGATTAGATACACCAAGTTTTTCTAATGGGGCAGCGTACGGCGATTTAGATAACGATGGAGACCTCGATTTAATTGTCAATAACGTTAATATGGAGGCTTTTATTTATCGAAATAATTCCGAAAAAAACAAAAATAATCATTTCATAAAAGTAAAACTAAAAGGCGGAGGACAAAATACATTTGCGGTAGGAAGTGTCGTGGAGTTGTTCTCAGGCAAAGAAATTCTCAGACAAGAATTAATTCCTTCCAGAGGATTTCAGTCTTCGGTAGATTATGTGATGACTTTTGGAATAGGTACCAAAAAAATTGACTCTTTGCAGGTAATTTGGACAAATGGAAAGTTTGAAATGATTAAAAAAGTGGTAAATAATACCACGATGAATTTAAATATTGCGACAGCTAAATTGGATTATGTTCCAAAAAACAAGGTGCTCAAGCCATTGTTTTCTGAAAAGGAAGCACCGTTTTTAGCCCACAAAGAAAATAATTATGTCGATTTTGATCATGAAGGATTAATTTCTAAAATGCTTTCACAAGAAGGACCTGCACTTGCGGTGGCTGATATTAACGGTGACGGAAATGAAGATGTTTTTATTGGCGGAGCCAAAGGACAAGCCGGAAAAATATATGTGAACAAAGGAAATGGTAATTTCACTCTTTTGGCTCAAAAAGACTTGGAGTCAGATGCCGGTTTTGAAGATACTGCCGCTAGTTTTTTTGATGCCAATAATGATGGACACGTCGATTTATTAGTTGGTTCAGGAGGAAATGAGAAATCAGATCAGGCCAATTATAAAAACCGCTTGTATTTGAATGATGGAAACGGATTTTTTGTAAAAAGCAAAACCAATATCCCAACAACGAACAATAATGTTTCCGTAATTGCACCCTGTGATTTTGATGATGATGGTGATATTGATGTGTTTATTGGAAGCCGAAGTGTTCCTGGCGTATATGGTATAGATCCAAAACATCTACTATTAGAAAACGACGGAAAAGGTAATTTTGTGAATGTAACAGATAAAAAAGCTTTCAAAATAAATACGGTGGGAATGATAACCGATGCCGTTTGGGAAGATATTGATAACGATGCTAAAAAAGATTTAATTCTGGTTGGTGATTGGACTGCACCAATGATTTTCAAAAACACAGGAAGACGATTGACAGCATACAAAACGAACCTCAGTGGATACACTGGTTTTTGGAATGCTGTGGCTTGTGTTGACCTAAATAAAGATGGAAAAAAAGATTTAATTCTGGGCAATAGAGGGACCAATATGCCTTATAAACCAACCAAAGGAAATCCGTTGAAATTATTTACCAATGATTTTGACAACAACGGAACCATTGAGCAAATAGCCACCCGATCCGTTAATGGAAAGGATTTGCCAATCCATTTAAAACAAGAATTAGCAAGGCAAATTCCTTCTATAAAGAAGAAAAATTTAAGTTATGCCGATTATTCTAAGAAAACGTTTCAGGAACTTTTCACTCCGGAGATCGTCACTAATTCTATTCAGAAAACCGTTGCTATTCAAGAAACCGTGATTGCCATTAATAAAGGCAATGGAAAATTTGAAATACAAATGCTTCCAAAAGAAGTGCAGTTCTCCAGCGTAAACACTATTTGTGTGATGGATGTAAATAATGACGGAATACTAGACCTGATCTTAGGAGGAAATCAATATGAATTTAAACCTCAGTTTTCCAGATTAGATGCTAATTTTGGGAGTGTCCTCTTAGGAAATAAAAAAGGCACTTTCTCATGGACTCCTTATGATAAATCTGGTTTTTTCATAAAAGGCGAAGTAAAACAACTTACGGTGATCAAAGACAAAAACAATACGATTTCAATACTAGCCGTTGTAAATGATAATACCCCTAAACTATTTAGACCCAATGAATAATTTTATTAGAATAGGACTCGCATCACTTCTATTTATGGGGTGTTCCAAAAAAGAAGGGCAGTTGTTTGAAAAATTGTCTTCGGAGGAAAGTAATGTTACATTCAATAATCAATTATTAGAGTCCAAAAACATTTCCATTTTAGATTACCTTTATTACTATAATGGCGGTGGTGTAGCGCTTGGCGACGTCAATAACGATGGTTTGGTCGATATCTATTTTACTTCTAATCAAGGTAAAAATAAATTGTACCTGAATAAAGGCAACAATAAATTTGAAGATATTTCCGCTAAAGCTGGAGTAGAGGGGCAAAGTGATTGGAATGCCGGAACGGTGATGGCCGATGTAAATGGTGACGGATATTTAGATATTTACGTATGTGCCGTAGTAGGAATTAATGGTTTCGAGGGACAGAATGAACTGTTTATCAATAATAAAGACAATACATTTACCGAAAGTGCGGCTGAATACGGATTAGATCTTGATAATTACAGCTCTTCGGCAGCATTTTTTGATTATGATCTGGACGGGGATTTAGACATGTATTTGTTGAATCATGCGGTTCACTCCGAATTGTCTTTTGGAAATGCCGCTACAAGAAATAAAAGAAGTTACGAATGCGGGGATAAATTATTCCGCAATGACAATGGAAAATTTGTAGATGTTAGCGAGCAGGCAGGAATTTTTGGAGGTGCCAATGGCTATGGTTTAGGATTAGCCGTTTCTGATTTTAATTTAGATGGGTATCCGGATATTTATGTGGGAAATGATTTTCATGAAGATGATTATTATTATCTGAATAACGGAGACGGAACTTTTACGGAAAGCTTAAAACAGTACTTTGGACACACTAGCAGGTTCTCTATGGGGCTGGATGTCGCGGATGTGAACCATGATGGTTTCCCTGATATCTTCAGCCTTGATATGCTTCCTGAAGATGAAAAAGTATTAAAATCTTCCTTGGGAGATGATAATCCTCAAATGCTAAAAATGAGAACCGAAAAATTAGGCTATCATTATCAGTATGCCAGGAATATGTTGCAATTAAACCAAGCCGGTAATCATTTTACAGAAACGGCTTTATTAAGTGGACTTTCCGCTACGGACTGGAGCTGGAGTACCTTGTTTGGCGATTATGACCAAGATGGGGAGCAGGATATTTTTGTTTTTAATGGTATTCCTAAACGACCTAATGATTTAGATTATGTCAAATATTATTCAAATGATCAGATCAAGAGTAAAATTAGTACTACCAAGTTATTGGACAAAGAGGCGTTGAAGCGAATGCCAAAAGGAAATGTAACAAATTATATTTTTCAAGGATCTTCTGATTTGCATTATAAAAACAGATCAGCAGATTGGATAGAAAACGACTCTATTATTTCAAACGGAAGTGGTTATGCCGATATTGATAATGATGGTGATTTAGACGTGATTACTAATAATACAAATAGTATCGCTACCGTCTACATTAATAAAACGGACGGAAAAGCAAACTACCTGAAATTGAAATTGCGGTTTATAGGAAAAAACACCTTTGGGATTGGAGCCAAAGTGATTTCCTATGCCAAAGGAAAAAAACAATTCAAAGAACTGCAAACTACCAGAGGATTTCAGTCCTCATCAGAGCCAATAATTCATTTTGGATACGGAAAAACGACTAAAATAGATTCCTTAGTGGTAATTTGGCCGGATAAAACCTATCAAACTCTGAAGAATTTAAAAACGAATCAAACCCTCACTGTAAAAGCAAAGACAAACAGAAAAGCGTTTGATTACAGGAAATTACACCCTGCTGTTTTGCCCATTTTCAAAAAGGTGGAAACAGGATTGGGTATTGATTTTATACATAAGGAAAATGATTATATTGATTTCTTAGTTCAAAAACTGATTCCATATCAACGTTCTGACCGCGGTCCGGCTACTGCAGTAGGGGATTTAAATGGAGATGGAAAAGAGGATGTCTTCTTTGGTGGTTCCAAAGATAAAAAAGCGACAATCTACTTTCAAAATCAAAATGGATTTACCAAGAAAGGTTTTGCTGCCATCGAAAAGGATTCTGTTTATGAAGATGCTTCAGCAGTGATCGGGGATTTCAATGCAGATAAAAGGAATGATTTAGTAGTGGTTTCTGGTGGGGGCGAAAATGCATCCAATCTGGAAGACCGGCTATATCTAAGCAAAGACAATCAATTTCTAAAAGCAACCTTGCCTAAGCTGGCTCAAAACGCATCCGTTGTCAAGGCTTTTGATTACGACAAAGATGGTGATTTAGATATTTTTGTAGCCAATAATTCCGTAAATAATAGATTTGGAAGTATGCCCGATTGTTATTTATTGAACAACAATAAAGGCGTATTCACTATTGTTCAAAACAAAACTTTTGAAAAAATAGGAATGGTTACGGATGTCATTTTTACAGACTTCAATAAAGACGGTCAAACAGATTTAATTGTGGTAGGTGAATGGATGAAGCCTACTTTTTTTGCGAATAAAAACGGTAAATTCACGGATGTGACAACAACTGTTTTTCCTGAAAAAAGCAATGGACTATGGCAGTCAATACTTTCTTTTGATATTGATCAGGACGGTGACGAAGATTATTTGGTTGGTAATTGGGGAATGAATTCTAAATTTAAAGCCTCGCAGGAATTTCCAATGAAAATGTATTACGGAGATTTTGATGCGAACGGATCTTTTGAAACTATTGTGGCAATAGAAAAAAACGCAAAATATTACACCACTTTAGGTCTGGACGAATTAGTAGAGCAATTCAGTGGCATGCTAAAAAAGAAGTTCAATAGTTACAAATCATTTGCAGGAAAAACTCTCGAAGAAGTTTTTGATCCAAAAATGCTTGCGACAGGAAAATTATTTGAAGTTCATAATTTAAAATCCGGTTATTTAAAAAACGATAAGGAAACCTTTACTTTTGTCCCTTTTTCGAATAAAATGCAAGTAGCGCCTATCACCAGTTTTGTGAAATCTAATTTTGATTCAGATGCTAGGGAAGAAGTTTTTGCTGCGGGAAATTATTTTGGCGTTGCTCCATACCACAGTAGATTTGATGGGTTTTCCGGTGCTTTGATCAAGAACGAAAAAACAATCCTGCTAGGACATCAAATTGGAATTGATCTGACTCAAAAAGCAGTTAAGCATCTGGGGATTATCAATTTTAAAGGCAAAAGATATTTACTAATTACCATCAATAATAAAAAGGCAGAGCTGTACGAAATGCCTTCAGCTAAGAACTAATTTAATAAAAAAAACACACTTAAACCTAGTAAAATGAACTCTAAAATTTATCTTTTAGGACTTATAATGCTCTTTTTGACCTCTTGTGGCAAAGAGATGCCAATTAAAGTATCATCAGCTGATTTTTGTGCTGCAGTTGATACAGTAACAGGAATTATGGTTCATGACATATTTTCGCCGCCAGTAGCGAGTAGAATTTATGTTTATCCCAATGTTGCCGCTTACGAGATTATGGCACAAAACAGCACGAAATACGAAAGTTTACAAGGGCAGTTAAAAGGTCTGGATTCTATTCCTAAACTAGATCCTAAAAGTGGAGTGAATAAAAATTTGGCGGCGCTTATTGCCCATATTGAAGTGAGTAAAGAATTGATTTTTTCTGAGGAAGCTATAGAAAAATATAGAGATAGTTTGTATGAAAAATGGAGCGCTGAAAATCAAAAAGAATTTGATGTTTCCAAAGCGTACGCTTTAAGAGTGGTAGACAGAATAAAAATGTGGATGGGGAAAGATAATTATAAACAAACGCGTACTTTTTCTAAGTTTTCAGTGTATGCAGATCAACCCGGTCGATGGCAGCCAACGCCACCCTCTTATATGGATGGTGTGGAGCCGCATTGGGGCGAAATAAGAACTTTAGTTATGGATTCAGCCTCTCAATTTAAAGCCATCCCACCTTATCCTTATTCTACGGATAAAAATTCTGCTTTTTATAAAGAGGCAAAAGAAACCTATGATGTCGGAAATTTAATTTCTGAAAAATTAATTGAAGTCGAAAAAAATCCAAGCAAACCAATTCCTGAGGAATCGGCTATAGCTTCCTTTTGGGATTGTAATCCCTATGCTACAGTCATACAGGGACACATGATGTTTGCAAAGAAGAAAAATACACCGGATGCACATTGGATTAATATCACTAAAATAGCCTTAAAAAAATCGAAATCAGATTTTGAAACTACTGTTTTTGCTTACACTATAACATCTATCGGAATTTTTGAGAGCTTCATTAGTTGTTGGGATGAAAAGTATAGGAGTAATGTTGTGCGTCCTGAAACGTATATCAATCAAAACATAGATGAAAACTGGAGACCACAATTACAAACACCTCCTTTTCCGGAATATGTAAGTGGACACTCTGTGGTTTCGTCGTGTTCGGCAATTATTCTAACCTCGATTTTTGGAGATAATTTTAGTTATATCGATGACTCAGAAGTTTCTTTTGGGTTGCCTAAAAGACCTTTTAAATCATTCAAGCAAGCTGCGGCAGAAGCTTCAATAAGTAGGTTGTATGGAGGAATTCATTACAGAGCCGCTATTGAGAATGGTGTTGTACAAGGCAATAATATAGGACATTACATTAATAATACATTAAAAATGAGTAAAAAATAATGACAGTTAGAAAAAAAAGTATAGTAGTATTAAGCGTTGTGTTGTCCTTGTTTTTAGTTTGGTATTTTTTTCTAAAGCAGGCCGATTATTGTATTTCTTTTAAAGTAAAAGCTGCTACAGGAACCGTATTTCAAGGGATTCAGGAATGGTCGATCCTTCAATTGGAAAATGAAAAAGAAAATTACACTATTCTCGAAAAAAGAAATTTTGATTTTATCAAACAAGAAATGAAAAAAGGAGCTGCCCAAATGGAATATACTTGGGATATTAAGTTTGTAAACGATTCAGTTACAAAAGTAAGTGTTGGAATACACGATTTGAATCATAGTTGGTACAATAAAATAACCGTTCCTTTTTTTAATACGAGTTTCAAAGAGGATCAAATCAAGAAAATAACGAATTTTAAAAATGGTTTAACAGAACATCTAAAAAATTTCAAGGTCAGAATTGACGGGGAAGGTTCCTCCGAAGAAACATTTGTGGCCTATATTAGTTTAAAAAGTGTTTTACAGGAAAAAGCACAAAATATGATTGCGAATGACGCTGTAATTACCGGATTTTTATTTCAAAACAAAATAGAAATAGTTGGAAAGCCGTATGTAGAAATTACAAAATGGGATTTGGATAAAGAAATAATCGATTTTAATTATTGTTTTCCAATTAATAAAAAGACAAAAGTCATTGAAAATGAAGTGGTTAAATTTAAAACCTTACCTGCACGCAAAGGATTAAAAGCGACTTACTATGGTAATTTCAGAACTTCAGACAGAGGTTGGTTTGCCTTGATTGATTATGCAAAAAATCACAACCTTAAATTAGAAAATACCGTTTTGGAACATTACATGGACAATCCTTTTAATGGGGGTGTAGAATCAGAATGGGAAACAAAAATCATCATTCCTTTTGCTTCAAAATAAAGGTTGATTGTCGTTGATTTAAAATAATCGAAAACGTTTTCGGGTCTTCCGAAAACGTTTTTGTTTTTAATCTGTTTTTAATTGGCAATATTAAAATTATTTTTAGATAAAATTAACAAATCAACCAACCAAAATGAGCTTTAAAGTAAAATTAAAATTTTGGCAGATAATCAATATGAATGTTGGTTTTTTCGGCATACAATACAGTTTTGGCTTGCAACAAAGTGCCGTAAATCCTATTTATGATTTTTTACATGCAAGTCCGGATCAAATTCCTATTTTAAATCTTGCCGGACCCTTAACGGGCTTATTGATTCAACCCATTATTGGCGCGATGAGTGATAAAACGTGGCATCCAAGGTGGGGAAGGCGCAAACCGTACTTTTTTATCGGAGCCATAATTTGTAGTATCGCCTTATTTCTATTCCCATTTAGCAGTTCCTTATGGATGGCTGCAGGTTTGCTTTGGATTCTGGATGTTGGTAACAATACTGCTATGGAACCGTATCGGGCTTTTATTGCGGATACGCTGGATGAAGAACAACAACCAACAGGTTTCCAGGCGCAAAGTTTTTTTACTGGTTTCGGACAGTTTCTGGCTTATATTTCCCTTTTTCTGTTTCCAATTATTTTTGTAGGATATACAGGATCGCTACCAACGTGGATTTATGCCTCCTTTTTTTTAGGAGCAATTCTTTCAGTAACTTCCATTTGGTGGAGTATGGGTAAAACTACAGAAATCCCGCCAACAGCAGAAGAATTAGCTATCTTAAAAGCAGAACCTCTAAATATTTTTTCGCCTTTTATCGATATTTATAAAGCAGTTTTAGAAATGCCAACGGTCATGTGGCAACTGTTTCTGGTGTATTTGTTTCAATGGTATGCCATGATGTGCTATTGGCAAAATAATTCGAAAAGTATTGCTTTGTCCGTGTGGAATGTAACTCCGATGAATACAATGGGCTATGAAAAAGCGGTAGAATGGAACGGATTAATTGGTGCTTTTGGATTTATAGTTACTTTTTCAATTGCCTTTTATTTGGCAATATTAGCTAAAAAATACGGTGCAAAAATGATTCATTTTGTCTGTCTTTTATTTGGAGCCGTTTCTTTTTTATGGTTTCCAATGGTGCAAAATCAATACATATTTTTTGCAGTAATTATTGGTTACGGAATTGCTTGGGCCAGTATGATGGGAATACCATATTTGATGGTCGTTGCTGTTATTCCAAAAGAGCGCTATGGAGTGTACATGGGTATTATTAATATGATGATTGTTATTCCAATGATTATCCAAAATCTCTCTTTTGGTTATATTTTAAAGAATTTCTTAGATAATGATGCTCGCCAAGCCATTACTTTTGCTGGGGTTCTGATGCTAATCGGTGCTTTTTGTACTCTTTTGATTAAAAGTAAAAATGTTTCAAGACAATAATATGAACAGTGATTTGAATTATACAAAAGCAATGGAGTTGCTTGAGAAAGTGTCTTCTTCTGAAGGATTTCTAGCCAGTGCTCAAAATATTTCCAACTATAAAAGAGTCTGGGCCCGAGATGGAGTGATTTGTGGATTGGCGGCTTTGGCCTCGGGAGATAAAAAATTGATCGAAACATTCCGTAACACATTAGAAACATTAGCTAGTAATCAACATCAAAATGGCACTATTCCGTCTAACGTGATGACAATTGGCGAGCAAGCTGAGGTTAGTTATGGCGGATTGGCAGGAAGAGTCGACGCCGTGACTTGGTTTGTAATTGGGATCTGCCAATATGCGTATTATACAAAGGACATTACTTTTGTAGCAAAATACGATACTGAAATTGAAAAGTGTTTTGCGCTCCTGGAATCCTGGGAATTTAACAATAAAGGCCTTTTGTATGTGCCATTATCAGGAAATTGGGCGGATGAATATATTACGGACGGCTATGTTTTGTACGATCAATTACTCCGAATTTGGGCCTTAAAAAGTTACAATCATTTTGCACATGACGAGGATATTACCGTAAAGATTGAAACAATAACAGCGCAACTAGAAATTAATTTCACTCCAAATTCAGTTGGTGAAAAATACCACGAACGTGCATATAATGAATTGAACTTCCAAAAATACATGCCGTGTTCTTTTTCACCGGCTGGTTACAAAACACAGTTTGATGCTTTTGCAAATTCGCTGGCTTTGTACTTAAACATTGGTTCCGAAGATTTTCAAAATTCAATTTTAGAATATTCAATTGCACTCAAAAACGAAATGAAATTGCAGTTGTTACCTGCTTTTTGGCCACCAATACAAGAAACTGATTTAGACTGGAATTTGCTTAAAAACAATTGCAAATACGAGTTCAGAAATTACCCTAATGAGTTTCATAACGGTGGAAGTTGGTCCATGGTCAATGGCTTTTATGGTCTGGCTTTGCTTTCGAAAGGAAATAATAAGGAAGCAGAGGCGCTTTTAACGGCTATAAATGAAGCCAACGCTATTGAAAATTTTAGTTTCTACGAAAATTTTAATAGCGAAACCAAAGAGCCAAACGGCGTTCCTTTTTGCGCTTGGAGTGGCGCAGCAACGGTGCTGTTGCACCAAAGTGTACATACAAATTTTAAATTTTTAGTTTAAGTGAAAAAGTCAATAGACATATTATGTGCAGGCGAAGTTTTGATTGATTTTATTGGTCATGAAATGAATACGTCTATAAATAGAACCAAAGATTACCATCGTTTTCTGGGCGGTTCGCCAACAAATTTGGCCGTAAATGCTGCGCGTTTGGGTCTGAAATCAGTATTAGTGGCCACCTGTGGAGAAGATGGTTTAGGCGAATATATTGTTCGAAAGTTAAAAGCAAATCATGTCATTACGTCACAAATTAGAATATCAGAAAGTCATCCGACGTCTGTAATATTTGTTTCAAAATCGACAAGTACGCCGGATTTTATTCCGTACAGAGAAGCAGATTGTCAGATTGAGCAAAGTCAAATACCGAATGATTTACTGGAAAGTGCTAAAATTTTCCATACGACTTGTTTTGCTTTAAGCAAAAATCCAGCTCGGACCACTATTGTGGAAAGTGCCAAACGAGCGAAAGCATTAGGATTACAAACGAGTATTGATATTAATTTTTCGGAGAGAATTTGGCCTGATCGGGAAGAGGCAAGTGAGGTTTTAAAGGATTATTTGTCAACAAATCCTTTGGTAAAATTAAGCGAAGATGACTGTTACCGTCTTTTTACGGAAGAAAAAACCGAAAATTTTATTTTTGATTATTTTCATAGCTTGGGCGCTTCAACGATTTGTTTGACAAAAGGGAAAGATGGCGTAGTATTGTCTAATGTTGACTATGGAAGGTTTCATCAAAAAGCATTGCCGGTAGAAGATATTAAAGACACCACAGGAGCAGGAGACGCTTTCTGGACGGGTTTTTTATATGCACAATTGTTGAATAAAAACTTTGAAGAAACAATAACTATTGCACAGAAACTGGCAGTATTGAAACTTCAGAATGTAGGCAGATTGCCAGAAGGAATAGATATTCAGGAATATTTAATTTCCGATTTGTAATGTCTTCGAATAAAAATTAATTGTTATAATAGGTAAAACATGAAAAAAAGCACTATAAAATTAGCCATGTATCTCAACTACTTTGTATTTGCAATTCTGCTGAACAGCGTGGGAATTGTGATATTAAAGGCGCAAAAAAATTATGGTGTAGATGAATTTCAAGCCAGTGTTTTGGAAGCATACAAGGATTTGCCCATTGCTATAGTTTCGTTTTTAATCGCTTCGTTTTTACCCAGAATTGGATATAAGAAAGCTATGCTTATTGGTTTGGCTTTGGTTTCAGCAGCTTGCGTCAGTATGTATTATGGAAATTCTTTTGGAACGGCCAAATTGCTTTTTGCTACCGTGGGCGTTTCTTTTGCATTGATAAAAGTATCGGTGTATTCACTTATTGGAACCATAACAACCAATCAACACGAACACAATAGTTTGATGAGTAGCATTGAAGGCGTGTTTATGATAGGAATTGCATTAGCGTATTTCTTGTTTCCGGCTTTTAATTCAGATGCGAATCCAGATGCTTGGTTGAACGTGTATTGGTTATTGGCCGGTATTTCGTTATTGTCTTTTGGTTTTTTATTTTTTACTAAATTCGAAAATAAAATTGAAATTCCGGGCGTTGATCTAGCTGATGACTTCAAACAAATGTTCAAATTATTTGCGAAACTGTTAACCATCGTTTTTGTAATCAGCGCATTCCTATTTGTAATGATTGAGCAGGGAATTATGTCTTGGTTGCCTACTTTCAATAATAAGGTGTTGCATCTTCCGGAGAATATCAGTATCATGATGGCGAGTATTTTGGCTATTTCATTGGCTGTAGGCCGACTTGTTGCTGGGGTGATTACTAAAAGAGTCAATTGGATTTGGGTACTCAGTTTTTGTATTATAGCAGCTATGCTCATTGTGATTTTTGTACTTCCTAAAACAGTTGGATTGAATGTCAAAGAAATCAATTCATTAAGCGATATTCCTTTGATAGGATTTGCATTTCCGTTAGTAGGACTTTTTATTGCACCGATTTATCCGCTTTTAAATTCAGTAGTTTTAAGTGCCTTGCCAAAAAAATTACACAGTTCTATGACTGGTTTAATTGTGGTTTTCTCTGCACTTGGTGGCACTTTGGGCTCTAGAGTTATTGGTTACTTATTTAAAAATGAAGGGCCTGAAAACGCCTTTTATTACACTTTAATTCCAATGTCATTACTGCTTGTTTCTTTCTTTATTTTAAAAAAACTTACCGCTAAACAATGAAATTCATACTCAACATAGACAAAGTATTCCAGGAACTATTGCTTCAAGAGGATACAGATCAGGATAAAAAAATTACGAAAGACGACAATGGGCCTAAAAAATTTGTTTTGGTTGACGAAAACACCAAACAGGAAGTGGCTATCATAGGTACATATCATTTGTCCAATTTATTACAGGAATTAGCGCAGCTTAAGGAAGCGAATTCAGTATTGGGTGAAGTCGATTTGAGTCGCATTCAAGAGAATCCAGTTCACCGAATTTCAAGAAAAATCAAGGATGATTATTGGGAGGAACTGACTCGTACCATTGATAAAAAAGGGTTGAAACAAATTATTGAAGATGAAAAAACGTCCAGTGATGTGGCAACACTTTATGTTGCTGCCAAAGACAAAACGGGAGTTGCTTATTTTCAAGAATTAGAAAAAGAATTGCCAAATTTTAAAGTTGAAATTCTGCCTGAGAATTATTCGGTGGAATATGTGGAAACTTTAAATGAAAAACCAGGAATTCTGGCTTTGGCTTTGGAACAAAAAATATACAGTCTGCAAGGTGTGCCTTTTGTTGTTCCTGGTGGAAGATTCAACGAAATGTATGGTTGGGACAGCTATTTTATTGGCGTTGGCTTGTTAATAGATGGTCAATTAGACAAAGCAATCGCAATTGCTGAAAATTTTAAATACCAAATTATACAGTATGGTAAAATTCTGAATGCGAATAGAAGTTATTATTTGACCAGAACACAACCGCCTTTGTATTCTTCTTTGCTAATCGAAATTGCAAAAAAGAAAACACCAAGTGTAGACTGGTTAACAAGTCATTTGGAAACGGTCATTTTGGAGTACAATACAGTTTGGATGGTGCAAGGAAATCGCTTGACCCCAACAGGTTTAAACAGGTATAAAGCCGATGGGATTGGAATGCCATTTGAAGTAGAACCGGGGCATTTTGATGATGTTTTAGAGCCGTATGCTAAAAAATACAATTTACCTATTCGAGAATTTGAAAAACAATATTTACAGCGAACGCTTGTTGATGACGAACTGGACATTTATTTTGTTCATGATCGAAGCATGAGAGAAAGCGGGCATGATACAACAAACCGCCTGATAAATACGTGTACTAATTTGAATTCAGTAGATGTCAATAGTTTTCTTTACAAATATGAAAAAGATGTCGCTTACTTGATAAAAGAATATTTTAGTAATGCTTTTCAAAGTGGCGAGATCCTTTACACTTCAGAAGAATGGGAGCAAAAAGCACTTTCCCGTAAAGATAAAATGAATGAATTGTGCTGGAACGAGGACGCAGGTATGTATTTTGATTATGATTTTGTGAGCCATAAGCAGTTCCCGTTTGAAGCGGCGACAACATTTTTTCCTTTGTGGGCTGGGTTATGTGATGAAAATCAGGCCAAAAAATTAGTGGAAATTGCTTTGCCGCAATTTGTGAAAACAGGTGGAATTACAGGAAGCACTAAGGCTAGTATTGCTAATGCTTCAAAAGAGGTACCGCAACGACAATGGGATTATCCTTTTGGTTGGGCGCCGCACCAAATGTTGCTGTGGGAAGGATTGATTAACTATAATTATCTAGATAAAGCACAAGAAATGGTGTACCGATGGTTGTGGTTGATTACTAGAAATGCAGTGGATTATAATGGAACAATCCCGGAAAAATTTGATTTGGAAATCAGTTCCCATAAAGTTTTTGCCGAATATGGTAATGTAGGGACTGAATTTGATTACATCGCAAAGGAAGGTTTCGGCTGGGTGAATGCGTCCTATCAATATGGATTACAAATTTTGAATGAAGAATTAAAAGCTAAATTAGGAGCGTTGGTTTCTCCTGATGCTATATTTTAGAGCTTAAAAAAAAGTTTTTGTTGTTTGAATGCATATTTTTTTTAACTTTATGATTCACTAAATGAATCAATTATGACAGTTAATCAAATTTTAAGTACTAAAGGGAAGGAAGTGTATTCCATACTTTCCACTAACACTGTTTACGAAGCATTGTCAGTGATGAGTGAAAAAAACATCGGAGCAATTCTTATTATTGAAGATACGATTTTGAAAGGTGTGCTGTCTGAAAGAGATTATGCTCGGAAAATTGTTCTGAAAGCAAAATCTTCAAAAAAAGCCTTTGTTTATGAAATCATGGAGACGGATGTGGTTACAGTAAGTCCATCGGATAATTTGGAGTACTGCATGGAGTTGATGAGTGCCAAAAGAGTGCGTCACCTGCCCGTTTTGGAAAATGAAATTGTAATTGGAATTATCTCAATAAGTGATGTGGTAAAGGCTATAATCGAGATCCAAAAAGAGACTATTCAACATTTAAACTCCTACATTACCCAATAAAAAAGATTCAAAAAAATAATAATTATTTAAAGCTGCATTACGTGTAGCTTTTTTTTTGGAATCAAATCAGACCTTTTTATGCAAAAGAATGGGAGAAAAGTCCTCTCTTTTTAAATCTAGACCCCTATCTTTACGCGCTAGAATAAAATCTAAAAACAATGGAAAAGAATAGCAAAAGAAGAGAAGCATTATTATACCACGCAAAGCCGACTCCTGGTAAAATTCAAGTAGTTCCCACCAAGAAATATGCAACACAAAGAGATTTATCTTTGGCCTATTCTCCTGGTGTAGCTGAGCCGTGTTTAGAAATTGCTAAAGACGTAAACAATGTTTATAAATATACTGCAAAAGGAAATTTAGTTGCAGTGATTACTAATGGAACTGCAGTTTTAGGATTGGGAGACATTGGTCCGGAAGCGTCAAAACCAGTAATGGAAGGAAAAGGGTTGTTGTTTAAAATTTTCGCCAATATCGACGTATTTGATATTGAAATTGGGACAAAAGATATAGAAGAATTCATCCAGACGGTAAAGAACATAGCGCCAACTTTTGGGGGCATTAATCTGGAAGATATCAAAGCACCGGAATCTTTCGAAATAGAAAGACGGCTTGTAGAAGAGCTTAATATACCCGTGATGCACGATGATCAGCATGGTACAGCCATCATTTCTTCGGCAGCATTGCTAAATGCCCTTGAGCTGGCCGGCAAAAATGTAGAAGATGTAAAATTGGTAGTTTCAGGAGCAGGTTCAGCCGCTCTTGCTTGTGCAAATTTATATATTTTACTGGGTGTAAAACTAGAAAATATCCTAATGTATAACAGCAAAGGATTGTTGACCAAAGACAATCCGAAATTGTCTGATTTACAATTAAAATATGCCAAAGACATTTTACCTATCAGTCTTGAAGAAGCTTTAGTTGGTGCTGATGTCTTTTTAGGGTTATCATCAGGAGATATTATGACCCCTAAAATGTTACAGGGAATGGCTGTAAATCCTATCGTTTTCGCTATGGCAAATCCAGATCCGGAGATTGATTATAATTTAGCCATTGCAACTCGAAAAGATGTGATTATGGCTACTGGAAGGTCTGATTATCCTAATCAAGTGAATAATGTTCTTGGATTTCCTTATATTTTTAGGGGTGCCTTAGACGTGCGTGCGACCAAAATAAATGAAGCCATGAAAATGGCTGCAGTCAAAGCGCTGGCAGCTTTAGCGAAAGAGTCCGTTCCTGAACAAGTGAATATCGCTTACGGGGCTAAAAAGTTAACATTTGGACGGGATTATATTATACCTTCTCCTTTTGACCCAAGATTGATTATAGTTGTTGCTCCGGCGGTAGCTAAAGCAGCAATGGATTCTGGGGTTGCATTGAATCCTATAACGGATTGGGTCAAGTATGAAGAGGAACTTTTAGAGCGTTTAGGGAATGATAATAAAATGGTTCGATTGATTACCAATAGAGCTAAAATGGATCCTAAAAAAATCGTTTTTGCCGAAGCAGATCACTTAGATGTTTTGAAAGCAGCCCAGATAGTATTGGAAGAAGGAATAGGTTTTCCAGTTTTATTGGGGAATAAAGAAATTATTTTAGAATTGAAAGCAGAAATTGGCTTTGATGCCGATGTTGAAATTATTGATCCGAAAATCACTGAAGAAGAAGGTCGAAGAAATAAGTTTGCCACGACATACTGGACCTCCAGACAAAGACGAGGAATCTCATTATTAGATGCTCAGAAGCTGATGCGCGAAAGAAATTATTTTGCGGCTATGATGGTCAATGAAGGCGAAGCTGATGCATTGGTAACAGGATATTCCAGAAGCTATCCTACGGTGGTAAAACCTATTTTACAGCTTATCGAGAAAGCACCTGGGGCTTCGCTGGTGGCTACAACTAATATGATGATGACGGCTCGTGGACCAATGTTTTTATCTGATACGGCTATAAATATTAATCCATCAGCAGATGATTTGGCAAAAATTGCAGTTATGACAGCTAAAACCGCCAGAATGTTTGGAGTAGAGCCAGTCATTGCCATGATTTCCTATTCTAATTTTGGATCTTCCTCAAATGAAAGTGCCACTAAAGTAAGACAAGCGGTTGCTTATTTGCATGAAAATCATCCGGAAATGATTATTGATGGAGAACTTCAGGCTGATTTTGCCCTTAATCCAGAAATGCTGAAAGAGAAATTTCCGTTTTCTAAATTGGCAGGCAAAAAAGTAAACACCCTTATTTTCCCCAATTTGGAATCGGCTAATATCACCTATAAACTGTTGAAAGAACTAAATAAAGTAGATTCTATTGGGCCAATCATGTTAGGGATGGGAAAACCTGTTCACATATTTCAATTGGGAGCCAGTGTTGAGGAAATGGTAAACATGGCAGCTATTGCTGTGATTGATGCTCAGGAAAAACAAAAGAAAAAATAAATTAAATTCAGAAAAGCGTCAAGAAGCTAACAAAGTTAAATTAATGAATTTACTAAAATAGTATGCTAATTTTGTTATATTTGTTAACATATTGTTAATTCATGATAGCACACTTACAAGGGAAACTAGTTGAAAAATCACCCACTCACATAATTATTGATTGTGGTGGCGTAGGTTACCACGTAAATATTTCCTTACATACTTATTCGTTACTTCCTAGTACAGATTTTATAAAAGTGTATACGTATCTTCAGATAAAAGAAGATGCGCATACACTTTTTGGTTTTATGGAAAAGTCAGAAAGAGAAATATTCAAAATGTTATTGTCCGTTTCAGGAATAGGAGCGAGCATAGCAAGAACAATGCTTTCCTCGCTAGATCCTAAACAAATCATACAAGCAATTGCGACTGCGGATGTAATTACTGTTCAGTCTATAAAGGGAATTGGAAGTAAAACAGCACAAAGAGTCATACTGGATCTAAAAGAAAAAGTATTAAAATTATACGACTTAGATGAAGTTTCTATGTCACAGAACAATACAAATCGAGATGAAGCGTTATCAGCTTTGGAAGTTTTAGGTTTTGTACGAAAAACTTCGGAAAAAATTATAGAAAAAATTGTTAAAGAAGATCCGGACGCCACAGTGGAAACAATCATCAAAAAAGCATTGAAAAATCTATAAAAAGGGATTCAAGAAACACGAGTTGTATGCATAAAATTTGTATTTTTTCACTTGTTTTATTTTGTGGTTTTATGTCAAATGCACAAGTAACTCAGACAGTTCAGGATACCGTAAAAACTGGATTTTCTATAGGGAAGGTACAGTTAAAAAATCCTCAAAGTGTCCTTTCGGCATATACCTATGATCCTGTAACTGACAGGTACATCTATACAAATTCCGTGGATGGTTTTTCTATTAATTACCCTATTATTTTAACACCAAAAGAGTATGAAAATCTTGTTTTGAAGGAATCCATGCGGGATTATTTCAAGAAAAAAGTAGACGCTATTGACGGAAAAAAGGAAGGAAGTGAAATTGCTAAAAGAGATTTATTACCTCGATATTACGTAAAATCAGGGCTTTTTGAATCTGTTTTTGGTAGCAATACCATTGATGTAAAACCTACCGGATCTGTTGAAATGGATTTAGGAATGCGGTATACCAAACAAGACAATCCCTCATTTTCCCCGAGAAACAGGACTACTACTTCATTTGATTTTGATCAAAGAATTAGCATGAGCTTGATGGGAAAGGTAGGGACTCGGCTCAATGTAAATGTAAATTATGATACGCAGTCAACATTTGCTTTTCAAAACCTGATCAAGCTGGAATATGCACCATCAGAGGACGATATTATTCAAAAAATAGAAGTGGGTAATGTCAGCATGCCATTGAATAGTTCCTTGATCCGTGGAGCACAAAGTCTATTTGGTGTAAAAACACAATTACAGTTTGGGAAAACAACAGTCACCGGTGTTTTTTCGGAACAAAAATCGCAGACTAAAAGTTTAATCGCTCAAGGTGGAGGCACAATTGAAGATTTTGAGATGTTTGCCTTAGATTATGATAGTGACAGGCATTTTTTCTTATCCCAATATTTCAGAAACAGGTATGATAAATCCCTGGCAAATTATCCTTTTATTGACAGTAGAGTTCAGATCTCCCGAATCGAAATTTGGGTAACCAATAAGCAAAACCGTGTCACGACCACGAATAATAACCTTAGAAATATTATTGCACTTCAGGATTTAGGGGAAGGACAATTATCGGGTTTGGCAGACAACGAAGTAGTTGTTTTAGATCCATCAACAGGTATTTTTAATAATCCCTTAGATTCTCCTGCTGACAATTCAAATAATGATTATGATCCTGCACAAATTACTACAGGAGGAGGTTTGCTGAATCCCAATATACGTGAAATTGTAACGGCAAACTCCGGTTTTAATGTGACAGTAAGTGAAGCACAGGATTATTCTAAACTAGAAAATGCTCGAAAACTGAATCCAAATGAATATACTTTTAATTCACAATTAGGATATATTTCATTGCAACAACGACTGGCAAATGATGAGGTTCTGGCAGTGGCGTATCAATATACCATAGGCGATCAGGTCTATCAAGTGGGGGAATTTGGTAATGATGGAGTAGATGCAACGGTGGTTACGGGGAATGGTTCCTCAAATCAAGCGGTTATCTCGCAAAGTTTGATATTGAAAATGCTGAAAAGTAATTTGACTAACGTTAGAAACCCTATTTGGAACCTGATGATGAAAAACATCTATCAGATTCAAGGAGGCTATCAATTGAAACAAGAAGATTTCAGATTTAATATTCTCTACACGGATCCTTCGCCTCTAAACTATATTACGGAAGTACCTGGAAGTCCTTTTCCGGATGCTAACAATAAAAATGAAATTCCCTCAAAAGATTATACTGTTACCAGCACACCATTGTTGAAAGTTTTTAATTTAGACAAATTAAATTTCAATAATGATCCGCAAGCCGGAGGTGATGGTTTTTTTGACTTTATGCCAGGGCTGACTATAGATGCTCAGAACGGAAGAATTATTTTTACCACAAAAGAACCGTTTGGAGAATTATTGTTTTCTAAATTAGCAAACCCCGCTTTAATAGAAAATTATAACAATGTAAGTTCTTATAATGAGAATCAGAAAAAATATGTGTTCCGCAATATGTACCGCAACACCCAATCAGGGGCTTTGCAGGATAGTGAGAAAAATAAGTTCTTATTAAGAGGGAAATACAAATCTACAGGTGGTGATGGAATACCAATTGGCGCTTTTAATGTTCCTAGAGGTTCTGTTGTAGTGACCGCAGCAGGAAGGGTTCTGGTAGAAGGAATTGACTACAGTGTCAATTATCAATTGGGTCGCGTACAGATTTTAGATGCTTCACTTCAAGCCTCTAATACGCCTATTGAGGTGTCATTGGAAAACAACTCTGTTTTTGGCCAGCAAACCAGGCGGTTTATGGGTGTAAATGTAGAGCATAAAATTGCTGATAATTTTGTGGTTGGAGCCACTTTTTTGAAAATGAGCGAAAGGCCATTTACTCAAAAATCGAGTTTTGGACAGGAATCGGTCAACAATACTATTTTTGGATTTAATACTAATTTTTCAACCGAAGTGCCATTCTTGACTCGATTGGTAAATAAATTACCCAATCTGGATACGGATGTGCCTTCTAATCTTTCTATACGAGGCGAAGTTGCTTTCTTGAAACCGGATTCGCCTAAAGCAGATCAATTTCAGGGTGAATCTACGATTTATGTAGATGATTTTGAAGGAACTCAATCTACTATTGATATGCGAAGCCCATATTCTTGGAGTCTTGCATCAACCCCAGAAAAAAACACAACTAGTACGTATGATTTTAATGCCAGTGCCAATGACTTAAGTTACGGGTTTAAAAGAGCCAAATTATCATGGTATTCTATAGATCCGATATTTTATACACAAAAACCATCCGGTGTTTCTAATGAAGACCTTTCCTTCAATACCACCAGAAGAATTTTTAGTCAGGAATTGTATCCCCTGACAGATATCGCTCAAGGACAATCACAAGTGATAAACACATTAGATTTAAGTTATTATCCTTTAGAACGGGGGCCATATAACAACAGCCTAAATGTTGGTGCAAATGCCAAAGACAATTTTGGTGGAATCATGCGAGCATTAAATTCGACTAATTTCGAACAAGGAAATGTGGAATACATCCAGTTTTGGATTTTAGATCCGTATGTAGGAAATGGTCAGGCAGCACAAACAAATACGGGTAAAATATACTTCAACTTAGGAGAGATATCAGAGGATGTCCTGAAAGATGGAAGAAAACAATATGAAAACGGATTAGGACCGGATCAGATAGTGGCAAATCCACAGCCAATATGGGGCGATGTCCCGGCTTCTCAATCATTGATTTATGCTTTTGACACAAATGTTGATAATAGAAAAAATCAAGACATTGGTTTAGATGGTTTGTCTAATGCTAATGAAGGATCAGTATATACTAATTTTGCTTCTGAGCTGGATCCAGCGGCAGATGACTATACTTTTTACTTGAATGCATCAGGCGGCATTATTGATCGATACAAAATGTACAACGGTACTGATGGCAACTCAACAGTAGATATCAATGATCCTAACAGAGGGTCTACCACTCTTCCTGATGTCGAGGATATCAATAAGGATAATACGATGAATACCATTAATGCGTATTATGAATACAGCATTACTGTCCAGCCCAATATGGCCGTGGGACAAAATTACATTACGGATATTAGAAATACGCAAGTGACCTTGCCCGATGGTTCAAATACAGAGGCCCGATGGCTGCAGTTTAAAATTCCGGTTTCGCAACCTGAAAACACAATAGGAAATATTTCCGATTTTAGATCTATTCGTTTCATGAGAATGTTTATGACCGGTTTTGAAGATCAAGTAACGGTTCGTTTTGGAGCCTTGGATTTAGTTCGAGGAGAATGGAGACGCTATACCAATACCCTTGATTTTAATGATACTAACATAGACGATGACAATACTAATTTAGATGTTTTAGCCGTAAATGTTCAGGAAAACAACCAAAGATGTCCTGTTAATTACATTACTCCACCGGGCGTAACGCGTGAACAGCTGTTTAATAACAACACGGTAATTAATCAAAACGAACAATCATTAGCCTTGCGGGTATCCGGAAACGGACTGGAACCATTAGACTCCAGAGCTGTTTTTAAAAACGTTAGTATTGATATGCGCCAATTCAAGAAATTAAAAATGTTTTTGCATGCAGAATCGTTACCAAACGAAATTGCACTTCAAGAAAATCAAATGGTAGGTTTCATTCGTTTTGGAAATGATTTTACCCAGAATTTTTACCAAATTGAAATCCCTTTAAAAGTCACCACGCCATCATCAGCATCTAATTCTGATTGCTCGCCTTTGAGTGCCGAAACAGTTTGGCCCGCAGAGAATGAAATTGATTTGTCACTTGCTTTATTAACGCAATTGAAGATTCTGGCTATGAGTATCGATCCTGCCACACTGCCAGTAGATGGGATTTATTATCAAAATGAAGATGAATTGGATTCCTCCCTGGGCAATAAAATAAATAAATTAAGAATAGGAGTTAAGGGTAATCCTAATTTTGGGTTAGTACGAACCTTGATGGTTGGGGTCAAAAATAATGATGCCCGCAACGATATTAAAGGAGAAGTTTGGTTTAACGAACTTCGCCTGGCAGATATGGATAATAAAGGCGGAATGGCCGCAGTGTTGAATATTGATTCAAATTTAGCTGATTTCGCCACTGTTTCAGCTTCCGGTAGAAAAAGCACTATTGGTTTTGGAGCATTGGAGCAAGGCCCAAATGAAAGAAGCAGAGAAGATACGCAACAGTATACTATTGTTGCTAATGTGAATTTAGGAAAATTACTGCCTCCAAAATGGCAGATTAACCTGCCTTTTAATTACGCTATAGGCGAAGAAACAATAACGCCGGAATACGATCCTTTTAATCAAGATATAAAACTAAAACAGTTACTGGATAAAACCACGGATCAAAATCAAAGAGATAATATTGCCAGTAGAGCTATTGATTATACAAAACGCAAAAGCATAAACTTTATCGGGGTTAGAAAAGAACGTGGTCCGGAACAAAAACAGCATGTTTACGACCCGGAAAACTTTACTTTTTCGCAATCTTTTAATGAAGTAGAAAGACATGATTTTGAAATCGAAGATTATGTGGATCAACAGGTAAACTCTTCTGTAGATTATGCGTACACATTTCAGCCTAAATCAGTGGAGCCGTTCAAGAAAACTAAGTTCATGAAAAACAGTAATTATTGGAAGTTACTGAGTGATTTTAATTTTAATTATTTGCCTTCAAATATTTCGTTTAACAGCAATATTATTAGACAATACAACCGTCAGCAATTCAGACAGGTTGAGGTAGAAGGCATAGGACTTGATCCGTTGTATCGCAGAAATTTTGCTTTTAATTACCAATATGGATTTAATTATAATTTGACAAAATCACTGAAATTAAACTATACCGCTTCATCCAGCAATATTGTAAAAAGCTATTTGAACGAGAATAATGAGCCTATTGATACGTTTACAATTTGGGATAGTTATTGGGACATGGGAGATCCAAATCAACACATGCAACAACTGGTTTTGAATTATGAAATTCCAATTAATAAAATTCCGTTGTTCAGTTTTGTAAAAGCAACGTATTCTTATACCGGTGATTACAGCTGGCAGCGTACTTCTAATGCTTTGTCAGAAATACAAATTGAAGGCGCTAATTATAATCTGGGAAATACCGTTCAAAATGCAAATTCCAATAATTTGAATGCAACATTCAATATGGATTTGTTGTATAAATATTTAGGACTTGCCAAAAACAGTACTAAGACAGTATCTAAACCTAGAATGACTGCTCCAAAACCGGGAGAAAAAATAGTAAATAGGAATGCAAACCAAGCTCCAAAAAACAATCCATTTGTAGATGGTTTGATTGGGATGTTGACTAGTGTCAAAAACATTCAGATGACCTATACACACAATAGCGGTACCGTTTTGCCGGGATACACACCAAGCGTGGGGTTTCTGGGTTCTTCAAGACCATCGTTAGGATTTATTTTTGGAAGTCAGGATGATGTTCGCTTTGAAGCAGCAAAAAATGGATGGCTGACCAATTATCCGGATTTCAATCAAAATTTTTCCCGAGTGACAAATAAATTATTTAAAGCTACAGCAAATGTAGATTTACTGCCGGATTTAAAAATTGATTTGACTTTAGACCGGGCCTACTCTGAAAATTTTTCGGAACAATATGACGTTACCGATGGCGTTTATAACGCAAGATCTCCCTACACTGCCGGGATTTTCTCGATATCGACCGTTCTGATAAAAACTTCCTTTTCGGGTAGTGATGAAAATATATCAGCTGCATTTGATGACTTTAGATCAAACAGGCTTACTGTGGCAAATAGACTGGCAACACAGCGCGGCATCGACATTAATAATCCGAGTAACCTGGATCCGGAAGGATTCCCTTTGGGTTATGGAAAAAATAATCAGGCCGTATTGTTACCAGCGTTTTTAGCTGCTTATTCCGGGGGAGATGCTTCCGCTGTTTCGCTGGGAATTTTTAGAAATTTTCCAATCCCAAACTGGGCTGTGAAATATAATGGACTGATGCGTTATGAAGTTTTTAAAAAGAATTTCAAACGATTCTCCCTGCAGCATAATTACAGGGCTTCATATACGATAAATGCATTCAGATCAAATTTTGAATACGATAAAACACCCGACGGAACTGATGCAAGTGGTAATTTTTTTAATCAAACCATCATGTCTAATATCAATTTAGTAGAGCAATTTAATCCGTTGTTGCGAATGGATTTTGAACTGAAAAGTTCCTTGAAAGTATTGGCCGAAATCAAAAAAGACAGAGCGTTATCCATGAGTTTTGATAATAATTTATTGACCGAAGTCAAAGGAATTGAATATGTGGTTGGGCTAGGCTACCGTTTCAAAGATGTTATTTTTTCTTCCAGACTCGCAGATAATCCCACAGGAATAATAAAAAGCGATATTAATTTGAAAGCAGATTTGTCCTATCGGAACAATCAAACCATTGTAAGGTACTTGGATTATAACAACAATCAGCTGGCAGGCGGTCAAAATTTGTGGTCACTTACCGTAAAAGCTGATTATTCCTTTAGTAAAAACCTTACGGCTATTTTCTATTACGATCATTCTTTTTCTAAAGCAGTAATCTCGACTTCTTTTCCACTGACAAATGTTCGTTCCGGGTTTACACTTCGGTATAATTTTGGGAATTAATTTTCTTTAAATCTAAACCAGATTTGAATTGAGATTGCTACATTTGTCACATAAAATTCAAATTATCATTTAATAATTATCAATTACAATAATATGAACATACCAGCAAATTTAAAGTACACAAAAGATCACGAATGGGTAAGCCTTGAAGGGGATATTGCAACAGTAGGAATCACTGATTTTGCGCAAAAAGAATTAGGGGATATCGTGTATGTTGAGGTGGAAACTTTAGATCAGATTTTAGAGAAAGATGAGGTTTTTGGGACTGTGGAAGCGGTTAAAACGGTTTCTGATTTGTTTCTTCCTCTCTCAGGAGAAATTATCGCTTTTAATGACGCACTAGAGAACACTCCGGAAAGTGTAAACTCAGATCCTTATGGCGCCGGATGGATGGTAAAAATTAAAGTAACTAATGTTGCTGAATTTGATTCGCTTCTTTCGAGTGATTCGTATAAAGAAATTATTGGTGCATAAGCAACTATTTTTGTGGGCAGTTATTGTATGGGCTGGAATTATTGCCTTTTTTTGTTTAATACAATTGAACAATGTCCCTCTTGGGAATGTGTCCAATATAGATAAATATGTCCATGCTTTTTTTCATTTTGTACTAACGTCATTTTGTTATTTGTTTTTAAAAAAACAGATAAGCAGTTCGAATAGTTTAAAACCGTTAGTGTTTTCTTTTTTGTTTTCCTTTTTTTTTGGAATAGTAATCGAGATTTCACAAGAGTTGTTTACCCTTTCCAGACATGCAGACATATATGATGTTTCAGCAAATACATCCGGAGCGGTGCTGGCAGTAGCAATCGCGGTGCTGTTTAAGAAATAAAAACATAAAGATAAAGTCCCACTTCTTGTGGGATTTTATGTTTTAGGCACTAGAAGAGTTGCGGTTTTACGGAACAGGATTTTTACTATTTTTAATGTAGTGAAAGTATCAGTTGTAGTATCAAAAATAATTAAATTGTACGATCTAGCACTAAGCTCATGTGCATATAAAATGTATTTTTGTCAGTCAGAGTTCACTATAATTATGAAATCAAAATCGCTATGGATATCAAGCAATATTTAGACTCAACCTATTTGAAAACTGCGGTACAAGCGGGTCTCAGTCATGAAGAAAATACGCTTGTGGCTCAGGGATTTATTCAGGAAGCCATTGAGGAACGCTTTAAACTCATTATGATACGTCCCGAGATGGTTCCTTTAGCTAGAAAAATGATTCTTTCGGCACATTCAAATCTGGAAATAGGAACTGTAATTGATTTTCCGCAGGGCAAATCTTCAATTGAACAGAAGTTGATTGAGGCCGGACAGGCTATAGATAATGGGGCTGATGATCTGGATTTTGTTTGTAATTATGAAGCCTTCAAAAATGGTGAAATTGACTTGGTCAAAGATGAAATTCTAAAGTGCACGCAATTGGGATTGGCCAATAAGAAAGTTGTAAAGTGGATTATTGAAGTTGCAGCGCTCAATGATAAAGAAATCATCCAATTATCAAGTTTGATTAAAAATGTTATTGTTTCTAATTTTCAGCAAGAGTTGTTCGCTACGATTTTTGTGAAGTCTTCAACCGGATTTTATAAAACGGAAAATAATCTGCCCAATGGCGCTACGATTCCTGCTATAAAAATGATGCTCGAAAATGCGTCGCCTTTACCGGTAAAAGCTGCCGGAGGAGTGCGGACGTATGAGGAAGCTGTTGAAATGATCCGATTAGGCGTGAGACGAATAGGAACTTCGGGAGCTAAAATGATTGCTAACGGTCAAAATTCACACAATGAATATTAGATTTATAAAGGAAATTGAGGTAAAAAAAACAGTGTTTGTAATGCTTTTGTTCCTGTCTTCTTTCTATACAAACGCTCAGCAGATTAATAGTTTACTGCAAGAGTCAGGAAATTCAGCCGAACGATTTCCTGTTTTTCCAGATTGTGTAAACTTGCAATCCAAAACATTAGAAACGTGTTTCTATAATCAGGTTCAGGATTTTGTTTTTCAAAACTTTGAAATTCCAGAGCACCTAGTCCAAAATGATTTTCAAGGAGCGGTAAAAGTGCTCTTTGAAGTAGATAATACGGGGGTATTTAAAGTGATTTATGTAGATGCCATAGCGCAAGACCTGATAAAGGAAACCAAAAGAGTTTTTGCAAAATTGCCTAAAATTCAACCCTCAACCTACAACGGTAACCCCACCTATAATAAGTTTACAATGACGATTGCAATTCCTTTAAAAAGCAGGGAAGAAGTTGTTGCTGAAGCTTTGGCGAAAGCCGAATTCCTGCCTAGTAGCAATAAAAAGGTAACAGAACTGGATAGCATCGTGTATAAAAAATTTAATAACCCTGAATTTGATAGCCATTTGAATGTGCCCTTTTCACACAGTTATTATGCGCAATTTGATGCTTCGTTAAATCAAGTGGGGAGCAATAGTCATACGGCATCAAAACCATATACGTATACGGAGGTGTCAAAATATTATGACTTAAAAGGAGCCAATGAAAAGCTGAAAAAGAATGTTTCCGGCTGGTGGGCCAGAAAACTATGGAATGAGAGTACAGTTGCAATTCAAGGGGAAGACTATTGGTTTACAGTTAACCCTATTTTTGACCTGCAGCTTGGGAAGGCTACCCAAACGGAGGCTTCTTATACTTATGTAAATACACGGGGGATAAATTTTCGTGGTGGTATAGGAAAACAACTCAATTTTACCACAACCATTTTTGAAAGTCAGGGTCGTTTTGCGGATTATTACAATCGGTATGCTGAGTCAATCAAACCGGATGGAGGCAATCCTGCGATTATTCCGGGAATCGGAATTGCAAAAGATTTCAAAACGGATTCGTATGATTTTCCTTTGGCCGAAGCCAATTTGACTTTTGCGCCCAGCAAACATATTGATATGCAATTGGGTTACGGAAGAAATTTTATTGGGGATGGTTATCGCTCTTTGTTAGAAAGTGATGGTGCCAGTCCCTATCCTTATTTTAAATTGAATACTAATTTTTGGAAAATAAAATATACCAATACTTATATGTGGCTTAAAGACGTTCGCCCGGACGCTACGCTGGAAAGAACCTACGCTACGAAGTTTATGGCCAACCATTATTTGAGTTGGAATGTTTCGAACAGGCTGAATCTAGGTTTCTTCGAATCTGTGATTTGGACAAATACCAATGAGAGAGGATTTGACATGAGTTTTGTGAATCCCATAATTTTTTATCGTGCGGTCGAATTTGCTTCGTCAGCAAGAACCGGAAATGCGCTTTTAGGATTGACTTATAAATACAAATGGAGCAACCAGATTAACTTATACGGACAGTTTGTTCTCGATGAATTTTCGCTTGGTGATGTAAAAAAACGGGATAACAGCTGGAAAAATAAATACGGATACCAACTTGGAATTAAATATTTTGATGCTTTCAAAGTAGATAATTTACTATTGCAGTTAGAGTACAATCATGTTCGTCCGTATGTATATTCTCATAGTGCTCCAATCACAAATTATGGACATAATAATCAAAGTATAGGACATCAGTGGGGCGGAAATTTTAAGGAATTTATTGCAATTGCCCGATACCACAAAGGAAGGTATTTTGCTGACGCAAAAGTTACTATGGGAACTCGAGGCCTGGATTTTGGTACAACAGAAGATGTTTTTAATTATGGAGGAAATATTTACAAGGATTATGATGAAAACAGGCCGTTTGACAGTGGTGTAAAAGTGGGTCAAGGAAATAAAACAGCTGTTTTTATTGCGGACTTTCAAGGGGGATATTTAGTCAATCCGGCAACCAACCTAAAGTTTTTTGGAAGCTATATTTACAGGAGTTTCGACCCTTCAAAAAATACGGAAACAACTTTCAATCAGAGCACTAATTGGCTAACTTTAGGATTAAGAGCTGATATTTTTAACTGGTATTTTGACTATTAGTTTTCATTTTCATTTTAAAAAAGTTTTTTATGAATTGTTTTTTGTCAAATCCCTTTTGATACCCTACTTTTGCAAAAGTTTTTACAAAGCAAATCATCTTTAGCATTGAGCACAACACAAAGTACCCTTTCATTAAAATCTATTTATATCGATTTCCGCGAAATCACTAAGGCTCGTTTAGCCGTTAGTGTCGTATTTTCATCTATTGCAGGATTTATGCTTGGGATTTATGATTTGCACTCTTTAGATTGGGCGGTGTTGTTCAAATTAGCTGTAGGCGGGTATTGTATGGTGGGCGCTTCGAATGTCTTTAATCAGGTAATTGAAAAAGATTTAGATGCTTTGATGGACAGGACCAAAAATCGTCCGGTTCCAACGGGAAGAATGTCTCAACGCACTGCATTGCTGGTAGCAAGTTTGCTTACCGTTATAGGAATTGCGATGCTTTATACGATCAACCCGAAGACGGCCATGTTTGGTGCTATTTCCATATTTTTATACACAAGTGTTTATACGCCATTAAAAACAATGACTTCATTGTCCGTTTTTGTGGGGGCATTTCCGGGTGCAATTCCTTTTATGTTGGGGTGGGTAGCGGCAACGGGAGAATTTGGAATAGAGGCAGGAACCTTGTTTTTGATTCAGTTTTTTTGGCAATTTCCACATTTTTGGGCTATTGGTTGGTTTCTATACGAAGATTATGAAAAAGCAGGGTTCTTTATGTTACCAACGGGAAAGAAAGACAAAGGAACCGCTTTGCAGGTTATTCTGTATACAGTGTGGCTTATTTTGGCTTCCTTATTGCCGGTTTTAGGGTATACGGGACGTTTTTTTATCACGCCAATTGCAGCAATTGTTGTATTTTTACTGGGTATTTGGATGCTTTTTTATGCCGTTCGATTGTATAAATTACGAACCGCAAAAGCGGCTAAAACTTTGATGTTAGTTAGTGTAGCCTATATTACTTTGTTACAATTAGTCTATATATTTGATAAATTTTTAAGATAAATTATGGAAATGATAATGACAGCAGCCGAGCAAAAATCAAGAACGGCAAGATCCTATAAATTGATTTTGTTGTTTGCTATGGTGAGTATGATTATGATGTTTGCAGGACTAACGAGTGCTTTTGTAGTGAGTAAATCAAGAGCCGACTGGTTGAAGGATTTTCAATTGCCTATTGCTTTTTACTATAGCACTGCGGCAATTATAGGGTGTAGCGTGACTTTTTACCTAGCCAAAAAAGCGATTCAAAAAGACAATCAAACACGAACTACAATGTTTCTTTTAGCTACTTTAGCATTAGGAATATTGTTTGTTTTTTTGCAGTTTGCAGGTTTTGGAGAAATAGTCGAAAGCGGGTATTATTTCACGGGAAGTGGAAGCTCAATAACGACTACTTTTTTATATGTTGTAACGGTTGTGCACCTGATTCACCTTGCTGGCGGTGTGATTTCACTACTAATTATAATTTATAATCATTTTAAACAAAAATACAATTCATCTCAAACCCTTGGTATAGAACTAGGTGCAATGTACTGGCACTTTTTGGATCTATTATGGGTTTATTTGTTTTTGTTTTTATATTTCTTTAAATAAGAAAAAAACGTAAATTTGGGAACTTTTTAACGAATAATTTTTATGGAAGCGACAGTTACTACTGCAAATAGTGAAGAGAAAACTTGGGGAGGCGGCAATGAGCCAATGAGGGCAAGTTATGGCAAATTGATGATGTGGTTTTTTATCGTATCGGATGCTTTAACGTTCTCTGGATTTTTAGCCGCGTATGGTTTTTCTAGATTTAAATTTATTGAGACATGGCCGTTGGCTGATGAAGTGTTTACACACTTTCCATTTATGCACGGGGTATCTGCTCCGATGTATTATGTAGCATTAATGACTTTTATTTTGATCTTTTCATCTGTGACTATGGTTTTGGCCGTTGACGCAGGGCATCAAATGAAAAAAAATAAAGTAATCCTTTATATGTTTTTGACTATTATTGGAGGTTTGATTTTCGTAGGGTCTCAAGCTTGGGAATGGAAAAATTTCATCAAAGGCGAATACGGCGCTATTGAAACAAAAGGAGGTAGTTTGCTTCAGTTTGTTGATAAAGACGGAAATCGTGTAGCTTTGGCTGATTTTGCTGCCAATCTGCACGAAGAAAGAGAGCAATTGACTCCAAATAAAGCCAAATGGTTTATGAGTGAGCCATCATTACCTTCCTATTCTGTAGCCGAGGTTCAAGCCGGTTTCAAAGCACATCCTGAACTTTTGATTCGAACAGAAGTGATGACCGCAACCAAACAGAAAACAATTCTTTCTAGAGAAGAATCCGTATCTAGATTGGGTCAGGCACATTATGTTGTGGAAGGCGCAAATCTGGTCAGAAATGAATATGGAAGTAAATTATTTGCTGATTTCTTTTTCTTTATTACCGGTTTTCACGGTTTTCACGTTATTTCAGGAATAATAATTAATATTATTATATTTTTTAATGTATTAATTGGAACCTATGAAAAAAGAGGTAGCTACGAAATGGTAGAAAAAGTGGGGCTCTATTGGCATTTTGTCGATTTAGTTTGGGTGTTTGTATTCACCGTTTTCTATCTTGTTTAATTTTCAAAAAAAGTAATTATCATGTCACACGTACACGTATCTAACATAGGCAGAATCTGGAAAGTTTTCGGAATATTATCTGCCGTTACCATAATAGAAGTTATTCTTGGGATTTTGAAACCTGAAGTTCTTCACATGAATAATTTTATGGGTATGAATTTGCTTAACTGGATATTTTATGGCCTTACAATTTATAAGGCGTACTATATAGTTTGGGCCTTCATGCACATGGAGGGTGAAAAAAGTAGTTTAAGAAGTGCAGTTGTTTTGCCTTTAATTTTCTTGATCATTTACCTGCTTTTCATTCTTTTGACAGAAGGAGATTATATTCATGAGGTTTTTAAAAATTCCACGATTAAATGGAATTTTTAACACGATATTAATTCAAAAAAGGGTGCGCATTGCGTGCCTTTTTTTATTTTTGTACTTTAATAAATAGCATTGTCACAATGAAAAAAAATAGTGTTCTTTTTGTTCTTTTTATTTTACCCATCGTTGCGTACCTCTTTTTTGCTTCTGGTGTAAACAGTTTTACAAAACTTCCTATTGTAACCCCTAAAACAGCTGATTTTGGAGATTGGTCTACTTTAGACGGAGGAAAAATCAGTTTAAATGATAAGGTTACCGTTCTGGGGTTTTCAGGGACAGATCTTTTGATAAACCGAGGCAACCTTTTTAACCTAAATCAGAAAATTTATCAAACGTATCATAAGTTTAAAGATGTCCAGTTCGTAGTAATTTGCCCTATAGGGACTGAGAAAGATGCGAAGAAAGTAGTTGATGCCTTGTCCGCTTTTACAGATATGGCACAATGGCGTTTTGTGTTTGCCTCAGCTGAAGAAATTCAAGCGTATCACAAGCAATTAAAACTGATCGAGAATCTTGACCAAAAGTTAGGGACTCCCAAAGTGTATATCATCGATAAAGAACGCAATCTTCGAGGGAGGAAATTAGTAAAAGATACCAAAGAGGGGTATAATACGTTTCACCCCGCTGAGTTAAGCAATGAAATGCTGGATGATTTTAAAGTCATTTTGTATGAATATCGCGCTGCTCTGAAGAAAAATAAGAATGCCAGTAGAAAAATTTAAATTTATAGTTTATGTTTAAGAATAAATCATATATCGGTATTTCGTTTATTATTTTGATTTTTGGCATCTATGCGATTCCAAAAATTGTAGATAGAATTAAAAATGACAAAGTGGTTCAGGGCGACCGTCTTGACAGTGTGAGGCCAGCAGTTATAGAAGGTGAGAAGCTAACTAAAATTGGTCCAGCCCCACAATTCGAATTGACAAATCAAGACAATAAAAAAATAACGAATGAAACCTACAAAGGAAAGGTCTATGTTTTAGAGTTTTTCTTTTCAACATGTCCTACTATTTGTCCAAAGATGAATGAAAGTATGCTTCTTATTGAAAAAAGTTTTTTCGGAAATCCTAATTTTGGGATCGTTTCTATTACTATAGATCCAGAGCACGATACTGCAGAAGTATTAAAAGAGCATGCAGACTTTTTAGGAGTAAAATCTACGAATTGGAATTTTTTGACCGGGGATAAAGCCTATATTTTTAATTTGGCCAATAAGGGATTTAATCTTTATGCTGGGGAAAATAATAAAGCAGCAGGTGGATTCGAGCATTCAGGATTGTTTGCCTTGATTGATAAGAATGGAAATATTCGTTGTAGAAAAGATGATTTTGGGAATCCAATTTTATATTACGATGGTTTAGATAAAAAAGGAGTAAGGAACATTCAGCAGGATATTAATATTTTATTAAAAGAGTAAATGGAAAACAGTTCTTTAGAAAAAAAATACAATACGCTAATTATAGCGGTATCGGTACTAATACCAGTAGTTGTGGCTATACTCTTTGGGGTCAAATTAAAAGATTTGGGATATGATGTAGCGCCTCTTTCTTTTTTGCCACCCATTTATGCTACTACTAATGGGGTTACTGCGATTTTGTTAGTTGCAGCCGTAGTAGCAATTAAAAACGGAAAAAGGAAACTTCACGAAAGGTTGATGACAGGAGCTATTGCATTGTCTATCGCCTTCTTGGTAATGTATGTTGCCTATCACATGACGTCCGTTTCTGCTATTTTTGGAGATTCTAACCATAATCTTATATTAGAGGATTCTGAAAGAGTAGCTATAGGATCATTACGAATCGTTTATTTATTGATTTTAATCACGCATATTATTTTATCGATTGCGATTATTCCAATGGTTTTGATTACATACGTTAGAGCATTAGCACAAAATTTTGAAAGTCATAAAAAGATCTCCAAAATTACTTTCCCAATCTGGTTGTATGTCGCCGTTACCGGAGTAATTGTTTATTTAATGATTTCCCCTTATTATGTATATTAAAAGTAAAAGCCAGATTTCAAAAACCAAGAGTATAATCAGAAAGTGGTCTGTATCTATATTTGTACTAATTTGTTTTCTTTTTTCGTCTTCTGTAAAGGCTCAATGTGCGATGTGTCGCGCGGCATTGACGAGTGAAGGAAATACCACTACAGCAGCAGCGGTTAATGACGGAATTGTATATTTAATGGTAATTCCTTATCTTCTGGTTGCAGGGATTGGTTACGCTATTTATCGAATGAAAAAAAACAAATCCAGTTAAACAGCACTTTTTATTTTTTTTAAAATGGAAAAATTATTTCAGGCCGTTTATAGCGACATTGATGGTTCCTTTTACTTTTATAAAGGCTAAGATGGCTTGATTTGTCAATTGGATTCTTTGAAATTGAATGTTTTCCATTTTTCCATTGATGAACACGCCTTGCATTGGAGAATAATTTTTTAGATAAGGCAGTATATTTTTTTGACCCTCTTCAAGATTTGGTATCAAGGAATATCGGCAAGATTGTTCCATTTTTCGCAATACAAATCCTTGTGCAAGCCAACTAGCAGTGCGCATCAATTTATTTTTGGTATCCAAAGCATAGGTCAATTGATCAAAATAGATCTCTTTTGTTTGTTCATTATATTTGGGTAATCCGGACAAATAGAGTGTTCCGTTTACAGATCCTGTTATTTCTAGCGCAATAATCATTTTTCCGGTTTTGTGCCAAATTGCTACATTTTGCACTTTTACTTTCTTTGATCCTGAGCTAAATTCTTGGCCTGCAAAATTCCTGGTCATTATTTTTGAAGCCTCCTGATATGTCGAAACAGCAATGATATTTGCAGTGATGGCTTCTGGAATTTTAGTAACTGGTTTTAAAATGATCTTTGAGGCATCAAATTTAGAATCAGGTTCTTGTCCTATTATGGTTTCCATGTTGCATTTCATCCCCATTTGCAACACAAAAGTGTCTTTTTTTAGTTGGGCATTTGTAGAATAAATTTCAACAGGAACAATACGAAGCCAACTGTTGTAAGTTGTACTCATTTGAAAAGGGATGCAGACTTTTTCTAAAGCGGCCAACACATTCGGCTTGAAATCCATTGATTTCGCAATCGCGGCATCAATTTTATTTTCGATTTTCGATTTAAATAATTGGATGGCAGGATTGATTAAATAGGTAACTGGAACATTTTTTCCAAAAACGCGCATCGTTGGGCTTTCGTTCCAGTCCAATGATTGCAGTTGGGTTGTGGTATTCAATTTCCAATTGGTTAAGCTAATTTCGCTTACTAAAGTGATCACGCCATTCAGGTTGAATTCCCGCGTATCATACAATTCAATACCCATTTTTTTAGTGCCAATTCGGTATTTCACAACCGCTTTTAAGGGTAAAATAGTTTTTATTTTTTCTCCTGAGTTCTCCGGGTCATTCACGACACTTATTGGTTCCAATTTCCAAACTTTCATTTCAATGCCATCATCGTCAATGTTGTTGTCTTCGTAAATCAAGCCGTTCATTAGAGTGTTGGTTTGGTTTTGAATTTCTTTCAGTTTGATACTGATGGGCAAGTTGATAAAGGACGGAGTATTTTCATAGACTAATGGTGTTGCATCGTCAGGCTCAGGTTTCAAAGCTTCAATTTGATTTGTTGACGAACAGCTAAAAAATAAAATTATAGAACAGAGTGTAAGCAGGGTTGATAGCGTTTTTGGCATTTAATTCGGGTTTAAAGCGGTAAAATTAATAAAACTATTCTTTTTTAAGATTAAAGTGTAACATTTTATCTGCAACGAAGTCTTATGGTTAAAATCCTTGAAGTCATTCTTTTTATTTCCGTATAATTTACTGTTGAAACTAATTAAATAGTGTTTTAAAATTGCCAGATTATGATTGAAATTAAAGACCTGTACAAATCGTATAAAATATGAAGTTCTGATCTACATGTTTTAAAAGGGATTAATTTCAATATCAAGGAAGGCGAGCTAGTGGCCATTATGGGTTCCCCCTTGTTCAGGGAAATTAACACTATTAAACATACTTGGAATTCTGGATGAGGCAGATTCCGGGAATTACAATTTAGATACTGTTCCCGTAAAAGTAGGGAATCAGGTTGTTGAAAGTAATAACTTCAATGAAGGGACAACAATTGCAAGTGTTGCAGATGTAGGCCGAATGATATTTGTGGGAAAAATTGACGAGTCAGAAGTGGGCGAAATAAAAGAAAAATTACCCATCGAAATTACCATTGGCGCTATCGAGAACAAAAAATTTGACGCCGTATTGCAATACATTGCTCCAAAAGGTAAAACTGAAAATGGTGCCATCCAATTTGAAATCAAAGCATCATTAGCCAATAGTGAGAACACTTTTATTCGCGCTGGTTTGAGAGTAAATGTGTCAATTATACTTGAAAAAGTGGATAAGGTATTGGCGCTGAAAGAGGCGCTGATTCAATTTGATAAGAAGACACAAAAACCATACGTAGAGATTCAAACGGGGACGCAGGAATTTATAAGAAAGGAGTTAATCTTGGGTATCAGCGATGGTATTTATGTCGAAATCAAAAGTGGAATTAAAGCTTCCGATACGATTAAAGTTTGGAATCAAGTCTTAAAAAGCGAAGAAGTGAAACCCTAAATCTGTACTTAAAAAAGAAATTCAGTTTTTTAAAAAATGTTAAATATGTGTAGTACCTTTGTTACACTTTCATCTAAAATATATGAAAAAAAATAGTTATATCAGTTTCGTTTTTATCACGCTGTTCAGTTTGTCTATTCAGGCGCAATCCAAAAAATGGACCCTCGAGGAATGCGTGAAATATGCCATTCAAAACAATATTTCCATCAAGCAATCTGAATTAGATAGTAAAACAGCTCTTATTGATAAAAAAGGAGCCATCGGAAATTTTCTGCCGTCTTTAAATGCAAATGCATCACATTCCTGGAACATTGGTTTGAATCAGGATATTACAACAGGGCTTTTGCAGAACCAAACGACGCAGTTTACTTCGGCTGGAGCCAATGTTGGAGTGGATATTTATAAAGGACTGCAAAATCAAAATACACTTCGAAGAGCTAATCTTTCAATTGTGGCGGCTAAATACCAATTACTCAAAATGCAGGAGGATATTGCCCTGAATGTTGCCAACGCTTTCTTACAGATTCTTTTTAATAAAGAAAATCTAAAAGTACAAAAAGAACAGTTGGAAATTAATGAAAAACAATATGTACGCTCTGAAGAATTAGTTAAAGCAGGTTCAATTCCTCGTGGGGATTTATTAGATATCAAAGCTACAGTAGCATTGAACAATCAAAATGTTATTGCTGCAGATAATGCTTTATTAATTTCTAAATTAAGTTTAGCGCAGTTGTTGCAATTAAAAGAGTTTGAAGATTTTGATGTAGTAGATGATACTGACATTAGAGATAAAAATAATATAATGGTACAAACTCCAGCTGCTATTTATGACAAAGCATTAGAAAACAGAACTGAACTGAAAATTGCCAGAACAAATCTGGAGATTGCACAGAAAGATCTGGAGATTGCCAAAGGAGCTTTTCAACCTACTTTACAAGGTTTTTACAGCTTTAATAGCCGAGTTTCTTATGCAGATGTCCCTTTCTTTGATAGTATGAGGAATCTAATTGGCACTAAAAATTCAGCTCCGTTTTTCGAACAGTTTAATAGTAATAAAGGACAGTCTTTTGGAGCACAATTGTCGATTCCGATATTCAATGGGTTTTCGGTGAGGAACAATGTAGAACGTTCAAAAGTAAGTTTAGAACGGTCAAAAATTGCAGTGGAACAGCAGGATTTAGATTTGCAGCGTAATGTTTTTACTGCCTTTACAGATGCTAAAGGCGCACTAAATACCTATGAATCCTCAGTTGTGGCACTTGAGGCGAGACAAGGCGCTTACGATTATGCCAAAGAAAAATATGATGTAGGTTTGATGAATTCATTTGATTTTAATCAATCACAAACCTTACTGACGAATGCACAATCAGAAATTATTAGAACCAAATACGATTATATTTTTAAAATCAAAATACTAGAATTCTATTTTGGAATTCCAATTATCAAATACTAATTTATCATGTCAAAAAAAACAATTTATATTGTATTAGGTGTTTCAGTAGCAGCTATTGTATTGTTAGTAACGCTTTCAAAAGCAGGTGTTATAGGAAATAAAGATGAGGGAACAGAAATTGAAATCGCCCAGGTCAATCCCTCAACTATTATTGAAACCGTATCGGCTACCGGGAAAATTCAACCAGAAATTGAAGTTAAAATTTCATCGGAGGTTTCAGGCGAAATTATTTCTTTGAATGTAAAAGAAGGACAAGCCGTTAAAAAAGGCGATTTATTGGTCAAGATAAATCCGGATTTGTATACTTCAGGATACAATCGTTCCGTTTCTAATTTATCAGGCACACGAGCTGCTTTGAGTCAGGCGGAGGCCTCTTTTAAAGAATCCAAATCAAATTACGAGAGAAACAAAATATTATTTGAAAAAGGCATTATCTCAAAATCAGATTGGGATAAAGCAGTTGCTTCTTATGAAGTTGCTAAAGCATCAAAACAAACGGCTTACTTTAATGTTCAAAGTGCTGCGGCAACCGTAAATGAGGCTAAAGATAATCTAGGGCGTACCACCATTTATGCACCCGCTGACGGAACCATTTCAGTACTGAATGTAGAGCTGGGCGAGCGCGTTTTGGGTACGCAACAAATGACCGGAACGGAGATTTTAAGAGTGGCCAATTTAAATAATATGGAAGTGGAAGTGGATGTCAATGAAAATGATATTGTAAAAATTAAAGTAGGAGATGAAGCAAATGTGGAGGTAGATGCCTATTTAAAAAAACAATTTAAAGGGACGGTAACTAGTATTTCTAATTCAGCCAGTTCCGCCTTGACAGCTGATCAGGTCACTAATTTTAAAGTAAAAGTTAGAATTTTGAAGGAATCTTATCAAGATTTACTTAAAGGAAGACCAGAAACATATTCCCCTTTTAGACCTGGAATGACCGCAACGGTTGATATTATTACCGATACAAAAACAAATATACTGACAGTGCCTATAAGTGCTGTTGTTATAAAGTCAGATACGGCTTCAGTCAAAGAGATTAAAGTGGCAGATCCAGCTGAAGAACAAAAAGAAGCATCGCCTAAAAGTGATAAAAAATACGAATGTGTGTTCGTAAAAGTAGGGGATAAAGCAAAAATTAGAGTTATTAAAACCGGAATTCAGGATGATACTAATATTGAAGTTTTGACAGGTCTTAAAAAAGGCGATGTGGTCATTACCGGGCCATACTCTACAGTCGCTAAGGAACTGAATTCAGGAGATAAAGTGATGCTGAAAAAAGATAAGGAAATTATGAAAAAATAAAAGCGAAAAACAGGATAAATAATGCGAATTTTGTAATTCAAAAATAAAACAAATTAAAGGTTTCGAGAGGAACTTTAAACTTTAAACTTTAAACGGCTTGTCTTACTTATTAAATATTGAAACCGCCACTAAAAATTGCTCGGTAGCTCTTGCAAAAGGAGGAAAAACGATTCTCTGCAAAGAAATAGCAGAAGAAGGATATTCCCACGCGGAACGATTGCATGTTTTTATTGAGGAAATTATCAAAGAAGCCGGAATTACGCTTCAGGATTTATCCGCTGTTGCCGTAAGTCAAGGACCGGGTTCTTATACTGGATTGCGAATTGGGGTTTCGGCAGCAAAAGGGCTTTGCTATGCACTGAACATCCCATTGATTGCTATTGATACTTTGCAAGCGTTGGCATCGCAGGTTACAGTTTCCAGCGGATTGATTATTCCCATGATTGATGCGCGAAGAATGGAAGTATATAGTGCTGTTTTTAACCCGAATTTAGAAAAAAAACGAGAAGTTCTTGCCGAAATAATTACGGAGAATTCATTTGAAGATTTGCAGGAATCCATCTATTTTGTTGGAGATTGTGCCGAGAAATGCAAGCTGGTTTTAACTAAAAAAAATCATATTTTTTTAGAGGAGATTAAATATCCTTCTGCCAAAGAAATGAGCGCTTTGAGTTATGAGAAATTCAAAGTAAGTGACACCGTTGATGTTGCGTACTTTGAGCCTTATTATTTGAAAGATTTTTTGATTACGACTTCAAAAAAATAGTTATTGCTTTTGTGGAATCTGGGTTTTAAAATAATAGTGTCGTAACTTCTGCCTTTCTTATTCTATTTCATTACTCTCCGTGTTATTCTTTTTTGACGACTCCTTAACATAAGGCTGAATAATAATTCCAGCAGTATCAAACGCTTGTTTGCAGTTTTCCAATGTATCGGCATAAACATCCCAAAAATCTTCATTTGTGGCCCAAGGTCTTACCGCTATTTGGATGGCGCTGTCGGTGAGGTTTTTTACGGATACTTCAGCAGCAGGTGTTTCAAGCACTTTTGGATTGTTCTTTAGAACTGCCGTGATCATTTCGCGCGCTTTTTTAATATCCGTATCATAAGAAATAGCAATTGTCAAATCAGCTCTTCTGATCCTTTGTAAAGAATAATTTATGATATTTCCATTTGATAAAGATCCATTGGGTATAAAAATAGTTTGATTGTTAGCGGTGATTAATTTGGTTACAAATATTTGTATCTCGTTAACAGTTCCAATGACCCCTTGGGCTTCAATTGTATGGCCAACCTTAAAGGGTTTAAAGAGAATAATCAACATGCCGCCTGCAAAATTGGAGAGTGATCCTTGGAGAGATAAGCCTACAGCAAGTCCCATTGCGCCAAGAATAGCCACGAAGGAAGACGTTTCAATCCCTAGTTTTGAGATGAAAGAAACAAATAAGATGATCCGCAAAACCCAAAGTAAGATATCTGCCAGAAATTTTGTCAGTGTAGGGTCTAGATTCCTTTTCACCATTATTCTTCTTATGAATCTATTGATGAGGCGGATGATATAAAGTCCAGCAAATAGAATTATAAAGGCAGAAATCAATTTTGGAGAATAATCTATCAATACTTTTAAAAAAGTATTAGCGTAACTAGAAAGTTGGTCTGGATCTAAATTCATTTTTATGTAATAAAAAACCTTCTCAAAAGGAGAAGGTTAAGTTTGAAAGACAAAAATACGAATAAATTAATCGGCATCTTCTTCTTCTATTTTATTTATGGTTTCTTTTTTGCTCTGTTTTAGTTCTTCATCGCCCTCATGTGCAAGGGAACTTGCCTTTTCTTTTAGAGTGTCAACAACTTCAGAAGCGGTTGTTTTTGCATCACTGGCTAAGTCTTCTGCTTTGTCAGCAGTTTCGCTTGCTTTTTCTTTTAGGGTATCAATAACTTCAGATACGCTTGTTTTTTCCTCAATGGCCATATCTGATGCTTTGTCAGCAGTTGCATCAGTTTTTTCTTTTATACTATTTACTAAATCCCCAAGAGCTTCTCCGGTTTTGGCTGAATACTCGCTTAATACTTCTCTAGTATTGCTGGCAAAGTGTTCTGCTTTTTCTATAATTGGCGCTGCCGTTTCTTTTGCTTTTTCAAAAGTATCTTCAGCAAAAAGTTCTGCTTTTTCAAAATAGGGTGTTGCGCTTTCTTTTGTTTTTTCAAATGTTTCTGCTACGAAATTCTCTGCTTTTTCTAAGTAAGGTGCCGCTGTTTTTTTGGCGTGATCAAAACTAGTTTCTGCTTTGTTCGCTAATTCATTAGTCGTTTCTTTGGCTGAGCCAAATAATTTTTTAAAAAATGATGCTAGTCCCATGGTATTTCTATTTGATTGGTCTTACAATAGTAGTGATTTTTTTCTATGATTACTTTATTAAATCATTAATAATTTGTTGATAATCAGTATTTGGCATTGAACAGGTATAGTTTTGACTCAAGGATGACAGCTTTTCTTGGTTTGAGATGCGTGCCTGTAAAAAAGATAATTTGATAGTTTTGTATTTCTGTCATTGCTGCCTTAGTGCCATACAGGTTGGTTGTTAATGGCTGGGAAATTAGCGGTGTTTATAATCCTGGGCTTGTCTTTTTCTAGGGTTGGTGCCAATGATTTTGAAATCAGAGTTTTCGGTTTACTGGATTTTTGGGGTGTTGTAATAAATAGGGACTGGTTTTAAAATGGAATTTATTCATGGGAATTTTTTTAGCCCCGGTAGAAGTGGAAATCCTTTTTCTTTTTTCTTTAAAAAGAAAAAGATTGTAACGGATGACGGGAAATTGCTCCTAAAAAAAGCGCTTCTGATGAAACGCTTTGATTTTTTTAGCTACTCTATTCGTGTTCGAAAGTTAATTTTAGATTTATTCTAAATTCTGTTATAACACCAGTACTGATGGTTGCGCTTTGGTCATGGACATAGACGGACCGCATGTGTTTTACAGATTTTCAGGCTTTGGCTATTCTTTTCGAGCTCCATCTTGCCAACTTGTTTCAGAACTGCAAAGAATTTCAATTACTTTTGATAGTGACCTGATTTCTAGGTGTTAAGTTAAATATTAAAATGTATTTTCAATTTAAAACACATTTTTTTAACGTAACTATATTTAAATCAATGTTTTGAATTATTTTTCCTTTTTATGCATTTATTGCCTCTACTTTGATGCTTTCGTCATTTAACATGCTTTTTAACATGTTTTCTATCCCGCTTTTTAAAGTAAATGTAGAAGAAGGACATCCGCTACAAGCACCTTGTAAAATCACTTTTACAGTTTTGTCGGCTTCATTATAGGAATCGAAGGCTATATTTCCACCATCAGCTTGTACTGCGGGTTTTACATATTCTTCTAATATATTAATGATTTGTTGCGAAGTGACATCCAGGGTGTCAAATTCTTTTACTTTTATTTTTTCTTCTGCAGTTACCGTGGCAATATAATTTTCATCTAAAACAGTTCCGCCATTTTCTATGTATTGCTTGATGAAACTTCTTAGTTCTAAGGTAATTTCTTGCCATTCATTGACTTCGTATTTAGTTACGGAGATGTAATTTTCATCAATAAAAATTTCTTTTACGTAAGGGAATTTGAACAGTTCTTTTGCCAATGGAGAAGCGCCAGTTTGATCGATATTTTTGAATTCAATAGCGTTTTTAGTGAGTATTTTGCTAACTACAAATTTCAAAGCTGACGGATTAGGAGTTGTTTCGCCATACACGGTCACCGGTTGTTTTTTAGACTTATTTTCTTCTATAGTAATGATTGATCCGCCATCATTTACAAATTTTTCTATTTGTTGCGCCACAGCATCTTTGACATCATCCCATTCAACAATATTATATTTTTCAACGGCAATAAAATTCCCGGAGATATAAATTGTTTTTACGAAAGGCAGGTAAAATAATTGTTGTGCTAAAGGGGATGTTTTTGCCTCGTCTATATTTTTGAATTCAAAACTTTCATTTTGAGTGATGAAATCGTTAAATTCAAATTTTAATATCGTTGGATTTTGGGTCTCTTTTATGGTAACTTTGTTCATCAGTTTTGAATTTTTTACAAATTTACTAAAGTTATTTTCTACGAATACCTATATTTGATTTTTTAATGAATAAATTAACTTTAATTTACGTGTTTGATTCGGCTTTTGCTTTTTTTTAATAATTTATATTGTTTTTTGATCGCATCCGTTTTACTAAAAAGTATTTGAATGTATAATAAGATTAGATTTCTAGCCATTATTTTTTTGATGTCACATTATTCCTTTTCTCAGGAAGGAATACCGGTGTACTCAGATTATCTGTCAGACAATTATTACTTGATACATCCTTCTATGGCCGGAGCGGCAAATTGTGCTAAAATTAGGTTAACCGGTCGTAAGCAATGGTTCGATCAGAAGGACGCGCCTGAATTACAAACACTTAGTTTTAATGGTAAAGTAGGTGAAAAAGCAGGAGCGGGTTTTATACTTTTTAATGATAAAAACGGGTATCATTCTCAAAAAGGAATAAAATTGACATATGCGTATCACCTTATGTTTTCAAGAGATGAAATTGATTTAAATCAATTGTCTTTCGGGATTAGTGGTGGATTGATACAAAGTCAATTAGATGAAACCGCTTTTTTGCAGTCAGGGGATTTTGATCCAATAATTGACGGAACCGTGGTGCAAAAAGATTCTTATTTTAACGTGGACTTTGGAATATCCTATAATTTTTTAGATTTTTACGCGCATGCGACAGTAAAAAACGCAATTGAAACGAGAAGAAATATTTACACGGAATATGAAAGTGATAACTTAAGGAAGTTTCTATTCAGTGCAGGGTATGTTTTTGGTAATTCAGATCAAATTTTATGGGAGCCTTCTGTTTTATTCCAATTGGTGGATCAAACAAAAGAGAAATCAATTGACCTTAATTTGAAAGCATATAAAAATTTAGATTTTGGTAGAGTTTGGGGTGGATTGTCCTATCGAAGAAGTTTTGATGGTGCAGAATATCTTGATGGCAATACAATTTCCAAACAAAAACTGCAATACATAACACCAATTGTGGGTGTGAATTTTGATCAATTTATGGTCGCTTATACGTATTCTCAATTGTCTGGAGCGGTTAAATTTGATAATGGTGGGTACCACCAAATTACCCTTGGGATTGATTTGTTTTGTAAACCTGTAAAATACGATTGCAATTGTCCGGCAATTAACTAATTTATCTTATCATGCTAATAAAATCTGTCAACGGTAAATCACCTTCTATTCCGAAGGATTGTTATGTTGCTGAAAATGCCACTATTATTGGGGATGTTACTTTTGGAACCAACTGTAGTGTATGGTTTAATGCTGTTATCAGAGGCGATGTTAATTGTATTAAAATTGGAAACAAAGTCAATATTCAAGATGGTGCTATTATTCATTGTACGTACAAAAAACATCCTACACTCATAGGAAATAATGTTTCTATTGGACATAATGCAATCGTGCATGGTTGTGAGGTTCACGACAATGTATTGATTGGAATGGGGGCGATAGTAATGGACAATTGTGTTATCGAAAGTAATTCTATTGTAGCTGCCGGTGCTGTTGTTACTCAGAACACTGTTGTAGGCTCAGGGACAATCTGGGCAGGAGTTCCCGCTAGAAAAGTTAAGGATATAGATCAGTCCGATTTTGCAGGAGAAATTGAACGCATTTCGAATAATTATGTTATGTATTCCAGTTGGTTCAAGGAGGAGTAATATTCAGCCGTTTTAGAAATTTTCCTGTTCTACCCTATACTTGTTTTCTAAAATTTCAGTCAATACTTTTGGATTGGTGTTGGTATAAAAAATAGGTTCGTTGTTTTGTGATGATGCGAAACCTATATTTTCCCGCAATATGTTTTGAGTTTGTTTGGCAACTGCTTCACCGGAATCTATAATGTGAATGTGTTTGGGAAGGATTTTTTTTATTTGAGGAATCAGATACGGATAGTGACTGCAACCTAATACTAAATAATCAATATTGGCATTAATCATAGGAATCAGGTAGGCTTGAAGTAATGTGGTCATTTCGGGCGAGTTGATCTCTCCATTTTCAATTAATTGCACTAATCCATGTCCCACCTGCTCAATTATTTTAGTGTCTTGGTACTTTTCAGTGGTTTTATTGAAAAGTTCACTGTTTAGTGTGCCTTGTGTAGCCAGAATTCCTATTATTTGTGTTTTTGAATGAGTGACTGCTGGTTTTATCGCAGGTTCTATTCCTATGAAAGGAACATTATATTTAGATCTTAATTCTTGAATGGCATTAGTTGTTGCCGTATTGCAGGCAACTACAATTAATTTACATTTCATATCAAGCAGGAATTCGGTATTTTTCATGCTTAATGCAACAATTTCCTCTTTTGTTTTTTGTCCGTAAGGTGCATTCCTGCTATCGGCAAGGTATATGGTTTTTTCGTTTGGAAGTAGTTTGTGAATTGCTTTCCAGATGGAGGTGCCACCTATTCCTGAGTCAAAAATCCCTATAGGTTGATCGTTGTTGTTCATAGAAACAAAGTTACGCGCTGAAATTTTAATTTCCTAGAATATTTGTTAAACAAAAAAACTGCTCTGTCCTAATATAAGGTGAGCAGTTTTTTTGAATTTTGTTCTTTTTTTTAGAAACCTAAATCTTTTTTTACATCCATAGTCAAGTTTGGACCATCAGCAAGTAAAAGAGTTGAACCGTCTAAAACATATTGATATCCTTTTGCTTTACCCACTTTTTGGATCGAAGCTCTTACTTTTTCCATTAATGGTTTTACGATATCAGATTCTTTTTGTTGCAATTCTTTTTGAGCATTGTCTCTGTAGTCAACAATTCTTTTTTGCATGTCCTGAACTTCTTTAGAACGTTCTGTGTTTATAACTTCAGTAACTGTTGCTGCTTCTGCTTCGTACTTTTTTAATTTAGCTTGGTATTCTTCAACCATTTTTTTGTAATCAGCATCATACGTAGTACTCAATTTGTCTAATTGTTTTTGAGCATCTAACATTGCAGGCATTTTTGTCATAATTTCACTTACATCTACATGTGCTGTTTTTGTTTGTGCAGTAATTGTTTGATTTGCTCCTAAAATAACAAGGGCAGCAATTAATAGGGTTTTGATTTGTTTCATCGTTTTTAAAGTATTTAGTAATTAATTATTGTTTGTATTTTCTTTTATTTTTTCCTCTTTTGCTTTTTTGAGAGCTTCTCTGTCTTCCAGTATTTTTTTTCTTCTTTCTTCTAAAGCTTTCCTGCGATCTTCAATGACTTTTTTACGATCTTCCAATGTTTTAGTTCTGGCATCAGCTTGTTTTTGTTTGGCTAATTCAACAGTTTCTTTAGCTTTTTCTTTTTTTAAGTCACTTACTGATGGTGCTGTAACGGTGTCAATTGTTTTGACATTTGCAGAAACCGTGCCAGTTTTTTTAGCTTCTCTGTCAGCTATTATTTGTTTTCGCTTGTCGTTAAATTCTTTTTTTCTTTGTTCTTGAAGTAATTTTCGGTCTTCAAGCAATTTGTCTCGGGCTATTTTTTTATCGTTCAGGATTTTTTGTCTATCGGCTAAGGTAGGATTTTCATCTAACGCATCTTCCTTGCTTTCTCTGGCTTCTTCTTCCTGAAGTTGTTTTTTTGTCAGTTGTTCTCTTTTTTCTGTACGGTTCAATACACGTAAAACTTGCTCACTGATATCAAATCTTTTTGCTGCAAACAGCATGGTAAGATCAGAGGCTTTATCAAAGATGAAATCATATTTTTTTGCTTCAGCAATATCCTGAACGGCAGTAAAAATTTGATCCTGTATTGGTTTTACCAAAATAGATTTTTGTAGGATCAAATCGCCATTGGGTCCAAATCTTTTTTGTTGATAGTCTAAATTTTCATTTTCGAGGAAACTAATTTCTGTTTCTCTTTCGCTAATGAGTTCTTTGGTTAATAGTGCTTTTTCGGCTTTTAACGCATCTTTCAATTTATTGATTTCAATTTTTTTAGTTTCAATTTCTAGTTTCCATTTTTGGGCTTTTTGCTCTAATTGAACTTTTGCTTCGGTATAATTTGGAACATTCTGTAAAATGTATTCCATATCAATATAGCCCAGTTTGGTTCCTCTAGTTTGCGCTTTCATAGTCTGCGCAACTGCTAAAATTAAAAAAAGATATAAAAATTGTTTTCTCATAAATAGTAACGTACTAGAAAAATTTTAAATCAATTTTTTAGAATTGTTGTCCAATAATAAAGTGAGTTTCCCATCCGTTTGGTTCTGCTTGTCCGGGCAGAGCGTCAAAACCATGGCCAAAATCAATTCCCAATAAACCAAATGCGGGCATGAATACACGCAATCCAACTCCTGCGGAACGATTTAAGGCAAAAGGGTTATAGCTCTTGAAATCACTAAATGACGAACCTGCTTCCATGAATGCCAAAGCATAAATTGATGCGGATGATTTTAATGTTATTGGATAGCGTAACTCCATTGAAAATTTGTTAAAAACCGTAGCTCCAATTTGATCTCCTGTGCTATTTACGGGTGTCAATGAATTATTAGGATACCCTCTTAACTGAATGGTTTCTCTACCATCCATAGAAAAGTTAGCCAGTCCGTCACCCCCAAGATAAAATCGTTCAAACGGAACTGAACCTCTGTCTTGATTGTATGCTCCAAGAAATCCAAATTCAGTCAACGTTCTAAGGACTAATTTTCCGTAAATCTTAGTATACCAGTCCGCTTTAAACTTTATTTTATAATATTCCAACCATTTAAATCGCTCTTGATCTACTTTACTAATGTTTGTTGCCGCCAGGTTAAAATCGGTCACTTTGTTTCCGTTGGTGTCAATATAATCTCCAATTTGAACAATATTCCCATTTCCATCAGGCACATTTTGTCGGTCTACAGTGTTTTTTAATTTGTATTCTTCTTTATCGCCTAGTGTGGCATAATCTATTCCATTCAACAATGAATAGGGTGGTGTAAATTTAGCGGTTAAACTAAATTCAGAACCATACGTTGGAAATATAGGATTGAATCCTTTATTGGTATGCGTTAGTCCTATAGTATACGCTAAATTTCTGGAAGACCCGTTTCCAAAAGTAAATAATCCAGTGTTGTAATTATTTAAATCATAATGTTGGTAACTTACGGATTGAGATAAATATGTGTTATCATCCGGCACCGTTAATCTTTTTGACAAGCCAACGGACAATGTAATTATATTAAAACTCTTACTTTTATCGGCTCTTTGTGTTATAAAATTATTCAAAAATTGTTTGCTGTATGACAATGAGGTACTAAAAGATACGGGTTTTTTACCTCCAAACCAAGGCTCGGAAAACGAGACGCTATACGTTTGAAAAAAGGTGCTGGCCTGTAAACGTAACGATACTTTTTGACCATCTCCCATAGGAAGCGGTTTGTAGGCTTCTTTATTGAGTAAGTTTCTGGCTGAAAAGTTATTAAAAGAAAGTCCTAATGTTCCAATGAAACCACCACCACCGTAACCACCTTGAAGTTCGATTTGGCTGGATCCTTTCTCCACCAGATTGTATTCAATGTCTACAGTTCCTGCTCCTGAATCTACATTCCTGAATTTTGGATCGATGGCTTCCGGATCAAAAAATCCTAATTGGCCAATCTCTCTAATGGTTCGTACTAACTCTTCTTTGCTATATTTCTCTCCTGGTTTGGTTCTTAATTCCCGGTAAATTACACGGTCATTGGTCTTGTCATTTCCTACTACTGTAATTTTATTGAAGTATGCAATTGGTCCTTCAGTAACTCTGATTTCAAAGTCAATGGTGTCATTTGCGGTTCTTACCTCTACAGCATTGATATTAGAAAATAAATAACCGCTGTTTTGGTATAAATTCGTGATGTCCTCTCCGTCAGGTTTTGATTTGTCTGCAATTCTTTTCTCCAGAAGTACTCCGTTGTAGGTTTCCCCTTTTTTGACACCTAAAATTCTGTTTAGATATTGATCCGGATAAACGGTATTTCCTAAAAATTTAATGTTTCCAAAAAAGTATTTATTTCCTTCCTCGACATTTATTTTAATCATTAAGGCTTTTTTGTCTTTGTCATAGGTAACAGAATCCGAAAGTATTCTGGCATCTCTATAGCCTTTCTCTTTGTAAGAAGCGATTACGTTTTCTAAATCCGATTTGTATTTTTCTTTTATAAATTTAGAGCCTTTTAAAACACGCAGGAACTTTTTTTGTTTGGTATCCTTCATTGCTTTACGCAATACTTTATCGGATATTTTTGTGTTTCCTACAAAATCAATTTTTTGTATTTTTACTTTATTTCCTTTGTCTACATTGACAACCATGTTGACTTGGTTTATCGTAGCTGTGTCTTTGGCAGTATTTATGTTTACTTTGGTGTTGTAATACCCATCTTTTTTATACTTGTTCTCGATGTAGTTTTTTGTAGTGGTAATTAAATTTTCATTGACTACTTTCCCTTTGTTAAGGCTGTTGTCTTTAATTAAAGCTTCCGTTTTTGATTTTTTTACACCTACAAATTTTACACCACTCAATTTAGGTAATTCCACGATATTCAAATCAAGATAGATGCTGTCATTTTCTATTCTATTGATATAAAATGAAATTTCATCGAACAAGCCCAGTTTTCCTAGTTTTTTTATGGCGCTGCTTATTTGTTCACCAGGAATAGTTATCGATTGTCCTTTTTGCAGACCAGCAAAAGTAACTACAGTTTGAGTGTTGAAAGTGATATCGCCAACAACTGTTACATCTCCTAAGATGTATTTTTTTCCTTGATCAAAAGGAACTCTTTCTTGTGCTTTAACTTGTGTAAAACTTCCTAAAATTAAAACGGTGAGGGCTATTCTGATGCTTTTATTTAACACTAAATAATTATTTAATTTGTTCACTTGTTTTTCCAAATCTACGTTCTCTTTTTTGATAACTAATGATAGCCTCATATAAATCTTGTTCTTTAAAGTCTGGCCATAATACATCAGTAAAATATAATTCTGCATAGGCAATTTGCCATAACAAAAAGTTACTTATTCTATGCTCTCCACTAGTTCGTATTAATAAATCTACATCAGGTAAATTTTGCGTGTAAAGATGCTCATTAATAATGGAATCGTCAATAGTGTCTATTGAAATTATATTATTTTTAACTTTACTGCAAATGTTTTTTACAGCAGTGACAATTTCCTCCCTGGAACCGTAGCTTAACGCTAGGGTTAGTGTCATTTGCGTGTTGTCTTTTGTCTTACTAATAACGTCGAGGAGCTCTTTTTGTGCAGATTTTGGTAATTTTTCTAAATTACCAATAGCATTCAGTTTTATATTGTTTTCTTGTAAGGTTTTTAATTCCTTTTTTAAGGAGTTGATGAGTACCTTCATTAAGGTTTCTACTTCTAGTTTGGGCCTGTTCCAGTTTTCGGTAGAAAAAGCATAGAGTGTTAGAAAATCAATCCCTAGTTTAGCACTGGCTTCAATTATTTTTTTTACTGATTTTGTCCCGCTTTCATGACCTAAAGCTCGTAAGAGTCCTTTTTGTTTTGCCCAACGGCCATTACCATCCATTATGATAGCCAAATGGTTTGGTAGGTTCGTTGCATCTATAGTGTCTAGTAAATTCATTTTTTTATTCTGCACAATAACAGGGTTTGTTTCCAAAGGTATACGTTAGCGTAACGCCTGTGAAGACATACCAATCATTATTATTTATATTTCCAAAATTCCCATTATAACTTCCTTCTATATCATCGGTCAGCGTATACCGTGCTCCGGTTTCTAATCCCAATATTAAACTGGGAGATAGCGTTGACTTGATTCCTAAAATCATCGGGATCGCTATTGATTTTCTTCTTTCTGATCTGCCTTCTGCTGTTGTACCTGCTTGCGTGTCTGTCAATTTGTACCTGCTCAGGAAATAACTGATTCCTGAAAACACATAAGGTGTAATTTTAGTTCGAGAGTCGTGAAGATTAAAGTCAAAAAAGTTGAATTCAAGTCCTAAAGAGACTTCTTTTAGATTGTTTTCAAAACGATATCCTCTTTGGTTTCTTGCTGCTTCTTTTGAATCTGAATCATCTGAATTTATGTTTGACTGCATGTATGAAAATCGGTAAGCATGTCTTGGACTTTTATTCCATTTGTATAAAACCCCAAAAGCAGGTTCGTTTGGCGCAAGGTAAGTCGTAGGACCAACATCGCCTACAAAGTTACTTCCACCTGCAAAAACACCAATTTCGTGGATCTGAGCCTGGGTGTTCGTAAATGGGAGTAAGCAAAACAATAAATAGAAAATCTTGTTCATTCAATCAAAAATTGCGTGCAAATATAATAATAATCAATACGATTCAATACCCATTCAGTTAAATGTGTGTTTTTTTGATTAATTGACAAGTAAATTGCGCAAAGTGAGTATTTTATTTATTCAAACGAAAAAAAAACATAGAATCGTATATTATTTATTAAAATGATTTAGTTCCGCTTATCTTGTCCCCAAAGTAATTTGCTTCGAAGGGTTTTCAAAAAAGTTTCTTCGGGTATTTCTACCATATTGATTTGAAAGGGGGTTTTTTTTAAGGTCAGTATGGATTCGTTCTTTACCGAGGTAACTCTGGAGTCTAAGGACACTAAATAATTTTCCTCTCTTCCGGAAACTTTTAGTCTAATTTCTGTTTCATCCGGAACAACAAGAGGCCTGGCCGTTAGGTTGTGGGGAGCAATTGGGGTGATGACGATGCTTTTTACATCAGGTGTCAAGATTGGACCGCCGCAACTCAAAGAATACCCCGTAGATCCTGTTGGTGTTGATATAATTAACCCATCGGCCCAATATGAATTTAAAAATTCGTTATTCAAGTACGTGTCTATCGTAATCATCGATGTAGTGTCTTTTCTACTGACCGTAATTTCATTCATGGCAAAATCCATTTTTTGGATGGATTCATTTGGTGGCGTGCAGGTTACGCTCAGTAATGTTCTTTTTGAGATGGTGTATTTTTTGTCAATGACAAATTGCATGAATGTTGCGATATTCTCTTTTTGGACGGTTGCAAGGAAACCTAGTCTTCCCGCATTTATTCCTAAAATAGGAACTCCGGAATCCCGCACTAAAGTGGCTGCTCTTAAAATAGTTCCGTCTCCTCCAATGCTGATGAGCATATCAAAACTAGAATCAAGTTCAGTGTGGGATGTGAAGGTTTTGTATTTTTTTTCTACAATTTTCCTTTCGTTGAGCATCAGCAAAAAATGAGACTCAATAATCATCTCTACATTATTTTTGTTAAAAAAAACAAAGATGTCGTTTATAATAGGTTCGGTACTGTTTTGATAATATTGGCCGTAGATCGCTACTTTCATCTTTTTGTGTAATCGTTTAATGTTGATATGTTTGTTTTAGTATTTAATCGATTAAACAAATAATCGGTTAAACGAGCACTATATATTAAGGTACTTGTCTAAATAATCAGAGCGTTCCTTCAAATTATTGATGTAATTGTCTTCTTGATGCTCGGATATAATTTCATAATCATATCTTCTGAAAGTCTGTATTATTTCATTGATAGCGCCTAACGTTATTTTTAAGGTAACTTCAACGCTCTCAACATCTAATTCGGAGACGAATACACCTAAAAGTTTGCCATTGTTGCTTTCGACTATTTGGGTAATTTGACTCATAGAATAATCTAAAGCGGCTTTCTTGACAACGATAACGCCGCCGGGTTCCTTTAAAAAAGGAGTTTCATGAAAAAACTTCATGATGTCTTCTATTTGATAATAACCCACGTAGGTGTTGTTTTCGTCTAAAATCGGAACTAAATTAGTCTGATTTTTTGCAAAAACTTCCAGCACATCAAGCCATATTGTATTAGTTCTTGTGAAAAACCCTTCCAGTGAATAGCGAAAATCAGATACTTTTTTAGTGCTGTCAAAAGTTTCTAGATCTTCGCGGGCAATACTGCCCAGATACACCCCTTCTTCGATTATTGGGAAATGTGAAAAGTGGACGTCATTGAAGAATTCTTGAACAACCGCAATAGTATCTTGGTTGTTAATCGCTTTAAAATCATTGGTTATATAGTCTGTAATTTCGATCATAAATAAGGCAAAAATATTTCATGCAAAATAATCAAAAATAAGCAAAAACTCCTAAGTTTTACTTTGTATTTTTGCTTCAAGAAATAGTACTGGTTTAATCAAAAAGGGTTCCAATGACAAAATTAAGTGTAAACATCAATAAAATAGCTACTTTACGTAATGCTCGTGGAGGAAATGTTCCTGATTTATTAAAAGTAGCTGCCGACATTCAAAAGTTCGGAGCGCAAGGAATTACCATACATCCCCGTCCGGATGAGCGCCACATTCGCTATCAGGATGCACGGGATTTAAAAACGACTGTTTATACGGAATATAATATAGAAGGAAATCCAGAAAAAACCTTTATCGACCTTGTTCTGGAAATAAAACCGACTCAGGTAACTCTAGTTCCGGATGCTGTAGATGCCATAACATCTAATGCTGGTTGGGATACCATAAAACACGCTTCTTATTTGACTGAAATTGTTCAGGAGTTTCAACGAAACGGAATTAGAACGTCCATTTTTGTAGATCCTGTTCTCGAAATGATTGAAGGTGCAAAAAAAATTGGAACCGAAAGAATTGAATTGTATACCGAAGCATTCGCACACCAATACAGTTTAGGAAATCAAAACGGAATTGTGCCATACACACACGCTGCCATCCTAGCCAATGCGCTTGGATTAGGGATCAATGCAGGTCATGATTTGAGTTTGGATAACATTCAATTTTTTAAACAAAATATCCCGGGATTACTCGAAGTTTCTATTGGTCATGCACTGATTTCCGAAGCTATTTATCTGGGATTAGACAATGTGGTGAATATGTATTTGCAAAAATTAAAATAGTTTTTTTTAACCATTAAGAAATTATGATGGATTAAGTTTTAAGCTTAATAGCTTTACTTTCTTAATGGTTTTTAATTTAAATCATAACGTTAAAATCTAAAATTATATGCTTTTTTCAAAAATAGAAGGATCAGGACAGCCACTTTTAATTCTTCACGGATTTCTAGGGATGTCCGATAACTGGAAAACATTAGGAACACAATTTGCAGCTCATTTTCAGGTACATCTGCTGGACTTACGCAATCACGGGAGAAGCCTGCACTCAGAGAATTTTACCTACGAAATCATGGTTCAGGATGTAGTCGCCTATTGCCAATTTCATAAATTAGAAAAAATTAATGTCATTGGGCATTCCATGGGCGGGAAAATAGCCATGCTTCTGGCAACGTTGCATCCTGAATTAGTTAATAAGTTAATTGTTGCGGACATAGGACCAAAATTTTATCCGCAGCATCATCAGGATATTTTGGCGGGATTGAATGCGGTTGATTTTTCAAAAAAACCAAGTCGAAGTGATGTCGAAGAAATCATGGAGAAGTTTGTTCCTGATTTTGGAACCAGACAATTCTTGATGAAGAATTTGTTTTGGCAAGAGCCCGGGCAACTTGCCTTTCGATTTAATTTGGCAGTTTTCAATACAAAAATGGATGAAATAGGAATTCCGTTGCCTAAGAATTCCGTTTTCGAGAAACCAGCCTTGTTCATTCGAGGCGGAAAATCAAATTATATTTTAGACAGCGATTTTGAAATTATAAAACAGCATTTCCCGGATTCAAATATTGAAACGATTCCTAATGTAGGGCATTGGCTTCATGCCGAAAATCCAGCTGAGTTCTATCAAAAAGTCACTTCTTTTTTAAAATAAAGGAGATGGTTTCTAATTTTCACTACATTTATTAAAATTTAAAAAGATAAACTTATGAATTTACTCATCAAAATTCTTATTACCTCTGGTTTAGTATTGCTTATTGCGAACTTTATGCCGGGTGTGCGTGTAGATGGATTCGCCACGGCTTTGATTGTGGCAATTGTTCTTGGATTACTTAATATATTTATCAAGCCAATATTAGTGATACTAACTTTGCCGGTAACGATACTAACTTTAGGTTTGTTTTTATTGGTTATTAATGCACTGATGATTTTGTTGTGTACAAAAATTGTGGACGGTTTTCGCGTAGATACGTTTTGGACTGCCTTGTTTTTTAGTATTATATTATCCGTATCGCAGTCTATAATGAATGGAATTCTAGGCGAGGGAAAATAATAGGCTATTTTTAACACGTATTTATGACGTAATGCATTTGAAATTAAGAATCAATCAATATCTTTGTACTTTATTTAAACGATACTATGTCTAAAAATTTTTACATATTGTTACTAGTTACGCTTGGGTTCTTTATGACTCCAAGCGTAGCTATTGCGTGTGGAATAAAAGCAGAGAAATCGTGTTGCAAAAAAGAATTCTCTTCAAAAACGGAGCAAAAAGACTGTTGTAAGAAAGAAAAAAAATCAAATAAAGGCTCGCATGATGGTTGTAACGGTGCTTGCAAGAGTATTTCTTGTGGCAGTACAGCAATTCATTTGGGTTTAACATCCATATTTAATACGGAATTAAACAAGCAAATTTTTAGTTTTTCTACTGAAAAACAAAATTATTATTACTCGGAAATCTTTATCTCATCCCATTTCCGTTCTATTTGGCTTCCACCTAAAATAAGCTAAATTTCTTTTTTGACAGCCAAAAAACTGTCTTGTTCAAAGCAGTATATGCTTTAAAAACCAATAAACGTAGTCAATTACAATTCAAAAAACAGAGCAAAATAAGCTGTTGTTTTCAATGTTTTGCGACTAATTCACTTCAAAATAATATCAAAATGAATTCAATAAAAAAAATATTGATGGCAACTACTCTGTTGCTTTCAATCACAATCAGCCATGCGCAAATTAAAAATGCTACAACAGAAACGGTAAAAATATATGGCAACTGTGAGATGTGTAAAAGCACCATAGAAACTACAGGTAACCTGAAAAAAGCAGCGAAAGTCGAGTGGAATAAAGACACCAAAATGGCAACACTCACGTATGACTCGACTAAAACAAGTCAAGACGAAATCCTGAAACGCATTGCTTTAGCAGGGTATGACAGTGATAAGTTTCTTGCTCCAGATGCTGTTTATGACAAACTACATGGCTGTTGCCAATATGAAAGAGAAGCAAAAGTAGCCGTTTCTCCAGCAACGAAAATGGAAACCGTCACTACAGAAAATCATGCAGGCCACGCCAATCACTCAGATAATGCAGTTCCAAAACAACAAGTAGATACTACATTAAAAGCTGTTTTTGATAGCTATTTTCTTTTAAAAGATGCTTTAGTGAAAACAGACGGAAACAGTACTTCCTTGAAAGCGAAGGATTTATTAACGGCAATCAATTCCGTGAAGATGGAAACACTAAAATCGGAAGAACATATTGTTTGGATGAAAGTTTTGAATGACTTAAAAGAACATTCTGAGCATATTGGTGATACAAAAGATATTTCTCATCAGAGAGATCATTTCATGGATTTATCAAAATCGATGTATGAATTGATAAAAGTGGCTAAATACGAGACTCCGGTTTATCTTCAGTTTTGTCCTATGGCAAATGGCGGTAAAGGAGCCAACTGGTTGAGCAAAGAAAATGACGTTAAGAATCCGTATTACGGTTCGCAAATGATGACTTGTGGAAAAACGGTAGAGACGCTTCAATAATTATTTAAAGGAAAATAAAATGAAAAAAATAATTCTGGTAGTAAGTGTAATAATCAGTTTTTCAACGGCTAATGCCCAGATGAAAATTGGAGATAATTTACCTGATTTTGAACTTAAAAATAATAAAGAGGCCACTGTAAGTTTGGCTTCTGTAAAAGGGAAAACCGTCTTAATTGACTTTTGGGCTTCTTGGTGCGCACCGTGTAGAATGGCCAATAAAAAGCTGGTGCCTTTTTACAATCAGTATAAAACAGAAAATTTCGAAATTATAGGAATATCCCTGGATACGGATCAAGCGAAATGGTTAAGTGCCATTCAAAAAGACAAATTAGAATATGAGCAGTTGATTGATCCCAAAGGGTTTGATGCGCCATCGGCTATAGTCTTTGGCGTAGAGCAGTTGCCTAGTGCCTATCTTTTTGATGCAACAGGGAAACTGGTTGCTGTAAATCCAACAGAAGAACAAATTTTAATGCAAATAAAAAAATAAAATAAGATGAAAAATATAAATATAAAATTCATTGGTATTGCTTGTTTGGTTTTGATGGCAAGCATGAAGTCCTATTCTCAAATTTCAAAAGCAGACATAATTGCAACGGGTTTAACGTGTTCCATGTGTTCGAATGCAATTAACAAACAGCTAAAGGCCATGACTGAAGTAGACAGCGTCAGTACAGATCTAAATACGAATACGTTTACCGTTTATTTGAAGGAAAATAATTCAATAAGTCCAAAAACTTTAAAAACGAGTGTCGAAAAAGCTGGTTTTTTTGTGGGCTCCATGGTGTTGACAATGGCTTTCGATAATTTGAAAATAGAAGACAACCTAGCATTGAAAAAGGGTGAACACACCTTTATATTTGTTGATGTGAAAGCAAAGACAATGAACGGGGAAACAAAGTTAAAAGTGGTTGATAAAGGTTTTGTTACTCAAAAAGAGTATAAAAAAACATTTAAAACATTGTCGAAATACCCTAGTTATCTGGTCGAAAATGAAAATAATTTTCACCTTAAAACAATTTAATATGAGTTATTTACGCTTTGCTGTCCTATTCCTGATATCGGCTCAAATGCAAGCCCAGGAATTATTTGTTGTTACGGACCCAGCCAGTAATATCCCTGCAAATTCATTGAGTGTAAGACTGTCACAATCCCTTTTTGAGGAGCAATTTAGTGAAGAGTACAACTATCATTTGATGCCGGAAGTAACCTATGGTTTGAATAAAAATTTGATGGTTAGGGCTACCGCATTTGTCAGTAATAGAAACAGTCAATTGGTTACAGAAGGAGGCGGTTTTTATGCTAAATACCGGTTTTTCTCGACAGATGATTTAAACAGTCATTTTCGTTTGGCTGCTTTTGGAAGGTATAGTTTTAATAACGCGGATATTCATCAGGATCAAATTGAAATAATGGGGCACAATACGGGTTTTGAGACCGGATTAGTAGCCACGAAACTGATAAAAAAAGTAGCAATTAGTTCGTCGGTAAGTTTTGAAAAGGCATTTGATAATAAACCAAATTATCCTTTTCCAAGTGAATTAGGCAATAACGCCACGAATTATACCTTGTCTTTTGGCAAACTGATGTATCCCAAAAAATACACCAGTTTTAAACAAACAAATATTAACCTGATGGTTGAATTTGTTGGGCAAACGATCAATGAAAATGGAAAATCGTATCTTGATGTGGTTCCGGCAATACAATTTATTTTCAATAGTCAAGCCCGTTTGGATTTGGCTTACCGGAGGGAAATTATGAGTTCTATGATGCGTACAGCACCCAATGGAATTTATTTAAATTTAGAATATAATTTTTTTAATATCATAAAATAAATAGATAAAGCTTAAATTTATAACAATGAATAATTGATTTTAAATAAAAGTAAATTTGTAATTATAAAAAAAACACAATGAAAAAAATAATGCTTTTGTCCTTAATAACGGTATTTATGACGGTTTCTTGTGACCAGAAAAACAAAGAAGCAGCAGCTACAAGTTCTGAAAAAACAGAAAAAGCTACGGAATTATATGCCTGTCCGATGCATCCGGAAGTTACTGGTGCATCCGGTGGAGAATGTTCAGAATGCGGGATGGAACTAACCGAGAAAGTGGTGCAAACAATCCCTACTGAAAAAGAGCTAACTCCTGTTGAAAACAGGGCAAAATCCGGTGCTGTGCTCAAAACGGAGAGTGCTGATAAAATGACTTTTCCAACCGATGCTATTGTATCTAATTATCTCAAAATTAAAAATGCATTAACCAAAGACGATTCAAAAGGAGCAGCCATCGCGGCAAAAGATTTGCATACTATATTGAATAGTTCCAGCGCAACTTCATTAGACACCAAATTAAAAAATAAATACAATGCTTTTGTGGCGGATGCCAAAGTAAATGTCAAACATATTGGGGATAATGCCGGTAAAATGGAGCATCAAAGAACGTATTTTTCGTTATTGAGCAAAGATGTTTTTGATTTGATAAAAGCCTTTGGAACCAAACAAACCGTATATCAGGATTACTGTCCCATGTATGGAGCAGGAAAAAACGGGTATTGGATCAGTGAAACCCAAGACGTGATTAATCCCTATTTTGGTGCGGAGATGCTAAATTGTGGCAGGAGAATAGGAACCGTTCAATAGCGATGAAATTCTATGTCAAAAATATGGTTTGTGGTCGCTGTATAATGGTTGTGAAATCCGAGCTCGAAAAACTTGGAATTTTTCCTGTTTCGGTGAAGTTAGGAGAAGTCGAAGTAGTAGAAAATTTCAAAGAAAATCAGAAGCGAGAGTTAGAAATAAAATTACAATCGTTCGGGTTTGAATTGTTAGAAGACAAAACAACGATACTGACAGAGAAAATTAAATGCCTAATTATTGATTTGGTACATCATCAAAATGAGGAATTAAAAATTAATTTATCACACTATTTATCAGAACAATTAGGGCAGGATTACAGTACTTTGAGTAATTTATTTTCAGAAATGCAAGGCATAACTATTGAGCATTATTTTATTGCTCAAAAAATTGAAAAGGTAAAGGAATTATTAATGTACAAAGAATTAACTTTAAGTGAAATTGCAAATAAGTTAAATTACAGCGATGTAGCGCATTTGAGCAATCAATTTAAAAAAATCACGGGCGTTACGCCAACTCATTTTAAACAGTTAAAAGAAAATAACAGATCGCAAATTGATGCGTTGTAAAACTTACAAATCATTTCCAAAATTCTACAACAAGTTAAAATAGAAGGTTATGTACCTTTGTTTAGTAGCAATGAATGTTTAGCTAAATATTTTAATAATAGAAAAAATGAAAACATTAATTATCGTACTAAGCGTATTCTTAGCAGTGAATTCCATAGCATCAGCTCAAGAAGTGGTGAAATCTTCCCAAAAGGAAACCCATAAAGCAATGTATTCTTGTTCAATGCACCCGAAAGAAATGAGTGATAAATCTGTAAAATATCCAAAATGTGGGATGCAGATGACTCCAAAAGCAAGTGATACAAAAGAAGAGAATCATCAACATTAAAGTTTTTTTAAATCGGTTCTATACTTTTATAGAACCGATTTTTTTTAAATTCAACATTATGAAACATACTTATACAGTCACTGGAATGTCTTGCGACGGTTGCCGTTCCAAAGTAGAAAAAACATTGAATGTTATTGATGGAATTCAAGCGACAGTTACTTTGAATCCGCCAATAGCGACTATAACAATGGATCAACACATTTCCACAGTTCAATTACAAGAGGTTTTAACTGGCGCTGGAAACTACACCATAGAAATGAATACTAGTGTTGATTCTCATGGAATTACTGAAAAACCAATTGAGAAGTCATGTTGCAGTTCGAATAAACCACAAGAGAAATCAACCGTAATTTTACCCGCTACTGCGCAAGGCAAATACTATTGTCCGATGCATTGTGAGGGGGGAAAAGTCTATGATAAACCGGGAAGTTGCCCTGTGTGCGGAATGAATCTGGAAAAAGTTCCCGAATTGAGTGTTGCAAAAACAAGGTACACGTGTCCGATGCATCCCGAAGTAATCAAAGACGGTCCCGGTTCCTGTCCCATTTGCGGAATGGATTTAGTACCAATGGAACCCACCGCTTCTGAAGAAAACAAAGTGTACAATGACTTAGTCCGCAAAATGAAAATAGCGGTAGTTTTTACAGTTCCCATTTTTATTATTGCCATGTCAGATATGATTCCGAATAATCCAATAATGAAAATTATGGATTTAGAAAAGTGGAATTGGGTACAATTATTATTTTCACTTCCTGTCGTTTTTTATGCGTGTTGGATGTTTTTTGAGCGTGCATGGAAATCTATAGTTACTTGGAATCTCAATATGTTTACGTTGATTGGAATTGGTTCTGGAGTCGCTTTTCTGTTTAGTTTGGTTGGATTGTTTTTTCCCGCTATTTTCCCGGATGAATTTAAAACGGATAACGGAGCGGTTCATCTTTATTTTGAGGCTACAACGGTGATATTAACTTTGGTTTTATTGGGGCAATTACTCGAAGCTAGAGCGCACAGTAAAACCAGTGGAGCGATAAAAGAATTATTGAAGTTAGCGCCAACCGAAGCTGTTTTGGTTAGCAATGAAGGGGATAAAGTGATTTCGATTCATGATATCAAAAAAGGAGATTTATTGCGGGTAAAACCGGGAGATAAAATTCCGGTGGATGGAAAAATTACCGATGGAGAAAGTACTGTTGATGAATCGATGATAACAGGTGAACCCATTCCTGTAGATAAAAAAACAGGCGATAGTATTAGCTCCGGAACCATTAACGGCAATAAATCCTTTGTGATGATTGCTGAAAAGGTAGGTTCGGAAACGGTGCTTTCGCAAATTATACAAATGGTCAACACTGCCAGTAGGTCTAAAGCACCAATCCAGAAACTAGCGGACAGAATCGCTAAATATTTTGTACCAATTGTAGTTGGGGTTTCCATAATCACTTTTTTTGTTTGGGCACAATTTGGTCCTGAACCCGCAATGGTGTATGGATTTATCAATGCGATTGCAGTATTAATTATTGCTTGTCCGTGTGCCTTGGGATTGGCCACGCCCATGTCCGTAATGGTTGGTGTTGGTAAAGGAGCGCAATCTGGAGTTTTGATAAAAAATGCCGAAGCGTTAGAGAATATGAATAAAGTAAATGTGCTGATTACCGATAAAACAGGAACCATTACGGAAGGAAAGCCTTCTGTTGAAAAAGTATTCTCTTTAAATAATGAAGAAGATTCTTTGTTGCAAAGTATTGCTTCTTTAAATCAGTATAGCGAACATCCTTTGGCGCAAGCCGTAGTCAATTTTGCGAAAGCGAAAGCAGTTTCATTAATCGAAGTCAAGGATTTTGAAGCGATTTCCGGCAAAGGAGTTATTGGAACCGTAGTCGATAAAAAAGTGGCACTCGGAAATAAAAAATTGATGGAGCAGGTAAATGCCACGATTTCCGAAGAATTAGAAAATAAAATTATCGCCGAACAGAAACTCGGAAAAACGGTTTCTTATATTTCAATTGACGGAATTGCGGTGGGATTTGTCTCGATTACAGATGCCATCAAAGCCACAAGCATCACAGCTATAAAAGAACTGATGCGTCAGGGAGTTGAGGTAATCATGCTTACCGGTGATAATGAAAATACGGCAAAAGCAGTGGCTCAGGAGTTGCATTTGAGTTCGTATAAAGCGGGTTGTTTGCCTGAAGACAAGCTCAAAGAAATTAAACGATTGCAAGCCGAAGGGAAAATTGTAGCCATGGCAGGTGATGGAATCAACGATGCGCCGGCTTTGGCACAAGCCGACATAGGAATTGCCATGGGAACAGGAACAGATGTGGCTATCGAAAGTGCCAAAATAACGTTAGTGAAAGGCGATTTGCAAGGAATAGTCAAAGCCAAAAACTTAAGTCATGCGGTGATGCGAAATATTAAGCAAAATTTATTCTTTGCCTTTTTCTACAATGTGCTTGGAATTCCAATTGCAGCGGGTGTTTTGTATCCGTTTTTTGGCGTGTTGCTTTCGCCAATGATTGCGGCTTTGGCCATGAGTTTTAGCTCTGTTTCAGTAATTGCAAATGCGTTGCGATTGCGTAATTTAAAATTTTAATTATGAAAAAATACTCCATAATAATTATACTCTTGCTTTTTGCTTGGAATGCTGAAGCGCAAAAAATAGTTCGGTATGATTTATATGTTCGGGATACGATTGTCACTTTTGGCGATACACCCAAAAGAGCGATTGCCGTAAACGGACAGATTCCCATGCCGACACTCACGTTTACCGAAGGCGATATTGCCGAAATTTATGTACACAATGAATTAAATGAAGATACTTCGCTGCATTGGCACGGATTGTTTTTACCCAATAAAGAAGACGGCGTGCCTTATTTGACTCAAATGCCAATAAAACCGCATACCACCCATAAATATACGTTTCCAATTATTCAACACGGAACACATTGGTACCACAGTCATACGGGGTTGCAGGAACAAATTGGGATGTACGGTTCCTTTGTTATGAACAAACGAAATGAGGATCCAACTTTTAGAGCAGGAATTGATGATTTACCAACCGTTCCAATCATTTTGAGTGAATGGACGGATTTAAATCCAAAAAATGTCCATCGGATGCTGCACAATGCAACCGATTGGTTTGCAATTCAAAAAGGAACTACCCAGAGCTATGCCGAAGCCATAAAAGCAGGACATTTTAAGACAAAAATTACCAATGAATGGAAACGAATGAATGCGATGGATGTAAGCGATGTGTATTACAATAAGTTTTTGATCAACGGCAAAAATGAAAGTAAAATAGATGGCGTTTCTTCTCCCCTTTCCTTTGAAGAGGGGTCTGGGGTGAGGAAGTTCAAAGCGGGAGATAAAGTGAGGTTGCGGATTGCCAATGGTGGCGCTTCTACTTATTTTTGGCTGACGTATGCCGGTGGAAAAATTACCGTGGTGGCCAGTGATGGAAACGATGTGGAACCAGTTGAAGTCGACCGATTAATCGTAGCTGTTTCTGAAACGTATGATGTTGTTGTAACGATTCCAGCAGATAAAACGGCGTATGAATTTTTAGTTACTTCGGAGGATAGAACTAAATCAGCTTCGTTGTATTTAGGAGATGGAATCAAGCAACTGATGTCGCCTTTGCCAAAATTAAAATATTTTGAAGGAATGAAAATGATGAACGGCATGATGAAAATGAATGGCGATTTAGATGATATGGGAATGAAAATGTCACTGAACCAAATGGATATGAATGTAGTAATGTATCCTGAATTATCCTCCCCCAGCCCCTCCGAAGGAGGGGAGACTAAAAAAACCGATATGCTATTAGATGATGAACATGCAAACCATAATAAGTATGATTCTAATTCACTTTCTGATATTGTCACTTTGAATTATGCCATGCTGAAATCACCTACTAAAACAACGCTTCCAACTCCCCCTTCGGGGGCTGGGGGGACAAAAGAACTGCGGTTTGAATTATCAGGAAATATGAATCGCTACGTGTGGAGTCTGGACAATAAAGTGGTTTCTGAAGCCGATAAAATTTTAATTAAAAAAGGAGAGAATGTTCGAATTGTACTCTTCAATGGTTCCATGATGCGCCACCCGATGCATTTACACGGGCATGATTTTAGAGTCCTGAATGGTCAGAAAGAGTTCGCTCCCATGAAAAATATCATCGATATTATGCCGATGGAAACCGATACGATTGAGTTTAATGCGAATGTCAAAGGCGATTGGTTTTTTCATTGTCACATTCTCTATCACATGATGGCGGGAATGGGTCGCGTTTTTAGTTATGAAAATCAAGAGCCCAATCCTTTGATTCCAAATCCAAAATTAGCGCAACGCAAATTATTTGCCGATGACAGAACCTTCCATGTGATGGCTGAAAATGATTTTGCCACCAATGGGAACGATGGAATGCTGATGATTCAAAACACGCGTTGGAGTATTGGTACCGAATGGCGTTTGGGTTATACCGATCATCACGGGTATGAAACGGAAACGCATATTGGACGATATTTAGGGAAAATGCAGTGGCTAATGCCATTCATTGGTTTTGACTGGCGGTATCGAAAAATGGAAATGGGAGCAATGGAAGAGAATCTTTTTGGGCAAACCAATACCAAAGACAATCGCGCCGTTTTTAGTGCCGGAGTCGAATATACCATGCCAATGCTGATTAAAGCGCAAGCCGAAGTGTATACCGACGGGAATTTCAGGTTGCAATTTGAACGCATGGATATTCCGGTTTCTAAAAGATTGCGCATGAATTTAATGTGGAATACGGACAAAGAATACATGGCGGGATTGCGGTATATAGTCAAGAGAAATTTTGGAATTACCACGCATTATGACAGCGATATGGGAATGGGTTTTGGATTGAGTTTGAATTATTAAAAACGGAATACTTTGTTTTTGTAATTTTGGGAAAAATAGAGTGCTATGGTACAACTTTCAGAAATCTGGATTTATCCTGTAAAATCATTAGGTGGAATTAAATTGCAAAAAGCTCAAGTGACCGATCGTGGATTGGAACACGACCGCCGTTGGTTGTTGATTGATGAAAACGGAATGTTTCTGTCGCAAAGGGAACATCCGGAATTAGCTCTTTTTCTGCCTGAAATTATAGGGGATTTCCTGAAGATTACACATCGCGTGCAATTAGAAACAATACAACTTCCGCTGCAGCAATCTTTTTCGGAAGCCGAAACTAAAATTGATGTGATGGTCTGGGAGGACTCCATTCAGGCGTATGAAGTAGATTCAGTTGTTTCAGATTGGTTTTCTCGAATATTGGGATTTTCGGCTCGTTTGGTATACATGCCTGAGGAAAGTCACCGAAAAGTAGAGGCTAAATATGCCGTTACGCAAGCTGATATTAATTCTTTTTCGGATGGCTATCCTTTTTTGTTGATTGGTCAATCGTCATTGGATGATTTGAATTCCCGTTTAAAAAAAGCACTGCCGATGAATCGGTTTCGACCTAATTTTGTTGTTACAGGAGGTGACGCTTATGAAGAGGATTCTTGGAAAGAATTCACAATAGGTGAGCTGACTTTTTTTGGAGTGAAACCTTGCGGGAGATGCGTAATGACAACTGTAGACCAAGAAAAAGGAGTGACATCAGGAAAAGATCCTTTGCGGACTTTGGCAAAATACAGGACATCGGGAAATAATGTGTTGTTTGGACAAAACTTGATCGGTTCTGGAACTGGTCTTGTTACTGTTGGTGATGCTATTACCATTTTGATTTCTATTTAAATGGCCTTTTCTTTTCGCGAATATGAGGTAATCCGTTGACTAAGTTTCCAGATTTTTTACTCAAATTTATTGCTTACTGAAATAGTATTAATAGTCGGGAGACGCTGCAGAGCAACCCGACTTTTAATACTATTCTTGTTCATCTCTTGTGTGTTACAACGTATGTACAAGCAATCAAATCAATCTTTTTTATGTTTTTGTTCCGTGTGATTTTGGTATCCGTTAATCGTATGGTCTCCCACATTCATTCCGTTTGACCTTTCAATCATCAATGCAGTAATAATAGCATGATTTTTCTTTTAGCCAAAGAATTGGGCGTTTAGATTGCACCAAACGTGTTTTAAATACTTTGACAATCTATTTAATTTGCATTATTGATATGTTGTTGAACGTTCTCAGGTTTTATTAGGATTTTGGAGCTCGAAGACCGTTTACTTCCGGATTATTAGTACCCAATTCTTTACTGTACTCTTGAACCTCCTTTATTTGAAAAACGTAAGTCGTTTGTCTTTAACGGCATCCAAGCGAAGCATTTTATAATCCAGCACATAATTTTGGTAAATACGCCAAGGTGCTTTGTTTCCCTGACTAGGAAGCGTATTCGCTGCTCTGTTAATGTAGCCGCTATTCAGGTTGAGTAGTGGAACCGGTTTTAAATTTGTCTCGACTACTTTTGACTGCACCGCTTTATAATGGTGTTTGTCCAAATAATTTAAAACCCGAGATATATATTCGCTGGTAAGGTCACTTTTCAACGTCCACGAAGCATTGGTATAGCCAACAAAAATAAAGAAGTTGGGGAGTTCGCTTAACATGAGGCCTTTATAGACAAAAGATTTAGAAACATCAAAAGGTTGCGAATCCAGTTGAATTTTTACGCCTCCAAACGCCACTAAATCAAGTCCAGTTGCGGTAATTATAATGTCGGCGGCCAGTGTCTTCCCCGATTTTAGTAAAATCCCATTTGCTGTAAAACAATCGATATGATCCGTAACTACCGCTGCGTTCCCTTTTCTGATGGCTCTAAAAAAATCTCCGTTTGGCGCAATGCAAAAACGTTGTTCCCATGGATTGTAATTGGGTATAAAATGAGGGTCCACGGGAAAGTTACCCAAAGCCTTTTCGGCCCCTTTTATAATGAATTTTTTCATTGCCTCTGGAAAGAACTTGCACAGATTAAAAAAGACAATAGCGTAAAAAATATTTTTATAACGAATCAGTCTATAAGCTACTTTTTTTGGGAACAGGCTTTTGAGGCGAGCAGCAATTTTGTCTTTATTGGGTAAAGCAGCAATATAGGTTGGCGATCGTTGCAGCATGACAACTTGTGCACCTTCGGCGGCAAGCTCCGGAAGGATGGTCACAGCAGTGGCGCCGCTGCCAATTATAACCACTTTTTTATTGGCAACATCTAATTTTTCAGGCCATTTTTGAGGATGGACAATTTTACCTTCAAAACGGGATTGATCTTTAAATTCAGGAGTGTACCCTTTGATATAATTATAATAGCCGCTACAGCTAAAGATAAACTGGCACCTATAAACTGTTTCTTCTTCCGTGACGGTATTTACGGTAGTGACCGTCCATGATTTTTTTTCTGTATCGAAGTTATAAGAAAGAGCGCGTTGATTGTAGATGATATGCTCTCGCACTTTATATTCGTCTGCGGCTTCATTGAGGTATTTTAATATAGAAGGTCCGTCGGCGAAAGACTTTTGATCCTCCCATGTTTTGAAGGAATACCCAAAAGTATACATATCCGAATCGGAACGGATTCCAGGGTATTGAAACAAACTCCAGGTACCTCCAAGTTCCGCTCTTGCCTCTAAAATAATATAGTTTTTGTCTGGATTTTTACGTGACAAATGACACGCGGCGCCAATACCGGATAAACCCGCTCCTATTATAATAATATCGATATGATTAGTATTCATGTTTTTATTTTAGAATTAAATGCTGTTGCAAAATACAAAATTGTAGCAATAAAAAAACACCATTACTTTTTCTTAAATAACGGTGTTTGTAATTGCTATGAAAACCTTTTGAAGTGAAAAAGAAGGTTTTTTTATTAGGATTAAACGACAGATTTATTTTTCAATAAACACGATGTAGCGTTGAGGTCATTCTTTTGTCCAACTAGTAATTTGGCTTTTAAAATTTCCAGGTCTATCAGATATGTCGTCACTAAGGTTAGCGCGGTTTTGTAAACCGTGGTCACCGGCGCATGCAGATAAAACAAGTCAGAAAAGCTATATCCTTAAAACGGCATAGCTTTTACATTTTAATGTCAGTTTTTTTATGGTTTTGTTAGCTTTATTTCTTCGGCTACCTACCGACTAAGTGTTATAATTACCAATTGGAATGGGCACGGTTTGCAAAACCGCGCTATTTGTTAAAGAGAAAACTGAGTGTATTTCCGAGCCATCTGGTGCTGGTATAAAATCTTAACTTAATGACATTGCGCTTGCGCTAGCGGGGATTTTTATTTTTAATCAGTACATAAAATGGCATATCCATAATTATCAGACCAACCTGATTTTAGAGGTAACAATTTTCTTGTATGCGCTTCCCTTGACATTCCAACTTTTTCTAAAACACTTATTGAGCCAATATTTCCGATCGCGCAACCTGCCTCAATTCTGTGAAGTTTTAATGTTTCAAAACCAAAAGCTATTATTTTTTTTAAACTTTCTGTAGCATAACCTTTATTCCAATAATTGGAATCAAATTTAAACCAAACTTCAGCATTTCTATACTTTTCTTTTCCTAAATTTATTCCAATTAATCCGATAAATTCTTTTTCTCCATTTAATTCGACCGCAAAAGAGAAATGCTTGTTATTCTCCAAATTATTGTTAAAAATCCAATTTTCGACAATAATTTTGGTTTCGTTAATATTATTTGGAATTCCTAATGTATTAAATTCATCAGTTTCAGCCAAACTATGTAATTTGTGAATGTTATCAATGTCACTTTCTGCGATTGTTCGCAAATTCAATCTTTCCGTATTAAAATTTAAGTTATTCATTTCAGGTTTTTATTCTAATTTTAAAATTTTGGGTGAAATCTTCAGTTTTTCTTAACTCCTCTGTTATATTATATTTCCTTGATAGCTTCATTTTCAGCTTTTTTTTGTTTTAAGAGTTTTTGTTGTTCGTCGTTTTTGTCATTATCCAACTTTCTTTTATGTTTGTATTCCGTTGAAATATACCTTATGTAGATAATGTTCTCAGTGTTTCTTATTACTTTCCTAAATCTAGAATTTGTGTTAATAAAACTTGATTGTTTTGTAGCAAATAAACCACCTAGCATCTTATCACCCTCATCACTTTTTCTATATTTAGCCATTTCAGGACTCTTATCTAAAGAATACTCTATACTTGGTTTGTGTATTTGACTTTGTTCAAGATGTTGTGAAATTATTATGTCGGCGGTAGAGGTTTTAACTGAAATTGAATCCTGCTGTAGAACGTACATTTCACTACTAATACCTTTATTTTCTTCGTCCTTTAAACCTGCTAGATTAGAACTATCTATAAAAGCATTTGGTAATCGTATTAACTTGTTATTTTCATCAAGATATGACATTGCGGGACTATATTTAGGATTGTCCTCCCAAACAGATTTTTCTTGGTAAGTTATTTTCTTTAGAGCAGGTAATTTGTATTTTTCTTGGAATAATTTGTATAGACATTCTGATGCCGATAATGTGATTTCGTATAATCTCCCGTCCGCAAAATAAGGATAGAACTCTGTTCCGCAATTTTCCACCTGATAATAGTACTTGTCTTGTTCGTTGATATGTGACAACTTCCCTTCAGACACCAAAAATTTATTTACTTCACGAAATTCACTAGTAGTCATTCCTCCCCAATATTGAAGGAAAAATTTTTTCTTCTGAGCAATGATTTCACGAAGTTTTAAACTATCTTGATTTACTTGTTTTACCTCTGTATGAACTTTTTTGTTATTCTGGCAGGATAAAATAAAGACTGCTAAAAATAGTAGTAACAGTGTATTAGTTGTTTTATTCATAGAATATTTTTCAAAGTTTTTCTCGCTTCTACTATAGCTTCTCTTTTAGGAGATTAAGCTATCATATAAAGTTCCGCCGCTTCTCGTCAGTTGCGAAGTTCGGAACTTTATATTTTCCATTAAAGATAAAATTTCTTGCGAAACGTATAAGTGAATTTACCACAAAATTCGCAATCTTGCCAAATGGCTGTTGTGCGATCGTGCTTATTCTAGGTCCATGATAATCGCAATATTTTCTTTTATTTTTTCAATTAAATCGGTTGGCAATTTTCCAACTTTTTTAAATAATCTTTTGTTGTCGATTGCTCGAATTTGATCAATCATTATGTCGCAATCTTCATGTAAATTTGCCATTCCCTTTTTAATATGAACTCTTAAAATATCAGAATCATCTTCAACGTTTGTAGTTATTGGACAAACGATTGTTGAGGGATGCGATACTTTATTCAGCAAATTTGTTTGAACAATTAGAACAGGCCTAGATTTACCTGCCTCAGTTCCTATTTGTGGATTCAAGTCAGCAATCCAAATTTCGTATTGATTAATCTGCATAGTCAATTTTTTCAAATTCTTTTAAAATGTTCATTGAATCTTTTTTGACTAATTCGGATTCGGCTTTAAGTCTTTTTTCTAAAATTTGTCTTTTCTGTACTTTATTATAATATTCAATTGCTTCGTTGATATATCTATTTCTAGGAATACTGATTCTTGAAAGAATTTTTTCGGTTTCTCCGAAAATTGAATCATCTATTTTAAGTGATACTGTTTTCATATGTTTTAATTTGATATCACAAAGGTATATCTTTTTTAGACATGAAGTTGTTTAGTACGATTTTTTTTTTCGCATGTCGCACAACGTCAGTTCGTCTAAAACCCTCTAAACGAACTGTATTTGGTTAAACAGTGAGTAAATATATGTTATTTAAACTACAATTAAAACTCGTTCTGGCAAAACTCGCTTTATGATTATTAAAATAAAACAGTCCGTAAAAAGGGTTAAATATTGCTCTTAGTATCCCAAAATATAAATCCATTTGCACAGAATACGAACAAATCCGGAAAGAATTGTGGCGCAAGCCTTGGGTTGTATTTGCTAAGAAGCCTTTTGGAAGTCCAAAGTCTGTGGTGGAATATTTGGGCAGATACACCCATAAAATTGCCATTAGCAACCATCGAATCAAGAACATTGACAATGAAAACGTGACTTTTACTTATAAGGATTACCGAGTAGCGGGTGTGAAAAAACAAATGACACTCACGCATCATGAATTTATCAGGCGTTTTGCGTTGCATATTTTGCCCAAACGTTTTACTTCGTCAGTTCGCCCTTTGGGCTCGGGTGTTAAGATCCGACATTAGGGTTTTTTGAGCAGCACTTGGAAGCGACAAAAGCTCAAGCTTTTACAAGAAAAGCTCAAAGTGAAAGTCTTGGAAAAAGTAGAAAAGAAGCCCTTTTTACCCAAGTGTCCGTGTTGTAAAACAGGAAATTTACACCGAATAGCAGTCTTTGACCAGCGTGGTCCACCGGCTTGGTATCTTGGCGGTAGCCAAAACACCATTCCTTGTAAAAACTAAATTACGGGTAAGGGAACTTATGTTCACAAGTGAAGGAACACACGAAAAAAACCAAGCAGAAAACACTCCAAAAAAAAAGAGGCTCGCTTGCCTCTTGTAATTCTCTCTAAAATCTTTACGACAAGTGCATAGGTTGACGGACGTGGAATCGGTTCCGTTCAACCCGGGTTTCATTGTCGTGCTGCGCACGCAACGAATCCCTAGCTGTTGGCGGTTCGGCTTTCTTTTCCACCACAATTTAATTCTTTTTTCTTACGTTTGTCAAAACTATTTTTATGAAAAAATACTTATTTACTTTCAGTATCCTCCTCAATATTGTTTTTACTATTTTGTGTTTCAATTTCTATAAGTCTTTTAAAGTTATCTACGATAAGACTGAAGTCAATACTGTGCTGTCTAAACATAATCAAATCTCCAATGATGTCGCTATCAATATTATTTTTGGTAAAATTGACTCCAACTTCAACTTGATTATTATGACTGTAACTATTCTTTTTGGTCTTTTTTCTTTTCTTACGTTTTTTAGTGTCAAAGAAAAATTCAGAGTTACTATAAAAACGCTTAAGCAAAAAAGTAGGGATTCCGAGACTACCTGGGCTGAACATAAAACAGATTTATTAGGTGTTAAAGGTGATTTAAGCTTTGAAATTGCAGATAAATTATCTAGAGATTTAGACACAATGTTTGAAAATAACTCTCAAACATATAAAGACTTTGTTAATATAGTTGAATTGACTTTAACTTGTTGTGATTATTATGCACAAAGCCTAATTTTTAAAAAAGATGTATATCCTAAATTTAAAGCAAGTGTTACATTGCTGATTAAAAACCATCTTTCAAACACAGCTCATTTAATATCTACAAGCTCTCAGTTTGAACTCAATGCTTTAGGATATGAGAGATTTTTAAGGATTCAAGATAATATTCACAAAGTTGCTGACTTAGAAGATAGACAAAATTTAGCCTCTATTTTTAGTAAACTTTCTTTTACAACTTTAGATTAATTTTTCGTATACTTAACTTTTTAAACCGTTGACTAGAGTCATTTTTACTTATTGTAATCTATTTTCTTTTACTATTATTTTTTCAAATACAGTTATTGGATATTGACCGTTCGGTAAACATAAATTATTATCATAAAAAATAAAATCACCTTTAGTTAAATGTGAAAACTTACGATATGTAATACACCTTTTACCATCTTTCAACTGAATGATTTGTGGTTTATAAAAGTTAACTATTTTTTTGTTTTGTACTTCGTAAAGATATTTATCACTAATAAATATGTTATTAGATATACTACCACTAGTAGTCTTTACAATACATCCTAAAATGTTATTTGTCTTTTCAGGAATACCGAGTATTGTTAAAATTTCATTATTTATTAAAGTTACTTTAAAGTCGTAAACTTCACTTATTATATCTTCAGTTTTTTTGATAGAAACTGTCTTTATTAGTTTAACTTTATTTTCAAACTCTTCTTTAGTTAAAATTCCGCTATCAAATAAACTTTTTAGCTGTTTGTATTCTAAAGACTTTTTTAGATTCTGTTCTGTTTTTTCTGCATCAATTTTTTTTACTTTTGTCTTGTACTCTTCATCTGTTAATATTCCTTTATCTTTCAAATCTTTTAAGCTTGAAATTGAGTTATCCAAATTAATTTTAACTTGTTCAACTTTTCTTTCTGTTATTTTTTCTGTTGAGTTGTTTACTTTATAGCTATTATAAGCCAAAACAACTAAAATACCTACCCATTGTGCGGGTGGAAAAATAAAAAAGATTAATAAAATTGTTTTTTGCACACGGCTGAACTTTTCATTGTTCCAAACGTAAATAGAAGAAGCTAAAACCAATCCTACAATTGCACCAACTCCAACATTGTGTTCCATAAAGTTATATTTTAAGCTGCAATTTATGAATTTATTTCTTACTTTTGGTTACAACTTAAAATATGTATTATGTCTGATAAAAATCCCGCCGATATCCCTGCAACTAAGAAATTTCAAGAATGTTTAAAAATAATACAAGAGGAATATAAAAACGCCTTAAAAACAGGAGAACATCCAGATAAAGAAAAAATATCTTATCATTATACTTCGGGACAACATTTTAGTAAACAATGTCAAATAATATATAAAGATAAAGTAGATAAACTATGCCTGTATATAATAAAGTATCATAAAACTACATCTTCTTCACATATTGATTTAAATAGCTATACAAGGTTTAACGAACTAGTTTGTAATGCAAAGCATAAAACTCACGATTTTTTAAATACAATCTAGTTTGTTTAAATCCGTCTCTACAAATTGCTTTAACCAATGCATTAAACCCGACCTATCAGATATAGTGTCCCTAAGGATAGCGCGGTTTTGCAAACCGTGCCCGCCAACGAATGCAGATAAAACAAGTCAGAAAAGTTATATCCTTAAAACGGGATAGCTTTTTTACGTTTTAATGTCAGTTTTTTTTATGGTTTTGTTAGCTTTATTTCTTCGGCTACCTACCGACTAAGTGTTATAATTACCAATTGGAATGGGCACGGTTTGCAAATCGCGCTATCTGTTAAGGAGAAAACTGAGTTTATTTCCGAGCCATCTGGTTTTATCTGATGGAACACGTATAATTTTGAACGCTTACAGTTTAATTCTCGTCTTAGAGTTACGTTCGAGAATTGATAATAATCTGCTGAATTTGATTGAGAATCTAAAGCACCATCATTTACCATCAGACCAAAAGCCAGAAAAAGGAAAATAAGATATTTTAAATTCTTTGTTAATCTATTTAATTTTAATTATTGGTAAGTTGTACAACTGGTTTTGTTAGGATTTTATGGCTTGTACGACAAATTTATTGTTTTAATGAATGCTTTGCCGAGCTTTGCCAGCTGTTAACGGTAATTTATTCTTTTACACTTTTTAATCGCTGATCAAACATCATTTTTGAAGTGCTAAAGACCTTAATTTTTGATGAATCTGGATGAACAGGGTTTATTAAATAATTAAATTCTTTTGGTACGATACTACTAGGGACTTTTAAAATGGCAGCTTCATTGTAATTTACGAAATCATCACCGATGGTCTGAGTTATTAAAGATGGTGGTTTTGAATTCCAATCATTTGGTAAATCTTCCAGCTTTACTTCCTGTATAGTAATTCCATCAGGTACTTCAATTTCGACATAAAAACGATCATCGGGTAAATCCTCGCTTAAATCTAAATGAACAGAAACTTCCAATGTTGCCAGAGCTCTAGTTTCAGCAGTATAAACAATTCGAGTATTAAGACTATTCCACCGATAACCTTCAGAAATCGGCGCGCCAATTCCAGTTAACGTAGTACTCAAATATTTTTCACGTTCAATTCTAAATACTATCATTACGCTAAATTTCCGAATTCTAAGCGATTCAAACTAAACTTAACCTCGTTAATCCCTGTTATTGTGTCAAGCATATTTTCGGGTGAGCTTCCCCCAATAGACAAGTTAGGTTTCTTTAACCAGCGTTGAAATTTTTCTTCCTCGTTATTGAAAACTTCCAAGCCATAGTCAATTAACTCGTTAATTAGAATCACTAATTCACTATTTCTACTGTCCAAAAGTAAATGTTCGCTTTTTTTCTTATTATATGTAGTCTGTGGAATCCCAACTATTGCCAGAACTGACTTAATGGGATTATTAAGTCTTTTGCTAATTAATTCAATTGAATCATATGGAATGCCAGCTCTGATGACATTAACACGCTCGAGCTTATTGCTCCATTTATATTCCTTGCCATCAAAACTCAATAAAGATTTTCTAATATTTACAGCATTACCAGATGCTTTTAGGACACTTCTTTTAGTGTCGAAAGGCTTTGTTTTACGTGTGGCTTTCCCCATGGCGCAACTAATTTACTGTAAACATACAATATTTTTGTTGTTAAAACGAAAAAATTCCAACATAATTATCACTAATTCGTCAAAATTTCTAAGCAATTTTATATGTCGCATACCACGATCCGCGTGAAGGATGGCAGTGGAGCTCTTTTATGGGCTGCCTTTTTTTGGCAGGCGATAAAAAGCGGGAACGAACAGCCTGACCCAAAGTTGCGAGGAGGAACGAGGAAGCAATCTGCAGGGACACGCCCAAATTAGTTTCCTTTTCCAACCTGTGATTTTGTCAAATAACTGCCTAAAATTCAAAATGGTAAAATATTTGTTTGGGTTGCAAAAATTTTATAATTTTGCAGTCCAATTTTATTATGTAAATTAAAGAAGAAGATGGATATCAAAAGAGTAGCAATAGACGCTGTGACGGAAACAATTGTAATGACTGTTGTTCACATGGATTACAAAGGACAAGTTGCAAAAAGAATAAACGAAAAAATGCCTTTGGCAACGGTTAAAGGATTTAGAAAAGGAGCTGTGCCTAAAGATCTTGTTGAAAAACAATACGGTAAAGCAATCAAACAGGAAGAGGTTCAGAAAGTGGTAGATTTAGCTTTGGAGCGTTTCGTACAATCAGAAAGATTAAACCTTCTTGGAACGCCACTTGCTAAAGTAAACGAAGACTTTGACTGGAGTGCTGAAGAATTGGTTTTTGAATATGAAATAGGATTGGTTCCTAATTTCGAATTGGATCTTGAAGCTAAAAATGACATCGTTAAATATGTGGTTTCAGCGGATGATAAAATGATCGAAGGCCAGTTGGAAAGAATCCAAAAACAATTTGGAACTGCAATTCCCCAAGAAGTTGTTGCTGCAGATTCAGATGTAACGGGAACTTTTACAAACGAAGAAAAAGGAATTAATAACGCAACCACTATTGCTGCTGATCTTTTTAAAGACAAAGCGACTTTTGATTTATTCATCGGTAAAAAAGCAGGAGATGTTGTGACTGTAAATACTAAAGGTTTATTTGAAGACGACCACCAATTGATGGACGTGATGAAAGTAAGTCATGATGACGTTCACGGATTAGAGGTTGAAGTGAACTTCACAATCGAAGCGATCAACACGGCTGAATTAGCAGAATTGAACCAAGAATTGTTCGACAAATTGTTTGGTGCTGGAACTGTTTCTTCACTTGAAGAATTGAAAGCGAAAATCAAAGAAGATGCCGAAACTCAATTTGCACAACAAGCGGATCAAAAATTATTAGGGGATGTTACGGAGTTTTTGATCGAAAGCACCAAATTTGATTTACCTTCTGAATTCCTTAAAAAATGGTTGCAAACTGTAGGGGAGAAAAAATTATCTCCTGAGGAGGCTGAAGTTGAATATGCACGTTCTGAAAAAGGATTGCGTTTTCAATTGATCGAAGGTAGAGCTATGGCTCAATCTGACATCAAAATCACTTTTGAAGACTTGAAAACATTCACTACAAAAAACATCCGTCAGCAAATGGCACAATTCGGACAAACAAATCCTACTGACGAAGAAGTTCAAGGAATTGTAGCAAGAGTTTTGTCAAACCAAGACGAAGTGAAAAGACTTTCGGACCAAGTTGTTGCTGATAAATTATTGGAATTATTCAAAGAAAAAGCAAATCCTACCACTAAAGAAGTAACGTATGACGAATTTATTGCAGCGTCTTACGGAGAATAAATTTTAGTCGTAAAGTCAAATGTCATAAAGTCAAAAGTTGAAAAGACGGAAACAATTTCGTTAGTTGTTTCAAATTTTAAGATTCTATTACAAATATAAAACAATAAAAAATAGTTATATTTGAGCGTCAGAAAAAATATTTTTTGACGCTCTTTTGTTTCAATTAGTTGCGGGAGCCAATCCAGCTGTACGTTACAAGTTTTTTCTTCCGTTTTAGTTTTTTAAATTCCTGCAAGAGCTTCTTTCAGTCGCTTTGCAAGAATAAAAAAACTTAAAAACGGAATTCAAAAAGCTTTTTACTCCCATCTGGGCTACAAATAAGACATATTGACATCATTTGTAAATAGGTATGACCTTTGCATTAAAAGAAATAGACAAGATATAACGTAAAACTTAGAACAAAAAAATATGAACTACGGTAAAGAATTTAAAAAATTTGCTACAAAGGACCACGGCGTAAACTCTATGTATTACGATAAAATTGTAGGCGCAATGACTCCTAAAAACATGACTCCCTATATCATTGAAGAACGTCAGTTGAATATTTCACAATTAGACGTTTTCTCCAGATTGATGATGGACAGAATTATATTCCTTGGAACAGGAATAGACGACCAAATTGCAAACATCGTTCAAGCACAATTGTTATTCCTTGAAAGTGCCGATGCTTCTAAAGATATTCAAATTTATTTGAACTCTCCAGGAGGAAGCGTTTACGCAGGATTAGGAATTTATGACACGATGCAATACATTAAACCAGATGTAGCAACCATATGTACCGGAATGGCAGCTTCCATGGGAGCAGTGCTTTTATGCGCCGGTGCAGCAGGAAAACGTTCGGCATTGCCACATTCAAGAGTAATGATTCACCAACCATCAGGTGGAGCGCAAGGAGTAGCAACGGATATGGAAATCAACTTACGTGAAATGTTGAAACTTAAAGATGAGTTGTATAAAATTATCTCTCACCACTCCGGACAAACTTTCGATAAGGTTCATACGGATAGCGAACGTGATTATTGGATGATCGCCGAAGAAGCAAAAGCATACGGAATGATTGATGAAGTTTTAGTAAGAGGATAAAAATATAGTCGAAAGTCTAAGGTCGAAAGTCTAAAGCAATGCTAGGAACTTTCGACTTTACGACTTTTGACTTTAGACTTAAAAGAATGGCAAAAGTAGTATTAGAGTGTTCGTTTTGTGGAAGAAAGAAGCCAGAAACCCAATTATTGATTGCTGGGATCAATGCACATATCTGTGATAAATGTATTGAACAAGCGCACGGGATTGTTCTTGAAGAAATAAAATCTAGTGGAAGTTCAAAGCTGGTTGGAGATTTGATTTTAAAGAAACCAAAAGAAATCAGAGCGTTTTTGGATCAATATGTGATTGGACAAGATCAAACTAAAAAGGTGATGTCGGTTGCGGTTTACAATCACTACAAACGTTTGATGCAACAGCAATTAGACGATGAGGTTGAGATTGAAAAAAGTAACATCATCATGGTGGGACAAACTGGAACAGGAAAAACATTGGTGGCTAAAACCATTGCAAAAATGTTGGATGTGCCTTTAGCGATTGTTGATGCGACAGTTCTTACTGAAGCAGGTTATGTTGGGGAAGATGTCGAAAGTATTTTGACACGTCTTTTACAAGCTGCTGATTATGATGTTGCCAAAGCAGAACGCGGCATTGTATTCATTGACGAAATAGATAAAATTGCACGTAAAAGTGACAATCCTTCTATTACGCGAGATGTTTCCGGAGAAGGGGTGCAACAAGCATTATTGAAATTATTGGAAGGAACGGTTGTGAATGTACCACCAAAAGGAGGACGCAAGCACCCGGACCAAAAATTTGTGGAGGTAAATACACAAAACATTTTGTTTATTGCCGGTGGTGCTTTTGATGGAATCGAAAGAATAATTTCGAAACGATTGAACCGTCAAGCGGTGGGTTATTCTACTTCAAAAAATGTGGACAATATTGACAAAGACAATTTGTTGCAATACATTATTCCAAAGGATATCAAAGATTTTGGTTTGATTCCAGAGATTATTGGTCGTTTGCCAGTTTTGACGCACATGGATCCTTTAGATAGAGAAACCTTGCGTGCAATTTTGACACAACCTAAAAATGCGTTAATCAAACAATACGAGAAGTTGTTTTTGATGGATGATGTTGAATTCACGATTACCAATGAAGCACTGGATTTTATTGTTGATAAAGCATTAGAATATAAATTAGGCGCTCGTGGATTGCGTTCGTTATGTGAAGCTATCTTGACCGATGCGATGTATGAATTGCCTAGTTCTGATGATAAAGTATTAGAAATTGACGTAACTTATGCTAAAGAAACGTTGAATAAAAATTTATTGAAGCGTTTGGAGATTGCATCGTAAAAAATGCATTTTTCTTAAAAATATAAACCTGTTCATTCATTTGAACAGGTTTTTTTATGGGGAAATTACACTATTTGTTATTGTTCAAAAAAAGGAACATTATTATTTTTTATCAACGTCAGATTGTCGATTTTTGTACATTCTAAATCAATTATATATAAGATGCAAAAAGACGAGATAGAGGTAATTTTATTAAAAGTTTCTGGACAAGATAAACCGGGAGTCACTGCTGGTTTAACATCCATCTTGGCTACTTATGATGCTATTATTTTAGATATTGGACAAGCGGATATTCATGATACGCTTTCTTTAGGTATTTTATTTGAAATAAAAGCGGGTTCTTCTTCTGGTCCAGTTTTAAAAGACTTGTTATTTAAAGCATACGAATTGGGTGTCAAAGTCAAGTTTATTCCTATATCTATTGCAGATTACGAAATTTGGGTCAAAGCGCAGCGCAAACAACGCTACACCATCAATGTTTTAGGAGAAACCTTAACGGCTGTACAATTGGCGGCAGTAACCAAAATACTATCCAACCAAAATTTGAATATTGATGCAATTAAAAGATTAACCGGCAGGGTATCTATTCTTGAGAAAGAAGAATTCCCTCGTTCGTGCATACAATTGTCGGTTACAGGAACGATTGTCGACAAAACGTTTATGACCGCCAGTTTTATGGAAATTTCCAGAACGTTAGATGTGGATATTTCTTTTCAAGAAGATAATATGTACCGAAGAAACCGCCGTTTGGTGTGTTTTGATATGGATTCGACGCTAATTCAAACCGAAGTAATTGATGAACTGGCAGAGTTAGCGGGTGTGGGAGAGCAAGTTAGAGCCATCACAGAAGCAGCCATGAATGGTGAAATCGATTTTAGCGAAAGCTTCAAGCAACGCATGGCCTTGCTTGAAGGCTTGAGTGAAGAGGTACTGCAAACAGTTGCTGAAAATCTGCCTATTACTAAAGGAGCACATCGCTTGATGAAGGCCTTGAAATATTACGGTTATAAAACCGCTATATTGTCCGGAGGTTTTACGTTTTTTGGGAAGTACCTGCAAAAAGAATTAGGTATTGATTATGTTCATGCGAATGAATTGGAAATTAAAGACGGAAAATTGACAGGTAACTATTTAGGTGAAATTGTGGATGGTAAAAAGAAAGCGGAATACCTTCAGGCGATTGCTGATAAGGAAGGCATTCATATCAACCAAACTATTGCAGTTGGTGATGGTGCCAATGACTTGCCGATGTTGAATTTGGCAGGTTTAGGAATTGCTTTTCATGCCAAACCAACGGTAAAAGAAAAAGCAGAAAGTTCTATTTCCAGCTTGGGTCTCGACGGTGTTTTATACCTATTAGGTTACCACGACAGGCATATTGATATGATGGAGGAGTAAAATACTGCAGTAATTATAAAAAAAGGCTATCCAAAAAGTGATTTTTGGACAGCCTTTTTTATGCTTTAACGGTAAACGCTTTTTCAGGTTTTTCCAGTGTTTGTTTTTCGGGAGATTTACAAATTCCTCTGGCGCCACAACGCATTCTATGTGGTCCGCAGGAACTCAAGAAAATTCCTGTCAACAGGATATAAAGAATTTTTTTCATCTCATCATTTTTATACGCTTTGAAACTGCATACTTTTCAGTTGTTCCAAATAATCTCTTTGGTTAGATAGTCTTGGAATTTTGTGTTGTCCACCCAATTTGTCCTTGCATTTTAACCAATCATAAAACAAATTTTTTCGCGCTACATTGATTACTAACGGATTTAATGTCATGTTGTTGTAACGCTTCGCTTCATAATCGGAGTTTAAGGATTGTATCGCTTCGTCTAATGCTTTCTGGAATTGTGATACATCAGCTGGAGGGTTTTTAAATTCAATCATCCATTCGTGAGCACCTTTTTCTTTGCCTTCCATAAATATAGGCGCAACGGTGTAATCAACTACTTCCGTCTGGGTTAGTTTGCATGCTTTGGCAATAGCCTGATCGGTATTTTCAACCATCAATTCTTCACCAAAAACATTAATGTGATGCTTGGTTCTTCCCGTTACCCGAATTCGGTATGGATTCAATGAGGTGAAACGAACAGTATCACCAATCAAATAGCGCCACAAACCAGAATTGGTGGTAATGACCAAAGCATAATTTTTGAACAATTCCACATCTGCTAATCGAATAACTTTTTGATCCGGAGTCCCAAAAGTATCCATTGGGATGAATTCATAGAAAATTCCGTAATCCAACATCAATAATAAATCACTGGAATTATTTAAATCCTGAATGGCAAAAAAACCTTCGGAAGCATTGTATATTTCGTAATATTTAAACTCTTTTTTTGGGAATATTTTTTGGTACTGTTCCCGGTATGGTTCAAAATTTACGCCGCCGTGAAAGTAAACTTCCAAATTTGGCCAAATTTCAAATAGATTTCCCTTTCCGGTTTCTTCGAGCATTTTATTCATTAAAACCAGCATCCAGGAAGGAACTCCGGCAAAACTGGTTACATTTTCGTTTTTTGTTTCGTTTATAATCGCAGCAATTTTGGTTTCCCATTCGCTCATCAAGGAAATTTTGTTGCTCGGGGTACTGCTATATTCAGCCCAAATAGGCATGTTTTCGATTAATATCGCAGATAAATCTCCAAAGAACGTATTGTTGTCTTCATAGATTTGAGAGCTTCCGCCAAGACGCAGGCTTTTTCCAAGAAACAGTTCTGAATCTTCATTATTATTCAAATACAAGCACAACAAATCCTTAGTGCCTTTATAATGACATCCTTCCAGGGCTTCGTTGCTTACGGGTATGAATTTGCTTTTGGCATTTGTGGTTCCACTGGATTTGGCAAACCATTTTATCGGTGTTTCCCAAAAAACATTCTGCTCACATTTACGGGTTCTTTCAATCAATGGTTGTAATTCTTCGTAAGTAGAGATCGGAATTCTATCGGCAAAAGTGGCATAGGAATGAATCGAAGCATAATCATATTGTTTGCCTAAAACAGTATTTTTAGATGACTGAATTAAATTCATGAGCAATTCTTCCTGAACCTCGTTTGGATATTTCAGGAAAAGTTCGATCTGATGGATTCTTTGTTTGAGAACCCAAGAGGCAAACGAATTGATTATGGTTAGTGGCATTTTTAAATTATGAATTATGAATTATGAGTTATGAGTTATAACTTTACCAAAAATAACAAAATTTGTTTAACTAGATGTGTTAAACGGGAAACTTTAATCACAATGACATACGAAGGTGTACTTACAAAAATGCAAACTGAATTTGGAAATCCAATTCAATATTACTTGGTTTTTGAGAATAGTTTTTTAAACGTGAATCAGTTGCTGAATAAAGAACTGGAAATCAATTTTGTGGGATATCAATGTTTGAATTGTGGCAAGAAGAAAAAAATATTCCGTCAGGGATTTTGTTATGATTGTTTCTATTCCAGTGCAGCTGTTGGCGATTGGATTATGAAACCGGAGTTGAGCACCGCCCATCTTGGAATTCAGGATCGGGATTTAGCGTATGAAGAAAAAGTACAATTGCAACCGCATATTGTGTATCTGGCTTTGTCCAGCGAAGTCAAAGTAGGTGTTACCCGCAAGTCGCAAGTGCCAACCCGATGGATTGATCAGGGCGCAACCCAAGCCATTTCTATTGTAGAAGTCCCTAATAGATACTTAGCAGGAATTACCGAGGTAGCATTGAAAAAACATTATGCCGATAAAACCAATTGGAGAAAAATGCTGACTAACAATGTGGAGCAAATTGACTTAATCGCAGAACGATTGAAGGTTGAGAATCTTATTCCAACCGAAGTTCAGGAATATTTTTATTCGCAAAAAAACGATTTGTATGAGATGCACTTCCCCGTTTTGCAGTATCCAAATAAGGTAAACAGTTTGAGCTTAGATAAAACACCACAGTTTCAGGGGAAGCTTACCGGAATAAAAGGGCAATATTTACTTTTTGAAGACGGAACCGTTTTTAATGTCCGTGGTTCCGAAGGGTATATGGTTACAATTGCGGTTTAAGTAATATAATTTTGGGCGTATCCTTTTTTAAAATAAAAATTTTAAAAAAAGGTCAGGCTGTCCGCTGTATCTTTTACTCCGCTGCGCTTCATAAAAGGATGCCGCTACCATCCTTTACGCACGTACAGCTACACGAAAATATCATGCAGACAAATCACAAACCCAATATTGCTAGCCAAGAAAAGAGGAATTTCATCACCTAAAATCCTCTTTATTATATTTTGTAAAGTTACTTTAGTTTACTTTTGTCGTATCTACTGCTTTACTTTTCTTATTAAAAAATCCGTTTAATAATGCCGCAGCCTTAGATTTTACTTCTTCCTTAGTTACCGGAATTTTAGGAGTGGCTGTTTTTGTCGTGTCTCCTGGCTTTTTGTTTTTATTGATGTAATCCGTCAAAGCGGACGTTCCTTGTTTTACCAGTCTGTCTTTTTGTTGGTTTACGAGTTGAGTGGTCAATTTAGCTACCGCACTGTTGATGTCCGTTGTGATTTTTGGATTTGTAAAATTACCCACCAATACAGCATTTATCGGAAAGCTTTCTAATTTTGCCGCATCTGCAGCAGATAATTTTGCTATTAAAGCATTGGCCTCTGAACCTAAATATTTAGCGGGAACATCAAATTTTAAATTATAATTCATGCTTTGGTCAAAACCGTGCGTTCCTCCAATGGTTGCCTTGATGTCTTTGTACTTGATATCAAAAGGTTTTACATTTACTTTTCCATCTTTGAACGTAACTGCCGCTTTCAAATCATTTAAATTGATTTTACTGACGTCAATGAATTTCAAGTTAGCACCTAAAGCGGTCAGCAAAGTCGAATTAGTTGAGTTTACAGTCGTGGAAAGCAGTTGTCCTAGTAAATCTCCAGTAAGGGTTTTCAAGTCAGGAGTCAGTGCTGTTGCATCAAGATTCCCGTTCAATTTGATGCTTGAATTTAATTTCCCGTTGATGATTCCGGAAATTGGAGCAATTTTTTTCAACAGATCCAGTTGGTTGAAGGATTGCGCAATATCGACTTGATTTAATTTTAAATCCATATTAAAAACCGGTGTTTTTCCTTTTGTGGAAACAGCTCCATTCACCGCAATAGTTCCCCCAAAAATAGATGTTTTTATATTTTCTAAAGTCACTTTTTCATCTTTCACAATCAGTTTTCCCGAAACATCTTTCAGAGTCAGATTATCATATAGCACCGTAGTCGCTTTTGCGGTAAGCGTACAATTTAAGAAAGCAGGAATCTTCATGGCATCTGCTTTTTTAGTTGCCGTTTTAGTCGTTTCACCAGTTGTCATAAAATCGTCAATGGCCAATTGTTTAGAATTCATATAAAAGTTTCCTTTCAATTCTTGATTTCTAAATATAAATCCGTAAAAGTTTTCTAATACTCCCGTTACACTAATGTCGCTTTTTCCGGTAGTCGCATTCAGTTCTTTCAAATTGACTTGACTAGGATTAAATTGGATCAAGGCATTGCTGATGTTCATGGTTTTGCCGTTTTCATCCGCATAATTAAAACCCGATACACTCATGGTTCCCGCATTTTTAATGTTTTCATATTGACTTTTCTCTACTGATTGCATATCAAATTTTGTAGTCACATCAGCCTTTAAAATCCCGGATAATGGCTTATCGAGTTTTATAGGATACGCTTTAGAAAGATTGGACAAATTGATAGTTCCTTTTAACATGGCATCAACTAGTGCGTTTTGAGTAATGTTTTTGATGTTGGCTTTGGCATTAAAAACATCTTGATCTATCTTGAAAGAAAGTTGGTCAATATTGACATACGTGTCATTTAAAATTCCGGTTTCATTGGTGATTTTTGTGTCAATAATGATGTTTTGAACCGTTTTTGGTAAGTCAGGGTATTTAAAGGAAGCATTATGGGAAGCGATTTCTATATTAAATTTTGGCACTGTTGTGTCAGAATACAAACCTTTTGCAAAACCTGCCACCGTAAAATCACCGGTTGTTTTTACGTTGTCTAAGCGTGAGGCATAGGCTGCAGGAATTATTCCCAAGAAATTTTTGAAGGAGGAAGTAGGTGTTTTAAATTTCAAATCATACTGCTGACCGGTTTCGACCATTTGAATAAATCCATCAAATTCCAGCGGCAATTGGTTGATTAACGCTTTATTTTCTTTGAAGGTGTATTTACTTTTTTCTAAATCGATTCCCAAAACGGCGTCCAGAGTCAAAGCAACATTTTTCATGTAATTGACTTGTTCCATATCCAGCGATATTTTTGCAGTAGATTTGGTTACCAAATCTAATTTTTGGGCTGCAAAATCTCCAGTTCCTTCGTGGTTCAAACTGTCGACAATCATTTTTATTTTTGAACTTTCGTCAAAATAACGAAACTTGAAATTTTCGATTTTATACTCTTGGATTTTTAAGGATAACGGACTGCTTGTTCCATCGGCTGTCGTTTTTTTCTCTTTCAATGCAATGTCATAATTCCCTAGTCCGTCTTTATTGAAAATGATATTTATTAATCCGTTTTTCGAAGTGATTCCGTCAATAACTATCGCTTCATTTTTGGCTTTAAAAAGTTCCTTAATAGACATTTTTAAATTCAATTTGCCCAGTGATAGCAATGTATCGCCTTCAAAAGGAGCTTTGTTTATGATGACTAGTTTTTCCAGTGTTACATTTGCATTAGGAAAATTTTTGAATAAGCTTAAGTCCGCTTCCGCAAAGGTGACTTTGGCATCTACTTTTTCATTGATGACTTGAGAAATTTTGGCTTTTATTTGGTCTTTAAACAGAAAAGGAGCTGCAAATAAAGTCAAGACGAGCAGGATAACGAGTATTCCGATGATTTTTAAAACTTTCTTTAGCATGATTTGAATGTCTTTAGATTTATATCTTTGGCAAAAATGGTGCCTTGTATTCCTTTACAAAAATAGTATTTTTAGGACAGTGTAACTTTTATGGTGTTTTTATAAACAATACTTTAACTATATTGTATGAAAAAATCCGTTTAAGCAAATGCAAAAACGGATTTAATAGCAGCTTTATCTTTTTCTTTAATGCATGTTAATTTCAAACGGCATTAAGGCTTGAACGCCTTTTTGCATTTGTATTTTTTTAATTTCCTGCATAATACGATAATTTTCTTCCCCTATTTCTTCTTTTATAAAATCTGCTTTCGATTTTGCAAAAGGAAGATTTGCTAAAAGATCATCAAAGTTTTTCTCGTATTCCGGATAATTTTGAGTGCTGTAATTTTTTGTTTTCCCCAAGGAAGCCGCTTTCGCAATAGCATCGTCTAATCCTCCAATTTTATCTACGAGTCCAATTTTCAAGGCTTCTGAACCTGTCCAAACTCTACCTTGCGCAATAGCATCTACTTGTGCAAATGTCATCTTGCGTCCTTCAGCCACATGGGTTACAAAAGTTTTGTAAATGTGTTCCACACCTTCCAGCGTAACTGCTTTGAAGTTTTCATCAATGGGAACAAAAGGACTGTAATTGGCGGAATTTTCATGTGTTTTAACCTGTTCCGTATATATTCCTATTTTAGTGGCTAATGGCGTAAAGTTTGGCAATATTCCAAAAACACCAATGGAACCAGTGATTGTGTTCGCTTCAGCAAATATAGTGTTGGCATTACACGCAATATAATACCCGCCTGAAGCCGCATAATTACCCATAGAAACGACTACGGGTTTTACTTTTTTAGTCAGTTCAATCTCTCTCCAGATCAAATCTGAGGTCAAAGCACTTCCGCCCGGACTGTCAATGCGAAGGACAATTGCCTTTACATTTTTGTTTTTTCGAGCTTCTTGTAACGAGCGACGCATTGAACCTTCACCAATCACATTGACATCTCCTTCGCCACCCATAATTTCTCCTTGGGCATAAATAATGGCAATTTCATCCGTGCTGTCAGAACTTTGGGAAGTGGTAGCGATTTTCTGTGCATAATCAATTACAGATACTTTGTTGTATTCCTTATCTGTAGTTACATTAAGCACTTTTCGTATGGCATTATGGTACACATCTTCATAAGCAATGATATCTACTAATTTTTGGTTTTTTGCCATTTCCGGAGTTCTTGCAAGAAGTCCGTTGGCAATTTCATTTAATTTAGCCACAGAGATGTTTCTGCTTTTAGCAATGTCAGTGGTGATGGAGTTCCAAACAGAATTCAGTAAAGCTGTCGTTTGTTCTCTATTGGCATCACTCATTTTATTTTCTAAAAACGGCTCCACAGCACTTTTGTATTTTCCATGGCGGATTACTTCCATTTTTAGACCTGATTTTTCCTGAAAGTCTTTAAAAAACATAAGTTCAGCAGAAAGTCCTTTGAAATCCAGATCTCCCACAGGATTTATATAAATGGGACTGGCCACAGAATTTAAGTAATATTCTTTTTGCGAATAGGAGTTGGCGTAAGCCATGACGAATTTTCCTGATTTTTTAAAGTGTTCCAAAGCATCTCTCAAGGCCTTACTCTGAGCCATTCCTAGCGATGAAACATTGTTCAATATAGAAATTCCTTTGATATCATCATCCGTTTCAGCCGCTTCAACGGCATTGATAATATCAGATAAACCTACTTTTTTGTTTTCTGAAAAAATAGTCATCCACGGATCTTTGTATTTTCCGGCATAATCATTCTGTATGTCTTCTAAATTCAGTTCAATAACAGTATTATCTTTTATCGTAACGCCTTCAGATTCACCGCCAAAAATGGCTCCAACAAGGATTATTCCAAAAAAGAATAACATGAAGAAAACAAAAATACCTATAATAGTCGCTAATACATTTCCTAAAAATTTCATAATTATATTTTTTTTATAAGTCGTACAAAACATTGAAATGTTACAAGCCGTGGGGGAAAATCCCAAGTTTGATTAGCAACACCGCATACAAATATATTGCTAATTCTAAAATTCTTTAGTTAATTTGCATCTAATTATGAAATCACAGCATCAGGTCATTTTATCGATAGGAAGTAATCAGGGGAATCGATTGGAAAATATCGAACATTGTTTACAAGTAATACATAAGGAAATAGGGACGGTAATCAAAGTTTCTAAATTATATGAAACTCCTGCTTGGGGTTTTGAAAGTGATGCTTTTTATAATTGTGCATTGGTTTTGCATACTTTTAATTCGGCTCATAAAGTGCTAACACAGATTTTAAAAGTGGAAAAACGATTGGGACGTTTGCGAACAAAGGCGCAGGGGTATCAATCACGAACAATTGATGTAGATATGATTGCTTTCGACTCGGAAGTTATTACTACTGAAAAACTCCAAATTCCACATCCCTTAATGCAGAACAGGAATTTTGTGTTGTTACCCGTGCAGGACTTAAATTTAGATTGGAAGCATCCCATTCTTCAAAAAAATATTTCGGAATTATTGGCTTTGTCTCCAGATGAAAGTGTTTGTACAGTCGTTCAGAATTTAGTGAATCCTTTGCAGGATGTTCCGTTGGAGCAATTTAATTATGTTGCTTTTGAAGGGAATATCGGAGCAGGAAAAACAACTTTGGCTACTAAAATTTCTGAGGATTTTAATGCAAAAACAGTATTGGAACGTTTTGCAGATAATCCTTTCTTACCTAAATTTTACAAAGATCAAAACCGGTATGCGTTTCCACTTGAAATGTCATTTCTTGCAGATAGATACCAGCAATTATCAGATGATTTAGCACAATTTGATTTGTTTAAAGACTTTCTGGTTGCCGATTATCATATCTTTAAATCGTTGATTTTTGCCAAAATAACATTGGCCGAGGATGAATATCGCTTGTATCGCAATCTTTTTGATATCATTTACAGAGAAATGCCAAAACCGGACTTGTATATTTATTTGTATCAAAATTCAGAAAGGCTTTTGCAAAATATAAAAAAGCGTGGCAGAAGCTATGAACAAAAAATTCCAGCTGAATATTTGGATAAAATCAATAGCGGTTATCTGGATTATATTAAATCTCAAACCGATTTGAATGTGCTGATTATTGATGTTTCTGATCGGGATTTCGTAAAAAATCAAGCAGATTATTTGTATATTTTAGAAGAAATCCAAAAGAAAATTAAGGTTTAAAATTTGAAAATTATCTTTTTAGCGAAAAGTGACCTTTTTTTTCTCTGCCATCTTCCAGTTTTAAGGTGAACCAATAATCATCTGCAGGTAAAGGGATTCCGTTAAAGGTGCCATCCCAAGAGGGTTTCGTTGAATTTAATTTGGTGATCAACTTTCCGTACCGATCAAAGATGGTTACTTCTGCTTCAGGATAATTGACCAATCCTTTTATTTCCCATACATCATTGTGGGAATCATTGTTTGGTGTGAAAAATTTTGGAGTAATTAATACTATAAAAGCTTTACGGTCAATTCCGCATGAATTTACTTCTCTAACATAAGCAGTTTGCAAACCGCTCGCTACATTAAAAAACACATTTGAACTTTGATAATCAATTCCATCAACGGAATATTCAAAATAATCTTTTGGATTTTTCAAATAAATTACAACCGTGGTTTCATTGACGTCAATTCTATCGATGTCTGGAGCATCATGCGCTATAACAGTAATTTTTTTGGTACTGCTACAGTTGGCATTATTTGTTATGTCTACACTATAGACGCCTGGAGTAGTGACCACAATTGTCTTCGTAGTTTCGCCGGTTGACCATAAATACTTGAGGTCAGGAATTTCTGCATCAAGGGTTAAACTGCCGGATTCACAAAGTATTAATTCTTCGTCCATAACTATTGGAGGATCGTAAATCATGATTTCAACAGCAATCCGTCTACCGTTCGAACATCCGTTATTTATGGCTTCTGCGTAATAGGTTGTGTTTTCTGAAACGGTAGTTGTAAACTGCATTCCGGTAGACACAAGGCTTCCTCCGGTTTGGGCTAAATACCAATTTACGGTACTATCGGGTGTGTTTGTAGTAGCTTTTAATGTGGTTGGGCCTGCACCGCATCTTGTCACGGGGGTATTGGTCGATGTTATAGTAGGAATTGTGTTTATGGTAGCAGTAACTGCCGTTCTGTTTGTGGGGCATTCAGCAGCAACGTAATAGGTTGTTGTTGTGTCTAAAAAAGGAGTTGTGTATGCATTACCCGTGTGTAATAAGTTCCCATTACTTGCCGTATCGTACCAATTAACGGTTCCTGCAGTTGCGATTGCTTGTAATGTAACGGTTCCTGAACCACATCTCCAGGCAGGAGTGGTGCCTGAGATTTGAGAGGTGGTTATTGTGGTACTGGCTGAAATTTGAAGAATTGGGTCGTCAGGCATTCCGCCGTATTCTACAATATATCCCTTAGGTTGGTAATCCCCGCTTGCATCACCATTCAATTGCAAATCATTCCAGGAACCTGATATTCCAATACCAGGCGCAGTTATATGTGCATAGTGTTCAATGCCGTTGCTATTGTTTGGTTCGTTATTATTCCAAGCCGCAAAATTAGGACTTGTACCATTAACTCCTCCATTCCAAAAGGTTACTCTGTCAACAGCCGGTCCGGTAACCCATTTCCATACCCCTTCTGTTTCGGCGTCACTACCGCCAATCCATCCTGCTCCTTTAGCTTGTTCTCCTGCTAGTTGCGCTTCGTCAGCTGCGGTGATTGTCGCTAAATAGCCTTGAAGTCCAAAATAGGTACTGGCTTCAGCTGCTGCTTTTGCGGCTGTCCAGCTAATACCTATGTTAGGGAAATATTGGTAATAATGGCCATTTCTAGGTAAATAATTGGCTGCTCCAAGGGTAATAGAAAAATCCCTTCTGCCTGATGGAGTTGTTGAGGAATTGCTAAAAACTACATCTTTGATAGCATTTACGAAGTCTGCGTACAGTACTTTTGTTTCAGCAATAGGACTCGATAATTTAAGTTTTCCTTCGGTAGGACTCCACTCTGAGCGGATATTCGGGTGTAGCGCGGGATTGGACAATTGGATTACATCCTGTCCATTTACATATCCCGTAGAAATTTGGATATAAACCGCCTCAGTTCCAATATCACTGGCATCAGACCCAGTTATAGTTACATCAGTTACTATTTTTAAGGGATTCCCTGGACAATAAATTTGATTTCCTGTTGCTTTAATTACAGGGGGATCAATTGCATAAGCTGTTTTTGTTATGAAAAGTGAAAGTGCTAGAATTATTTTAAAAAAAACAGTTGTTTTCATTCTATAAAAGTACTAATTTTCTATTTTGGCCAATTCATTTTTTGAAATAAATCCCAAACCACAATGCCGGCACTTACGGAAATATTCAAAGAATGTTTGGTGCCTAGTTGTGGGATTTCGATGGAGCCATCGCATAATGCAACCGCTTCCTGTGAAACTCCGTAGACTTCGTTCCCAAAAACCAAAGCATATTTCACTCCTTTTTTAACTTTAAAATTTTGAAGAAAAACGGCACTTTGTACCTGTTCTATAGCTAGCGTGATAACGCCTTCTGTTTTTAATTTTTCGATAACTTCAAGAACATTATCCTGATGTTGCCAAGTTACTGTTTCAGTAGCACCAAGGGCTGTTTTATGGATTTCCTTATGTGGTGGTGTGGCGGTGATGCCACATAAAAATATTTTCTCGACTAAAAAGGCATCGGCAGTTCTAAAAACAGAGCCAATATTATGCAGGCTTCGAATGTCATCTAATACCAAAATAAGGGGTGTTTTTTCAGATTGTTTAAAACCCTCAACGGATTTTCGATCCAGTTCACTATTTTCGAGTTTTCTCATGTGTGTAAAGTATTCAAAAAAAAAGCTTCCGAAATGAATGGAAGCTTTTTTATGTATTCGTTAAAATTTTAGCTTTTTGCAGGTTGTGCTGCTAAAACGTTTCCTTTTATCGTCAATGTTTTATTAGGAACAGTAGCATTTGTTGTCAACGTAACGGTTTTTGTAAATGCCTGACCTGCTCTTGAAGTATCATATTTTACTCCAATAACTCCTTTTGCACCCGGGGCGATTGGCTCTTTTGGATACGTTGGCACGGTGCAACCACAAGAACCTTGAGCATTAGTTATGATTAAGGGTTTGTTGCCGTTGTTAGTGAATACAAATTCACGGCGGCCCTCAGCGTTGTGTGCTATAGTACCATAATCAATGGTTTCAGTTACAAAAACCATTCCTGCTCCATTTACTTTGGCAAGTGTGGCGCTAGTCGCTTTTATCTTTTTTGATGTTTCTTGTGCATTAGAAGTCGTTATTCCTAAAACCACTAGTAATGCGAAGGCAATTATTTTTTTCATGTGTGTTTCAATTTAATAGAGTCACAAATCTAAAAAAAATAAATAAATTAGGCCTTAAATATTTCTTAAAAAAAAGGTTAATTTTTTAAGGAGGTTATTTATTTGCTTTAAAATCTATAAATTCGCTGATATTTTTTCATTTTTAAACACAAATACAATTGGCATCTAAAGATAAAGAAGTTAAAGAAACTCCGTTAATGAAACAGTACAACGAGATCAAAAGGAAGTATCCGGATGCGTGCTTGTTGTTTCGTGTTGGGGATTTTTATGAGACATTTGGGGAGGATGCTGTTCGTGCCTCTAAAATATTAGGAATTGTATTGACCAAGCGTGGAGCGGGCTCTGAAACCGAGACGGCTCTTGCCGGTTTTCCGCACCATTCCTTGAATACCTATTTGCCAAAATTAGTAAAAGCAGGGCTTCGTGTAGCGATATGTGATCAGCTCGAAGATCCAAAACTGACTAAAACCATCGTGAAACGCGGCGTGACTGAACTTGTAACTCCCGGTGTTTCCATGAATGATGAGGTTTTACAGTCTAAAACGAATAATTTTTTAGCAGCTGTTTTTTTTGCCAATAAATCCATAGGGATTTCATTTCTGGATGTGTCTACCGGTGAATTTTTGACGGCACAAGGCAATGCGGAATATATTGACAAACTCTTACAGAATTTTAATCCCAGCGAGGTTCTGATTCCAAAAAATAATAAAAATGATTTTCGAGAGATTTTCGGAGACGACTATCATAGTTTTTATCTGGAGGATTGGATTTACAAAGAAGACTATGCATTCGAGACCTTAACCAAGCATTTTCAAACGGTGTCTTTGAAAGGATTTGGAATCGAAGACCTGAAAGAAGGAATTATTGCTTCAGGAGCGATTTTATATTATTTATCCGAGACGCAGCACAATCGGGTGCAGCATATCACCTCGATTCAACGCATTGCCGAAGATGCTTATGTCTGGATGGATCGTTTTACGATTCGCAATCTGGAATTATACCATAGTTACAATCCCAATGCGGTGACATTGCTAGATGTTATTGATAAAACGCTTTCACCAATGGGGGGACGTTTGTTGAAACGTTGGTTGGCATTGCCACTGAAAGACAGTGCTAAAATAAAAAGTAGACATGAAGTAGTTTCGTATCTAAAAGACAATCAGGACGTCCTGAAAAACATCCAAAATCAAATCAAGCAAATTTCTGATTTGGAACGTTTGATTTCGAAAATTGCCGCCGGAAAAGTCTCGCCTCGCGAGGTTGTGTATCTAAAAGAATCATTAGATGCGATTATTCCAATAAAAACCTTGGCACTGGAAAGCCCGCAGGAAGCTGTAAAAGTAATTGGTGATAGTTTGCACAACTGTGAATTGTTGCGTGAAAAGATAAAAACGATTCTCAATCAAGATGCTCCTGTGGCTATTGCCAAAGGGAATGCGATTGCCAAAGGGGTCAATGCAGAGTTAGATGATTTGCGGGCAATATCAACTTCCGGAAAGGAATTTTTGGACGGAATCGAAAAACGCGAATCACAGTTGACAGGAATTTCCTCGTTGAAAATATCTTTTAACAACGTTTTTGGTTATTATATTGAAGTACGAAACCTGCATAAGGATAAAGTTCCTGCGGAATGGATTAGAAAACAGACCTTAGTTAATGCGGAACGCTACATTACGGAAGAATTAAAAGAATACGAAACCAAAATACTCGGTGCCGAAGAGAAAATCCATAAGATAGAAGTAGAATTATTTGAACAATTGGTGAGTTGGATTGCCACGTATATAAAACCCGTTCAAATGAATGCTAATTTAGTAGCGCAACTGGATTGTTTATGTTCTTTTACGCAATTGGCTATCGAAAATAAATATGTTTGTCCGGAACTGGACGAAACATTCGAACTGGAAATCAAAAACGGAAGGCATCCTGTTATCGAAAAACAATTACCACTTGGCATGCCTTATATTGCTAATGATGTTTTCTTGGATAGAGAAACGCAGCAACTGATTATGATTACGGGTCCAAATATGTCTGGAAAGTCAGCCATTTTACGTCAAACCGCTTTGATTGTACTCTTGTGTCAAATGGGGAGTTTTGTCCCTGCAGACAGCGTGAGAATGGGAATTGTCGATAAGATATTCACTAGAGTAGGAGCAAGTGATAATATTTCGATGGGAGAATCTACTTTTATGGTCGAAATGAATGAAACAGCTTCCATTTTGAATAACATTTCGGATAGGAGTTTAGTCCTTTTGGACGAAATTGGGAGAGGAACGAGTACGTATGACGGTATTTCAATCGCATGGGCAATTGCGGAGTTCTTACACGAACATCCTTCAAAACCCAAAACATTATTTGCAACGCATTATCACGAGTTGAATGAAATGAGTGAATCACTGCCAAGAATTCAGAATTATAATGTTGCTGTCAAAGAATTGAAAGATACCGTGCTTTTTATTCGAAAATTGGTAAAAGGAGGAAGTGCCCATAGTTTTGGAATACATGTGGCAAAAATGGCCGGAATGCCTCAAATCGTTATTTTGAAAGCACAGAAGCTTTTAAAAAAATTAGAAAAGAATCATTCCAGCGATGCACTGAACGGAATTAAAGCTGCAAAAGATGGCTCGAGCCTGAAAGGCGAACAGGCGGAGCAAATGCAAATGAGTTTCTTTAATCTGGATGATCCTTTATTGGAAGAAATTAAAGAAGAGATCCTAAATCTCGATATCAATACCATTACGCCTATGGAAGCGCTGATGAAACTCAATGAAATTAAAAGAATGCTGACTAGAAAATGATTTTATTTGTTTTAAAGTTTAGGTTATCAGAACGTTAACTTTAATCTGTGAATTTTTCATAAAAAAGGCTTGTGTAATTCAATAAATGTCTTAAATTTGCATCCGCAATACAGAACAAGTATCGCGGTTCTTTCTAAGAATTGAAAATGCGAAAATAGCTCAGTTGGTAGAGCGCGACCTTGCCAAGGTCGAGGTCGCGGGTTCGAGCCCCGTTTTTCGCTCGACACCACATAATGCTCGGATGGTGAAATTGGTAGACACGCTGGACTTAAAATCCAGTGAACAGCAATGTTCGTGCGGGTTCAAGTCCCGCTCTGAGTACTAAACCGCTTCAACTGAAGCGGTTTTTTTTTGTTTTATGGTTTTTAATAAAACTAAATCTGTTGGAGCCAATATCAACTCCTTGCTTTTTCGTGATTCATAATTTGAATTTTTGTTATTTTAATAAACTATGGGGGCTTTCGTAATAAGTAAACGATATAATGACGAATATAAATTTGTTTTTACTTCCAGAAAGGGGAAAATAGTTTTTACAAGTTTGAGTTATGAACTGAAATTTGAGTGTGAAGAAGATATTGAAAAATTTAAAGCAGCAATTGAAACTGCTGACTTTTTAAAATTTAAGTCTTCCGGTGGGAAGTTTTACTTTAAATTGATAGTAAGTGGTAATCATTTTGCCACGAGCAGAAAATATACCACTTCGCTGCGTTTGCAAAAAGGGATTGACGAAATTGTACGCTATGGATCACTATCCGAAACATTAGACTTTTCAGCAAATGATTTTGTTTTTATCGATTGAATCTTTAAATAAAGACATAAAAAAAGAGAATCTCGGCTAGTTGCTGAGACTCTCTTTTTTGCTTTTGAAAATCTGTTTCTCGAAAGAGGAGGTTTTGCAAATTAAAAAAGCCATCTCGCATAGCGGATGGCTTTAAAATTTTTAGAATTTGAGTTCTAATTATTTTTTTGCAGCTTCAGTAGCAGCAGCTTCAGTAGCAGTTGCAGCAGAATCAACAACAACAGCAGCAGAGTCAACAACAACAGCAGCAGAATCAACTACCATAGCAGCAGAATCAACAACAGCAGCAGCGTCTTCAGCAGGAGCGTCAGCTTTTTTACATGATACAACAGTCAAAACAGCAACAGCAGCTAAACTTAAAAATACTTTTTTCATCTTAATTTAATATAAAAGGTTAATTATTAATTCGTGGCAAAGATATAAATTTTTTAATATGTAAAATATTTTTTTATTTTTTTTTTAAAAAATATTATTTTTTATGCACGCTAGGATAAAAAGCAAATAGTGTGCCAGTCAAAGTAAATATTTAAGAAACGTTTAATATTGGTGCTATACTCTCGTTTTTTTTGCTGTTTTTATTTTAAGTTTTTCTTTTTCAAGGAGTTGGTTTTCTTGGGGTGAACTAATTTTAATTCGGTGATTAAATTTTTTGCACCTGCGTATTTATCGATAATGAACAAAACATAGCGGATGTCCACCATGATATTTCTGCAGATACTGGGGTCGTAATAGAGGTCGCTCATTGTTCCTTCCCAGACCCGGTCAAAATTAAGTCCTACTAAGTTTCCGGAAGCATCAATCGCAGGGCTTCCTGAATTGCCCCCGGTAGTATGATTGGTGCCAATAAAGCAAACTGGCATTTTACCATTTTCGCTGTACGGGCCATAATCTTTTGTGTTGTAGAGGTTCACTAGTTTTTCAGGAACATCAAATTCATAATCTCCCGGGATGTATTTTTCCATAACACCATCTAAATAGGTTATTGGAGTGTATACAGTAGCATCTTTAGGCTCATATCCTTTTACTTTTCCATAGGTTATTCTCAAAGTACTGTTGGCATCTGGAAAAATCCTGCTATCCGTGTTTAATTCTAACAGCGCTTTCATGTAAGTACGTTGCAGTGCTGTAATCTTCACGTTGATTTCGTCATATTTTGGAGCTACTTCTTTAGCGTATTTATCGGCTATTTCTTTAACTAACAGGAATCCGGGGTCGTTATTTAAATTTGTTAAAACAGTTCCGGCGTCACCTGACAGCAATTCTATTAGGCCGGCATAATTTTGAAGTTTGGATTTAGTATATATTTCCGAGGCCAAATTCCCTGCATTAACGTTGACCAAACTTTGCGGTAAAAATTGTTTTGGAGATTTTGTCGCATACAATTCGATCAATTGTTCAAAAACTTTTTGATCTACAGTTGAATTGAAGTTTTTATAAAAATTAGCCAATCCGGGTATTAAATTATTTTTTCGGTCTGTAAAAGATTGTTCTCCTTTGGCTTTATACACTTGTTCTAATAGGTATAACTTGTATCCAGTACTGAGCAATTCCGTATTGCGCAGAACTACTTCCGTAAAATAGTCTCTTGCTAGCGCATAAGGAGCTATTTCTGTGTAGTTTTTGTCAAAATCAGCCAATACTGTTCCATATTCTTTTTCTTTGCCTGCTTTTGTTATTTTTTGTTGAAACGTTTTCTCAGATTCTCTTTTTACAGTAACTGCATTTGATTTTTTTAATCCTTGTGTCTCGCCAATCCATTTTTTCCAATAATTAGCAGTACTTGCATATTTTGAGGCGTACTGAATTTTGATGGCGTTGTCTTTTCGCATAAAACTATCAGCTATTTTCAGGGCTTTGTCTCTGACTTCGATTTTTGCAGGATTCAGTTCGGTTATAATTTGCTCAATTGCAACAGCGGGTAAATATTCGTTTGTTTTGCCCGGGTATCCAAAAACCAATGTAAAATCATCCTCAGCTACGCCATCCAGTGAAATAGGCAAGAAGTGTTTGGGGGTGTAAGGCACGTTGTCTTTTGAATATGCAGCCGGACGATTGTTTTTATCGGCATAAATTCTAAACAAAGAAAAATCACCAGTGTGACGTGGCCAAACCCAGTTGTCAGTGTCAGAACCAAATTTTCCGATGGCAGTAGGTGGAGCGCCAACCAAGCGCACATCCGTAAAGGTTTCCGTGACAAAAAGCATGTATTGATTGCCTTCGTAAAACGTACGAATTTTATTTTCCTGCCAATTTTCCTTTGGCAACAAATTAGACAATGCCGTAATGTTCTCTTGAATTTTCTTTTGTTTTTCGGCTTCACTACTAAGGGAAGCAGTACCTTCCAGAATCGATGTGGTTACATCCTCAATTTTTACCATAAAAGTAACTGTCAAACCTTCATTTGGTAATTCATCTTCCATTTTGTATGCCCAAAAACCATCTGTCAGATAATCATGGTCAACGGTAGAATGCGATTGAATTTGAGAAAATCCACAATGATGATTGGTCAGGATTAGTCCTTTTGGAGAAATAACTTCAGCGGTACAGCCACCGTTAAAATGAGGTACAGCATCCTTGATGCTGGATTGATTTACATCATAAATGTCTTTGACGGACATTTTCATGCCCAGATTTTTCATTTCAGTTTCATTCATTCCTTTTAGCAACGAAGGAATCCACATGCCGCCTTGCTGGGCTTGCATCTGAATGACAAATAGGACTAAGAATAATTTTAAAAATTTCATAGTATTAAATTTAGAGTGTAATTTTATATGATTTTGTACTTCATTAATTGTCTGTTGTGCGATTCAAAACCGCTGGCGAGATACAATTTTTGTGCTTTTTCATTGTGCGGTTCCACTTCTAGATAAAGCAACTGTAACGATAGTTTACGACTTTCAGTTGTAATAAATGCAATGGCTTCGTTACCAATCCCTTTTCCACGTGCTTTTTCGGTGACATACAATTCGTCTAAAAAAGCAATTCTTCCTTGGTGTTCAAAACTAAAAACAAAGGTTAGAATAAGATAGCCCACAATTTCGTTGACGGATATAATGAGCCATGCTTTTCCTAAATTTTCATTGGAAATAAATTCTTGAAATAAAGTTTTGGACACATCAACAGAAATGGGATAATTATCTATGGCATAAAATTCCTGCATCAGCGAGACAATGGTTTCAATATCAGTAGCAACCAGAGGTTTAAATTCAATCATTCAAAATATGGTTTAAAATAATGGTGGTGGCGCCTTTATTCATTTGTACAAAAGTGCTGGATATATGACCTTTCTCCTGTCGGATATCATCATTATGAATCAGGTTTTCAAGGGCTTCGTCCAATTCTTTTTGGTTGTTGACGGCAACACAGGCTTCCATATTGACCAAAGCAATTGCTTCTGCAAAATGCGAATAGTTGGGGCCAATAAGGATTGGAACACCAAAAGTTGCCGGTTCTAAGACATTATGAACGCCGGGATTCCCAAAACCGCCACCCACATAGGCAATATCCGCATAACTGTATATTTTTGTCAAAAGACCAATGATGTCAATGATAAAAACATCGAAATCCTGTAGGGACAAGTCGCGACTTGTCCCTACAGTCTCCATTTCAGAGAATAAAACAGTTTTTTTGGTAATGCTGTTTTTTAAATTCTGAATTTGTTCCTCCTTTATATTATGTGGCGCAATAATAAATTTGACATTGAAAGTATTCGAATTTATAAAATTCACTATTAAATCTTCATCTTTTGGCCACGAACTTCCCACGACAATAGTGAGTGTGTTGTTTTTAAAATCAGAGATAAAATCCAACGAATTGTCTTTTTCTAAAATTGTAGCCACTCGATCAAATCGGGTGTCGCCAGAAACAGCAACGTCTGTTTTGCCTAACTGCTGCAGTAATTTTTTGGAAGTTTCATTTTGAACAAAAAAGTAGGTAAAGGCATCCAGCGCTTCTCTGTAAAAGCCGCCGTACCACTTGAAAAACAGTTGATTTTTTCTAAGAATTCCAGAAATCAGGTAGGTTTTAGTATTTGATTTTTTGAGTTCAAATAAATAATTGGGCCAATATTCGTATTTGATGAAAAACACTAAATCCGGATGAACGAGATTCAAAAATTGTTGTGCATTTTTCTTGGTATCCAAAGGCAAATAAACTGTAACATCAGCAACTGTATTGTTTTTACGGACTTCATAACCCGAAGGAGAGAAAAAAGTAAGCACGATTTTGTGCAAAGGAAACTGCTTTTTTATCTTTTCGAGCACGGGTAAACCTTGCTCGTATTCACCCAAAGAAGCGGCATGAAACCAAATTGTTTTGTCAGTACGTTTTATTTTTTGTTCCAAAATAGGGAAAACTACTTTCCTGCCATCCATGAAAAGTTTCATTTTTGGACTGAAAAGTGCTGTGATTTTTAATAAAAAACCAGCAAATTGAACCACTAAAGTATAGAGAAAAAGCATGATTAAAATTTTTGGGCTAAAATACGGTTTCTTTATTTTAATTTCTTCCACAGCAATATTTAAATTTTGGTTGTTAGGAATGTCATTTTTAGTTCATTTGAATGATATCTTTTTTTAATGTAGGTTGTATTGGTTTCAACTCATAAATAGCTATTTTTGTTCTTCGATTTAAGAAAGTATTTACTGTATTAAGAAATGGTATTCTTTCGAACATTAAACAAAAATTGTAATGAAAAAAATCCAAATGGTTGACTTAAAGAGTCAATATGAAAAAATAAAAGATACCGTTAACATTTCTATTCAGGAAGTTTTAGATACTAATACTTATATTAATGGACCTCAAGTTCATCAATTTCAAAAATCATTAGAAGAATATCTGGATGTAAAACACGTAATTCCGTGTGCAAATGGAACTGATGCGTTGCAAATTGCCATGATGGGACTGGATTTAAAACCAGGCGATGAGGTAATCACTGCCGATTTTACCTTTGCAGCCACAGTGGAAGTAATTGCTTTGTTGCAATTGATACCGGTTTTAGTCGATGTGGATCTATATAATATGAATATTTCTATCGAAGGAATCAAAAAAGCGATTACGCCAAAAACAAAAGCGATTGTACCGGTACATTTGTTTGGTCGTGCCGCCAATATGGAAGCGATTATGGCGATTGCAAAAGAATATAACTTATACGTTATCGAAGATAATGCGCAAGCGATTGGTGCCAATTGTAAATTTTCGGATGGCACTAAAAAGAAAGCGGGAACGATTGGACACGTAGGAGCAACTTCGTTTTTTCCTTCAAAAAATCTTGGGTGTTACGGAGACGGCGGAGCTGTTTTTACCGATGATGATGCTTTGGCGCACAAACTTCGCGGAATTGTAAATCACGGAATGTATGAGCGATACCACCATGATGTAGTAGGCGTAAATTCCCGATTAGACAGTATTCAGGCGGCCGTTTTGAACGCAAAGTTGCCTTTGTTAGATGAGTATGGAAGAGCCAGACAAGATGCAGCCAGGAAATATTCTGCGGCTTTTGAAGGGCATAAAAATATCGTTGCACCAACTATTTGTTCAATTTGTGACTGTCACGTTTTTCATCAGTACACGTTACGAATCATTGATGCTGACAGAAATGGCTTGATGCAGCACTTATTGGAAAAAGGAATTCCTTGTGCTATTTATTACCCAATTCCGTTGCATTTACAAAAAGCCTACGCTGATTCCCGTTACAATGAAGAAGATTTTCCGGTAACCAATCAGCTAGTAAGGGAAGTGCTTTCATTGCCGATGCACACCGAATTAGATGACGAGCAAATTAAATTCATCACGGATTCAGTTTTACAATATTTAAAATAATATTGTTGTAGAGACGCGATTCATCGCGTCTTTTTTATAAACGATTAGATGCAGTTTATTGCGTCTGTACAAAATTAGAAATCATGAAAATAGTAGTCACAGGTGGGTTAGGGTTCATAGGGTCTCACACCGTAGTGGAATTGCAAAACGAAGGGTTTGAAGTTGTCGTTGTAGATAATTTATCGAATACTTCCTTGAGTGTTTTGGACGGAATTCAGAATATTACGGGGAAAGTTCCGGCTTTTGAAAAATTAGATTTGCGCGAAAAAGAAAAAGTGCAGAATTTTTTTAAAAGGCATCCTGATATTTCAGGGGTCATTCATTTTGCAGCTTCAAAAGCAGTGGGCGAAAGTGTTGAGAATCCGTTGTTGTATTATGAAAATAACATCAATACACTGGTATATGTTTTGCAGGAATTACAGCTAAAACCGGAAGCAAATTTCATTTTTAGTTCTTCTTGTACGGTTTATGGTCAGGCCGAAACCATGCCAATAAATGAAAATGCTTCTATTCAAACCGCCATGTCTCCTTATGGGAACACGAAACAAATAGGAGAAGAAATCATTACTGATACTGCCAAAGTTACTAATATCAACGCTATATTATTGCGTTATTTTAATCCAATAGGAGCGCATCCTTCTACTGAAATCGGAGAATTACCTATTGGAGTTCCTCAGAATTTAGTGCCGTTTATTACACAAACCGGTTTTGGATTGCGAAAAGAACTTTCGGTTTATGGTGATGATTACCCTACTCCAGATGGAACGGCAGTACGCGATTACATTCACGTAGTTGATTTGGCGAAAGCCCACGTAATTGCTCTACAGCGCTTATTGAACAAAAAAAATACGGCTAAAGTAGAAACCTTTAATCTGGGAACCGGAACCGGCAGCTCAGTATTAGAGGTTATTCATACTTTTGAAAAAGTAAGTGGTAAAAAATTGCCTTATAAAATTGTAGGTCGCAGAGAAGGAGACATTACCTCAGCTTACGCCAATACAGATAAAGCCAATACTATTTTGGGATGGAAAGCACAATCCACGCTGGAACAAGCTATGGCAAGTGCCTGGAAATGGGAACAGAAGATTAGGGGATGAAAAAATCACACCCGCTTCATACCAAAAATCAAAAACCTTCAAAATCATTTGATCTTGAAGGTTTTTGATTTTTGGGGTTCTTGCGGAACTGTTTGCGAATCATTTCATCTAGGATTTGAATAAAATGACTCTGAGGAATCCTTTCTGGTTTAATTTGGAAAAAGTAGTTTTGTATTGCTATCTTTTTGTATTAAAGTTGCAAAACTGCCACAAGCGGTAAGAACTAAAAATATAAATTTCTCATGTTAAATTATATGAAAGTCAGGATCTGGACTGTATTTAAAAGCCCAACAGTAATAGTATTAGCTTCGTGTTCGTGTAGCGAAGAGTCAACATCAAGTGAAATAAAAAGGAAGTGAAAAAAGAGGAAGATGAAGGAGCATGCTGGGCTATTTGTACGGAATGTCAGGGACGTGGCAAAAAAAGTCGTGGGATCAGCAAGAAAGCGCGACTCCGCTATCAACTAGCATTTGATCTATTTGAAAAAACAAAAGGCGAAGGAGCGGCTCCAGTGTATCCCAAGGGTCACTTATACTCCTGTTTGAACTGTTACGGATCCGGTTTGGTTCATTCGGATAGTCACCCGGTTGCGGATAAAAAAAACTTCCCACACGTTGCTATTATCGGTGGTGGTATTGGAGGAGTAGCTCTAGCGGTGGCTTGTTTGCACCGCGGGATTCCTTTTACGCTATTTGAGCGCGACAGTAACTTCGATGCTCGCTCTCAGGGCTACGGACTTACTTTGCAACAAGGGAGTAAAGCGATCGAGGGATTAGGTATTTTTTCTTTAAAAGAAGGAGTGATTTCAACAAGACATCTGGTTCATACTGCAGAAGGAAAAGTGATTGGGGAATGGGGAGTCAGAAAATGGATACAGTCAGATACGAAAACATCTCCCAAGCGTTCCAATGTACATATTGCACGACAATCGATGCGTTTAGCCTTACTAGAGCAACTCGGCGGACAGGATGCAGTACAATGGGGGCATCAGTTGGTAGCGTTTGTGGCATGTAAGGATGGTGTTGATTTAAGCTTTCAAATAGACGGGAAAATAAAGAACTACAAAGCAGATCTTGTGGTTGGAGCCGATGGCATTCGTAGTTCGGTACGGACGCTACTGATTGGGGAGGATATTACTCCATTACGTTATCTGGATTGCATTGTTATTTTGGGAATTTGTCCTTTAAGTGCTCTCGAAGATCGTACAAGCCATTTACTAGACTCTGCAACTGTATTTCAAACCGCCAATGGCAATGAGCGGATCTACATCATGCCTTATACGTCAGACTCAGTGATGTGGCAACTTAGCTTCCCAATGCCAGAACAAGAGGCTAAGACATTAAGCGCTCAAGGACCTCAAGCACTCAAGGAAGAAGCGTGTCGTAGAACGCAGTGGCACGATCCCATTCCTCAGATTTTAGCGGCGACCCTGGATGCGCAGATTTCTGGCTATCCTGTGTATGACCGCGAATTACTCCAGTCAGAAATGATGGAGAAATGGGGGGCAGAGACTTTGATTGGTGATGCGGCTCACCCGATGAGTCCCTTCAAAGGACAGGGGGCAAATCAAGCCTTGCTAGATGCACTTTCGCTGGCTCGGGAAATATCAAAGGGATGTAGTCCTTTATCTCAATGGAGAAAAGGTGGAATAAGGGAAAGTGTGTTAACGAAGTTTGAAGCGGAAATGTTAGAACGCAGTGGGATCAAAGTGCAGGATTCAGCTACAGCTGCAGAGTTCTTACATTCTGATATCGTGCTTCAAGAGGGTAATGCGCCCAGAGGACGGAGTCTAAAGAAAAAAGACACTTAGATATAACTTGCAGAGATGGTTGCGTGTATTGCGGAAATAATTTTAATTCTAAACGAAGTGTTCCGTTAAGTAGTAAACATAAAAAAACTCCATTAGAAATAATGGAGTTTTTGTGGGCGATGAGGGGTTCGAACCCCCGACCCCCTCGGTGTAAACGAGGTGCTCTGAACCAGCTGAGCTAATCGCCCTAAACAATTTGGTTACTTTCGTTTCCGTTATTGCGTGTGCAAATATACGCCACTTTTCTAGATTTGCAAGTAAAAACCAAAAAAATTATAAAATTTCTGCTACTACAAAGGTGCTTCCACCAATGTATATAAAATCAGTTGCTCCGGCATTTTTCAGTGCGGCATGATAAGCTTCTGAAACAGAATTGTATACTTGGCCTTTTAGGTCAAAGCTAGCCGATTTTTGTTTTAGAATTAGAACATCCAGCCCACGAGGAATATTGGGTTTGCAGAAATAATAGATAGCTTTTTTAGGAAATAAAGGCAGGATTTCATTTAAATCTTTGTCATTTACAACTCCCAAAACAATATGTAATGCTTCAAAAGTTTGTTTTTGGATTTGATTCAACACAATTTCCAGTCCATTTTTGTTATGTGCAGTATCGCAAATAACTTTGGGGAATTCTCTTAATTGTTGCCATCTTCCCTGCAGTCCGGTATTTTTCATCACATTTAATAAGCCAGATTTTATATTTTCAGGAGTGATTTTAAATTCGTTCTGACTGTTTAAAACGGTGATGGTTTCTAATACCGTTCTTTTATTGTGCCTTTGATAATCGCCAATTAAATCAGAAGAATAGGTTTCTGAAATTAAATCAGCAGCAAAATAGATTTCCGAATTGCATTCTTTGGCTTTAGCCAAAAAAACAGATCGGGTTTCAGGAGTGTATTCTCCTATTATCACGGGAAGGTTGGGTTTGATAATTCCCGCTTTTTCAAAAGCGATTGATTCAAGTGTGTTGCCCAAAAATTGCGTGTGGTCCAATCCTATATTGGTAATCACCGAAACTAATGGAGTGATAATATTGGTAGCGTCTAATCGTCCGCCCATTCCCACTTCTATAACGGCGATGTCTACTTTTTCTTTGGCAAAATAATCGAAGGCTAAACCAACGGTCATTTCAAAAAAACTCATGTCATTGGATTCAAAAAAATGTTTGTGTTCATGGATGAAATTAGTAACAAATTCCTCGGAAATATCCTTTCCACTAATTTTTATACGTTCCCTAAAATCCTTTAAATGTGGGGAAGTGTACAAGCCAACTTTATACCCAGCTTCTTGAAGTATGGATGCCAACATGTGCGAAGTAGAGCCTTTTCCATTAGTTCCCGCAACATGAATGCATTTTATTTTTTCTTGAGGATTGTCAAGATGTGCTGTGAGTAAATGCGCATTGGTTAAATCTTTCTTGTACGCCGAGGCGCCCTGAAGTTGGTACATCGGGAGCTGGTTAAACATCCAATTGGTGGTTTCCTGGTAGTTCATTTTTGTAATAAAATAGTAATTGTTTGAAATATTTTTCGTTTTTTTTAGTTTAATAGTACATCGAAAAGTATCTTTAGTGCAAAATTGAAATAATTTTTAGAATTAATGATTAAAATACAATAATATTATATGTTTAGTTTTATACAATTACAGGCCGACACGATTACCAACGCTGCTTCAAACGTAGTTATTGAAAAAATTGCTCCAAATGCCGAAATATCCACTTTAGGATTCCTTTTAAAAGGGGGCGTGTGGCTTATCCCAATCGGGATTCTATTATTTTACACTTTTTATCTTATTATAGAACGCTATTTGTATATCAATAAAGCATCAAAAATTGATACTCTTTTGATGCGCGATGTACGTGATAATCTTAATTCAGGGAATCTTGATTTAGCTCGATCTATTGCAGAACGAAATAATACGGCTTCAGGAAATATCATAAAAGAAGGAATTCTGGTTATTGGGCGACCAATTATTGAAATTGAATCTAATATGGATCGTGCTGCAGATATCGAAATAGGAGAAATGGAAAAGCAGTTAGGTCACTTAGGCCTTATAGCCGGAATCGCACCTACGTTAGGGTTTGTTGGAACTATTTCTGGAGTAATTAAAATATTTTATAGTATTTCAGTTACTGAAAATATTAGTATCGGTAATATTTCCGGGGGATTGTATGAAAAAATGATCAGTAGTGGTGCGGGCTTAATCGTTGGTATCATTGCCTACAGCGGATATCATATATTAAACGGCAAGATTGATAATTTTGCTTTAAAAATTCAAAAACAAATCCTGGAGTTTGTAAATATTATTCAAAGATCGTAACATGTCTATAAAACGAAAAAGAAGATTTCATGCTGAGGTAGCCACATCGTCATTAAGTGATATTATGTTTTTCCTGTTGTTGTTTTTCTTGATTATATCAACCTTGGCAAATCCTAATGTGATCAAGATGACCTTGCCAAAAGCTCAGGCGAACGAGAAAACAAATAAGCAATACATTAGTTTATCTGTCACTGAGGATAAAAAATTCTACATAGACAAGCAGGCGGTTTCCTTTGAAGAACTCGAAACAACCTTGATGTCTAAGATGAATTTAGAGAAGGATCAAACGGTTATTGTTCGCATTCCATTCAATTTGCAAGTGCAAGACTTAGTTGATGTACTGCAAATAGGAGTCAAAAACAATTTGAAGTTTGTGATTGCTACCAGTCCAAAGTAATACTGTCATTTTATTTACAGGATTATTTGGGCGTGACCGTAATAGAAAAAGGGGCTAATCAGCATAGTGTTGATTGGCCCCTTTTTCTATTGCGGTCGGGCTATCCGCAGTACTTCGGTACTTGCTACTATCCCTTACGCAAAGTTGTATCTGATGTTACGCAGTTGTCATTACTTTATTCCTCGCAATGATAAAAAGATACGCTTCCTAATTGCTCTAATTCAAATTGAAATTGTAAACAATTTTACCGACTTGTTTTTCCGGGGCATCGCTGCTGGCATCCCATCTCGTGCTCATTGCTGCAATTCGGGCTTGGTCTAATAAACATTTTGCGGTATTCGTGGTTCCTCTAACACCAGCAACGGCATTTACTGTCCGTCCGGATCTGTCTACAGATACTTCAACTACAACTTTGCCTTGTTCATTACACGTGTATTTTGGTGCGGGTTTAGAAACAGCTTTTCTGTTTCCTAACGAATATCCCACTCCGCCGCCAGAGCCACTTCCGGTTCCACCCCCGCTTCCGGAACCATAGCCACTGCCAGTTCCTATTCCGCTTCCGGTACCGTTTCCGCCGCCTGTTCCTCCTCCAGAACCACCCGTTCCATAATAACCGTTTGAACTCAGGCTTCCGTTTGCTTTTCCTTTGTTTCCGGCTACTTTGTCATCGCCATCTCCGCCTTTATTGGAGCCTTTCATGAAACTGGATAAAGCATTATTGGTATTGTTAGAAACTTTAGGTTTTACAACTACTGGTTTTGCTGCTTCTTTTATAACTACTGTTGGTTTTTTAGTTTTTTCTTTTGTCGGAATCACAACACTTTCTTCAGTGCTGTTTTCCTGAGATAAAATAGCTTCCTCTGGAGTTGATTTAGCAGGCGTTTGTCTGGTTTGGTTTTTTACCTCCAAAACTTCGCTTTTATAATTCGCACCCGAACCTAAATCGCTGTCGCCAAAATTTACTGTAACGCCACCGCCACCACCGCCACCAGCAAGTTCATCCATGTTTGCAGGAGGCCAGAAACGGATAAAAAATAAAATTAACAACATTGTCGCATACAAAAGAATGGATAGTGCTAACGATTTCTTTTGATCTGATAAAATGGTGAAACTCATTTGTGTTTTAAATTTAAAAAAGTGTATTACTAAAAAACGTTGAAAAGTACTAAAAATTGTTAAGAGTAAAAAGCTACTGCCGGAATATAACACTCCTAAGGCATGAGTTTTTAAAATAACCGCAGATTTGCAAATTTATTTCTTGAAAGCTTGAATTTTTGTAATTAGAGAGAAGCTAATTTACCTCGTCAGTTTGTTTTACTTGTGTGTGATAATTCCGTTTAAAGCGGTTAATTTTAGATAAAATTTTTATTAAAATCAGCGAATTAGCGGTAAAAAACTACCTTTTTGCTTAAAACTAGAAATAAGAAAAGGGATTAAATAGATTTTAAAATCTGCTTAATCCCAGTTCTGATAAATATTAAAGAATAACACGTTGGGTGTAATTAATAGAAATTTCAATTAATTCTAAATAAAAAAATTGAACCTCATAGAAGCATAGAAAAAAAGAGTCAGATATCCCAATTCTTGGGTTCACATAACTATGGTTTTCTATAGAAAAGTGAAACGCCTGCCATAATTTTAAAGTCTATGTTTCTATGTGGTTAAAAAATTAAACAAATTGAATTACCCCCAACGGATTAAAGAATACTTTTTTATTTTAAGTAAGCTGCTTCAATGCTATTTCAAAAGCAGTGGCGCTAATATTTGTTCTACTTGGATTCAAATTATGCGCTTTTTCAATCGCTTTTTTAATAATTTCTGAAGTGTCTTGAAAAATAGCTTCATCCGTCATTTGTACTTTCTTTTCCATGAAATAAGCAAAAACACGAGCCATACCACAATTAGAAATAAAATCAGGAATCAAACTCACTTTATGATCTACATCTTCCATAATTGGACCGAAAAATATTGCTGTGTCAGCAAAGGGAACATTTGCACCACAAGAAATTACTTCAAGCCCATTTGCAATTAAGCTGTCAATTTGTGATTGAGTGACTAATCGGGAGGCGGCACATGGAGTGAATATTTCAGCACCAATTGTCCATATTTTTTGATTGATTTCTTCAAAAGGAATCATGTTTTCGGCCACCAGTTTGTTTCCGTCTTTGGCCAAAAATAAAGCTCTAATTTCTTCAAAAGTGAATCCTTCTTCCTTTATTAATCCACCATCTCTGTCGATAATACCAATTACTTTAGCACCCATTTCGGCTAAGTAAAATGCGGCAGCTGAACCGACATTTCCAAAACCTTGTACGATAGCTTTCTTTCCTTTTACATCGCCACCATAAATCGTGTAATAATTACGAACGGCTTCGGCAACGCCATAACCTGTAATCATATCAGCAATAGTATATTTTCTGGAAACATCTGGTGAGAATTTTGGATTTTCAATCACTTTCACCACACCCTGACGCAATTGTCCAATTCTGTTGATTTTATCTGCTTCTGTCGGTTTGAAGTGACCGTTGAAAACGCCTTCTTGAGGATGCCAAACGCCACATTCTTCCGTCATGGGAATTACTTCATGAATTTCATCCACATTCAAATCGCCACCGGTTCCGTAATAGCTTTTCAATAATGGAGAAACGGCTTTATACCAGCGTTGTAAAACGCCTTTTTTTCTTGGATCATTCGGGTCAAAATTAATTCCAGATTTAGCGCCGCCAATAGCTGGCCCGGAAACCGAAAATTTCACTTCCATGGTTTTTGCCAGAGATAACACTTCATTCATATCCAGCCCTTTTCTCATACGAGTACCGCCACCGGCAGCGCCACCACGTAGCGAATTGATGACTGTCCATCCTTCAGCTTCAGTTTCAGCATCTTTCCAATGGAAAACTATTTCAGGTTCTTTATTTTCGAATTTCTTTAATAAATCTTTCATTTGTTGCGATATATTTAATTTTGGCAAATATAAAAAATAGAATAATGTGAAATCTGTATTTTTAGTTTTATTTTGGAGAATAAATAATTCCCGAACTGTGATCTGATTTTGCACCTGTAACGCTGCTCAATACATTTATTTCGCCTCGTAATTTTAAAACGCCGAGTAATGCAAAAATCAACGCTTCTTTAAATTCCAGAATTTTAGTTGATGGAATAATAATTTTCATTTCCGGTAAATGACATTGAATGCGCTCCATCAGAAAATCATTGTAAGCGCCACCGCCAGTTATGAAAAGGCTTCCTTTTTTATTGGGTAAAGCCACCGCAATTTGCAGCGCCACGTGTTCCGTGAACGTGTGTAATTTGTCTTTTATGGGAATGGAATAGCTTTCTATAAGAGGTAAAACGGTTTCTTTCACAAATTCAAAACCCAACGATTTAGGATGTTTCTTTTGGTAAAAATCCAACGCATTTAATTCCTGTACTAAATCTTTGTTGCAAATTCCTGTTTTCGAAATACGGCCTTTGTCATCATAATCTAATCCCAGTTGATTGGCATAAAAATTCAAAACAGTGTTTACCGGTGAAATATCAAAGGCAATTCTTTTGTTGTTTTGTTCAAACGACACATTCGAAAAACCGCCTAAATTCATGCAATACTCGTATTCAGAAAATAAAATGCGGTCGCCAATAGGAACCAAAGGGGCGCCTTGACCTCCCAATTGCACATCCTGAATTCTGAAATCACAAACAACCGTTTGGCTAATTAAAGGGGCAATTTCCGGCAAATTTCCAATTTGAAGTGTGAATCCGTTTTGGGGTTGGTGCAAAATAGTATGGCCGTGGGAACAAACGGCATCGAGATTTTTTATTTCATGTTTTTCGATGAAATCAGAAATGATAGCAGCTAGAAGTTGCGTGTAATCTTGGTTTAATTTTTCGAGAGCAGTTTCAGAAAAACCGACAGCTATTTTCAATTTGTTTAACCAATCAATGCTATACGGAACCGTCTCGGATTCCAGGATTTGAAAGTCCCATTCATTGTTTTTGACAGTAAAGACAATATATGCCAAATCTACACCATCCAGTGAAGTTCCGGACATGACTCCTATAATTGTATACTTTTCTTTAAACATTGGCTAAATTTACGAAATCGTTTGAAATCTAATATTTAATAATTACTTTTGACGACAAATTTAAGAACATTTAATTTACAATAAAAATATGGATTTTAATCTAACCGAAGAGCATTTAATGATTCAGCAAGCGGCACGCGATTTTGCAAATGCAGAACTGTTAGCCGGAGTTATAGAAAGAGACGAACATTCAAAGTTTCCTACTGAACAGGTGAAAATGATGGCTGATTTGGGTTTCATGGGAATGATGGTGGATCCTAAATATGGTGGATCCGGTTTAGATAGTATTTCGTATGTTTTGGCTATGACCGAAATTTCAAAAGTTGACGCTTCTGCGGCAGTAATTATGTCTGTGAATAATTCATTAGTTTGTGCTGGTCTTGAAAAATATTGCAATGAAGAACAAAAAATGAAATATTTGGTTCCGCTTGCAAAAGGAGAAGTAATTGGAGCATTTTGTTTGTCAGAACCAGAAGCGGGTTCAGATGCCACATCTCAAAAAACAACGGCAATAGATAAAGGGGATCATTATTTGTTGAATGGGACTAAAAACTGGATAACCAATGGTTCTTCAGCGTCAACCTATATTGTAATTGCTCAAACAGATATTGAAAAAGGACATAAAGGAATCAATGCTTTTATCGTAGAGAAAGGTTGGGCGGGTTTTGATATTGGACCTAAAGAAAAGAAAATGGGAATTCGTGGTTCAGATACGCATTCTTTGATGTTCTCTGATGTGAAAGTTCCGAAAGAAAACCGAATTGGAGAAGATGGTTTTGGGTTTAATTTTGCTATGGCAGTTTTAAACGGAGGACGAATAGGGATTGCTTCCCAAGCATTAGGGATTGCAACCGGAGCGTACGAATTAGCATTGAAATATTCTCAAGTGAGAAAATCTTTTGGAAAGGAAATTTTCAAACATCAAGCGATCGCTTTCAAATTAGCGGATATGGCTACTCAAATTATGGCGGCAAAAATGCTAGTTCTAAAAGCAGCTTCTGAAAAAGACGAAGGGAAAGATATTACGCAATCGGGTGCTATGGCTAAGTTATTTGCTTCTCAAACGGCAATGGATACTACAATTGAAGCTATTCAAATTCACGGCGGAAATGGATATGTAGCTGAATATCATGTGGAGCGAATGATGCGGGATGCTAAAATTACTCAAATTTACGAAGGAACTTCTGAAATACAACGAATTGTAATTTCAAGAACATTAGTTTCCTAATTATATTGCATACTATTTTACAAACCCTTTCAAGTTATGATTTGAAAGGGTTTTATTTTTCAAATCATTTTTTCAATACATTTACGGAAATTTTTTTTTATGTACGAAGATTTAAAATATTGGTATTTGCGCGATCATAAATTATTCCGGACGTTGAGTTTTGGACAAATCAGGGAATTGTGTATCATCACCGGTTTTAAAAAAGCACAGAAAGGCGAAATTATTTATTTTTCTTCTTCGGATTTGCCAAGAATTTTTCTTCTAAAAAAAGGGAATATAAAAATTGTGGCAGTTGATGAAGACGGCAATGAAACAATTAAGGATATTATTCAAAAAGGAGATTTATTTGGGGAACTGGCTTTGGAAGCCGACAGCCACTCTAATGAATATGCAAAAGTACTTTCGGATGATGTGGCTATCTGTAGTTTTCTAATGTCGGATTTTGAAAATTTATTATTGCAAAATCCAAGTCTGGCGTTGTCTTACACCAAGTTTGTAGGATTAAAGATGAAACGCATTAAGAACAGTTATTCTAATTTGATTTCTAAAGACGCCAGAACCAGATTGTTTCAGTTCCTGAAAGATTGGGCAGAGAAAGAAGGAAAAAAAATAGGTGATAAAGTAGTTATTGAAAATTACCTGACCCAAAATGATATTGCCCAAATTATATGCACTTCGAGGCAAACAACTACACAATTACTGAATGAAATGGAAACGAATGGTACTATTGTTTACAGCAGGAGAGAAATTATTATAACGGACATCAGTGCATTATAATTAATTTAGTGGAACTGTAACATAGCCGACAAATCAGTTCGAAATAGTACAGTAGTTTTACAACTTAAAAATGTAACACTATGAAAAAAATAATTTGTCTGGCCTTATTTACAATTGGATTATCCGCTTACGCTCAAAATAATTTACCAAAATTAGCCACAGAAATCGCTCCATTGCTTATTGGAGAAAAAATTCCTACTTTTACTTTGAAATCTGTAGAAAATAAGGATGTTAATGTAACGGAATTAATCAGTAAGAAAAGAACGGTTTTAGTTTTTTACCGTGGTGGTTGGTGCCCGTATTGTAATGCTCATTTAGCCGCTTTGGCCGAAGCCGAAAAAGAATTGTTGGATTTAGGATATCAAATTATCGCAATAAGTCCCGATGCTCCAAAAAGCTTGAAAGGCACAGATGATAAAGAAAAGTTAAATTATTTGTTATTGTCAGACAGTGCAGGTGAATTGTCGAAGGCGGTTGGGATTGCTTTTCAAGCACCAGAAAATTATAAAGCCATTCTCAATAAAGATTCTGAAGGAGTAAATAGTTCTTTTTTGCCTGTTCCGGCGGTGTTTATTTTAAATGTAAATGCGGAAATTGAATTTGAGTACATCACTCCAAATTTCAAAAACAGAATTTCAAATGATTTGTTGATAGCCGTTGCAAAATCGTTAAGTAAATAGTCATGAAAAAGGTACTGTTTGTTCTAACCGTTTTGTTTGCTTTTTCTGGCTTTGCACAAAACGACAGCAAACGAATGGATCATTTTAATCTTGAAAAAAATGTGGCTATTCAAGGACATGATCCTGTGGCTTATTTCAAACAAGGAAAAGCAGTGAAAGGCAAAAAAGAAATAACAGCATTGCATGAAGGCGTGGTTTATTATTTTTCGATGCCAGTAAATAAAGACTATTTCTTAAAGAATCCTTCAAAATTTGAACCGCAGTACGGAGGTTGGTGTGCTTTTGCGATGGGAGATTCTAATGAAAAAGTGTCTATAAATCCGGAGACTTTCAAAATAAAGAATGGGAAGTTGTATTTGTTTTACAATGCTTTTTTTAATAATACATTGAAAAGCTGGAACCAGAATGAATCTGGATTGATGATGAAGGCCGATGTAAATTGGAATAAAATAGTGAATTAAAAAAATAGAAATCATGAAACTATCTCTGTTTTTCTGATTGCTGAGATTTACGACAGCAGTAATTTTAGTCCAAACGCTGAACTTCAAATTTACGGGGAGTGAAGAATCGGTTTCTGTTTTTTCTACTATGGGGTAGAACCTTATGGACGAATTGGCACTGGAATTGCCGAGTTGATTGTGGTAATTTTGATCTTAATACCAAGAACTTTCTTGTTTGACGCTGTATTGGGTTGCGGAATTATGGTTGGTGCGGTTTTTGCCCATCTGTTTGTGCTTAGGCTTGAAGTTAAAAATGATGGTGGGACACTTTTTATTTTGGCTCTAATTGCCTTTCTTTGTTGCGCTACTTTAATTATTAATGACAGAACTAAAGTGATGAATTTGTTGAATTAAAACGTAAATATGCTACTACCTTCTATTAATAATAGTTTAAACGAACTGATTGATTTGCTGAATCAATTGTCGCAAAAAGAATATTCAAATTCTTGTGCGGAATTAAGTAATGCAACTATTGGGGAGCATACCAGACATATTCTTGAAATGTTTCAGTGCTTAGAAAATCAATATAATTCAGGCATTGTGAATTATGACAAAAGAGAACGAAATGCCCGTATTCAAACGGATACGACTTTTGCTATTGAAAACATCGTCTTGATTCAACAAAATTTAAACAAGAAAAACAAAAATATCGAGTTGTTGCAAGTTATTGATGGAGAGGAAATCCGAATTGAGAGTAATTATTTCAGAGAATTACTGTATAATCTAGAACATTGCATTCACCATCAAGCACTTATAAAAGTAGCTATTTTACAATGTGAAACAGTAATCATTGACCCTAATTTTGGAGTTGCCCGATCTACCATCGAATATAGAAATCAATGTGCACAGTAAGTTTTGTAGCAACGAATGATACAATTATCATTACCTCCAATCGGGATGAAAAAACAGTAAGACCCAGTGCAATACCTCCAAAAAGTTATACCGTAAACGGGAAAAATATTATTTTCCCAAAGGATCCAAAAGCAGGAGGAACGTGGTTTGTGGCTAATGCTGACGGAGTAATTTTGGTGCTTTTAAACGGTGCGGATGAAAAGCATGAAGTACAGCTCCCATATCGAAAAAGCCGTGGCTTGATTGTTTTAGAGATGATCAGTAGCTTATCTCCAAAGGATTTCTGGAGCGAAATTGATTTGGAAAACATTGAACCTTTTACATTAGTTTTATTTCAAAACAATGCTCTTTTTCAATTGCGCTGGAACGGAAAAAAGAAAGAAACAATATCTTTAGACATACGTAAAAACCATATTTGGTCTTCATCAACGTTATATTCATTAGCCATGCGTGAACAGCGTTTGCAGTGGTTTCACACTTTTATGAATGAGAATCCTGAAATTTCCGAATCAAAAATGCACGATTTTCATCGCTACACCGAAGAAGGAAATGATGAAAATGGTTTGGTTATCAATAGAAATGACGAAATGAAAACGTTGAGCATTACACAAGCAGTTATTGAAAAAAATAAAGTTGCTATATTGCATTACGATTTGATTGCGCAACAGGATTTTTCGACCTCATTTATCACCGTTTAATACGTACACATTGACCCGAGTTATGACGAACAGGCGAATCAAACTATTTTTTTATAAAGTTACGCATTGGGAATACTGGCCTTTCCAGATTGTGTATATTCCAATTTATTTTCTTTGGTCCTATTATTCCATCAAGGCAAAATCTATTTTTTTCTTTAATGCGTCTAATCCAACCATAAAAAATGGCGGTTTTATGATGGAGTCCAAAAAACAAATCTACAATTTGATTCCACAACACTATTACCCAAAAACGGAATTAATAAAAGAAGGAACTACTCTTGAAGAAATTTTAAAGACGATTCAAGTATCAAAAATAAAATATCCTTTGATTGCAAAACCAGATATTGGACTGCGAGGCTCCGGAGTCAAAAAAATTAACAATGTTCAAGATTTAAAAGAATATGCTGAAAAAGCAAATTTTGATTATGTAGTGCAGGATTTAATTCCGTTTGACAATGAAGTCGGGATTTTTTATGTGCGTTATCCTCATGAAAAAACCGGTAGAATTACTGGAATTGTTTCTAAAGAATTTCTGATTATTACCGGAACCGGATTCTCTACCGTAGAAGAATTAATCAAAGAAAATCCGCGATACGAACTGCAATTAAAGGTTTTGAAACAAGAATACGGAAAAAAACTACTCGAGATTCTTCCAAAAGGAGAAAAATTGAATCTGGTGCCGTATGGGAATCATGCACGAGGTGCAAAATTCATTGATGGAAGCCATTGGGTCACACCAAAATTGACACAGACTATTAACGAAATGTGTTTGCAAATTCCTGGTTTCTACTTTGGGAGAATGGATGTGATGTACAATACTATTGAAGAATTAGAACAAGGATTGAACTTTTCAGTTGTGGAGCTGAATGGAGCTGCAAGTGAGCCCACCCATATTTATGATCCAAAAAATTCTTTGTTTTTTGCCTGGAAAGAACTTGCGCGTCACATTACCTACATGTACGAAATAAGTGTGGCAAACCATAAAAATGGCACTCCATATTTAGGGCATAAAGAGGGGATGAAAGAATACAGAATGCATCTGAAACAAAGCTATAAAATTGTAAATTTCTAAAATAATGAAGGCATTAAAGAACATTTTTGTTGGTTTTTTAGTGAGTTTTATCGGCTCGATACCCTTGGGTTATTTGAATGTTATTGGTTTCGAAATCTATTCAAAGCTAGGAATGAATAGCTTGTTTTTCTTTTTATTAGGAGTGATTTTCGTAGAGATGGTTGTGATTTATCTCACTTTAATTTTCGCAAAGCAATTAGTAAACAATAAAAAATTAATCAAAATTATTGATTTTTTTGCCGTTCTCTTTCTGTTGATTTTAGGGTATTCTTTTTATGCTAATTCCAGTCAAATAATGGAAGAACAAGGGATTTTAGAGAGTTATGCTATGTGTTCTCCTTTCCTTATTGGTGTATTGTTGAATTGTATCAATTTTCTTCAAGTACCGTTTTGGACCGGCTGGAATCTCTATTTAATAAATGGGGATTATATTTCCATTGTAAATAAGCTCAAACTGTATTATATTGCAGGAACTTTGGTAGGCACATTTTTTGGGATGTTAAGTTTAGTTTTGATATTAAATACCTTATCTAAAAACACAACCAGTTTTTATCAATATGTAATGCCAGTAGTAATTCCGTCATTTTTTGTGGTTTTGGCTCTTGTTCAAATGGGTAAAGTCTACAAGAAATATTATCGAAATAAAACCCTTTTATAAAATAGAAATCTCAATATCATGAAAAAAGCATTCCTATCTCTTTTTTTAATTTTCTTAGGTTGTCTGTCAACTCAAGTTATTATTGCCCAAACAGCTAGTAAGACGCAAAAAAAACCAGTTGATATTGACTATAAAGTATCAGAAAATGACGTTGCTAAAACATTAAAATATTTAGCTTCGGATGAACTGGAAGGAAGGGAAACCGGAAAAGAAGGAATGGTAAAAGCGGCGGATTATTTAGAGCAGTTTTTTAAAGACAACAATGTAAAACCTTATTTCAAATCGTATCGCGATACATTATCCACTTTTAAGGGAACCGCTTTTAATATCGTCGGTTTTGTTGAAGGGAACGATCCGGTTCTTAAAAATGAATTTATAATGCTAAGCGCACATTACGATCATATTGGCTTGGATAAAAAAGGAGTGAAGGGAGATTTTATAAACAATGGTGCCAATGATGACGCTTCAGGAACAACTGCAGTTGCTGAAATGGCAAAATATTTTAGCATAGCCAAAAACAATAAGCGAAGTATTCTTTTTGTATTTTTTGCAGGAGAAGAAAAAGGGTTATTAGGTTCTAAGCATTTAGCCAAAAAACTGAAAGCGCAAGATTTTAAATTGTATGCTCAATTCAATATTGAAATGATTGGTGTGCCAATGAAAAGAGCGTATCTAGCTTATATTACTGGTTTTGATAAATCCAATATGGCAGGAAAAATCAATGAATATACTGGAAAAAATACGATAGGTTTTCTTCCAAAAGAAGCCGAATATAAATTATTTTACAGATCCGATAACTTCTCTTTTTATGATGTTTTTAAGGTGCCTTGCCAATCAGTGAGTACATTCGATTTTGAAAATTTTGACTTTTATCATCATGTTTCGGATGATTTCAAAGCGATGGATATTCCTCACATGACTTCTTTTATTCAAGAATTATTACCCGCTGTAACGCAAATGGCAAATACGCCAACACAAGAAATCGTATTGCTTAAATAGTTTTAGAAACCGGCTGATTCATATTATACGCTAATATAGAATAGTCATTATTATTGAACTGAAAATCCCCAATAATGGTCCATTTCAGTTTTTCGGTATGCGCTTTCATAGACGGGATATTTATTTTATTGATAAATGTCAAACCCAACGCATATTTTTGTGCCATGTGTATTCTCATGAATTCAAACAATGGTTTGATCAATCCCCTGCCACGGTATTCCTTGTGAATGCAAATGGGTCCGTATTGAAAACTATTTGTTGTGGTGATTTTAAAATCTAAAAAGTGTAATTCAGGAAACAAGGAGCTCATGTAATTGAAAATGGGCCATTGTTGGAAAAACTCCCAACTTCCTGCAAAAATGTAAGCAATGATTTTGTTGTTTTTCTTGGCAATAAATAATTCTGATTTTTGAATAACTTCGGTTAGTTGTAGTATTGAAAATGGCGTAGTAACAAATCCAGAAATTTTTTCTTCTTCGGATAAATTTACTACAAGATACAATTCTTGTAATACCAATACTCCATCAATGTCACTCATTTTTGCAGTTTCGAATTGTATGCTTTCGGTCATTTTTCTTGAAATCTGATGTTAATTTGGTTTGTCAAAAATAAGTAAAATTCCTGAAATTTTTAATTTTTATTGTAACAACAATCCTTTGCCTAAAGCCTTACTTTTTTGTCGTTTTTGTTTATTTTTGCTACATGAAAAATATTATCATCACAGGAACGAGTAGAGGAATAGGATTTGAATTGGCATTGCAATTTGCCAATGCGGGACACCAAGTACTAGCCATATCCAGAAAGATTCCTCAAGCTTTATTGGGCAACGAGAATATTATCTGTCTTTCAGTTGATTTGTCCAATGAATCTGAATTAGTGAAAGTAAGTGATTTCCTTTCTAAGTCTTGGAAACAAATAGATGCAGTCATTCATAACGCCGGAAGTTTATTGTTGAAACCTTTCTCAGAAACGACTCAGGAAGATTTCGAAAACATCTATAAGGTCAATGTTTTTGGAGTGGCTAATTTGACTCGAATTTGCCTGCCTTATCTGCAAAAAGGAAGCCATGTAGTAACCATAAGTTCTATGGGTGGGATTCAGGGAAGTTTAAAGTTTGCTGGATTAGCAGCGTATAGTTCAAGTAAAGGAGCCGTGATTACGTTATCAGAGTTATTAGCTGAAGAATATAAAGAACGCGGGATTTCTTTCAATGTTTTGGCTTTGGGTTCCGTGCAAACAGAAATGTTGGCAGAAGCTTTTCCGGGATATCAAGCGCCAATATCAGCGGGTGAAATGGCTAATTATATTTATGATTTTACTTTAACTGGAAATAAATATTTCAATGGTAAAGTGTTGCAAGTTTCTTCTACGAATCCTTAATTTATAACTCACGTCTATTTTGAGCGAAACCTTAGCCAGATTTATTCCAGAGCATGCGGTAAAACCCGTTTTTGAACTTATTGTTGCTAATCAAGTGCATCTTAAGATTGTCAACGAGCGTCAGACACGTCATGGTGATTATCGAAAAGGCTTAAACGGGAAGCATGAAATCACGGTAAATTCAAATCTCAATAAATACAAGTTTTTGATTACGTTGATTCATGAAATATCGCATTTGGTTGCGTTTGAAAAGTTCGGCAGAAATATTAAGCCGCATGGGGACGAATGGAAATATTCTTTTCAACGGTTGATGATTCCTTATATTCGACCAGAAATTTTTCCGAATCATTTGTTGCCTTTGTTAGCTCGACATTTCAAAAATCCTACAGCCAGCAGCGATACTGATGCTACTTTGGCATTAGCCCTGAAACAATTTGACCAGCAAAATGACAAAAACTATGTATTCGAAATCCCATACGGTAGTGTTTTTCGAATCCAAAACGGAAAGATATTCAAGAAAATTGCCGTAAGAACTAAGCGCTTTGAGTGTCTGGAAATGAGTTCTGGAAAAACCTATTTATTCAATCCTAATGCTGAGGTGGAGTTGTTGAGGTCAAGCTAGCTTTTTACGCTTTCAAATACGCTTCACGTACTTTTTTGAATAAATTTGAAGAATAAACAAAGGCGACAACAGCCTCATTATCGGTTCTGAAAATTTCTTCTTTGTTTCCTTCCCACGCTTTTAAGCCATCTTTTAAGAATAGAATTTTCTCTCCAATTTCCATCACGGAGTTCATATCATGTGTATTGATAACCGTTGTGATGTTATATTCTTCTGTAATTTCTTTAATCAAATTATCAATTAATATAGCGGTATTTGGATCTAAACCAGAGTTAGGTTCATCACAAAATAAGTATTTGGGGTTGTTTACAATGGCGCGGGCAATAGCAACGCGTTTTTGCATTCCTCCTGAAATTTGCGAAGGGAGTTTTTTATGGGCGTCAGTAAGATCGACTCTTTTTAATACAAAATCTACGCGCTGCTGAATTTTTGCTTTATTGTCTCTAGTGAACATTTTTAATGGGAAGCCAACATTTTCAGCGACAGTCATCGAATCAAATAAAGCACTTCCTTGAAAAACCATTCCAATTTCAGTGCGGAGTTCTCGTTTTTCGTCAGACGTTAATTCCGAGTAAATTCGGCCATCAAATGAAATTGTTCCAGATTCCGGAGTATGAATACCTAAAAGACTTTTGAGCAAAACTGTTTTTCCGGATCCACTTTGTCCAATAATTAAATTGGTTTTTCCGGTTTCAAAAACCGTAGAAATACCTTTAAGAATTTTATTTCCACCAAATGATTTTTCTATGTTTTGTACTTCTATCATGATCCTAGTAACAACTGTGTTAGTATATAATTGAATAGTATTATGGAAACTGATGTCCAAACAAAAGAAACGGTACTGGCTTTACCTACTTCAAGCGCACCGCCCTTCATATAATAGCCATGAAAAGAGGGGATTGTGGCCAGTAACATGGCAAATATCAGTGTCTTTATGAATGCATAAACAATGTGGTACGGGATGAAATCCATCTGTGTGCCATTTATAAACTCAGTACTAGAGATAAAACCACCATAAACGCCTGCCATCCAGCCTCCCAAAACTCCCAGAAACATAGCAATTCCTATTAAGAATGGGTATAATAATAAGGCGATTATTTTAGGAAAAACCAAGTAATTTAAGGAGTTTACACCCATCACCTCTAAGGCATCAATTTGTTCGGTAACCCTCATGGTTCCTATACTGGAGGTAATAAACGAACCCATTTTTCCGGCCATAATCACGGAGATAAAAGTGGGTGCGAATTCTAATATTACGGATTGTCGTGTCGCAAAACCGATAAGATATTTTGGAATTAATGGGTTAGTTAGATTTAAAGCAGTTTGTATAGCAACTACACCTCCAACAAAAAAAGAGATAAAGGCAACAATACCAAGAGAGTCAATGATTAGGTCATCAATTTCCTTGAAAATTAAATTTCTCATCACAGACCATTTGGTCTGTTTATTAAAAATTTCTCTCAGCATTAGGAAGTATCTTCCTATCTGTGTTATATATCGAATGAGCATCATAAGTTTTGCGAATATGGGCTAAATTACAAAAATTGTAAGGAGTTATATCTTTCAATTTAGCAGTTTTTGATTTTGGAAGCTAAAAAAGCTTTTCCTTCATTTTTTTTAAACGATATTTTCTAATGAATTTTGCTTGTTCTTCTGTAACTAATAATGGAGTTTTAGCTACTTTAGCTTTCCAATAACCGCTGATGTAATCTACAAATAGTAGCGGTTTTTTCTTCATTATTGCCAGCTTTGCCGAAGCGATGGAAGTGATTAAAAAGCCGTAGCCTAAAGTATAAAATGCTTCGCCTTGTTTGTAACGTGCAGTTTTATTGTAATTAGCGCCAGTTGGTTTTAGGTGTTTTACCAGTAATGAAGTGTCCGCAATGACTTTCCATCCGTAAAATTTACATAGTAATTCATCTACGGTGTCCCAACCCATTGCCGGTTTTAAATTGCCTATTTGCTCGAAGCATGCTTTTCTATAGGCTTTGAATGCGCCACGAATATGGTCTTTGTCAGTAAGATTTTCCAGAATCCATGTGCCATTTTTTTCGATATAAGCAAATCCGCCTGCCATTCCTATTGTTGCATCTTTTTCGAAAATGTTTAAAATAGTTTCAAAATAGTTGTTGGGCAGAATTAAATCGGCATCCAGTTTCACGATTACGTCATAATTTTCATCTAATGTTTCATAACCTTTGTGAAAGGCCTGAATAACTTTACTTCCCGGCAAATGAATTGCTTGGGAGGTTTTAGTGACCAATGTGATAAACGGATTTTCTTTGGCGAAAGCCATAACGATTTCGGCCGTTTTATCAGTAGAATTGTCATTGACTACGACTACTTTTTTGGGCAAAATGGTTTGCGAAATCAAAGAATTTAGCGTTAAAGCAATAAATGCTTCCTCGTTATGGGCCGGAATAACAATGTAATAATTCATTTAAAAATTTTTAGATTTTAGATTTTAAATTTCAGATTAACGATTTGTTGCAAGTCGTTAATCAGAAATCAGAAATCAGAAATCGTTAATCTACAATCTTAAATCTATTTGATTTTTTCAGCGTAAACAATATAATATCGGTTGGTAAACTTTCTTAATAAGGGACGAATTCCAAATTTTTTAACGGGATTGGTCCATTTTTGCCGATCTATTATTTTCCAGCCTGTTTTTTCTAATAGCCAATCGAGTTGCCAGTCTTCAAATTCATGGTAATGCCTATCCCAGGGGTCTGTTTTACTGCGGTAAGCTGGAGAAAACCACAGTCGCAATGGTATAGAAATAAAAAGTTTATCCGATTTTATTTCGTTTAAAATAGTGAAAGGATTTATTAAATGTTCAAAAATTTCGAAAGCGGTTACAACCTCTTTTTGTTCTCTTAAAAATACGGATTGGTCTTTGTCTAAGTCTTCTCCGGCTGTGTTTGTAACTGTAAATCCTTCGGATTTCATGATTTTAGAGAAAGGGTTTTCAACGCCTAAGTCTAAGATGGTCTCTGAGGAGGAGACATGTTTTTTTAGAAATTCTAAAGTATGTTTGAATCTTTTATTGGGAAACGTTTTTTCGTACATGTTTTTTTGATTTGTCCGCTGGTGAACGAAGGCACAAATATAGTAATAAATGTGTTTTTGAAGATTGTTTTTTAGCCCGGATGGTAATGAAAATCCCGGAGCTTCAAAATGTAGTTTTTCAAGGTGCAAAAAGCGACTAAAAGAAGCTTTATTGCACCTTAGAAAAACAAGTTTTGTAGTGAGGAATTGTAATGGACAGCCGGATTAGCTCCTGATTACAATTTCCTAAAAAGAATTAATATCGGTAAATAAAGGCGTTGATGTTCATTCCTGCTCCAACCGAGGCAAAAATCATAACATCTCCTTTGTGTATTTCCTGATTTTCTATTTTGCCTCGGATGAGCAGGTCAAAAAGAGTTGGAACGGTAGCAACACTGCTGTTTCCCAGTTCATGGATACTCATGGGCATGATGTCTTTAGGAACTGTTCTGTCGTATAATTTGTAAAAACGCTGTATGATTGCTTCGTCCATTTTTTCGTTAGCCTGATGGATAAGAATTTTTTTGACATCATCAATACTTAGTCCACTTTTGTCTAAACAACTTTTCATGGCTGCAGGGACATGATTTAATGCAAATTCATAGATTTTACGTCCGTACATTTTTATGTAGCGAATGTCCGGATCTAAATCAGGATTGTAGGATTTTCCAAAGAATAAATAGTTGGCTTCGTCATTTGCATAGGTGGCACTTTCATACGCTAACAAACCGGCGTCATCATCTGAAGCTTCAATGATAGAAGCGCCGGCACCATCTGAGTAGATCATGGAATCCCTGTCATGCGCATCGACTACTCTGGAAAGCGTTTCTGAACCTATAACCAAGCAGCGTTTTGCCATGCCGGATTTGATGTAAGCATTGGCTTGAAGTACGCCTTCGATCCATCCGGGACAGCCAAAAAGGATGTCGTATGCAACACATTTTGGGTTTTTTATTTGTAGCTTGTGTTTGACACGTGTGGCTAAACTTGGAAGCATATCGGACTGGCTTGTGCCGTATTTTACATCGCCAAAGTTATGAGCAAAGATGATGTAATCTATTGTTTCAGGATCAATTCCAGCATTTTTTATTGCTTTTTGAGCGGCAAAAAAAGCGAGATCGGAGGAGTTTAAATGATCCTCTGCATAGCGCCGGTGTTCAATTCCGGTAATGCCCTTAAATTTATTAATGACTACTTCGTTTGGATAACCAAAAGCGGTTCCATCCTCGTTTAAAAAAACATGTTCGCCAAAATCTGTATTGCTTATTTTTTTCTCAGGAATATAACTTCCTATTCCAGCTATTTTTATTTTCATTGCGTTAATTTTCCAAAATTTATGCTAAATTAATCATTAAAAAATTAGTACAGTCACAATATTTACTATGCATGCATATAATTGTGAAATAATAATTTATTGGCTAAAATATTGAATTTTTTATTGTAAAAGGAATGTTTTGATGCGATTTTTATTTCTTACTTCTTTCAAGTTAAAAAAAAATCTTTTTCATTTTTTTTGATCAAGGGGCTTCTCTGGTCAGGTAATTTTATTGCGCAAAAAAAATGTCTCGATTTCTCGAGACATTTTGTGGTGGTTTAACTTTCCATATAGGCTTCAATTGGTGCGCAGGAACAAACTAAGTTTCGGTCTCCATAGGCATCATCTGCTCTTCGTACGGTTGGCCAGAATTTATTCTCGGCAATATAATCTAATGGGAAAGCGGCTTGTTCCCGAGTGTAAGGAAAATTCCAGATATCAGTAGTTAGCATGGCTAATGTGTGGGGCGAATTTTTCAAAACATTGTTTTTGTCTTCTACTGTTGCGTTTTCAATTTCTTTACGGATTGCAATCATGGCATCACAAAAACGATCTAACTCTTCCAGGTTTTCACTTTCTGTAGGTTCAATCATTAATGTTCCTGCCACTGGGAAAGAAACCGTAGGTGCATGGAAACCGTAATCCATCAAGCGTTTTGCAATATCAGTAACTTCAATTCCTTTTTGTTTGAAAGGGCGGCATTCTAAAATCATCTCGTGTGCGGCACGACCCATTTCTCCAGAATACAACGTATCATAATGACCGTTTAGTTTCTCTTTAATATAGTTGGCGTTTAAAATGGCATATTGAGTAGATTGTTTCAATCCTTCGGCACCTAGCATACAGATATAGCCGTAAGAGATCAAGCACACTAATGCGGAACCCCAAGGTGCGGCAGAAATTGCTGTTATCGCGTTTTCTCCACCAGTTGGAATTACAGGATTAGTAGGTAAAAACGGCACTAATTGTGGCGCAACGCATATAGGTCCTACTCCTGGTCCGCCGCCGCCGTGAGGAATCGCAAATGTTTTATGTAGGTTCAAGTGACATACATCAGCGCCAATAGTTGCAGGATTTGTCAATCCAACTTGCGCATTCATATTCGCACCATCCATGTATACTTGGCCTCCGTTATTGTGTATCAATTGTGTGATTTCTCTAATGGCACTTTCAAAAACTCCATGAGTCGATGGATAGGTTACCATCAAACAGGCAAGATTGTCTTTGTGTAAAACTGCTTTTTCGCGTAAATCTTCTACGTCAATATTTCCGTTTTCCAATGTTTTAGTTACCACTACTTTCATTCCTGCCATCGCTGCTGATGCAGGATTTGTTCCGTGCGCGGATGATGGAATTAAAGCAATGTTTCTGTGGTGATCTCCTCTTGACTGGTGGTACGCACGAATCACCATTAATCCGGCATATTCGCCTTGAGCACCTGAATTAGGTTGTAATGTTGTTCCTGCAAAACCAGTAATGACGTTTAATTGGTTTTCTAATTTAGCCAACATCTCCTGATATCCTTGCGCTTGATCAAGTGGTGCAAACGGGTGAATGTTATTCCATTGTGGCATGCTTAAAGGCAACATCTCTGAAGCGGCATTCAGTTTCATGGTACAAGACCCTAATGAAATCATCGAGTGATTCAACGCTAAATCTTTTCTTTCTAACATTTTGATGTAACGCATCAAAGCTGTTTCTGAGTGATGTTTATTGAAAACATCGTGTTGTAAAAACGTTGATGTTCTGTTTACGTTTTCAGGAAAATGATTGGTTTTTGATAACGTTTCAATCAGTGTAAGCGGAGTCCCATTTGCAGAAGCGAAAACAGCAATAATTTTATTCAAATCAGCAATGCTTGTCGTCTCGTTTAAGGAAATTGAAATCGTATTATCATCAATGTAATAGAAATTAATTTCGTTTTCTTCTGCAATTGTTTTTACTTTTTTAGCATCAGCCTTGACGACAATGGTGTCAAAGAAAGCAGTGTTCATTTGCTGGAAACCAGATTTTTCTAATGCATTAGCCAATGTCGCTGCTGAAGCATGTACTTTATTTGCAATATATTGCAATCCTTTTGGTCCGTGATACACGGTATACATTCCGGCCATAACGGATAATAATACTTGAGCGGTACAAATGTTAGAAGTCGCTTTATCCCGTTTGATGTGTTGCTCACGGGTTTGCAACGCCATACGCAAGGCGCGGTTTCCATCCGTATCAACTGTCACGCCGATGATTCTTCCTGGCATACTTCTTTTATATTCGTCTTTTGTTGCAAAATAAGCGGCGTGCGGACCACCGTATCCTAGCGGGATTCCAAAACGTTGTGTTGTTCCAAGAACAACAGCAGCGCCTATTTCTCCGGGTGGTGTCAATTTAGCCAAACTCAAAATATCAGCGGCAACAGCTACTTTTATTTCGTTTGCAGCTGCTTTAGCGATAAAGGCAGTATAATCATGTACTTGCCCAAATTTTCCCGGATATTGAAGGATTGCTCCAAAATAGTCCGAAGAAAAATCGAATGTTTCATGGTTTCCTAGTACTAATTCGACACCAATTGGCGTGGAACGTGTTTGTAAAACGGATAAAGTTTGGGGTAATATTTCTTCAGAAACGAAGAATTTATTGGTGTTGTTTTTCTTTTGATCCCGAGAGCGAACGTCAAAAAGCAGTGCCATTGCTTCTGCGGCTGCAGTTCCTTCATCTAATAAAGAGGCATTCGCAATTTCCATTCCGGTTAATTCGATAACCATCGTTTGGAAATTCAAAATGGCTTCTAAACGGCCTTGCGCAATTTCGGCTTGATACGGCGTATAGGCAGTATACCATCCTGGATTTTCAAATACATTTCTTTGTATCACTGCAGGAATAATTGCGGCATTGTATCCTAAACCAATGTAGGATTGAAAAACTTTATTTTTATTTCCTAATTTCTGAATGTGATTTGCAAACTCATATTCGGTCATTGCAGGTTCTAAATCTAAATCAGATTTTAAACGAATGTCACTTGGAATCGTTTCCTGAATCAATTGTTCCAGCGTTGCTGCCCCAATTGTCTTTAACATGTGTTCTAAATCATTTTCTCTAGGGCCAATGTGTCTTAATGCAAAAGCGTCTGTTTTCATTGTATATAAAATAGGTTGTGTGTTTCTTGTTTTAAAAGGCTGTAAAATTAAATATTAATATGCTATTAATTGCCTTTTTTAATCGGATTTTCTGTGAATTTTTCAACTAAAAGCCGTTCTTATTAACACTTTGATTAATTTTGTCTAATGAGGTTTTTTAAACAAATATTCGATTTTTATATAAATAGTAGTATTCACGTGGGTTTATCGTGTTATGCTTTGGTCCGAATGACGAACTATATGTTCCACATTCCAGTAGGTGAACCAGTTGCTAATTTTGTTTTTTTTGGAACTATTGTGGGGTATAATTTTGTGAAATACGATGCTTTGGCTCGATCCAAAAAGATAAAAATGCGCAAGGAACTAAAAGGGATTGCTTTGTTTAGTTTTTGCTCCCTTCTATTTGTAGGCTATTATTTCTTTATGCTGGAACGAGTGACGCAAATTACCGCTATTGTTTTTTTGAGTGTTACCTTGTTGTATACGCTTCCTTTTTTTCCAAATAAAAAAAATGCAAGAAATTGGGCTGGTGTCAAAATTTATATCGTAGCATTGTGTTGGGTGGGTGTCACGCTAGGACTCCCAATTTTAGATGCGGGCATCCCAATAACCATAGATTTCTATCTAAAATGCATGCAACGCTTTATCTTGATTTTTGTATTGGTGCTTGTTTTTGAAATCATTGATATGGCACACGACGATCCGCATCTTAAAACCGTACCCCAACAAATAGGAGCAAACCGTACCAAAATATTGGGACTGTTACTTTTGATTCCATTTTATTTATTGGAGTTTTTTAAAAGTAATTTAGATAAAGATCAATTGATTGTAAACTTCATTTTAGTACTGATGATTTCATTATTTTTGATTTTTGCCAATGAAAAACGATCAAAATATTATACTTCTTTTTGTGTTGAAAGCATTCCGATAGTTTGGTGGTTGTTACTTTTATTATTTTAAAAAGCACTTAATTGGTGAGTACGTTCACTAATAATAGTATTAATTTGGTGAATAGGATATTTTTCTAGTGTTGATTAAAGATAATTTTCGAGAATTTTTGAAGTAGTTTGGTCTTTGTGTACGTAGTGTGTTGGTTTTTACTGTTTATTTTCAGACAAAGCTTTTAATACTTTGTTTCTTTCGAGGATAAAAGGAATAAGGGGTTTTTAGAAACCAAAATATTTACCGCGCCAGGTAACCGTTTCGTTGTAGTTAATTAATCCGTAAGTAATTCTTTTTCGTAAACGCCTTCGAAATCAATTACTGACTCGTTTTTCGTTACTTCAAATTGTTGCCATCGGGGATGCGTGACTTCGTATTCAAAAGTTGCATTTTCGTTGATTTTGGTATACCCAAAATAATGCTCCGTAATGAACTCAGCTTCGGAATCCGGTGCAATTGCAATGGGATTTTTTTGGGTTGTTACCTGAATCGTATTCCATTTGTTTTTTACTTTCCATTGGTAAATAAATTCTCTGGAGTTTTCATTTACTTTTCAACGTATGTTTCATGGGTAACGTCTGGTAATGCTCATTGTGAAACGTATTAGCGACAAATGAAATGGCAAGTTTAGGGACAATTTCGCTGATAAAAACGGCACCTCTTTTCCATACACCATTTTCAAAACGCTTTACGTAAAAACGAAGATTGATCTCTTCAAAACCAGAAAGAAACGGGATCTTCATTCCTAAAACGCGCACGTTTTCGAACAAGAAACCAATAAAACTAACATAACATTTGCCGTTCCATCAATCGATTTCTGTTCCTTTTGGGACATATTTCTCTAGAATTTCCGGATTGACCATATAATTAATTCAGGGCTAAATTATTCCACTCGGCTTATAAGAAACTCATTTTTTTGTTGGTTTTAATTTTTTGTAGGTATGTGAAATACTATTGAAAAAACCCGAAGCCTGTTACTTCGGATTTCCAATAAGTTTGTTTCTAAACCAATCCTGCTCTTCGTAACAAAGCTTCCGGTTTTGGTTCCTGTCCTCTGAAGCGTTTGTACAAAATCATAGGGTGTTCTGTTCCGCCTTTTGAAAGTATGTTTTCTTTGAATTTGGTGGCCACTTCTGTATTAAAAATACCTTTTTCTTGGAAATATTCAAAAGCATCAGCATCCAGCACTTCGGCCCATTTATAACTGTAATAACCCGAGGAATACCCGCCTTGAAATATGTGTGAAAAAGAAGTGCTCATCGCATTTTCTTTTACTTCAGGATACAATTGTGTGGCTGCAAATTGTTCGGTTTCAAAAGCTTTGATATCCTTAATATTAGAAGGATCTTGTGCATGCCAGCCCATATCTAATAACCCAAAACTCAATTGACGCATCGTTGCCATTCCTTCCTGGAAACTGGCACTTTCCTTAATTTTATGGACTAATTCCATCGGAATCATTTCGCCGGTTTCATAATGATAGGCAAACAACGCCAAGGCCTCCGGTTCGTAACACCAGTTTTCCAGAATCTGACTTGGTAATTCCACGAAATCCCAATATACTGAAGTACCGGACAAACTTGGATATGTCGTGTTGGCTAACATTCCGTGCAAGGCGTGACCAAATTCATGAAATAAAGTTGTTACCTCGTTAAAAGTTAATAAGGATGGTTTTGTTTCGGTAGGTTTCGTGAAATTACAAACAATAGAAATATGAGGTCTTTCGTTAATTTCTTTTTTAACATATTGCGATTTAAAAGAAGTCATCCAAGCTCCGTTTCGTTTGCCTTTTCTTGGAAAGAAATCAGCATAAAACACCGCAACTAATTGACCGTCTTCATCTTTTACTGCGTATGTTGTTACTTCTTCATGGTATTTATCTACTTCGTAAACTTCTTCAAAAGTAATTTCGTATAATTTTTGCGCTACTGCAAAAGCACCGTTCAAAACTTTTTCTAATTGAAAATACGGTTTTAAAATTTCATCATCCAAATTGAATAATTGTTGCTTCAATTTCTCCGAATAATACGCACCATCCCATTTTTGAAGTTGCTCGATTCCGTGAAGCTCTTTTGCAAAAGCGGTCAATTGTGCAAATTCTTTCAAAGCTGCCGGTTTGGCTTTTTCTAATAAATCATTCGAGAAGGTTTTTACTTTCTCCGGACTTTCGGCCATTCTTTCTTCAAGTACAAAATGAGCGTGCGTAGCATAACCTAAAACTTGCGCTCTGTCAAAACGCAATTTGGCAATTTTTAGTACAATTTCCTGATTGTCAAATTCGTTATTTTGAAAACCTTTGGCACCGAAAGCGATTGCCATTTCCATGCGTAATTCCCGATTGTCAGCATAGGTCACAAACGGAACATAACTAGGATAGTCCAATGTGAAAATCCATCCTTCTTTTTCTTGGCTTTTAGCCAATGAACGAGCAGCTTCGATAGTTCCGTCTGGCAAACCGGCTAAATCTGTTTTGTTAGTAATATGCAGTTGATAGGCCTGTGTTTCGGCCAAAACATTTTCGCCAAACTGCAAACTCAATTTCGATAATTCTTTATCAATTTCTCGCAATTGATTCTTTTTATCTTCCGGTAAATTCGCTCCATTTCTGGAAAAGCTTTTGTATTTTTTGTCTAAAAGCGTGGTTTGCTCCGGATTGAGATTCAGTTTTTCTCGTTGCTCATACACTGTTTTTACTCGTGCGAATAAATCCGGATTAAGACGCACATCGTTGCCAAACTCAGAGAGCAGAGGCGAAACTTCCTGAGCGATTTTTTGAATTTCGTCATTGGTTTCGGCTGAATTCAAGTTGAAAAAGATGCTTGAGATTCGGTCCAAAACATCGCCGCTGAACGCTAATGCTTCAATCGTGTTTTCGAAAGTGGGTTTTATCGGATTTTGTACAATCGCATCGATTTCGGCTTTTGCCAATTCGATTCCTTTTTGAAAAGCAGGAAGGAAATCTTCATTTTTAATTTTCGAAAAAGGTGCAGTATTGTACTTTGTATTGAAAGGGTGTGTTAGGATGCTCATTTGTATTTTGTAATAAAAATAATTTGATGTTTAAAGAAATCAAAGGTACGGATTTAATAAAAAAAATGTGTTTGTCCAAGGAATTGATTTGGGCCAAAATAGCGGATTCAAAAGTGTTATTTAAATGTTATTTATTTCTTTTGGAAACAATAAAGCCTTAAATTGTCAAAATAAGATTGGTTTTGTAAAAAATGAATCGAAAAAAATATAATAAACTAAAAGAAAAGATGAATTATCAAATTACAATAAATAGAGCGAATACTGTTGATGAGGTTGAAGAATATTGGACAAATGAGGATTATATAAAACTCTTGGGAAAGTTTGATTATCCGGATGCTGCTGATGGGGATGTTGCCAGTTTAAGGGAATTATTGTTTATGGCAATAAGTGATTTCGAACCAAAAGATGCCGCTGCAATACTATTGGAATACAAATTATCAGAAGATTTGAATGAAGGTCAAATTCAGCAAATTTCAAACGATATGCTTTTAGATAAAGTATGTGAAGAATATCCCGAAATTGGATTGCATTCAACATTGTTTCATATCAATCAATTGCTTTTCAAAGCTTACAACGGTACTTTTCCTAATGCAAAAGCGACGATTGTTGAATGCAGTTTGGTCCCGGTCGAAGGTGAAAATGAAAGCGAATTGACTAAAGAAAATATTCTGAAATTATTAAACAACGGTTTGTCTGGCAGTAATTTGATCAAAAGATTGTTCGATCTGCCAATGACTGAAAACGTCCCTTTTTCGGAAGCGGAAGATATTTTATGGGATGTTAAGACCACGGATAATGTGAATTATACGATTACAACTTCTGAATACTGGTTAAGCAGAGAGGACATTATTGCATCAGAATTTGAAGGAGTTCTTGAAATTGTTGTTGATGCAGAATAAATTATTTCACTATTTGAATTCATAAAAAAAGCTCCGTAATGGAGCTTTTTTTTATTTTTGGAGGCTTTGGGAAGCGATATTGACGGCTTCTTTCAATCCGGTTTTGTACTTAATTACTTTCTCTAGGACACTTTTGTTGTGACTTCCTATGATTTGAGCGGCAAGAATACCTGCGTTCTTGGCGCCATTTAAGGCTACGGTTGCTACGGGAACGCCACCTGGCATTTGCAGAATGGATAAAACGCTGTCCCAGCCATCGATTGAATTACTGGATTTTATAGGAACGCCAATTACGGGAAGTGGCGACATTGAAGCGACCATTCCGGGTAAATGTGCCGCGCCGCCAGCACCTGCAATAACCACAGAAATACCACGGGTGTGTGCGTTCATGCTAAAATCAAATAATTTTTCAGGCGTTCGGTGTGCCGAAACGATATCGACTTCAATTTCGATTTCAAATGCTTTTAGGATATCTATGGCTTCTTGCATGATCGGCATATCTGAGATGCTTCCCATTATTACGGCTACTTTCATTGTTTCTTATTTAAAGATTTAAAGATTTAAGCATTTAAAGATTTTTGAGAAATTCAATTTAATTAATTTTTTGAATTTTTCAATCTTTAATTTTTTCAATCTTTTAATTAACTTATCACTCTAATCGTATTCTTTACATCCTCAGCAATTCTTCGGGCTTCGTTGATGTCTTCATTTACGATGGTTACGTGTCCCATTTTTCTAAAGGGACGCGTTTGTTTTTTTCCGTAAATATGTGGCGTAACACCATTCCATCCCAGTATTTTTTCGATGTTTTCGTAGACTACATCTCCTGAAAAACCTTCTTCGCCCACTAGATTTACCATGATTCCGGCTACTTTACTGTCTGTATTCCCTAAAGGCAAATCTAGAATGGCACGCAAATGATTTTCAAATTGCGAGGTATAACTGGCTTCAATCGAGTAATGACCTGAATTGTGCGGGCGTGGAGCCACTTCGTTCACAAGGATTTCATCGTCTTCGGTTTGAAACATTTCTACGGCTAATAATCCCACATGATTGAATTTTTTAGAAACATTCAATGCGATAGCTCTTGCTTTTTCGGCTACTGTATCATCAATTCGAGCTGGGCAAATCACATATTCTACTTGATTGGCTTCTGGATGAAATTCCATTTCTACTACAGGATAGGTTTTTATTTCACCGGAAGGATTGCGACAAACGATAACAGCCAATTCTTTTTTGAACGGAATCATTTCTTCGGCAATGCATTCTACATTGGCTAAATTATCCAAATCCGAAATGTGTCGAATCACTTTTACGCCATTTCCATCATAACCAAATTCCGTACATTTCCACACAAACGGTAGTTTTGTTTTCGAATCTAGAATGTCAACAATAAGACTTTTTAAATTGTCAAATCGCTTGTAATTTGCTGTAGGGATGGTATGTTGAATGTAAAAATCTTTCTGAATTCCTTTGTTTTGAATGAGTTTCAACGTTTTTGGCGAAGGAAATACCTTTAATCCTTCTTCTTCCAGTTTTACCAAAGCTTCCAGATTGACTAATTCGATTTCAAAAGTCAAAACACTTACTTTTTTACCAAAGTTATACACGGTTTCAAAATCCATTAAATCCCCTTTGAAGAATTGGTCACAAGCTATTTTGCAAGGTGCTTCATCACTTGGATCCAAAACATAGGTTTGTATGTCGAACTTTCGGGTGTCAAACAATAGCATTTTGCCCAGTTGTCCGCCACCGAGAATTCCTAATTTGAAATCAGAAGAAAAATAATTCATGGTGTAATTGTATGTTTGAGCAAAGATACTTTATAATGATGGAATCCGAAAACACAATTTTATTTTCTTCGGAATTTTTATTATAACTTTTGTTACTTTCAATACATTTTGAGGCCCTTTTATGTGAAATTTACTTAAAATTACAAATTAATTCTCATTTATCAATTCACAAATCCGAATTCTGTATCTTTGCACATTATTTTAAAAACGAAAATAATGATACAACTTCACGACAAACAATTTGTTCCGTTTATTTCTGCTAAAGAAATTGATTTTGCCATTGCTAAAATGGTGGCGCAAATAGAAGATGATTTCGCTGATGAAATACCAGTTTTTGTAGGTGTATTAAACGGAGCTTTTATGGTCGTTTCTGATTTTATGAAACAGTATAAAAAACCATGTGAAGTATCTTTTATAAAAATGGCTTCTTATGAAGGAACTTCTACCACAAATGAGGTAAAACAATTAATCGGATTAAATCAGGATTTGACTGGACGTAGCGTTATCATACTAGAGGATATTGTAGATACCGGAAATACTTTAGTGGAACTCAAAGAATTATTCAAAAAACAAAATGTAAAGCATTTCAAAATAGCGACACTTTTCTTCAAACCAGAGGCATACACAAAAGATATCAAAATAGATTATATTGGGATTCGAATCCCAAATAAATTTATTGTAGGTTTTGGTTTGGATTATGATGGTTTAGGAAGAAATTTATCCGAAGTATATAAACTAAAAGAATAATTACCAACACATTATGACTAACATTGTTTTATTTGGAAAACCAGGAGCAGGAAAAGGAACTCAAGCAGAATTTTTGAAAGACAAGTACAAATTAACGCATATTTCCACGGGCGACGTATTTCGTTTTAATTTAAAAAACGACACAGAATTAGGCAAACAAGCAAGAGTTTATATGGATGCAGGGGATTTAGTACCGGATGAATTGACGACAAAAATGTTGATTGATGAGGTAAATAAACATCCAGACACAAACGGAATTTTATTTGACGGATATCCAAGAACACTATCACAAGCCAAAGATTTAGATGCATTTCTTGTTTCAATTAGTTCGACTGTTGCCGCAACAATTGCACTCGAAGCTGATGACGAAATCCTGGTACAACGATTGTTAGAAAGAGGAAAAACAAGTGGCAGAATTGACGATCAAGACGAAGAAAAGATCAGAAATCGCTACCAGGAATACAATGAAAAAACAGCGCCATTAATGGATTATTATCAGGGACAAGGAAAATTTCACGCAGTAAATGGAATTGGTACCATTGCAGAAATTACCCAAAGAGTAAGTACCGTTATTGATCATTTATAGGAGCAGTTCCAGCTGTACTTTGCAAGCCTCAAGAAAAATAGTTTTTTTACCTTTGGGCTTTTCACTGTTATCTGGGCTATAAAATTGAGGTTACAAACAACCGATTTCAAAACAAAAAATGGAGGAATCACATTTTAATACACAAACGAATCAACTAAGAAATTGGAAATACTAATAATATTTTTTCTAATACTGCTTAATGGAATTTTTTCCATGTCAGAAATCGCATTGATTTCGGCACGTAAAAATAGATTAGAAACTTCTGCAAAAAAAGGGAATAAAAATGCTCAAATTGCATTGGAATTAGCCAATTCTCCAAACAAATTTTTATCAACCGTACAAATAGGAATTACCTTGATAGGGATTCTAACTGGTATTTATAGTGGGGATAAAATCACATTTGACGTCGAAACTTACATCAATAATTTTGAGATACTCAAACCGTATGCCCATTCTGTTTCTGTTGGGATTGTTGTAGTGGTTTTAACTTTTTTTTCTATGGTTTTAGGAGAATTACTACCCAAAAGAATTGGTTTAAATCATCCGGAAACCATTGCAAAAACGGTGGCATTACCCATGAAAATTATTTCGGTAATTATGGCTCCATTCATTTGGATGTTGACGCATTCAACGGAATTTTTGTTGAGTATTTTACAAATAAAACCAACAGCTGACGGCAAAGTTACAGAAGAAGAAATTAGAGCGATTATCAAAGAAGGAACTGAAGGAGGCGAAGTTCAGGAAATAGAGCAAGATATTGTGGAACGTGTTTTTCATATTGGTGATCGGAAAATAAATTCTTTGATGACACATAGAAAATCAGTAGTTTTTCTACCTTTTCATGCAGATAAAGAACAGGTTAGAGAGTTTATGCTTAAAGAGTTGCATTCTATTTATCCTGTTTACGGTGAGAATTATGATGATATTGTAGGGGTTGTTAACCTAAAAAATATTTTTGCCCATTTTGAGAACCAAAATTTCAATTTGGCTGATATTATGACCGAAGCTCCCTTTATGATGGAGCAAACCACGGCGTATGTAGCGTTAGAGAATTTTAAAAAAACCGGAATACATTACGCATTTGTATCTGATGAATATGGTGTTTTTCAGGGTGTTATTACACTGAATGATATTCTGGAAGCGCTGGTTGGTGATGCTTCGGATTTTTATAAAGATGATTTTCAGTTAATTGAAAGAGAAGATGGAACATGGCTGGTTGACGGACATTATTCGTTGCACGATTTCTTGACGTACTTTGAGTTAGATGAACTAATCAATGATTATGAAGTTACTACGGTGAGTGGATTAATAATGACGGAACTATCTCATATACCCAAACAAGGAGAGAAATTAATTTGGCAAAAATTTGAGTTAGAAGTTATCGATATGGATGGCGTCAAGATTGATAAAGTGATGGTGAAAGCCTTAAAGGGTTAAAATTTGGTTTAAAGTTTAATGTGTAAAGTTAGTGTGCCGCTAATCTTTAATCTTTAAACTATAAACTTTTAAACAAAAAAAAATGACTGAAGGGAATTTTGTAGATTATGTTAAAATATATGTTTCATCCGGAAAAGGAGGAAAAGGATCTACGCACTTGCACAGAGAAAAATTTATTGAAAAAGGAGGCCCTGACGGTGGTGATGGTGGTCGTGGTGGCCATGTATATTTGGTAGGAAATAAAGCACTTTGGACATTGTTTCACCTAAAGTTTGCCAGACATATCAAAGCCGGTAATGGTGGAGATGGAAGTGGAGACAGGAGTACCGGTGCAGATGGTGACGATAAATTTATCGAAGTGCCGCTGGGTACTGTTGTAAAGGATAAAGAAACGGGAGAAATATTATTTGAAATTACTGATGAGGGTGAAAAACAAATTCTTTCTCGCGGTGGGAAAGGTGGTTTAGGTAACTGGCATTTTAGAAGCTCGACAAATCAAACCCCCAGATATTCTCAACCGGGATTGCCTGGAGCAGAGATGGATGTTATTTTAGAATTAAAAGTGCTGGCTGATGTAGGTTTGGTAGGTTTTCCTAATGCAGGAAAATCAACATTATTGTCAGTTTTGACTTCTGCAAAACCAAAAATTGCCGATTATCCGTTTACTACCTTGAAACCAAATCTTGGTATTGTAGCCTACAGAGATTTTCAATCTTTTGTAATTGCAGACATTCCCGGAATTATTGAAGGAGCAGCCGAAGGAAAAGGTCTTGGACATTATTTCTTGCGCCATATTGAACGGAATTCAACTTTATTGTTCTTAGTTCCAGTGGATACTCCGGATATCAAAGCGGAATATGATATTTTGGTAAATGAATTGACAAAATATAATCCCGAAATGCTTGACAAAGAGCGTTTGCTGGTGATTTCTAAATGCGATATGCTTGATGATGAGTTAAAAGCAGAGCTAAAAGTAGAATTAGACGTTGCTTTCAAGGATGTTCCGTATATGTTTATTTCTTCTGTGGCTCAACAAGGTTTGACAGAATTAAAAGACAAGTTGTGGAAAATGTTGAACGACTAATTTTCATAAATTTCACAAAAAAGGTGTTCTAAAAGAACACCTTTTTTGTTGCCATAATTTAAGAATTAGTTACTGTTGTAGGTGTCAAATAAGAACTGTAATGTGTCAGGGACTGTATTAGCTAGTATATTAGGTGTAGGAGTATCCTTATTAAGCCAGTTTTCTATGATTAAATCAAAATTATCACCTACTTCATAAACTACTGGAACCCCCATTTTTTTTAGTGCTGCAGCATTACACTCCTGCTCATAATGATTTCGTATAGGAATGCTGAGTATTTTTTTTCTAAGATACAATGCTTCTGCGGGTGTTTCAAATCCACCACCGGTTATGACACCATGACAGTTGATTAAGCTTTGATTGAACTGTTTTTGATTTACAGGATAATACGTGATGTTGCCAATGGTATGTTTTAGTTTTACATCATTCAAAAACCAGTGAAAATTAATTTCGGAGCGTTTATTAAACGCTTTTTCTAAACAATCTTTTTGGAAAGACGGTAAATAAACCGTTATGTGTTTTAAGTCTTTTGGTTCGGCTTGTATGATTTCATCTTTAATAATTGGAGGGAGAATGAAAGAATCGTATTTCTCAAAATGCAGTCCAATATACTGTGGAGAAGGAGCATAATGTTTTAGAATTATTTCTCCCATAAGGCTTTTTTTTTCTGGTCTTGGTGTCAATTTTGACGCAAAACTAGCTTGATGTCCAAATTGTACCGAATGTACTTTCTGTAATTTACAAGCAAGAGAAGTAATTGAATCAAAATCATTTATTACAACATCATAATTTTTTAAAGGTAGAGAGCTTGCATCTTTGAACATCTGTATTGGCCTAATGTTTTTTGCAATATTCCAGTAGTTCAAGCCACCACATTTACTGTAGTGCAAGCTGCAACCGTCGCTTTTGTATTTTACTGGTAAATCAATTTTTAGGCTAGCATTATTTCCACTCATGAAGAAGTCTACAGTGCCAAATTTTTGTAAATAAGGATAAAGTTGCATGGCTCTACTGATATGACCGTTGCCAGTGGCTTGAATAGCATAAAATATTTTCATGTTTGTTATTTAGATTGGATTATAACTGATTTCTTTTAAATATGGATTTATTAGGATAAGATGATTTTTCCTCAGGGTTATTAAGATAAAATTTTGGTTACAATGTCATTTATAATTGCATCTTCTTTGTTCTCATGGTCTATATAGTCCGTTTTTTTATACTGGTAAATACTCCATTTTTCTTTTTTGTATTCCAATGCGGTAAGGTTTTCGACCCAATCACCGCTGTTTAAATATATAACCTTTCCATGTTCATTTTGTACTTCCCTCATTTGGGGTTTGTGAATGTGTCCGCAAACTACATAACTGTATTTTTTTTGAATAGCAATTTCGGCGGCTGTAGTTTCAAAATTTGACACAAAAGAGACGGCTTTTTTTACACTGTCCTTAATCATTTTAGAATAGCTTCTTTTTTCTTTTCCCAAAAGCACTAAAACCCAATTGATAAAACTATTTATCAAAATCAATAAATCATAGCCTTTTCCGCCAAGTTTAGCTAAAATTTTAGCATAGCCTTTCGTAGAAGAATCGAAAACATCCCCGTGAAAAATCCAGGTTTTTTTTCCGTCTAAGTCCAGAATTAATTTATCTGCCAATTCAAAATTCCCTAAAATAAAATCGGAATATTTTCGTAAAGCTTCATCATGATTACCAGTAATATAAATAACTCGAGTTCCCTGATTCGACATTTTTATGATTTGTCGCAATACATTCATGTGTGAGGCAGGAAAATATCTTTTGCTAAAACTCCACATATCAATGATGTCTCCATTTAAAACCAGCATTTTTGGCTGAATCGATTTCAAGTATTGTAGTAATTCGGTGGCCTGACAACCATAAGTTCCTAAGTGTACATCGCTTAATACCACTAAAGGAATTTTTCTCTTTCTTTTCATAATTTGTTTTGACGAAATTAATTACTCTGTGTTATGGTAATGTTTCGTATGTATTATTATTACACGCTACACATATTGATTTGTTAACTTTTTTTAAGATTAAAAAAGCTCTTTATTACTTTAAATTTTCCTTATTTTTGAAGAATGAAACATTTTATATTAGTTTTTTTATTATTTCCTATTATGATTTGGTCACAATCCAATTTTGAAAAAGCGCAAAAACTCTTCAAAGAGGAAAAGTATGAGCAGGCACAAACAATATTTGAATCAATACTAAAAACGAATCCTTCAGATTTGAAGACGATAGAGTATTTAGGCGATATTGCCGGTTATTATAATTCATGGGAAAAAGCAATTACCTATTATAAAAAGCTAAAAACAGTAAAACCATCAGAAGCCAATTATTATTATAAATATGGTGGTGCGATGGGAATGAGAGCTAAAGAGAGCAGTAAATTTAAGGCGCTTGGGATGATTGCGGAAGTTAAAGCCTCCTTTGAAAAAGCCATCAATCTGAATCCAAAACATATAGAGGCGCGTTGGGCTTTGATTGAAATATACATTCAGTTACCGGGAATTGTTGGCGGGAGTGAAACTAAGGCTATGAAATATTCCGATGAATTATTGCGGTTGTCGCCTGTTGATGGTTATTTGTCCAGAGGACATATTGAGGAATATTTCGAACGATATAAAGGTGCGGAACAGCAGTATAAAAAAGCAATTCTGGCTGGTGGTTCAAAAATAAGTTACCAAAAGCTGGTTAGCTTATATAATGATAAAATGAATGAAACTGAAAAGGCAAAATCTCTTTTAGAATCCTATAATAACAAAAAGGTTCAAAGTAGTTTTTAATTCACTTGAACTGTAAAACTCTAAATTAAAACAATTAATGCGTACACATTTTATAGCTGTCGGAGGTAGTGCCATGCACAATCTTGCTCTGGCATTACACAATAAAGGATATCAAGTTACAGGAAGTGACGATGCTATTTTTGAACCGTCAAAATCTAGATTAGACAAAAAAGGCATTTTACCGCCAGCATTAGGCTGGTTTCCTGAAAAAATAACATCAGCTATTGAAGCTGTAATTCTTGGCATGCATGCCAAAGCAGATAATCCTGAATTATTGAAAGCCCAGGAATTAGGACTCAAAATATATTCGTATCCGGAGTTTTTATACGAACAATCTAAAAATAAAACACGTGTGGTTATTGGTGGTTCTCATGGAAAAACAACTATAACTTCGATGATTTTGCATGTAATGCACTACCATGACATTGCTGTAGATTACATGGTTGGCGCTCAACTGGAAGGATTTGATACAATGGTGCATCTTACGGAAGAGAATGACTTTATCGTTTTAGAAGGAGATGAATATTTGTCCTCGCCGATAGACAGAAGACCAAAGTTCCATTTATACCAACCTAATATTGCATTAATTTCGGGCATTGCTTGGGATCATATTAATGTTTTTCCAACTTACGAAAATTACGTGGAGCAGTTCGAAATTTTTATTGGCAAAATTACCAATGGCGGGATTCTCGTGTATAATGAAGATGATACTGAAGTAAAACGTGTTGCAGAAGCGGCTACAAATCCAATCCGAAAATTAGCCTATCATACCCCAAAATATACTGTTAATGAGGGTGTGACACTGCTGGAAACTCCGGAAGGCGACATGCCAATTGAAGTTTTTGGAGCACATAATCTTAATAATTTGGCTGGTGCCAAATGGATTTGCCAGAATATGGGTGTTGATGAAGCTGATTTTTATGAAGCCATTGCCAGTTTCAAAGGTGCATCAAAACGATTAGAAAAAATTGCGGAGAGTAAAACAAAAGTGGCCTATAAAGATTTTGCACATTCCCCAAGTAAAGTGGCGGCAACGACTAGGGCGGTAAAAGAACAATATCCAAATCGTACTTTAGTGGCCTGTTTAGAACTTCACACTTATAGTAGCTTGAATGCGGAATTCTTAAAAGAATACGAAGGCGCACTTGAATATGCTGATACAGCAGTAGTTTTCTATTCGCCCGATGCCGTAAAAATCAAACAATTGGAGGAAGTAACACACGAGCAAATTGCTACTGCTTTTAACAAAAAAGATTTAATTATTTATACCAATCCAAAAGATTTTGCGGATTATTTGTTTAATTTAAACCTTGAAAATTCGGCTTTGTTGTTGATGAGTTCCGGTAATTACGGCGGATTGAATTTTGATGAAGTAAAGGAATTGGTAAAGTAAATAATGCTATGAAAGATTCTATAAGAATTGCTAAGACTACAAGCGAAAATCCTGATTTTATGGCTCTTATTAGCGCTTTAGATAAAAGTTTATGGGAGCGTTATCCCGAATTAAAAACCGACTATTGGGGTAATAATATTTTGGAATTAAACCCAAATGTTATTGTTGTATATCTAAAAAACGAAGCTGTTGCTTGCGGTTGTTTTAAAAAATATGATAAAAATACAATTGAAATAAAACGTATGTTTGTTTCTCCTGAGGTGCGAGGAATGGGATTGGCTCAAACTATTTTACGAGAATTGGAACTTTGGGCGCAGGATTCTGGATCATCATTTTCTGTTTTGGAAACATTATACAAGCAAAAGGAAGCCATTGCTTTGTATCAAAAAGCGGGATATGTTATTGTTGATAATTATGAGCCTTATGTGGGTTTAGAAAATAGTATTTGCATGCGCAAACAAATTTAAACAACAAGCGAATGGCTGAAAATTCCTTTTTTCCTATTACCAATTGGTCCGAAGACGATAAACCACGTGAAAAACTAATGCTGAAAGGTAAAAGTGTTTTGAGTGATGCGGAACTGATAGCTATTTTGATAGGTTCCGGCAGCAGGAATGAGTCAGCGGTGGATTTGAGTAAACGGATTTTGGCAAGCGTAGATACTAATTTGAATGCCTTAGGAAAATTATCACTGTCTCAGCTCATGCAATTTAAAGGAATAGGAGAGGCAAAGGCCATTTCTATTATTGCTGCTTTAGAATTAGGAAGACGCAGAAGAGGCGAAGAGGTTGTGGAATTGACGAAAATTACTTCCAGCAAAATCATTTTCGAAATCATGCAGCCTATTATTGGGGAATTACCACACGAAGAATTTTGGATTATTTATATGAATAACTCCAATAAGGTACTGTCGAAATCCCAATTGAGTAAAGGCGGAATCACCGGAACATTGGTCGATGTGCGAATCGTTTTCAAAACGGCGCTCGAAATAGGAGCTACAGCATTGATCTTGTGTCACAATCATCCTTCCGGAACCTTGATTCCTAGTGATGCTGACAAACAAATTACAAGAAAATTGAAATTGGCAGGTGATAGTTTAGAAATAAAAGTATTAGATCATCTTATTATAACTGAAACCAGTTATTTCAGCTTTGCAGATGAAGGGATATTTTAAAATTACAAAATGAAACAAACACATATAAAGAACGTTTTTTTTGATTTAGATCATACCCTTTGGGATTTTGATAAAAATTCAGAGCTCACTTTTGAGACTATTTTTAACAGAAATCATCCAACGATAGCAACCAAGGAATTTATTGAAAAATATGTTCCAATTAACCAAGCGTGTTGGGCACTTTATCAATACGATAAGATTACCCATCAGGAGTTGCGGTACAATCGATTGAAACACTCGTTTGATGCGTTGAGTTATACTATTTCAGATGAAGAAATAGAGACTATTGCGGATGATTATATTCGGTTTTTGCCGGACAACAATCATCTTTTTGATGGGACAGTGGAACTTTTGGAGTATTTAAAACCTAAATACAATTTGCATATTATAACCAATGGTTTTGCGGAAGTGCAATTTAAAAAATTGAACAATTCAAAAATTGGAAGCTATTTTCAGACCATAACTAATTCAGAAATGGCTGGGGTAAAAAAACCAAATCCTATTATCTTTGATTACGCTTTAGATTTGGCCAAAGCCAAAAAAGAAAAAAGTATCATGATTGGTGATAGTTTAGAAGCGGATGTTCAAGGAGCACTGGATGCGGGACTGCAAGCTATTTTTTTTAATGAAAGTAAAGTTCAGGTAGAACAGCACATCATACAAATTAACCATTTATTAGAACTTAAAAAATATTTATAAAGATGAAAAAATCATTAGTATTCCTGCTGATATTAGTTGTTAGTTATTCCTATTCTCAATCGGTAAACGATTATAAAGCTGTGATTATTCCCGTTAAGTACGATTTCCTCAAAACAGAGAATCAGTATCGACTGACAACAATGTCTAAATTCAATCTAAACAAAGCCGGTTTTGAAGCTTTTTACAGCAAAGAAGCCATTCCAAGTGACTACAGTGACCGTTGCAGTTTGTTGTATATGGATGTTGTTAAAGAAAATGCTTTTTTGATGACTAAGTTATTTGTGACACTTAAGGATTGTTACGGGAAAATAATTTTCCAATCTGCAGTGGGGAAAAGCAAGGAGAAACAATATGAAACTGCGTATGGCGAAGCGCTTAACAAAGCTTTTGAATCCGTTAATGAGTTGCAATATAAATATAACGGTACTATAAATACAACTATGGAGCCAGAAGTCACCAAGCCCTTGGCCGCTCCGGTGGTGTTGGCTCAAAAAGTAGTCAGCGACTCAGTATCTGATGAAAAAGAAATGGATTTGCTTTATGCTCAGCCTACGGCAACCGGTTTCCAGTTGATTGATAGTTCTCCAAAAGTTGTTATGAAAGTTTTTAAAACCTCTAGTGCCGAATCTTTTATCGCTTTCAAAGGAGATATTAAAGGTGTTTTAATTGCTAAGAACAACCAATGGTTTTTTGAGTATTATGAAAACGACAAATTATATTCTGAAAAAATAGCGGTAAAGTTTTAGTGCAATTATAAATTAATTATTTTTCTAAAAGGGATGTACTGCGGTGTATCCCTTTTTGTGTTTTAATAGCCATATTTATTTTTCCAGCGGTTTTTTAAGAATTCTCTTGTGATGTTTTCTCGGGAGTTATTTCCGGGAATATAAATGGGATTGTTGGACAGTTCATTAGGAAGGAATTCTTGTTCTGCAAAATTATTTGTGTAATCGTGTGCATATTTATATTCTTCGCCATACCCTAATTCTTTCATTAATTTAGTGGGCGCGTTGCGCAAGTGAATTGGTACCGGTAAATCGCCAGTTTGTTTTACAAGTTGTTGCGCAGTTCCAATGGCCAGATACGAAGCGTTACTTTTAGGGGAAGTGGCTAAATAAACGGCACATTGGCTTAATATAATCCTGCTTTCCGGATATCCAATTGTGGCAACCGCCTGAAAGGTATTATTGGCCATAATAAAAGCAGTTGGATTGGCATTTCCTATATCTTCACTACTCAGGATAAGCATTCGACGAGCGATAAATTTAACATCTTCACCGCCTTCAATCATGCGGGCAAGCCAATACACAGCACCATTTGGATCACTTCCCCGAATGGATTTTATAAAAGCTGAAACAATGTCATAATGTTGTTCGCCAGTTTTGTCATACAAAACGGTATTTTGTTGTACTAAAGCAAAAACACGTTCGTTAGTGATTATAACATCGTCTTCTTCGGATGCATGTACAACAAGTTCAAAAATATTCAACAGCTTACGTCCATCGCCACCGGAAAGGCGCAATAAGGCTTCTGTTTCTCTTAGTTTAATGTTTTTGGTCTGCAAATAAGCGTCTGTTTTTATGGCGCGTTCCAGAAGTGTTTCTAAGTCTTTTTTGCTAAAAGCGTTCAAAACATACACCTGACATCGGGACAGTAGTGCTGGAATAACTTCAAAACTAGGGTTTTCTGTTGTGGCACCAATTAGGGTGATCCACCCTTTTTCTACCGCAGCCAATAACGAATCTTGTTGGGATTTGCTAAAACGATGAATCTCATCAATGAATAATATAGGGTTTTTAGCCGTAAACAAACCCCCACTTTGCTTTGCTTTTTCAATCACCTCGCGAATGTCTTTCACACCGGAATTGATGGCACTCAAAATATAAAAGGGTCGTTTTGATTCCTGTGCAATAATTTGTGCTAAAGTAGTTTTACCAGTGCCCGGTGGCCCCCAAAAAATTAAGGAAGGGATAATTCCTTTTGTAATTTGTTGTGTCAAGGAACCATTTGGCCCAACCAAATGGGATTGACTAATATACTCTTCTAATTTTTGTGGTCGTATGCGCTCTGCAAGTGGTGCTTCCATTGTGCAAAATTAATATTTTTTTTAATCTAAGCCCATTTATGATTGTCAAATTTATTTTTTGGAGCTATTTCCAGCTGTACACTATATCCACGCGAAAAAGCGTGGGATGCCGTTTCCATCTGGGCTAGGAATTCTTGTGTTTAATTTTACTATTAGGTTACACTATGACAAAATTGCATTAAATTGCTTTTGGAGAAGTTTTTGAACTAAGAAGATCGTATAAACAAGTAGGATTCATGGACAAACATTTTAAATTCACGAATTTAGTTATTGGACTGCCTCTTTTTTTTGTAGTATTCCTGTGGTTTATTTTTTGGCTCGAAATCCGATTTGATTTTGACTTTGTCCAAAACGGTATTTACCCTCGAACATTTTCAGGTCTGCAAGGAATCTTGTTCAGTCCTTTTATTCATAGTGATGTAGAGCATTTGTACAACAACTCAATACCTGTATTGGTATTATTGGTCGCTTTACAATTTTTCTATGCGAAACAATCGTTGGCGGTTGTTGGGTATGGAATTCTATTGTCTGGATTTATTACGTGGATTATTGGTCGGGAGAATTACCATATTGGAGCCAGCAGTTTAATTTATGTGTTGTTTAGTTTTATTTTTTTTAAGGGAATTCAAACAAAGTACAATCGATTAATAGCCTTGTCTCTTGCCGTGATTGTTGTTTATGGGGGGTTAGTTTGGTATGTTTTTCCAAGTCCTGAGATTTCAGGTAATAAGTCTATTTCTTGGGAAGGTCACCTGGCAGGGTTGCTCTCCGGATTCCTTCTTACGTTAGTATATAAAACTCCAGAATATAAAAAAGTCCATAAGTATGATTGGGAACATCCGGATTATGATCCCGTGGCAGATAAATTCATGCAGCGATTTGATGCCAACGGTAATTTTGTAAATCTTCCAAAAAATGAAGAAAATGAGGAAAATGAAGTACAACAGCAATTATCAACGTATTATACTCTCAATTTCCATGTAGGGTATCACATTGTTACAGACAAAAAAAATGAATCAAAACGGGAGTCTTGATTCATTTTTAGTGTATTTGTTTTGGTTCCCTATTCTTTGGGAAGGGTTTGGAAATTAACTTCTCTGTCTTACCGCTTCGTATAAAAAAGCTCCACAAGCTACGGATACATTCAACGAACCAATAGTTCCAAACATGGGAAGTTTAGCTTTTTCGTCAACAATCTTCAATACAGATGGGTTTACACCACGATCCTCAGATCCCATAATTATGGCAACAGGCTCGTTCAAAGAGATATCATAGATGTTTTGATCTGTTTTTTCAGTTGCAGCAACTGTTTTGATACCGCTTGCTTGCAATAAGAAAATAGCATCTTTGATGTGTTCTACTTTGCAAATTGGAATATTGAATACAGCTCCTGCAGAGGTTTTTACCGTATCACCATTCACAGGAGCTGAGCCTGCTTTTTGGACAATAATGCCGTTTACACCGGTGCATTCAGCAGTTCTGATGATAGCGCCAAAATTACGCGCATCAGAGATTTGATCTAATATTAAGAACAATGGTTTTTTCCCGTTTTCAATTACAGATTCAATCAATGTTTCTAAATCAAAAAAGGAGATAGGGGATATGGTTGCCACTGCACCTTGATGGTTATTGGGCGTTAGTCTATTTAGTTTTTCAACCGGAACATAAGAAAAGTTAATATTACCGCGCTTCATCACTTTCATTAAGTCTTTCATCAGTTCGCTGCTCGCTTCCTTCTGAATGTAGACTTTGTCTACTGTTGCGCCTGCTTGTATGGCTTCGATTATAGCTCTAATCCCAAATATTTGATGTTCTTTTTCCATGGTGCAAATATATAAAAAAAAACCACCATCGTAATGATGGTGGTTTTAGATATATGGAAATTTATTTAATCTAAATTTTAACTAAGGTAAAAGTTTGATTTTGTGACGATCCACTGAAGTTTAATCTTAAGTTAATGTCCCCAGTACAAGAACCTACAGATCCTGATCCAGTCACTGTTACCTTCATCCAGCCTGTGTAGTCGAACTGCTCATTAGCAGTAACAGTTGCCACTGCATTTGAAGGGTTGATTGTTACTATCATATAGGATGTCGAAGGATTGTTTAAGTATGGATTGTTTGTATTTCTAATTCTAAATGTATACAATCCATCAGTGGATACGTATTGAACAGGCACTATATCTCCAACTGCGTAGTCAGCCCAAGCATCAGCGGTTACTTTGTAGTTACCATTGAAAGCAGCTGCACTAGCTAATGGACAAAAGAATTGAACTGAATATACAAATCCTGATGAGAAGTAAACTCCACCTACAACTGTACTAGAAGAGTTAGTATTAGTAAATGTTCTACCATCCGTTAACACTAATTCTAATCTCATTGTAAATTTATCGGATGTAGTGTAACCTCCGGTTGTAAGCCCTAATTTAGCCAGAGTCTCAGCAAGTGTAGCACTTACTTCACCTGTAGGTAAATTATTAGATCCTTTTGGAAAGGCTGTTGCGGAATATGATTTCACTAATTTTTCGGCACTTGTTACTCCATTTTTAGTGTGTTTTACATACAATCTAACTTCTGATAGAAGATCTCCATTTTTACTATCTTGTTCTTCAATATTTACTGACCATTTAGAAGTTGTATCAAAGAAATTAAAAGTAGATTGGTTTACTTTTAAAGTTCTTAAAATTGCGCCTCTTGTAGTGTTGGCAAGTACATTGTCTGCAGTACTTTCATCACTACTACAAGATTGTAATAGTACCATGCCCATTGCAAGTAAGCAATACGTTAAGTTTTTTATATATTTTTTCATGTTTAATATTTATTAGTTACCAATTGGAAATCCAGTTGTAGCATTGTTATCCCAGAATACTCTTGCTGAAACGCTAGTTTTTTGCTTCATATTTGAATTAGAAGAAGATTCATTTGCTGGATATAAAAATGATCTTATAAATTGCCCAGGATTTGGTTCTAGATTTGGTTGAATTCTTTGAGGGAATCCAGTTCTTCTATAAAAGTTGTATGCATCTGTTCCGTTTCCGAAAACCGAGATGAACAATTCTTTCGCAAGAATTTCTCTTTGACCTGTTAAAGTAGCAGCATCAAATTTATTTCCAACTTCGTTCATATAAGTTACATCTCTTGTTGTAGCAGGTACAGTTGATACTATAGCACCAGCATCTCTAGATATAAAAGCTCTCACTTTAGTGAATGATTTTTGAACTCCAGATAAAATAAATGCTTTTGCACTTCCTATACCTCCGTATAACGCAGCTTCAGCTCTGTAGAAATCCATAGTAGAACTTAGTAATATTGGTGTAATTCCATCTCCTTTAGCTCCACTTAAGTTATTTACAGTTTTAAATGTGTTATCATCAAAACGACCTCCTGCAGGATAAACTCCATAAGCAGTTTTCTTGTCAGCATCTGGTGGAATACCAAAATTGTCTCCATGATCTCTGCCCCAGTATCCATTAGCTACAGTACAGTAAGTATAACCTCCGGCTACGTAGTGAGCTGGAGCTGGTTCAATAGAACATTTTAATGTAGTAGGGTCAATTGGTGATTGTCCGTTTAACTGTCTGTAGAAGTAGAATTTCATTCTAGGGTCAGCTATAGACTTGTCACTTAGCATTAAATCCATAAACCAGTTTGATTGGTATTCAGAAGTACCTGTAGTTAAATAGTTGTCTCTGTATAAAGGACTTCTTCCATCAGGGTTGTTAACATTTGAATTCCAGTCAAATTGGAAATCATCTGAAGCAGTTTGCATAAAGTTTCCTGTTGCTACAATAGTATTAAAACTAGCGATAGCTGAAGGGTCAACTAATCTTCTTTGAATGTAGATTTTCATCTTAATAGAATTAGCTAACTTAATCCACTTAGTCCAATCTTTATTGTAATAAAAATCATTGAAAGTTGTTGTTGTTGGACTAGTTTCTGAAAAATTTACAATTGCTTTATCTAGTAAAACTAAAGCAGCATTGTAAATTGATGCTCCAGTATCTGCCTTTGCATTTAGATTAGTAGCTCCTAATAAAGCTTCAGTATAGGGGACATCACCAAAAAAGTCAACTAAGTTAACAATAGTGTATGCTTCTAATACCTGTCCCATACCAATATGGCGTTTCAATCCTTTTTCTGCAGCTTTAACATTCATTAATTGGATGTTCTTTAAAACTGTTTGATAAGAAACTGCCCATTTTGAGTCTAATGTAGCAGGGCTATAAGCATTTTCATAACTTCTACCAAACATATTAGTCATCCTTGTTACTTCCATACTTGTTCTACCATAAGCTTGCATGTTAAGTGCAAAAGAACGTTGAACACCATTTAAATAGAAATCCACATCTGCCTTGTCAACAGATAATGCATTTGGATCCTCTTTCATATCCATGTCTATTGTCTCGCAAGAAGAGTATAATAATGCCCCTAAGAACAAAATTATTACACTTGCTATTTTTTTCGTATTGTTCATAATTGTTATTTTTAAATTTAGAAACTTGCTTTAATACTAAAACCATATCTTTTAGCCGTTGGGCCATTCAAGTGGTCAAATCCTTTACCATTACCTACTCCAAGACCAGCTACGTTAGGGTCGAAATTGATTCCTTTAGGAGTATTTATAGCATTGTAATACAAGTTGTTACCTGATACAGATATAGATAGAGCTCCAAATGGAGTTTTATCTAATAATTTACGTGGTATGTTATATCCAAAAGATATTTCAGAAAGTCTAATTACAGTTGCGTCATAAATTTTCATTTCGTCAGCACCAGCTATAATATTACTGAAATAATTATCTGAATTGTTGATTTGAATATCATTTACAGATCCATCAGCTTTTACACCAGGAAGAATATATGTATTTAATCTATCTACTGTATCAGTTGTAAGACCTCTACCTAACAAAGTTGCGATTGTTTGTGAAAACATATCTCCACCTGCTGTATAATTAATTAAAAATCCAAAATTAAAATTTTTGTATGAAAAACTATTAGAAACGTTTAATATATAATCAGGGTTTGGATTACCAATGTTAAAGATACCTTGTTCGATTTTATACAAACCAGTACTTTCTACAACTTTATTTCCATTAGCATCTCTTTGAATTCTACTACCTACAATTATACCAAATTGTTGTCCAGGAATTGCAGCATTACCTAAGTTAGAATATCCATCGTAAACAATTTGTTCTGTGTCAGGACCTAAAGAAGTAACGATAGATTTTGATTTAGTTACGTTAGCACTAACATCCCAGTTAAATCCATCGTTTGCGTGATTTATAACGTTTATACCTAAATCAACCTCAAAACCTTCTCCGTCAATTTGACCGATATTTGTTTTTGTTGATCCAAATCCAGAACTTGGAGGTAATGGTCTGTCGGTAATTAAATCTTTTGTTTTTCTTTTGAAATAAGAAAAATCTAAACTTACTCTATTACTCAGAAATTTGGAATCAAAACCAAGTTCAATTTCAGTCAATAGTTCGGGTCTCAAATTAGGATTTCCTAAGTTATTTGAAGCTGATACAATAGGAAATGTAGTTCCTGCATCGTTTATGTTTCCTCTTGGAGCTAATGTTACGTTGTTTGAAACTGGATATCCTGTTGCAAATCCAGCAGAGGTACCATAACCCATTCTTAATTTCAAATAATTCAAACCCTTATCTGATGCTATTTCAGAGAATATTTTTGTTGGAATAAGCGCTAAACTCGCACTTGGGTAATCCAAAGTATTAATATTTGTATTAGATACCCAGTCCTTTCTTTCAGAAAGTGTCAAATAAGCCCATTTATTATAATCAAGTTCAACTTGACCATAGATACCTGCAATATTTCGGCTTTCTGAGTACTGAATTGGCGTTTGTGTTTTGAAGTTGAAGTGTCTAAATACTCCAAATCCTAATTGCTCTACACTATTAACTCCCTGACGGTCATATTTAGTAGATCTGGAAGTTGCCCCTACACTGAAATTCAGTCCTAAATTATCAGTAAGCGAGTACTGCCCGGTTACTAATATGTTATGATCCCATATTGTATTAAGGTTATCAAATGTTCTGTAGTCTCCTAAAACTGGTCCAGAGGTAGATGCTCCTCCAGAACCTTTATTAGTTCCTGAAACGTTTCTTTCAGTATAATTATCAATACCTACTCTATAAGTTATGTTCAAATTGTCGTTAATGTCGTATTTCAAAGCTGAATTACCAAAAACTCTATTTGTTAATTGTGATGTGAAAGCATTGTTTACTGTCCAATTTGGATTTACAATTCCACCATCATTTCTGTAATAAACACTTCCTCCTGTAATAGGATCTTGGAAAGGTAATCCCATCAGGTCTACGTTACGAGGTGTGTAAAACACATCTGAAAACACAGACAAACCTGTTCCTGAAGCTCCTGAGCCTGTACTTAAAGCAACTGGTGGGCTTTTAAAATTAGTATTTGAATAGTTTAAAGTTCCGCTAATTGTAAATTTATTACTTAAAGCAGACTTACCACCAATAGAGATTGAATTTCTACCTAATTTGTTACCAGGTGTAAATCCTTCATCTTCTAAATGACCAAAGTTAAAGTTGAAACTAGTTTTTCCGTCAGCTGAAGCTCCAGCAATATTAACAGAAGTACTAGCAACTATACCTGTTCTAAAAAAATCTTTAACGTTGTTTGGTTTTGCAGAATAAGGTACTCTTTTACCAATATATTCTGGAAAAGCAGAATTTAAGTTTGCTCTGTCGTATGGGTGTTTGATTGTGCCATCAGCAGCAATTCCAGAATTTGGATTTGTGTAACCACCAATACCATTTGGATAAAATCCAGGACCCCAGTTACTGTAGAAGTTACCAAAAGCTTGGTCAAATCCGTTACCAAATTTATTTTGGTAATCTGGTAAAGATGCTATTTCGTTAGCAAAAAGGGATTGACTTACAGAAATCTCTGTTTTTTTAGGTCCTTTTTTTAAACTTCCACTTTTTGTAGTAATTAAAATTACACCATTTCTACCTTCAGTTCCGTAAAGTGTTGCAGCTGCAAATCCTTTTAGGATACTTACGTTTTCAATGTTGTTCGGATCTAAATCCAAGAATCTACTTGAACCAGAGTTACCATTAATGAATGAACCATTAGCATTCGTGTCTGAGCTAAAAGGAACTCCATCAACGATGAATAATGGTTGAGATGATCCACTAACAGAGTAGTTGCCTCTAATGTTGATGTTTGTTGCGGAACCAGAAATACCACTACCATTAATGATTTGCACTCCTGAAGCCTTTCCGCTTAAAACCCTAGCTATATCACCTTCTGACCTTTGTTCTAGATCTTTTGCTTTAACTTGGCTAACTGCGTAACCAATTGCTTGTTTCTCTCTTTTTATACCTTGAGATGTAATTACGACTTCTTCTAGAGCTTGTGAGTCTTCCATAAGTTTAACCTTCAAGTTCTCGAAATTTGCTACTCTTTCCTGAGTTTTCATTCCAATATAGCTAAAAATCAAGATTTGGCTTGATGTAGCTTTGATTGAAAATTTTCCGTCAAAATCAGTTTGTGTCCCTGATTTAGTCCCTTTTACTAATACACTGACTCCCGTGATAGGCATTCCTGCATTATCAGAAACGATCCCTGAAACAGATCGTTCTTGTGCAAAGGTCAATTGCGTCACAAGTACTAGTAGTAGTACTAAGAATCCATTAAACTTTAGTTTCATAGTTATGATTTTTGGTTATATTCTTCAAAAATCTAAATTTTAAGTTAAAAATCCTAATCTTATCTTAATTTTTTATTTTATATAATAGTAATTAACCTTAAAAAATGTTTTTTGTTTCTTTTTAAAGCCAAAAAATTGAACTAATTATAATTTTAGTATTGTTTTTTATTTTATTGGGCTAATTAATTCTTTCCAAAGACGAATCAATTAATTGAAATTATTTTCGATAAAGGCCAGTCTGTTTTCTTGAAAAGATAGAATTCGATTTGTCTGAAAAATAAAAGGGAAGTCAAAAATCGCTAAAGTTTCATTGCGCTTTTTTAATAAAGTAACAAAAACAATCCAAAGGATGTAATTGGGGTGGTTTATAAATAGTTTTCAAAGGGGCAATCAGTTTGGAAAAGTATTTATTGGATAACAGCGTTTTTTTGGTGTTAACGTCTAGTCCTAAAAAAAATCCCAAGATTCAATTGTTTTGAATCTTGGGATTTTTTATGAAATACATTGTTTGGTGAGGTGAATTCCTCATTATAGCTATTCTCCTAAGAAAGGGTATCTGTAATCTACCGGAGTAACGAAAGTTTCTTTGATTGTTCTTGGAGAAGCCCAGCGCAATAAGTTCAATGGAGAACCTGCTTTGTCATTGGTTCCTGAAGCTCTTGCTCCGCCAAAAGGTTGCTGCCCTACAACGGCACCCGTTGGTTTGTCATTAATATAGAAGTTACCGGCAGCATTTTGTAATTTTACTGTCGCCACTTCAATGGCGTAACGGTCCTGACTGAAAACGGCTCCTGTTAATGCGTATTCAGACGTTGTATCTACCAATTCTAGTGTTTCTTCCCATTTTGCATCTTCATACACAAAAATAGTCATAACTGGTCCAAATAATTCAGTTGCCATGGTGGTATAATGAGGATTAGTCGTTACAATTACCGTTGGCTCAATAAAGTATCCAACTGATTTGTCATAGTTCCCACCAACGATAATCTCCGCATCAGTATCTTTTTTGGCTTGGTCTATAAAACTGACCAATTTATCAAAGGAGCCTTCATGAATAACGGCAGTAATAAAATTACTAAAATCTTCTGGAGATCCCATTTTCATTGATTTTACATCAGCAATAATTTGCTCTTTTACAGCGGGCCATAAGCTTTGTGGGACATAAGATCTAGAGGCTGCAGAGCATTTTTGCCCTTGGAATTCAAATGCGCCTCGAACAATTCCCGTAGAAACTTGTTTAGGGTTTGCGCTTGAATGCGCTATGATGAAATCTTTTCCGCCTGTTTCCCCCACGATTCTTGGGTACGTTTTGTAATGATGAATGTTTGTTCCAATTTTTGCCCAGATATCTTTAAATACGTGAGTGGAACCTGTAAAGTGAATTCCAGCAAAATCCCGACTTGCCAGAATGGTATCGGTAATCATTAAAGGGTCTCCAAAAACTACATTGATAACTCCATCAGGAACACCAGCTTCTTTGAACACTTCGATTATAATTTGCGCAGAAAAAACTTGACTATCACTTGGTTTCCAGATTACAACGTTCCCCATCATTGCGGCGCTTGCTGGAAGATTTGCGGCAATTGCAGTAAAGTTAAAAGGCGTGATCGCATATACAAATCCTTCAAGAGGTCTGTACTCTAGACGGTTCCACATATCTGAGGTGGATGCCGGCTGGTCTCCATATATTTGAGTCATGAATTCTACGTTGAAACGTAAAAAGTCAATTAGCTCACATGACGCATCAATTTCGGCCTGATGAACATTTTTAGACTGAGCAATCATGGTTGCGGCATTAATTCTGGCTCTGTAAGGGCCAGCAATTAATTCAGCGGCTTTAAGGAAAATGGCTGCGCGCTGTTCCCAAGCCATGTTAGCCCAAGCTGTTCTTGACTCTAATGCATTTGCAATAGCTTTCTCGATATGTGATTTTTCGGCAAGATGATACGTTCCTACACTATGTTTGTGGTCATGAGGCGCTGACATTGTTTTGGTATTCCCTGTTCTAATTTCTTCGCTTCCTATATATAATGGTACGTCAATTTTAGAATTCCACATTTTAGTATAAGCGGCTTGTACGGCGGCTTTTTCAGGTGAATTTGGCGCATACCCTTTTACTGGTTCGTTTACTGCTTTTGGCGCATGAAAAAATCCTTTTAGCATGATATTGTAATTTGATAATCTGTTTGAAGAGATTAAGATTAGAAAATTAAAAAATAAATTACTCGATATTTTATCAAAAAATTACTGTACTGCAAAAGTACAAAGGATAATTTTAAAATTGATAAAATAGGAATAAGAAAAAGGAATATTTTAAGCGAAAAAAATTAATTTAAAGCAAAGGGAGCACACAATCGGAAGGTAGGTACAATGACTTTGAAGTTTTTTGTTGAGGTAAAATTAATCATGTTAAAATACCCTTTCATCGCACCATAAGGGGATGATAATAGACAACCGGAACTATAGGTGTGAAATTCGCCAGGTTTTAAAACAGGCTTTTTCCCAATTACCCCTTCGCCATCAACAATTTCGATATCATTTAAGGAATCATAAATTTCCCAATGACGCGAGATTAATTGAACGGAATCTTTACTGTGGTTTTCAATAGTAATTTCATAACTAAATGCAAAATGAAGCTTGTAGTTCTTAACGTACGTACCTTCAAAACTAGTCAATACTGAAATTTTTATACCTCTTGTTATTTGAGAAACCATATTAAATGGGTGTGTAGGAGTTTAGTACTAACAAATTTACAAAAAAAGGGTATCGTTTTGTTGAATTTTATGAAAGTTTTTTTAATTGATGGTGTTTATTGAATTTGCCATTCCTTTGCCCACAGCCCTGTCATAACGACCTATGTTTTCTCTGTAATAGACTACTATTGTATATTCATTTTCTGTTTGATAAAAATTGCCATCTATCGCATTTTCCGGATCAAGAACTCCTTTGTCATCCGCAACAAGGTATTGAAAGTTTGTGAACCCTTGTTTTATTAAAATAGCCTTTTCATAAAGCCCTTTTTTAGGATTATAGTCCATCTTATATTCAGGGATTAATGCGTAGTTATTGAACATACCGGCAACATAAATATTTTTATTCATTCTGAAAGTGGGGGCCGAAAGACTGAAATAGACCCAGGCATAATCCGCTTCGAATTCGCTGTCAGCAGCGCTTATATTCTTGACTACAAAAGCCCCATTAACATCTTGGGTAAAAGAATACGGAAAATTGGCTCTAGCAGCATTAGTGTATAAAAAAGAACCATAAATAGGGGTGTCAAAGTCTACCCGACCAATGTTGTTGTTTGCGGCTCTGATGTCTTTATTTTCGAAAAACAAAAACTCATTTCCCGCCCAAAACTGCGTTTCAGTATCGTATTTGTAGATCAAATCATTTCCTATCGTATACTGCGGAATTATATTTTTTATACCGCTATTTAGTTGTCCGTTTTGAAGTAATAACAGTTTGACATTCCGCAACGGAGTTTGGAAAACAATGGAATTGGATTTAATCGCAAAATCTAAATTGTGTTTCAATTCGATAGTGCTGATTGTTCGTGCTCGTTTGACTTGAATGGGAACCGTGACCAGATCTTCGTATAAAATAAATTTTCTCGAAAACAGGATGTCTTTATTTTCATCTAAAACCTTTATCATGTAATTTCCGCTGATTTTTAATTGGAGCGTAAATTGATTTGGAATGGCTAATTTGTAATGCGAATAGATTTGTAAAGTATTAAAAGAGTTGGTGTACTCCTGAATTCTTTGGTTGTCAAAACCCTCTAAATATTCGTTTTTAGGTATTGCCGTTGGATTCCAGCTGTAATCGCAATGAATTATTTCGTAATAATAATTGGCTTCATTGCCAAAAAGATCATCAAATTGCAATTGAAATCCTTCGCCTAGTTTTAAAATTGGAATTATAGTTTGGTCATTTTGAACAAATGAAATGGTTTTAATGTGGTATGGCGGAGCAACTTCTTTTTCTATTTGTGCCAAAGAAACGCAGGAATAAAATGCAGTAAGCATAAAAGCGGCTATTTTGAGCAAAGGGTTTTCCATTTTATAAAACGTAAGATTGTGTAAATATAGCAATTACCTTTTGTCTTTGCTTCATCTAGTTTTTACATTAATTATTTCGAAAGTAATAGCTGTCAAAATCGTTTTAATTCGTTCCGGTCTTAAAGACTAACTGATTATTTTTATTACAAATAAACGGCTTATGAAAAAAATAAACTGACGCACTAATAAACTAAAAACCTGCTAAAAAGTAACTTTAGCAGGTTTTTTTATGGTGTAAATTTATACTTTGAATTATTTGAAACAAACCGGGATAATTTCCCCTTTGGCCAAACAATATTTTTCTACTAATTCAGGTGCAATTTTATTAGTATACTCTTCTTCGATTACTTTGAAGCCGATACTTCGTAATTTATCAAAATAATCACGGCCATAAATACGGACATGATCGTATTGACCAAATATTTTAGCACGTTCTTTTTGATCCGTAATAGAATCATCTGCAAAAGTGGTGGCTCTGGATAAATCCTGTGGAATTTGTAAAATTGCCATTCCGCCCGGTTTCAAAACCCGATACAGTTCCTGCATTGCTTTGGTATCATCCGGAATGTGTTCTAAAACATGATTGCACAGAATAACATCGTATTGATTGTCCTCAAAAGGTAAATTACAAATGTCTGCTTTCACATCTGCTAACGGTGAAAACAAATCGGTTGTCGTGTAATCTAGATTTTTCTGGTTTCGAAACAGTTTATAAAAAGCTTGTTCCGGTGCAAAATGTAAAACTTTTTTTGGAGACGTAAAAAAATCAGTTTTTTCATTTAAGTACAACCATAATAAACGGTGTCTCTCTAATGAAAGGGTACTTGGTGAAAGCACATTGTTTCTTTGTGTTCCGTAACCGTAAGGTAAAAAAGTTTTAAAGCTTCTTCCGTCAATAGGATCAGTGAATGTAGTTCCTTTTAACGCAAGTGCAAGAACTGGGCGTGCCACATAACTTAAACGAATAAGTATGGGCCGCGGAATGGTATTGAGTATAAGTTTAAAGAGTTTTTTCATTGTTGTTTCACAAAGATTCGCAAAGTAAACTCAAAGATTCACTAAGTTTTTTTTAAGAATCTGAAGTTGTATTTATAAATCGTTTTATATTGTTTTTTAAAATTTTACTATTGTAATTTATTAGTAATCCCAACGGATAATTTCCAAGCTTTAAATAGGTAAGTATTTGTGCAAAATGTACGGAAGTATAATTTTCAACTGTTTTCAATTCAATAACTAACTTGTTCTCTACTAGTAGGTCAATTCTATATCCTTGATTAAGTTTTATTTCCTTGTATATTATAGGAAGCGTTATCTCCTTTTCTACCTGCAAACCTGCTTTTTTGATTTCATAAAAAAGACATTCTTGATAGGTTGATTCCAAAAGTCCCGGACCAAGCTGACGATGAACTTCAATAGCTAGACCAATTACTTTATAAGAAATTGCTTGTAAATCTTCAGAGATCTCTATAAATTCTTCGTTTGTCATTTATAAATAATTTAGGACTTAAATTTTTGTGAATCTTTGAGTTTACTTTGTGAATCTTTGTGAAATGCTTTACAATACTAAAGGCTCTCGTCTAAACTCATCTTCTTCTGTACTTACAATTCCTAACGCTTTATAAACATAAGCAAAAGTGGATAAAATTTCTGGTTTTCCATCGATAATGGCTACGTCGTGTTCAAAATGGGCACTTGGTTTTCCGTCAGCTGTCGTGATTGTCCAGCCGTCTTTGTGTTGCTTGATGTTTCTAGTACCCATGTTAATCATCGGCTCAATGGCAACAACCATCCCTTCTACAAAAAGTTTGCCTCTTCCTTTTTTGCCATAATTAGGCATCTCAGGATCTTCATGCATTTTTTGTCCTACGCCATGACCCACTAATTCCCGTACGACACCGTATCCATATGATTCGGTATATTTTTGAATGGCATTGCCCACATCTTCCACGCGGTTTCCTATTTTAAATTCTCGGATTCCTACATATAAAGATTCTTTGGTTATCTGTAATAGTTTTTTAGTTTCCGGAGCCACTTCGCCAATTTCAAAAGAGTACGCATGATCGCCATGGTATCCATTTTTGTAAGCTCCACAATCTACCGAGATTACATCCCCGCTTTCTAATGGTTTGTTATTTGGAATTCCATGGACTACTTGTGCGTTTGGACTCATGCAAAGGGAGTTTGGAAAACCATATAAGCCAAGAAAACTTGGTTCAGCTCCATGGTCGCGAATGAAGGTTTCGGCTAATTTATCCAGGTATAATGTGGTCACTCCTTCTTTGATTTCAGAAGCAATCATTCCTAATGTTTTTGATACGATCAGCGCACTTTCGCGCATTAATTCTATTTCTTCACGGGATTTTATAATAATCATAATTTCATTTTTTCAAGTTGCAAAAATACAATTTTATAAGTATTTAATCCGGATTGGCCATGATTTTAAAAAGGTCCGAATTAGAGATGTAAAAACGGTTTTCTAATGCTATTTTCGAAAGTTGTGCCGTAACTAAATTATTTTCCCGGATATTGATTAAAAACAACGAGCTTTCACCAAAAGAGAACAAACGTTCCTCTGAATTTAGCATGATGAGATTGTCTTGCACTAAATCTTTGATTAACTCCTGTTGTTTTAAGAGTGATTTGATTTCTAGTTTTTGGGCATTGATTTTATTAGTCAACTGCACTTTTTCCAAATCCAATACAAATTCAGATTCCTGTACTTTGTATTTTGCCAGTTTCAAACTACCGCGTTCTTTTCTAAGAAATAAAGGAAAATAGAAATCCAATCCAATTTTATAATCCTCAAATTGATAGTTGTCAATATAACTGGGTTCTGAAATATAAGAGTACCCCACATCAATTTTAGGCAAAAGCATGTTGGCTTTTAGTTTTCGTTCCACATTCAGCATATCAATTTTGCTTTGCAATGCATTTATTTTGGGGTGATTGGTGATGGAGAAATCTGAATTCAATAAGTCATTGGTTTTTAAACTTTCCTGAATGGTAAATTCTAATTGTATTTCAGGAATTAAGGCATCGGATAATTCCAGCGGAATGTTGTTTTCTAGCCAAAGAAAAGTTGCTAGTTCTAATTTGGCTTTAGCCAATTTTAGGTTCGAATCCTCCAGGCTCAGCTTTCTGTTTTTCACAATAATTCCTGCTTCAACACTATCAATGGCGGGTTTGTCCCCTTGAATGATTAACGATTGAATTCCTTTGAAACGAATTTGTGCATTCTGGTTGTATTCCTGGTACAAGGCAACTTCGTTGAAGTTTTTTTTCCAATTGAAATACGCCAGTGAAGCATCATATAAAACCACAATGGCCTGCAGTTTTCGTTCTGCCAGACTCAGTTGCATTTGCATTTTGGCTTTTCGAACATCAGCCATCCTTTGATTTATAAACAAACCTTGCCCAAGCGGAATGGTCACTCCTAGCGAAGTTAATCCTTGATTGGGAAGCGTGTTTTGGGGATTCAAGTACACACCTTCACTATTATCGAAGCCCGCTTTAATCTCGATGCCATACCATGTGGGTATTTTGAAACTGCTGTTTAAAATGGAATAATATTCGCTGCCTTTGAATTGTTTTTCACTGAAATCAACTTCAATTTTTGGGTCAAAACCACCACGGGCCATCATCAAATTAGCTTGGGATTTACTGATTTCTAAATTGGCATTTTTCACTAAGGGATGGTACTTTTTTACATACCCCAGAAATTCAGTAAAGGTCAGTTCGTTGGATATTTTTTCTTGAGCACCCGCAGAAAGCCCGAAGAATAAAAATGCTAAAAATATCTGTTTCATTATTTTTTTTCTGTTGTTATTGTAGGCGAAGGTTTGTAATAATTAGGCGGAAATCCGTTTAAGGTTCTCCACAGCTCGAACCATACAGGAACATTGTCCAATAAAGCGATTGTTTGCGCACCAGCACCAATACTTAATTGAACAGGCCATTTATCTTCGTTTTTATCTGGAGCAATCAAAACTCGGTATTTTCCATTGACGCTAATGAAATTTTCAATAGCTACAATTTCACCTCCAAAAGTTCCGTAAGACATATTAGGCCATCCTGAAAAAACAATAGTAGGCCATCCATCAAACCAAACGCGTACTTTTTCACCTTTCGCTAATAATGGCAAATCGATTGGATTTACAAATGTTTCCACAGCGATATCATAATCTGAGGGCATGATAGTGGCTATTGGAGTGCCTTCTTTCACTGTTTCCCCAAGGCCGGATTGCAAGGCCCTGTTGATATAGCCGTTTTGGGATGCTTTGATGTAATACATTCCATTACGGATGCTGTAGTTTGCGTATAGATTCTCCAGTTTAGAGACTTGAACATCTGTTTCAAACTGGCTGCTGAGCGCTGTGAATTTTTCACTATTTGCTTTAGAAACTTTCTCCGTATACTCCGCACTTATTCGGTTTATTTCTACTTTTGCATTGATCAACTCGTTTTTACTGATTAAGTACTTGTTTTCTTGAGTGATGATTTTAGCTTCAACTTCCTGCAGTTTTAATCTTTTTTCTTCAATATCAGTTAGCGGTTTCAAGCCTTCTTTGTTCAATTGTACGGATCGATTGTATTGTGTGGTTGCAATTTTTAGTTGGGTTTTTACCGCCACAAGATCCATACTGTCACTTTCTATTTTTAAAACCGATTGTTTGATTTTGTTTTGTGCTTGTTCTAGTTTTAAGACTTTCTCCCTTTCAATGGCTTGAATTTGTTCTAAAAGCGTGCTTACTTTAGACCCATAAGATTGCAAAGATTGTTTTTTGGCATCGATCTGACTTTTGGTATTTTGCACTAAATTTGGATCCATATAATCTTCTTTGATCTCTGAGATAAAGAGTATGGTGTCGCCTTTCTTGACAAAATCGCCTTCCTGAACGTACCATTTTTCAATTCGACCGGAGATTATACTTTGGATAGATTGTGGTCTTTGACTTGGTTTTAAGGTGGTAACAGCTCCAGTACCAGAAATATTTTGAGTCCATGGCAAGAAAAGTGCAATTATACCAATTATGGAAACACCCGCTATAATTTTATTTAAAATTTTATAATGCGGCCTATTTGTTAGATTTTTGACCGCTTCGTATTGGTCTAGCTGTTGCAGTTTTATTTTGTTGTCTGAAATGTTTAGCATGACTAATTATTTTTTTAAATCAAGTTGAATATGCCCATTTTTCATCGTGATTTTTCGATTGCATTTGGTTTCCCAATACGGGTTTTTTGAGGATACGATAATCGTCCATTTATTTTTATCGGATGTAATAAAATCTATAATTTCATTAGCTACTTTTTCATCCATGGTGTCAGTTGGGTCTTCGTAAAAAAGTATTTTGGGTTTGTGAATGATGCTTCTGGCTAATAGTACTTTTTGCGCGTTAGACGAGGATAATTGTCGTCCTTCTGGGTAAATTCGGGTATCTAATCCTTTAGGGAACAATTTGATAAAAGAGGTGAGTTGTACTCCGTCTACCGCCCATTTTATATCTTCGGAACTGACGGAAGGATCGTTAAAAGTAATATTTTCTTGCAAGGTTCCCTCAAAAGGTTTCTCTCCATAAATGACACTTCCTATTTGCGAGAGGTATTGTTTTATGTTTATTTTACGAAAAGTATCGTCATTTACATAAAAGGAACCGCTGGTAGGCTGCAATAAGCCGGATAATATCCTAATTAAAGTTGTTTTTCCAGAGCCATTTTCTCCATTTATTACAATTCGGTCTCCTTGTTCTATTTTTAATGAAATAGAGTTTAAAATTTCTTTTTCTGAATCTGGAAATTTGAATGTAAGGTTTTCTATTTCCATTGAGATTTTATTGTAACAGATGTCACTGTTAACAATGGAAGAATTTTCTAATTCTAAGTCCGTTACCTCTCCAATTTTTTCAATAGATGTGAGTACGTCATAAAAAGTTTCCAATCCAATAATTATTTTTTCGACGGAATTGATAACTAATAAAATAATAATTTCAGCAGCTACAAATTGGCCAATATTCATTTGTTGAGATAAAACTAAGAATCCACCGATGGATAGTAAACTTCCGGTAATGATGACTTTGAAAATAATCAAATGCGTAAATTGTTTTTTGATCACATTAAAATGTTTATCTCGATACACCAGGTAATCGGTTACAATCATGTTGGTTTTTTTTAAAGCAAAATCATAATTTAGCTCGTTTCTAAAACTAAAATTATTGCGAGCTATTTCTTGTAGCCAACTCGCTACCTTGTATTTGAATTTAGATTCTTTTAAGCTCGTTTCCAGTCCGGATTTAAAAGAAAATTTAAAAATAAAATACAGCAATGCAAGCAGTAAAACACCAAATATGATAAAGTAAGGATGGTATAAGGACAATAATATTATCCCGAAAACAATTTGTAACAATGCTGCAGAGAAATCAGTTAGTAACTTTGAAGTCCCTTTTTGAATTATCATTGTGTCAAAGAAACGATTGGCTAGCTCCGGCGGATAGCTGTAGTATAATTCTTTTGATTTTATTTTAGGCAGTCGTGCAGCAAACTCAAAAGAGGAACGTACAAATATTTTTTGTTGTAAGTTTTCCGTAATCCGCAATTGCATGATGGATAAAATACCCACTAATGCCACACCAAAAATGACTAAAATGATTAGCACAATCCATGATGCGCTAACTCTTCCGGATTGGATAAAATTTGTAATTGCCTGTATTCCCAGTGGAAGGGACAAACTGAGTAGTCCGGCAAAAATGGCGTAAAAAAATATTTGATAGACGTCTTTTTTATCTAATTCAAGTAGATTGTAAAATCGTTTTAAGGGAGTCATAATGGGAGTGTTTTTTTTTTTTTTTTAACTTAAAACTTTTTCTGCAAGATTTTGATAAAAATCAGTGGTGCTCTCAGAATCAGTACAATCTGTGATGGTTTTTAAATGATCCATTAAAAAATGTTGGTGCAAACTTCCTTCAACAATTGTTGAAATTAGGGATTTTGAAAAGGGGTATTCCGGATTTACTTCTTTTACAATAGCCACAATTCTATTGATTACTCTTTTGTAAATCAAGAAAAAACCTTCCTTGTTTTCCTGATCGATTTCTTTGGTATGTAACGTTTTAGTAAATTCTGAAATGATAATTTTATTTAGAACGGCCTCGTTAATGTATAAGGCACTATTGTCATTCGTTATTTTTTCAGTAACAATTGTAATGGCTTTTCTGAGTTTTTCTTTGGGATCCAAAACATTTGTGGTTGCAAAAACTAGCTTGTATTCCATCCAACTCCAATGCCAGGACGATAAATAAACCAGTAATTTATGTTTGTTCTCAAAATACCGATAGATGGAACTTTCATTAGATTTGATTTTCTCTCCTAATTTCTTGAAAGTAAAATTATCAAAGCCAATCTCATGGATTAAAAGGATACTTTGCTCTATGATTTTTTTTCCTAAAGCTGATGTCTCAGGATCCTTTACATAGATTTTTTCGTTGATTTGTATTTTTAAATTGGAGAGAACCGTATTCATTTTATTGAAATTTTATATAAATATAGTAGCATTACCAGCTATAAAAAAGTGTTTTACTAAATATATTGTAAGCATTGAATTTAGATACATTTATTCTCTAATTTCTAGGGATAATTTCTTTAATTTCAGATCCTATATTTGGTTAAAGCGGATGCTTAGCGCACCATAATTAGCAGGATCATTCAGACGAACTGAATAAATTGTAATAGAGCTAGCCGTTTTTTGTACTGCCCAAGTTCTTTACTTTTGTTAAAAACAAATAAAAATGTAGCAACTACTCGTTTTAATACGGCCACCATACTAAAACGTTCAGTCCGTGAATGGTTGCTACTCTGTTTTTTATGCCTGTCCTATAGATTTACTCTAAAACCAAAATTTAAATTTTCTGTAGACCGCTCTGGAACCATGATTTTATTATCTTTTATTTCTAGCAATTGTAAGTGTTTTAATTGTTTGATTTCTTTTGGAATTTCTTTAAATTGATTGTTGTTCAAATATAAAAATTCTAAATTTTTTAAACTACTGATGGATGATGGCATATTGTTTAAATTGTCATTTTCTAAATGTAATATTCGTAAAGATTTCATTTTGCTCATTATTTCTATATTCGCCTCTAAATTTAAATTTGTTTCATCGTTTAAAAAAAGTTCTTCTAAGCTTTTTAACTTCCAAAAATCTTCTGGCAATACTGAAAAATCATTTCCGCTTAATTCTAGTACTTTAAGTTTTTTTAGTAGTGTTATTTCTTTTGGAATTACCGTTAAATGATCATTTTTCAAACTTAAGTACTCAAGATTTATGAATTTTGACCAGTTAAGGCTGTCCAATTTTAAGGTTTGATTACTCAAATTTAGGCGGAACACTTTCTCGGGCTCCTTTAAAGCCTGTTCTATATTAGTGAACTCTTTTTTGATTTGAATCGAATCAACGATTTGCCCAATACTTATTTGGGTCATTAAAAAAAGGGTGATTGTGTAAAATATTTTCATTGTGTTTGAATTTAGTTTGATTCGTAGGGTTATTACCCGTCTTTTATTTGCTATTGAACACAAGTACAGTAGAATTCATGCTTTCTTGTTAGTGATTGTTTCTTGTTTGCAAATATAATAGTAACGCTATCAAACATAAAAGTATTTAACTTTTTTTTGTAAAAAAAAACTACTTGAATCAAGTAGTTTTTTATTGGGACATTTTTATGTAAGTAATAACCATGGTATAATGGCGTATTTTAAAATCAGGATAAAATTATGTAACAATCTGATTTAAAGCTGTTTTGCTTAAAGTTAATTCTTTTGACTTTACGACTTTTAAACTTTCGACTTACTTAGTATCCTTAAAGTAAGGAATGACAGGTCATAACAGCAGGTTTTTCCACACCCATTAATTCCAAGATTGTTGGAGCAATGTCGCCAAGAACTCCATCATGAATGGTTTTCAAGTCGTTGTCTACTAAAATAATGGGAACGGGATTAGTTGTATGTGCAGTGTTTGGACTTCCATCAGGATTGATCATCGTTTCACAGTTTCCGTGATCTGCAATGACAATGGTAGTGTAATTATGCGCTAATGCAGTTGTGATTACTTTTGCTACGCATTTATCAACGGCTTCACAGGCTTGTATGGCAGCACTCATAATTCCGGTGTGTCCTACCATATCCCCATTGGCAAAATTTAGGCAAACAAAATCTACCTCTTCTTTCTCTAGTTCACAAACTAAAGATTCTGTTAATTCAAAGGCACTCATTTCCGGTTGTAAATCATACGTGGCTACCTTTGGAGAGTTTTTCAGGATGCGGCTTTCGCCAAGAAAAGGCTGTTCTCTCCCGCCAGAAAAGAAGAAAGTCACGTGAGGATATTTCTCCGTTTCGGCAATACGAATTTGCTTTTTATGGGCTTTTTCTAAAACTTCCCCAAGGGTTTCCGTGATATTATCTTTGTTATATACGACTTTTATGTTTTTGTAAGTTTCATCATAATTGGTTAGCGTCACATAATACAAATTGAGTTTGTGCATGTTTTGCTCATGACAATCTATTTGTGTCAATACTTCGGTTAGTTCTCTTCCTCTATCCGTTCTGAAATTAAAGAAAATAACCACATCATCATCTTCTATGGTTGCTACAGGTTTGCCTAGTTCATCCACCATAACTGTTGGGTGAATAAATTCATCCGTTACATTGACGTCATAGCTTTCTTGGATAGAAGCTACTGCATTTGTGGTAGGTGTTCCAATTCCGTTTACCAATAAATCGTAAGCTAGTTTTACTCTTTCCCAGCGTTTGTCCCGATCCATTGCATAATAGCGTCCCACAACCGAAGCCAGTTTTACAGTAGTATTCGCCATATAATTCTGTAAATCCTGAATGTAATGTGTACCGGATTTTGGATCCACATCGCGACCGTCCGTGAAAGCATGAACGAAAACTTTTTGTAATCTGTGTTGTTGTGTAGCGTCAATCAAACCGCGCAAATGAGAGGTGTGTGAGTGTACACCACCATCAGAAACTAGGCCTAAAAAATGTACTTTTTTATTGTGTGTTCTGGCATACGTAAAAGCATCAACTAAAACGGGCTCCTTTGCTAAAGTTTCATTTGCAACAGCAAGGTTAATCTTAGCTAAATCCTGATATATAATTCTACCTGCTCCAAGATTCATGTGTCCTACTTCACTGTTTCCCATTTGGCCTTCAGGAAGTCCAACATTTAAACCGTCAGTTCGTAGTTGAGCACTGGGGTAATTTTTATATAGGCTATTAATAAAAGGGATATTGGCATTGTCGATTGCAGAAACTTTTGGGTCAGGAGATTTTCCCCAACCATCCAGAATCATAAGAATTACTTTTTTGTTCATGGAAATTTATTTTAAACAAAGATAAAACATTTCTAAAAAGGTTCGAATGAATAAAAAACACTATTATTCATTCTAAGGGGATCACCTGCAAATAATGATTATTTTGCTATAGAAAAGGGACTTTTTTGAAATAAACGTATTTTAGAATTTGTTCTTAACCTCATTGTAATCGATAAAATAGCGAATGCTTATCGAAAAAACATGGCTTAGTGCTTCGTTGTTCAATAAATTAGTGACATTCTCACTAAATTCTTTATTAATATTTCTTTCAAATGCAGCTGCATTATTTCGATAGAGAACGGACACTTGGCTACCGGGGGCAAACCACCAGGAATAGGATAAATCCGTATTCCAGGAGTAAAAACTGGAATTTTTATTGCTAGTGTAGGCCATGAAATTAGCCAATCTGCCGTTTTGTTGCAATGACAATGCGTTTTTGTTTTCAGCATACGACCAGTATTGACGTATTGAGAGATTAAAAGTCATCTGACTGTTTAATGAATATTTCCCTGAAAGAGTATTAGAATACGTAATTACATTTCTATTGGCAAAAACAATTGTGTTTGGTGTGGTTGCATTCATGTCGTCATTCACACTGTCTACATACCCTTTGTTATTGTTTTGTCTCAAAAAGTTGAAATTGTAATTCAAAGATAATTTATCGCTAAATCGGTATCTCGGACCTAAAGAAAACCCATAAGAGTTTCTTCCGGTTTCATCAAAAATTGCAAATGAAGGGTTAAAATTAATTGCAAATGGATTATTATAATTTGAAGAAAGATAAACAAAGCCACCAATTTTGGTTGGTTTTATTACAAATCGATCTGCCGATCTGGGTTCATAATAATCAAATGTTTCTAATGGATTGGCATCAATTCCCATTCCAAAATAATGATTTTTTTTGTTATTTGAGTTAATCTGAAAGCTGATGTTGCTGGACTGCACTTTGCCAGTTTCTTTTTGAAATTGGGAATACATATTTATTCGAGCATTAAAAGTGTTGAAATACTTCGTTGGATTCAATATTCGATAACTGGAATTGCCATAAATGCTATAATAATTAGTCTCGAAATTGATTCCTAAATCATTGTTGTCGAAATTTTTAGTTGTGATATCAGCGCCCAGCCCGTAACGAAATTTTCCGCTGGTTTCAGAGAAATTCAATTGGGAGTTAATCCCTGTTTTCTCTTCGGTATCATTTATGTAACTGTACTTAAAATCTCCTGAAATGTTGTAGGTGTTCTTTTTTGTATTCAAATCCCAAACTAATGCCGTAACATTCCCATCACGAAAATGTCCGTTCCGAGTTACATTGGTGTTTACAAATGCAACTGAGGAGTTTTTGCGAAAGCGCTGGTCTAAAACCAATACACTATAGTTAGCCAGAGGTTCAAGTTCAGTTCTTAATGCCCTGCTTTCATTGTTGAAAATAGTCGTTGGGGTATTTTTAGTAACAGCGTTCAAAATTCCGATTCCTAATCCGTCTTTAGTTCGTCCCGAAATTTTAAAGGCATTAATAAGACTAATATTTGGGGCTTCCGCAAACGATTCATTTTTATTTAGTTTGTAGGAGGGCGTTCCCCCAATCCGTCTGGAATATAGTAGATTGCCTTTGCTGAACAAATCCGTTCCCTCTGTAAAAAAAGGTCTGTTTTCGTTGAATTGCTGTTCAAAAGGACCGAGATTTAGAATTTTATCATCAAATTTTGTTTGTCCAAAATCAGGCACAAGGATCATGTCCAGAGTAAAAGCATCATTTATTCCGTACTTCAAATCCAATCCGCCTTTGAGTGTCCCGATAGTTTTTTCTTGGCTGTTTGCATTTACATAAAAGGAAGAATACGGCAAAAGAAAGAGTCGGGTAGGTGGTTTTATATTTTCAATTCCTTCCAGAATTCCGGTTTGCTGGGTAAAGGTGCCTAATTTAGAATCGATGAAATTCCAAGTGTATTTATGACGGTCTCGTCGTATTTCCCTAAAGAAATTAAGTCCCCAAGTTTGTTTCTTTTCTCCCGAAAAACGCAAGGCTGCATAGGGAATTCGCATTTCTACAATCCAGCCTTTTTTCGTAATTACTGCTTTGCTATTCCATACGGCATCCCAGGAATAATCTTCGCCATTGGTATCTGTAGTGATGCAATCAGCCTGACCGTCTGCTGCATTGACAAAAAATTGAAAATCTTGTTGCCCATCATTAAAACCATTTATAAAAACGCCAAAAAGATCAGTAGTGCCAAAATTATCTCTTTGGGTAATTTCTCTCAGGATTTTATCAGGATTTTCATCATACATAGTTGCGCCAATATATAGGGCATCATTATCGTAGACTATGCGAACCTCTGTTCTTTTATTGTCAGGAATTTTTTTGCCGTTATCAGGTTCAAACATGATAAAATCAGTCGCTATTGCTGCGGATTGCCATGTCGCTTCATCTAGGTTTCCATCGATAGTAATTTTATCCGAAATAAATTTAGTGTGTAATACTTTTTTTTGGCTGTAGCCAATAAAAGAGAGTGCTAAAAAACAAAATAAGAAAGAATTCTTCATGAAATAGTTCAATGGTTGGAACAAAATTAGAAAAACTAAAATAGTTTCAAAGTGAAAATGTACCAATTCACACAATAGTTTATTCTACTAGACTTTCTTTTCAATGGAATGTTACAGTTTGATTCAAAAAAATTAAAATTTATTTTTGATCACATTGTAGTCTATAAAATAGCGGATGCTAATAGAAAGCACATTGGTCAGGTCACTGTTGAAAATGTTTTTAAGATTTGCAGACAAATCTTTTTCCACCATATCTGTTCTTTCTATACCAAAATTCCGGTACAAAACAGAGATTTCACTTCCTGGAGCAAACCACCAGGAATAGGATAAATCGAAGTTCCAAGAATTAAAATTCCTGTCTTTATTTTGTGCGTAGGTATTGTTTGGAGTCAAATAACCGGAGTTTTGTAAGGTAAGGAATTTATGATTTTTTGAATAGGACCAATAATAGCGTGCGGTTAGGTTTACAGTCATTCTATTGTTGATCGCATATTTTCCGGTAAAATCATTTTGGGCAGTTTCTCTGCTGCGTTCTGCAAAAATTATCCCCGTAGGATCCGAATCTACCCAGCCACGATCATTGGTTTTGTTAAAATAATCCAATATGTAAGTAATGGAAAGTCTGTCGTTAAATCGGTATTTTGGACTTATATACAACCCATAAACGTTTCGGTTCTTTTCATTGTATTTTGTGAAGGAAGGCTGGAGTACTAATGTAAAAGGATTGTTGTCGTTAGACGTGAAATTTACTGCTGCAAAAACTTTTTCCGGGAGAAATACATATTTGCCATATTCTCGTGGTTCATAAAAATCATAGGTTTTCAATGGAGAAAACTCTACTACAAATTCTAAAGCGTCGTTATTTAATGTTGTGGCCTTAGTTTCTGTTCCAAAAGCACCAGTCTGTAACTTACCGGAGGTGTTGTCTATTTCAAAATTGACATATTGATTGATTCTGAAGGTATTAAATAGTTTTGTCGGATTTACAATTCTGTAGCTTCCATTTGCATAGGCATTGTGGTAATTAGAATAAAAATTGATTCCTAAATCATTGATGTCATAGTTTTCTGAGACGTATTTTCCAGAAAATCCATACCGATATTTCCCACTCGTTTTGGCAAAACCTATTTCTGTTTTAAATCCGTCGTAATCTTCAGTCGTTTTGATGGAACTGTATTTGAAATCGCCATACAAACTATAGGTATTGGCTTTTGTATTCAAATCAAATAACAATGCAGAGGTATTTGCATCTCTGAAATCGCCATTTCTGGTGGTGTTTGCATTTATAAAAGAAACAGATGAGTTTTGGTTAAAACGTTGATCTACTACAAACAGATTATAATTAGTCAAAGGTTCAATTACTTCTTTTCTAATTTGGCCGGTGTCGTTGTTTAAAATAGTAGCTTTAGTCTTTTCCGTAACGGCATTCAGGAATCCAATTCCCAATCCTTTCTCGGTTCGGCCGGATATTTTTACGGCATTCAGTAAGTTTACGGTACTGGGATAATTTGTTATTTCTTCTTGATTATCAAGGAGTAATTCTGTAGTGGATCCTCCGCCAATTCGTCTGGAATAAAACAAACCACCTTTGTTAAAAAGATCGGTTCCCTCTGTAAAAAAAGGCCGGTTTTCTTCTAATTGTTGCTCAAATGGTTCTAAATATAATATTGCATTATCAAATTTTGTCTGACCAAAGTCAGGTACCAAAATAGCATCTAATGTAAAGGAATCATTGATGCCGTATTTGATATCCAAGCCCGCTTTTAAAGTAATGCCAGAGCCTATCGCACTTTGTTGGTAATACGCCGATGAATACGGAATCAAAAAAAGTCGTGTCGGTGTCTTTATATTTTCAATTCCCTGCAGGATTCCCGCTTGCGGAATTACGGCTCCAATTTTAGTATCAATCCTATTCCAGGTATATTTTTGTACGTCGCGCTTGATTTCCCGCATAAAGTTTAACCCCCAGATTTGTTTGTCCGCTTTGGAAAATCGTAAAGCGGCGTAGGGAATCTTCATTTCTACAGTCCAGCCAAATTCAGTGAGTGTTACTTGGCTGTCCCAAATGGCATCCCAACTAAAATCTTCAAAATCTTCCGTTGCTATACAGTCCATTTGTACGCCTGCCGCACTTACAAAAAAACGAAAATCTTGCTGGCCATCATTGAATCCGTTGATATAGACGGAAAAATGATCGGAAACGCCAAAAATATCTCTATTCGTAATTTCTTTCTGAATTTTATCAGGTTCGTCATCATATAGCAGTGCTGAGATGTAAATGGCATTATTGTCATACAATATTTTCACCTCTGTTTTTTTATCCGCACTGATTGGTTTGCCATTATCAGGCTCAAACATGATAAAATCCGAAGCTACTGCGGCGGTTTTCCATATTTCCTCATTAAATCTTCCGTCAATTATAATGTTTTCTGTGGTGGGTTTTGCCTGAAGCGTTTTTTTTTGACTTTGTGCATTCAAACTAGAGAATATGAAATATAATAAAGTGATAGGTAGTAATTTGAACATAAATCTGAAGGATAATTGAACAAAAATAGTAAAATTAACATATAAACGGTATTTTTTTTAAGTTTATTACTCAATATTTCGTCACTTTTTTCGTTAGAGTTAGAATAAACTTTGTTAAAAAGTGGTTTCTGGCTTGATTTTTAACGTACGTTTGCAATCCTCAATTAGTCCATAACTTAAAGACAATCAATGATTTATAACATATTTCTTACTATTTTTTTGCTGCTAGTTTCGTTTGTGCCAATCAAAAACAACTTTCCTGAACCAAAGACACACACGCCAGTGATTTACGCTGAAGCTGTGAAACCGAGTTTAGACGATAATATTACAGTGGCATATAATAATTTGCATTCCAATAAATTTGCACTGCCTAAATTAGAAAGTTTCTCCGAAGCGCTAAAAGGATACTATTTGTTAAAAGAAAAAGGATTAGTCAAGAAGGAAATTTTGACCTTAATTGATTTTAGTTTGTCTTCTAATATTAAAAGACTCTGGGTGATCAATCTGGGTACCGGTGAGGTCTTATTTAATTCTTTGGTTGCACATGGTAGAAATACGGGCGATGAATTTGCTTCGAATTTTTCAAATACTGCGGAATCCTTTAAGAGTAGTTTAGGCTTTTATTCGACAGGCGAAATTTACGCTGGTAAACATGGGATGTCACTTCGATTAGATGGTCTGGAAAAAGGAGTAAATGATAATGCCAGAGCAAGAGGCGTGGTGATGCATGCAGCAGAGTATGTTTCTAATTCATTTATAAAAAATAATCAAAGATTAGGAAGAAGTTTGGGTTGTCCTGCTGTTCCTGTAACCTTGTCTAAAGCAATTATCAGTGTTATCAAAGATAAATCCTGTTTCTTTATTTATCATCCTTCAAGAGTGTCAAAATTTGGATCCAAATCAGCTTTGTAATTTGCCGTATAAAGCAGCATCAAAAGTATCGCTATCATCTTTAAAAACCAATTTGTTGTTCTCGCTCCAAGCAGTCCAATATAAGAGATGAAAGGCGACTTCTTTTTTGATTTTGACAAATTTTGTTCTTTCGTTCTGTAACGTTTCTGTGATTTATTCCAGATTTCAATTGATTCCGTCGTTCAGTAAATATTCCGTTACTATTAACTCCTTTATAAAATACTCTGTTTTTTTGTAAAAGCCAAGGGCTTCTTTTGGGGAGTTGAACTAAATTACATTTGGTTTCTGTTTGAGATGCCGTTTTTCTCCGGTAACAATTCGTTTTTTGCCTAAACCAGTTTATTTGATACTGTTTTAGAATGGTCATTACCCATATTTGAAATTGCTTTTATTGGTAAATAAATCATTTTTAGCCTTGAATACGAGGGCTGTTTTTAAGAGATTATAGCAGCATACTATTCAAAACGGCAAGTTGTTGCTCAAGTATCTCCGTCAAAACGACCGTTTTCTAGCGAGTTCTCCTCCCTAAATTTAGGATATTGTACTGAAAAAGTCTCCAAACAGCCCTTTTTTTGATATTTTGCTTTATTTTTTTTAAGTATTTTTTGAGTGCTATAAGGATATAATATTTTCATATTAAATTCTTTATGATTTGAATCCTCTTTTAAAAAAAGACTGTCGGAGTAAGTTTGAGACTTTTTAAGAAAAAAACTTGCATTGAAGCAAACTTATTAATTATATTTGCACCGTTGTTAATGCGAAAGTAGCTCAGTTGGTAGAGCTCCAGCCTTCCAAGCTGGTTGTCGCGAGTTCGAGCCTCGTCTTTCGCTCTGAATTTCAAATTTTAGTTTGAAATTTTATTTTACTGTTATCATGCGAAAGTAGCTCAGTTGGTAGAGCTCCAGCCTTCCAAGCTGGTTGTCGCGAGTTCGAGCCTCGTCTTTCGCTCTTTCAAGCCAAAACATAATTGTTTTGGCTTTTTTTTGTGTCATTTATTTTAGGATTACTTTACAAAACTCAAATCAGTTCCGCTTTCTAGTTCTTCAGGACTTTGATTTTGTCGAAACAATCGTGCGGTCAGATTGCCTTTCAGGGTGATTGAATCTCCTTTTATATCCAGCCAGCTTCCTTCTCTCAATCCTAAAACCGGAACAGTATTAAATGCATGGTATTCTTTAATTCGGGTTTCGCGAGTTTCGCCCATGTGTGTTGAAGTAGTATCCGGATCTAAATAATGCGGATTCAAATTGAAAGGAACCAATCCCAGCGTTTGAAAACTTGGGGGATAAACTATTGGCATGTCATTTGTTGTTTGCATCGTTAATCCGCAAATATTACTTCCTGCGCTTGTTCCAAAATACGGAGTTCCGTTTTTTACCACATCAGTGAGGGTTTCCATAAGGTTGTTTTTGTATAATTGTGATACTAAAACAAATGTATTTCCACCTCCTGTGAAAATTCCTTCTGCTTTTTTTACAGCTAATGTGGTGTTTTCAAACTCATGAATTCCAATTATTTCTTTATTTATTTTGGCGAAAGCCAAGCGTACCATTGCAGTATACTCTTTATGAGAGATCCCACCAGGTTTGGCGTAAGGAATAAAGAGAATTGTATTACAGTTTTGAAAATGCAATTGTAATTCTGGTAATAAATAGTCCAGATAGTTCTCGTTTGCAAGAGTAGATGTGCTTGCAATTAGGATGTTTTTCATTTTTTTTGATACATAATTTGCGCTAAAGGTATTAAATCAGGCTTTTTTATTTCAAATTTTTAATTAACATTTTTTTACCAAGGCATTAGTAATTAATTTGGAGTGCATTAAGATACTTTTACGATAAGTCAATAAGGACTTCAAGAACGATGATTAGAATTGTGTATTTGTTTTTGGCTTTTGCAACAACAGCGGCGATGTCACAAGAAAGAAGCCGAATACAACTGAACGGAAAAGTGACAGCTGATGTTTCTGTTCCGGAAGGGGTTTATGTCATAAATAAAAAAACAGAGAAGACTTCTATTACGGGTCAGGATGGTAACTTTTCTATTATGGCTGCCGTTGGTGATACGTTGTTGTTTTCAGCAGTGCAGTTCAAAGATACCAAAATACTTTTGACCCAAGTCCATTTTGATCAAGGGATTCTTTTTGAAAAAATGACACCTATTGCGAATCAATTGCGGGAAGTTATTGTTCGAAATGGGATCAATATCAATGTAGTATCAATGGGGATAATTCCTAGAGAGCAAAAAATTTACACCCCTGCGGAACGCAAATTATATACTGCCAGCAATCTTAATGCCAGTGCTAATGTGGGTAGCATGATGGGAGGGTCCGTGTCAGCAGATCCGTTATTGAACTGGATTTCAGGAAGAACAAAAATGCTAAAAAAAGAACTTGAAGTGGAGCAGAAAGAATCCTATTTGAGGCAATTAGAGAACCTGTTTGCCGTTGACTATTTTGTGAGTAAGTTAAAAATACCGGTTGAGTATGTCAAAGGATTTGAGTATTACAGCGTTGAAAACGAACGATTTGTGGCTGTTCTGAAATCTAAAAATGTGGCGATGACCACTTTCTTGATGGGGGAATTAGCAATAAAATATAAAGAAATAATTGCCAGTGAAAATTAAAAATACCTTACAGTTGTTATTCTTTCTCGTAGTTCAAGCCACTTTTGGACAGGTAGAAATGGTAAAGGAAATTCGAGGAAAAATCACTTCGGATTCTGTTGCTGTTGACCGCATTAATATTGTAAATATATCAACAGGAAAAGCAACCGTGTCACAGGGTAATGGCTTTTTTGTTATACCTGCAAAAGAAGGCGACGTTTTAGTCTTTACTGCCGTTAATCTGGAAACATTACGCCGAAAAATTAATAAACAAGATGTATTAGAAACGGTTTTTTCAGTGATAATGATCCCAAAAAGCATTGTTCTGAATGAGGTTGTAGTCGGTGAATCTTCTATTTCAGCAGAGAGTTTAGGGATTATTCCCTACGGTCAAAAGAAATATACGCCTGCTGAGAGGAAATTATACACCGCAACTTCCGGTGGAGGAATTGATGGATTGCTCAATACTATTTCTGGACGAAAAGCCATGTTGAAAAAAGAAATTATAATTGAGAAGAAAGAACAGTTACTAGCGAGAATTGATGGGCTTTTTGAGGATAAGTACTATACGCAAACATTAAAAATACCCTCGGATTATATCAAAGGATTTCAATATTATTGTGTGGATAATATAGCTTTTGCAAATGCGTTGCGTGCTAAAAATAAAACATTGGTTATGTATTTAATTGTAAGCCTTGCTGCAAATTATAACGAAATAATAGCCCTTGAAAATCAATAGTGTTTTATCGGGGATGTTATTTTTACTAAACCAAATTTCTTTTGGACAAACGCACCATGAAAAGCTGCTAAACAAGATCAATGGGAGAACGAAACGGCTTAAGAAATTAGTTGTTTTGGAGAAAAAAGAAAACGATATCAAATTAATTTCTGAATTGTACAATCCAGAATATTTTACGGTTCAATTGGGGATTACAAGTGATTACGTTACTGGTTTTAAATATTTTATAGTAGAAAATGAAATTTTTTTGGAAGTTTTAGCCTCCAAAAACAAACAAAAGACTACTTTTTTTATGGTAGCTTTGGCCGAAGAATATAAAGCTATACTTGCCAAAGAAAATAGACAACAGTCTTTAAAAAAATAATACTAAAAAAAATTACAATGAAAACAAGAATAAAAATCATTTGTTTAATTTTCTTTTGCCAATTTTCTTTTGGTCAAAATGAAAGCAGGAAGTCTTTACATGGTCAGTTTATTAACGAATCTGCTTTAGTGGATCACGGGTATGTTTTTAATTTAAATTCAAAAACCAGAACTTTTATAAGTAATCAGGGCTTTTTTGATATTTTGGCGAAAGCGAAAGATACGTTGCTTGTTTCAAGTAGTTTATTCAAGTCTAAAAAGATAGTTGTTGCGGAAAAAGATTTTGAAAAATCGTTGTTTGTAATTAATTTAGAGACGCAAACTACGCTGCTCAATGAAGTTATTGTGAAACGAAAAGCCGAAATTAAACCCATAGTAGGAGGTTCGCAGCGCATTGTAGATATGGAATTTGTAGATGACGAAAAATCATCTCCTATTAATAGAACAATGCCGTCAGACGGAACTATAGAAAACGGAATGGATTTTGTCAGAGTGTTCAAAATGGTTTCGAAATTATTTAAGAAAGATTCCGAAGATAAAGCAGGTTTAAATCCAAATGTAGATTTTTCGGATGTAGTCTCGAAAGGAATGGATGCTTATTTTTTTACCAATACATTGAGGTTGAAAAAGGATGAGATAGGTCTTTTTCTGGATTATTGTGAGGGTGATCCAAAAGCAAAAACCCTTTTGAAACAAGAAGATGAATTTTTACTGATTGATTTCTTAATTACCAAGAACGAAGAGTTTAAAAGAATTACTACTTTTGAAAAATGAAATCGCCATGATTCCAGAATACAAATAAGATTGAAGAATGGCGATACCATTTTCCGATAAAAAACAAATAGAATCTTCGAATGAAAAAAATAATTTTAATTTCCTTTTTTGGACTGCTATTTTTGACGTTAACTTCGTTCAGTATGCACAAGTTTTACGTGGCATTGTATCAGGTGAATTACGCTCCCGAAAAGAAAATGCTCCAAATCACCTCGCGTATTTTTGTAGATGATTTGAATAGTGCTATTGGAAAAAAGTACAGTAAAAAAATCAACTTGGGTTCTGAGAAAGAAACCGCTGCGGATTTGGTTTTATTGAAAAAGTATTTCACTGAAAAGTTTTCCATAAAAATAAATGGACATCCCACCACGATGTATCTTTTGAGTAAAGAAATGGAAGGCGATGTGCTTATTTGTTATTTGAGCATAAAAGATATTCCAAAAATAACGACTCTTGAAGTGTACAATACAGTCCTTATTGAAGGAAATAACGAGCAGCAAAACATCATGCATTTTAAGGTTTTTGGGATTAAAAACACGATGCTGTTTACAGATTCTGTATCAACTGGAGTTTTAAAGTATGAATAAATTTTGAAACGGCTATTTAAAATGCTAGTTTCACACAATTAAAGAACCATAAATTTACTATGAAAAAAATATTTTTATTTTTATTTCTTCCTGCGTTGTTAGTTGCGCAAGAAAAATCGACTTCGGTAACGCCAAAACAAATTGGAAGGTACGATACCAATAAGTTTAGTCAAATGTATGATTTGTTAGCTACGCCTAACCTATTTCGTACGGCTTCAGGAGCTCCGGGTCCTGCTTATTACCAGCAACAAGCTGATTATAAAATCAATATTGATTTAGACGACAAAAATTCTAAGCTAACAGGCTCTGAAACTATTACGTATTATAATAATTCACCTGATACCTTAGAATATTTGTGGGTACAACTAGACCAAAATCAATCCGCTAAAAATTCGCAAACCCCTTTAGCAGAAAGCCAAAGAATGGAACAGGTTTTTCCGGCGGGAAACTTCACAAATAAGTTTTTAAAACAAGAATTAGAGCGTGGTTTTAATATTGACTTTGTAAAAGACGCGAAAGGAAATCCGTTATCTTTTACGATCAACCAAACTATGATGCGTATTAATTTAGAGACACCGATGAAACCAGGAGAGAAATTCTCTTTTGCAATCAATTGGTGGTATAATATCAATAATTACAGAGCTGAAGGCGGCCGATCAGGGTATGAATTATTTGAAAAATCAGGAAATAAATTATATGTAATTGCGCAGTTTTATCCTAGAATGGCAGTATACAATGATGTTGAAGGATGGCAGAATATGCAATTTTGGGGAACGGGAGAGTTTACGTTGCCTTTTGGTGATTTTGATGTGAACATCACGGTACCTGCAGATCATATTATGGAAGCTACGGGTGATCTTATGAATAGGAGTGAAGTGTTTACGGCGGCGCAACTAAAAAGATATGAGTTAGCACAAAAAACGTACGACAAACCTGTAGTTGTTGTTACGCAAGCAGAGGCGGAAGCTAGCGAAAAAGGATTTTCAGATAAGAAAAAAACATGGAAATTTAGCGCTAAAAACGTGAGGGATTTTGGTATTGCTACTTCTAGAAAGTTTATATACGATGCAATGGCCGTTAAATTGAATGATAAAACGGTAATGGCAATTTCAGTTTATCCAAAAGAATCCAATCCACTTTGGGGAGAAACGGCAACAAGAACCGTAGCACACACGCTGAAAAGTTATTCAGCGCATACTTTTGACTATCCTTATCCTAAAGCAGTTTCAGTATCTGCTGAAGATCAAGGAATGGAGTATCCAATGATTTGTTGGAATTACGGGCGTCCAGATGAAAAAGGTGTTACTAGTGATCGCATAAAAAATGGAATGATAGGTGTAACAATTCATGAAGTAGGACACAATTTCTTTCCTATGATTGTAAATTCTGATGAACGTCAATGGTCCTGGATGGATGAAGGATTGAATACCTTTATGCAGTATATGGCAGAGCAAGAAATGGGAACTAATTTTCCTTCCAGTCGTGGTCCAGCAAGTAAGATCGTTCCGTACATGAGCGGGGATCAAAAATTCTTGGAGCCTATTATGTCTAATTCGGAGACAATAGTTCAATTTGGGGCAAACGCCTACGGAAAGCCAGCAACAGGCTTAAATATCCTTAGAGAAACTATCATGGGAAGAGAGTTGTTTGATCATGCTTTTAAAGTATATGCAAACCGATGGAAATTCAAGCACCCAACACCAGAAGATTTTTTTAGAACTATGGAAGACGCTTCTGCAGTAGATTTAGATTGGTTTTTCAGAGGTTGGTTCTACTCCACGGATTTTGTAGATATAGGTATCAAGGAAGTTAAACAATATTATGTTTCACTGACTCCCACGAAAGATTTAAAAGACGCCACAGTACGAAGAGGTCGTTTTGGACAAGAAAAAGGACCCTTCCTTTATTTAGTCCCAGAAACAAGTGAAGAATTGTCCGCTAAAGATAAAAAAGCATTAGCAATTGCAGATGTAAATTTACTTTCGGAGTATGTAAATCAAAATTTTACTGCAGATGAAAAAGCTAAACTTAAATCGCCAAAGTATTTCTATGAAGTAGATTTCAACAAGCCAGGCGGTATGTTAATGCCAATCATTGTTGAGCTAACCTATGAAGATGATACAAAAGAAACCTTCAAATATCCTGCGCAAATCTGGAGAAAAAACAATGATACGGCTAAGAAAGTGTATGCAACTGAAAAAGCAATCAAAAAAATTCAGATAGATCCAAAATTAGAAACAGCTGATATTGATGTAACCAATAACACGTGGCCAAAAGAAGAAGTGAAGTCTAAATTTGATTAAATAAACGGTACTGCTAAAAAAAGACTCTAAAAAGAGTCTTTTTTTATGAAAAAATTAAAACGCAAAGTTTCAAAATTAGGTATCTTTGTAGCAACTAAAACAAAAAATATGTTTGGCATAGGCGGAGGAGAATTAATATTTATTATGTTTATAGTGCTCATGCTTTTTGGGTCAGATAAAGTACCTGAAATGGCACGTACGATGGGTAAAGCAATGGCGCAATTAAAAAATGCAACTAACGATATAAAAAGCGAAATTCAAAAAGGAGCAGAGGCGAATGGGTTTGACACCAAATCTTTGAGCGATTTTCGAGGTAATATTACGACTGAAATCAATAAAGCAAAGGACAATTTGATGGGGGATACCTCGCAATTTAAAAACATTACAGAAGGCGTATCGACCGAAATTAATAAAACTACTGAGAGTTTACGGGAAGAAACAACTTCGCAGATCAACACAACAAAAGAAATTATTGAAGATGCCGCAGGTCCCATAAAACGTCAGGTATAATGATAGAAAAAATAGTATCCCTTGATACCCAGTTATTTGTTTATTTGAATGGTTTAGGTTCGACCACTTATGATGGGTTTTGGCTGTTTATCACCAGTCAATTCAATTGGATTCCGCTTTTTTTGCTTTTGTTGTATTTCATTTATAAAAAATTAGGCCTACAGCAAACCTTATATGTATTGTTGTTTGCAGCTCTTTTAGTGACAATTACAGATCAGACAACGAACTTATTCAAGAACGGTTTTCAACGATTGCGTCCCTGTAATAATCCGGAAATCAATTCCTTTATTCGTATTGTGCAAGTCCGCAATTCCTTTAGTTTTTTCTCGGGTCACTCCTCAAACACAATGGCTGTTTGCGTTTTTTTATACTTTGTTCTCAAAAAAACGACTAAATATATGGCCTTTCTGTTCTTATGGCCTTTAGTTTTTGCCTACAGTAGAATCTATTTAGGATTGCATTATCCATTGGATATTTTATCCGGCTATTTATGTGGCGTTATTTTTGGAACACTTATGTTTAAAGGATATACAATAGCACAGAAAAAATATTTCCCAGTTAATCCTATCAAGTAGCAGGAGTCGTTTCCTGCTCTAGACTGTATTTCCGATATAAAACTACGCTACGATTAAAGATCTTGTTTTTCTACATCGGGAGATGTCGTTCCTGCCGGGGCTAAGGCATTTGGTTTCAAAGAAAGATTGCTAACTAAAGCACTCTGCTCACTGTCAATCCATCACGAATAGGCAATAAAACAGTTTCTATACGGGGGTCATTTTTTAATAATTGATTGTAGGCTTGTAATACTTTTGTACTCACATCATTGGTTTGTAAGGGTTCCAGAACTTTTCCGCTCCACAAAACATTATCGGATAGGATAACGCCGCCTTTATTCATTTTAGGAACAATCATTTCAAAATAATTCAGATAATTTTCTTTATCAGCATCGATGAAGACCAAATCAAATTGCAGTTCTAAAGTTGGGATTATGGCTGTTGCTTCACCTAAATGTTGTACAATTTGCTTTCCCCAAGATGACTTGTCAAAATGTTTGCGCTGGAAATCAACTAATTCTTCTTTGATGTCAATCGTATGCAATTGACCATTTTCCCGCATGCCTTCGCACAAACATAAAGCGGAATACCCGGTATAAGTCCCAATTTCCAGAATGTTCATAGGCCGAATCAATTTTGATAGCATACTCAAAACCCGACCTTGAAAATGACCACTTAACATGCGTGGCAATAAAATTTTCTGGTAGGTTTCTTTATTTAGTGCCGCTAATAAAGCAGGCTCTTTTTCGGAATGTTGCTCGATATAATCTTCTAATTCTTGGGAAATGAAATGCATTAGTTGAGTTTTTTCAATTTGTGACAAAGTTATCAAATTATCAAATCAACAAATCAACAAATTGTCATTAACTTTGCACCATGCAAATCGAGAAAAAAGACATACGAGCGGTATCCAAAGAACAATTACGCGAATTTTTTATCACTAACGGAGACAAAGCCTTTCGCGGAAATCAGGTCTACGAATGGTTGTGGAGCAAGGGTGCGCATAGTTTTGAGGATATGACTAATGTGTCTAAAGAAACGCGTGCTATGCTTGAAACACACTTCGTGATCAACCATATCAAAGTAGATACAATGCAACGCAGTGAAGACGGAACGGTAAAAAATGCTGTACGTTTGCATGATGGGTTGGTGGTGGAATCAGTCTTGATTCCTACTAATACCAGGACTACAGCTTGTGTTTCCAGTCAGGTGGGGTGTAGTTTGGATTGTAATTTTTGCGCTACAGCGCGATTAAAAAGAATGCGAAATCTGGAGCCAGCGGAAATTTATGATCAGGTAATAGCCATTGATAAAGAAAGCCGTTTGTATTACAATCATCCGTTATCAAATATCGTTTTCATGGGAATGGGAGAACCTCTTATGAACTATAACAATGTCTTGAAAGCTATTGAAATGATTGTTTCTCCAGAAGGGTTAGGAATGTCGCCTAAACGCATTATGGTTTCTACTTCAGGAGTGCCTAAAATGATTAAGAAATTAGCGGATGATGAGGTGAAGTTTAAGTTGGCCGTTTCGCTACATTCAGCAATCGATGAAATTCGTTCCAGAATCATGCCGTTTAGCGCAAACTTTCCATTGGCAGAGTTGCGGGAATCATTAGAGTATTGGTACCGAAAAACAAAAAGCAAAATTTCCTACGAATATGTTGTTTGGAAAGATATAAATGACAATAAAGCTTCGATAGAGGCCTTAGTAAAGTTTTGTAAATATGTTCCTTGCAAAGTGAATCTTATTGAATATAATCCCATTGATGATGGGGAGTTTCAACAAGCCTCTGATGAATCAATAGAGGCGTACATTAAAGCGCTTGAGGCTGCCGGAATTGTTGTAAAAGTGCGAAGAAGTCGCGGTAAAGATATAGATGCTGCCTGCGGACAATTAGCAAACAAGGAAGCGTAAAAGGATTCGGTTTTTATGGAAATATCAAAATAATGGCAGGTTAATAATGTACCTTTGAATTCTAATGAATGTGACCTCTAAAATTAAACAGCCCATTTTTGATGAAATGGAACTTTTTGAAAAAAAGTTCTACGAATCGATGACGTCTCAAGTGGCTTTGTTGAATAGAATCACGTATTATATTGTCAATAGAAAAGGAAAACAAATGCGTCCCATGTTTGTTTTTTTGACGGCCAAAATGGTTTCGGCAGGAGTTGTAAACGAGCGTACATATCGCGGCGCTTGTGTTATTGAACTTATTCATACCGCTACATTAGTTCATGATGATGTTGTAGATGACAGCAACCGCAGAAGAGGTTTTTTCTCGCTAAATGCGCTTTGGAAAAATAAAATTGCCGTACTTGTTGGTGATTATTTGTTGTCCAAAGGATTGTTGCTTTCTATAGACAATGGTGATTTCGATTTACTCCGAATTATTTCCGTAGCAGTACGTGAAATGAGTGAAGGGGAATTACTCCAAATTGAAAAAGCCCGAAGACTTGACATTACAGAAGATATCTATTATGAAATCATTCGGAAAAAGACAGCTACACTTATTGCTGCCTGTTGTGCTCTGGGAGCAAGATCAGTAATTGAAGAGGAAGTTCAGGTTGAAAACATGCGCAAGTTTGGAGAACTCATAGGCATGGCTTTTCAAATAAAAGATGATTTATTTGATTATACGGAGGAAGTTATTGGTAAACCAACCGGAATTGACATCAAAGAACAAAAGATGACATTGCCACTTATTCATGTTCTGAATACGTGTACTTCAAAAGAAAAAACGTGGTTGATCAACTCCATAAAAAACCATAATAAAGATAAAAAACGCGTCAAAGAAGTGATTGCTTTTGTGAAAAACAATAACGGATTGCTTTATGCGGAACAAAAAATGATCGAATTTCAGCAAGAAGCCCTTTTGATTTTGGATAACTATCCCAATTCTGAATTTAAAGAGGCACTTATTTTAATGGTAAATTATGTCATTGAAAGAAAAAAATAACTTTTTTTAAAATTATTTTCTCTCGTTAACTATCCATTTTATTAATTTTTTTAAACCTAAAATTTTGGCAGTGTTTTTCTTTTTAAGAACTCTTGCTGCGTTTCAAACTTGCAAAGGGTTTAGTTTTTAAATGACAGTCTTACTTTGTCTTTTTTTTATAACTTACGCAGTGGATTGGAGGACATAAGCACGGCATGAGCCGAATTTGATAGTACGGAGCGTAATTCAAATAGAAAGCTTAATCTGTGTCAAAGGAACTTAAAAAAAAAACAGTAGCAAACATTTGTTTACTACTGTTTAAAAATTATTTTTTTATTTAAAAAAAATTAAATGAGAATTAATTTTTGTCCCAAATCAATTTAGTGGTTAGTAAATCACCACCTATATTAGAGGATGCTTGTTGATAATTTTCGCCGTTTAACTGAGGGGAATTCACGGGATAATTAAGGCGACTTGGCATTTCTGTCAAATTGTTTAAAGCTTTAAAGGTATAGGTTGTTGCACCTTCAAAAGGATTATTCAAGGCATAAGTACCGCCTGGTTTCAAGATTGTATTAGGGAATCCAGTTCGTCTGTGTTCTGACCAGGCCTCTGTAGGCTGCATGTAAAGCGCTATGTATTTTTGAGTCAATACATTTTCTTTTGATGGTGGTGCCAGGTTCGTTAAGTAGGTACTAATTTTAGCTGCTGTGACTCCCCAACGTTCCATGGAAGCTCTTACGCCATTGGTGTAATTTGTATTGTTCCAATTGTTATTTTCGGCCAATAAAAATTCAACTTCCGCATATTCCATAAAGTATTCAGTATAATTAGTTTTAAGAATATTAGAACTAAATCGCGATGTATTAGGTAACTGTGATGGTGCTGATGCACTAGGAATTCCATATGGCATTCCGATATATTGGGCTAAATCATCAGTTTCTGTATACAAGTTGTTACCCACATCTTCTAAGGATGCAGTTATTGGAGCTGCATATTTTTGCAACCTTGGATCCGCACCATTGTTTCCTAAAGTTCCTTTTAATAAGTCTACAAAAGTATTAGAAATCGTAAAATCATCTCTGTTGTTTATAAAAAAAGCAATATAGAGTGGGCTAGGATTGATGGCATCATTTTGATAAGTCAAGCCAACATTATCTGAATTTGAAAGCATAACGCCCGAAGCGATTGCATCAGTAATGTGACCTTCGGCACCAGAAACAACTCCTTTTACTCTGTTTGCTATTCGTAAGCGCAGGGAGTTAGAGAATCTTTTTAGTTTTTGAGCATTTCCCTGAAAAAGTTGATCCCCTCGGGTAAAAACTACTTCAGTAGCTACAATCATTTCAGAGGCTTCTTGTAATTCTTTTAGAATATCAGCATATATTTTTTGCTGACTGGCATATTTGGGTTTCAGAATGCCTTTTTCTAATTGCAAAGCTTGAAAATCGGCATCACTATTTCCGTAAGAGTAATAAGGGACATCACCATAGGTGTCTACTAATTGAGAAAAAGTATACGCCAGCATTATTCTTGCCGCAGCTATTTGATTGTCATTATTTCCATAAGATGACATTTCAGCTCTTGTTGCAGGATCTACATTCAAATCTATGACTAACTTATAATTATTGGCAGCTAAATAATAGGAGTTGTATAAAGCAGTATTGGTTTCCTGTCTGAATTGGAAACGATCCTCTTCTGTGTAATTTGTCTGTGCCGAATATTGAACCCATGGTAAAGTCATTCTAGCAGAAGAGAATGGGCCTCTGGTTCCGTCCATAATGGCTTTATTGGCAAAGTTGAATACTCCATAGCTAGGTACGGATACCGGTCTGTTTGGGTCATTGTTGATTTCTTCTAAATCAGCGGTGCAGCTTGTGGTTACAAGTATAGCAATAAATGCTAAGGCAGATATGATTCTTTTTTTCATGATTTTTTTATTAGAATTTAAATTCCAGGTTCATTCCGTAGGTTCTGGTAGAAGGCAATGAACCTCCTTCGATACCTTGTGTATTGCCACTTCCGTATGAAGCCATTTCTGGATCCATTCCTTTCCAGGCCAATCCCCAAGCAAATAAGTTTCTTCCATAAACAGATAGTTTAATACTGCTAAAAGGGCCTTCTTTTTTGATTGGCAAGTTGTATCCAAAAGATACTTCTCTTAATTTGATGTAATCAGCATCAAAAACATTTTGAGCATCTACAGTGTTGTAATGTGCTTGTGCCCATGTTCTTGCAGGAATATTTTGTGTATTTTGTGTTCCGTCAGCCAAAACACCATCTACAACAATTCCATTTTCTCTTATTCCGTTTGCTGCAGAATTTTCAAGCATTCCAGAATAAGTTCCCCACATGTGAGTAGTAGAGAAATAACTACCACCTTTTTGAATGTCAATTAAAGCACTCAAGCTAAAGTTTTTATACCGGAAAGCATTTCTTATTCCCATGTTGTAATCCGGTATAATAGATCCGAGTGATTTTTGTTCAGAGGCTACGTAATTTCCATCTGCTCCCACTAGCTTGTTCCCATTGTTGTCATATACAAAGTCAGTTCCGTAGAGTTGACCGTATTTTTGACCTACAACAGCTAATAAACGTGCTCTAAAAGGCCCTTGTGCTAATTGTAAACTCGTTACATCTTCGAATAATTCGACTAATTTGTTGTCATTTTTAGCAAAGTTCCAAGTGATGTCCCAGTTGAAATCTTCAGTTCGTATCGGGTTAATGTTCAAGGTAGTTTCGATACCTCTGTTTTGTAATTTACCTGCGTTAATCAGTTTAGAGCTAAATCCTGTGCTCGTTTCTAATTGTATCGGTGTAATTAAATCAGTTGTAATTACGTCATAATAGGATACGTCTAAATTTACTCTTTTTTTGAATAAACTGAATTCCAGACCAATTTCTTTAGTAGTTTTCAATTCAGGTACAAGATCAGCGTTATTAGAGCTTAAAGCCGTACTATATCTTGGATCACCTTGAAAAGGAGAATAAACGTCAATATAATTTTGAAGACGGTAAGGTGATGTGCTGTTTCCGGCTTGTGCCCAACCTGCTCTTAGTTTACCAAAATCCAACCAATCAATATCAGTCAGTTCAGAAAAAATAAAACTACCCGTTACCGAGGCGTAGTTTACGGATTTGCTAGTGGTACTAAACCAGTCATTTCTATCCGTAACTTCAAGAAATAACATGTTGTCATATCCCACCGAAGCAAAACCATAAAGACTATTAGTGGTCATGAATTGTTGCTCATTAGTAGCTAGAGCTTGTTCAGAACTGTTGGATAAGTTATACAATCCTGGCAATACTAATCCTCCTACAGACTCTCCGCGAATGGAGTTGAAGGAATAATTTCTTCTGTTTGCACCTAAAAATGAATTAACACTAAATTTTCCTATTTTTTTGTCAAAATGGACTCTTCCTTCATAATTGAAATCACTTAAAGTTCTGGTTTGATCCGTATAACTCGATTGTGCCTGTGAGCCTATAGCGACTCTTTCACTTACTCTAAAAGTATAAGTGTCAGCATACACATTTCCTACTACATATAATTCATCAGTGATGTTATATGTCAATTTAGCGTTTCCAAAAAGACGGTTTCTTTTGTCTTCGGATGTATTTTCATTGATGGTCCAATAGGCGTTGTCAGAATAATTTGGTGTAGCATCGTCAAAACCTTTTCTGTTCCAAGTTCTTTGGTCGCCATTGGCCAGTTTGTAATCCTTTAATTCATTGTAGTCCAATTGTCTTTGTCCCCATTGAAAGAATTTTTGTCCTAAACTATTGTCTCCATATCCTTGTTCGGGTCTGTTAAAACCTTTGGTCAAAGTATAGGTAGCCATAGCTTCTACTTTTAATTTATCCGATATTTTAGTACTCGCATTAAAAGAGAAGGTGTTTTTGGACAGTCTGCTATTTGGAACGATTCCGTCTGTACTTTGGTTCGCATAGGCAACTCTGATATTAGAATCTTCGGTTGCTTTCATGAAAGAGATCGAGTTGTTGCGTGTTACACCAGTTCTAAAAAAAGAACGAACATCGTTAGCAGGTGCAACCCATGACCTTTCTTTTAGAAAATCATTAGAAAATTCAGGATCAAAAGCATTCCAGGGAAGGTATTTTAAATTGGGATCGTATTTAGGTCCCCAGCTTTCATCTGTTCCATAATCAGGAACGTTGTATGTGGTTCCGTTTATGTTAGCTGTTCCAAAAGTAGTTGAATTACCACCACCATAAGAGTTTTGAAGGTTTGGCATGATGTTGATCGATTCGAGAGTGATTCCACTGTTGAATTCGATTACACCTTTTCCTTTTTTAGCTGATTTTGTAGTGTACAAAATGGCACCGTTACCGGCTCTATTCCCGTAAAGTGCGGCAGCAGGACCTCCTTTTAATACCGTAACGGATTCGATATCGTCTGGATTAATATCCGCAGAAGCGTCTCCATAATCCCTACCTCCGGCTCCTCTTTCGGTATTGGAGTCGTTATAATTACCATTGTCTAAAGGAATACCATCTATCACAATCAAAGGTTTGTTTTCTCCGGTTACGGATCCAATACCTCTCATGATAATTCGTGAAGAGCCTCCCATTGTTGATGGTGCAACTACTTGAACCCCTGCCACATTTCCAGAAAGAGCTGATACTGCATTGTTTTGACCACCTTGAGACAGTAAATCACCGCCTACTTCCTGAGTTGCATATCCTAGTGATTTTTTTTCTCTTTTGATTCCAAGGGCTGTAACTACAACACCTTCTAATTGTACAGCATCATCTTTCAGTTTGATTGTCAAATTAGTTGATGAAGCTAAGACTTCTTTACCGATCATTCCAATGTAGGAAAAAACCAGCATTTGTTCTGGTGCTACCATGATTTGAAATTTACCGTCAAAATCAGTCTGAATTCCGTTTGTGGTTCCTTTAACCAGAATGTTAACTCCTGGAATTGGTAATCCGCTTTCGTCGGAAACCAACCCGGAAACCATTCTTTCCTGAGCAAATGTAACTTGCGAAATCAGTGCTATTGCCAGCACTAAAAAGCTATTAAACATTAATTTCATATTAAAATATTTTTGAATTAGAATTTCAAAATTCTTAATAAATTCTTAACATTCCTAATTAAAACCTATTAAATATTAACGATAATTCAATAGATTGAACAAATACTATTAATTATTCAATTTTTTTATTCAAAATAAATTAAGTATAATTGTGTTTTTTATCATAAAAAAGCACCTATTGATCTCAATATTATGATAATTTTTTGCGGATGCTTAATCTAGATATTATATGTGGAAATGGAAGGAGTAGTTAAATATTATTAGTTTTTTTGCTTCGAAAAAGAACGGTATTCGGCACAGTTATATTGCTAGGATTGAAAAACTGATTTGTATGAAGATACCTAATGAATTAATAATTAGGGCTTTATTTTCATACTGCCTTGGAGATTGCAAGTAACGATACTTATTGCGCTTTTTTTTTAATAATATCGAAGTTTTAAGTACTAAAGATGTCTTTGTCTTGTTTTATTTATCCTAAAAAAATACAGTATTAAATCAAACAAAAATACGAAAGAGGTTAGGTAGTTTAAACAGATTTAGCGGACACTAATGGTCTTTTATTAGTTGAGAAACTGCAGGATGCTTGTTATGTGTATCAGCAATTAGAGTCTAATGGAAGGAATATTTTAATGGTAGTGCCTTCATTCTCTTTTGAAACAATACTGAAAACACCATTTATTTTTTTTATAATTGTTTTGCTTAGATAAAGGCCCATGCCTAATCCCTGTTGTTCTCTCTCTTCTCTTTTGAATTGTTGCGCAGCACCAATTTTATTTAATTCAGCAGAACTAAACCCTATGCCAAAATCTTTAATAACCAGTTCATAGTATTCCTCATTATATTTTTGGCCGGAAACAATAATTGTAGGATCCTTTTTAGAAAATTTCAATGCATTATCAATTAATTCAAATAGGATGAATTTTAAGTGTCTTTGACTAATTTTTATAGTAGCTTCATCTATTTTGAAATTAATTGTATTGTTTTTTTTATCATAAATCTCAAAAATTTTGCTTGTAGTATTTACAAATGTCGTCGCTATTTCAGTTTTTGACTGGTGATCAAACTCGATTGTATTGTTTTTAAGATTTTGATAGAGTATTAAGTTTTGCATTGTTCTGTTTAATCGTTCTCCAGAGACCCTTATTGAATCATAAAATGTAGCGATTTCATTTTTTTTATAGTTTTCTGTAGCATCCATGAGCAATTCTATTGAACCTAAAATCCCGGAAAGAGGGGTGTTTATTTCATGTGCAAAATGATTTTTTTTGCCAATATATAAATTATTATTGGCATTCTTTATTTTTTCAAATCGTTCTATTTTTACATCTATTGTTTTTATTAACTCTTTGATTTTAAATGGTTTTGATAAAAAATCATCAACGCCTTTTAACAGGCATTTTCTCATCAAATTATTTTCTTTTTTTGCTGTCAGAAAAATAAAAGGAATGGGGCTCAAAGATTGGTTTTCTGAGATTGTTTTATGGAATACATGTCCGTCCATTACGGGCATCATTATATCGCATATAATTAAGTCAGGAATCCAGTATTCTAGTAGATCTAAAGCGTTTTGGCCATTAGAGGCAACTTTTACCTCGTAATTTTCATACCTTAGAAGTTCAGCAATGGTCTCTCTAATATTTGGGTCATCATCAACTAAAAGGATATTATTTTTTTTCATAAGGGAAAATTAATTTTATGCGAGTTCCAATGTTTTCTTGAGTTTTTAGTTCTATTTTACCGTTTAAAAAATCTGTAAATTGTTTTACAACTGCTAATCCTAATCCGGAACCAGTTATTGCCGTTGTATTTGAAGCTCTAAAAAAGGATGTAAATACATATTGAATATCATTTTCGGGAATTCCAATTCCAAAATCAATCACCTCTATTTCTAGTTCTTTTTCTAAATAGGTTATAAGGAGTAAAGGGTCTGGTTTTCCTTTGGAATATTTAAAGGCATTATTAATTAGATTCGTTAGAATGTGAGTCATTAAGATTTCATCAGTAATAAAAAAATGTTTTTCACCTTTTATTTTAACTTGAATTTTGCGTTTGTGATGTTGATTATTAAAATAAAGATTTAATAAGGAGTTAATGAATGTATTAAAATCTAGAACTTTTATTGTTTTTTGAATTTTTTCCGATTCGTATTTTCCAAAAATTAATATGTTGTTCATTAACTCGATCATTCGATCTACTTCATTTTTTATTCGTAACGTTATTTTTTCTAAGGATTGGTGTGTGTTTTTGTCAAAATGATCTAATTTAAGCTCAATGAGTTCCGCATTGGAATAAATAACCGTCAAAGGGGTTCTAAATTGATGAGACGCCATTGTAATAAACCTAGATTTCATTTCGTTAAGTTCTTTCTCTTTTTCAAATGCTATCTTGATTTCTTCGGTGGCTTTAATTCTATCGCTGACATCTCTGCTGGAAGTTTGTATACCAATGATTATGTTTTCATGATTTAATATTGTTTTTAAAGTGGTTTCCAGCCATATATAGGCATTGTCTTTTTTTCTAAAACGATACGTTACCGTTTTGTTTTTACTGCAATTAAGAAACGCTTTATAATAATTCAACATGTCTGTATGATCGTCAGGATGGATGTAATCAAATATTTTTTTGTTTATTAATTCATCAGGTGTATATCCTATTATTTCTTTTGAAGAATTTGAAATATAGTAATAACTTCCGTCCATTTTTTGTTGACAAATTATATCGGTTGTGTTTTCTGCAATGAATCTAAATTTAGCTTCGGACAACTCTAATTGGTTTTCTTTTTCTCTAATCTCACTAATATCAGTATGTGTTCCAATGACTTTTGTCGGCTTTCCTTTTTTATTTTTTTTAAGTATTCCGGAATATTTTATCCATATTATATGTCCATCTTTATGAATCATTCTTGAAGTTCCTTCATACCGATTTAATTTTTGCGTAACAAAATATTCTAAATCGATTGCAATTTGAATCATGTCCTCTGAGTGAATGCTTTTTTGCCATAATTCTTTATCTTGTATGATTTCTTCTTCAGTATATCCTAACATTCCTTCCCAATTATGAGAGTAGGTTGTTTTCTTAGTTTTAATATTCCATTCCCACATTGCTTGATTTGAACCGGCCATGTAAAAATCAAATCTTTCCAAAGTTTTTTTTAATTTTATATTAATTTTATCTTTGTAAAGCCTGTCTCCAATATTTTTAGCAACTGTGTGTAAGGTTTTAATTTGTTCCTCTTGCCATTTTCTTTCCTCTTTGCATATGGTGTAGCTGATCCAGCCCCAGAATGTAGTTTCCGAAAATATAGGGGTAAATAAATAGGATTTTATTCCTTTTGTTTCCATATATTTTTTAGAAATCACATTTTTATTGTCTCTGACAAGACCATGCAAAGACTTGTTTTTTGATAATATTTCATAAAGTTCTGAAAAATTATCGTAATTATGGTCGTTTTGATTAGGATTGTTAATTTCATTATCTGGTCTTTTATTGACAGAATGAAAGGTTATTATGCCGTTTTTTGTTTTGTTCTTATAAATAGTATAGCTGTCGATTTGTTGTTCTTTGGCAATGTCGCTTAAGTATAAGTCTAAGGCGTCATTTATGGAGTGTTTTTTTAATACAGTATTAGTGACTTTAGAAATGTTTATTAAGAGATTTTTCATCAATCTAAGACGGTTTTATTTATTTGATTTTTTCAATATAATAAATCAATTTTATTAAGACTAATTTATTTCTAATAAAGCATACGCCTTTCTGTTGTATGCGCAAAATTATTTTATCAGATAAAAAAATAATTGTAAATCAATCGGTCTCTTTTGTTAGATTTTTTAGGTGTAATTGCTTCATTTGCGAGGTGTAGTTCTTTAATCATAAATAAAGATATTTTAATTTTAATTTATATGAATACTAGTCCTAATGATTTAAAAAATAATAACAATAATTTAAAATAAAAATAGTTAATTTAGGTGCATGATAAATCAAAAAAGCGGAATAGTATTGATTGAAGATGATGTAGCGCTTGGCAACTCAATCTCGGAGTTATTGAGCCTGAGTGGTTTTAATGTGAACTGGTTCAAAGACGGTATTGATGCACTGTTATACTTAAACAAACACATACCCGATATTATTATTAGTGACTTGATGATGCCTAATATGAATGGAGAAGATTTGTATTTTAATATAAAAAAAAATGGTAAACTAAACGCAGTTCCATTTGTAATAATCACTGCTAATATAGACGATAGCGTTCAGTATAAGCTACTTGAAAACGGAGTCAATGATTTTATAGTAAAGCCTTTTAAGGTTAGAGAGTTAATTTTTAAAGTCAATAATTTACTTGAATTCAAAAATAATATAGAAAAAAAATTCAAACCAGATCCGTTTTCAAAAGTTACTATAAAATTATCTGAAAAAGATTTTCTTACGAGTGTAAATGAACATTTGTTGAATAATTTGAAATTGAATGTTGATATAGATGAATTGTCCAAACAGCTTTTTATTAGTAAATCAACTTTAGATAAAAGAATCAGAAAACTGACAAATAAGAACATCAGCCAATATATGAGAGAGTTTCGATTGGATTACGCCATTAAGCTGATCCATCTTGGAGAAAGAAACATACAGTTCTTGGTTCATGAAACAGGATTTAATTCATTTTCATATTTTACCACTAGTTTTAAGTTATATAGTAATCTGACGCCCAGAGATTATATAAAATCCATCCATAATGACAGTAAATTGCTGGAGAATAACTAAGAAAATAAGGAATAATTAATTGTTGTGTTTTTTTAATTTATTAATAAAGGTCTGGACTTTTTACAAGTAAAAAAAATGAATTTACCGAAGTCATAACTCTTCTTTAGAAGAGGTTGTTACAATAAAAATTCTAAGATCGTTGTCTTGTCGCTTCACATAAGAAAGCACCACAGGCTACCGAAATGTTTAATGATCTAATGGTTCCAAACCATTGGAAGTTTTGCTTTTTTATCAACAATTTCAAGAAACGAAGGATTTACACCACGATCTTCAGATCCTATAATAATCGCTACGGGTTCATTAAGTAAAATGTCATATATATTGATCTGTTTTCTCAATGGCCACAACGTTCTTTATACCAGTAGCCTGCAACAAAAAAATAGTGTCTTTGATGCGTCCTACGGTACAAATAAGAATATTAAAAACGGCGCCTGCAGATGTTTTACCTTATCATCGTTTATTGGTGCTGAACCTGCTTTTTGAACGATGATTTCATTTACTCCTGTACATTCGGCCGTTCTTTTGATAGCACCAAAATTATGGGCATCCGATATTTACCAAAATTAATAACAAAGGTTTCTTTCCATTCTCTATTACGGATTCAATCAAAGATTCTAATTCAAAAAAGGAAATTGTCGGGATAGTTGCCACCGCACCTTGATGATTGTTAGGAGTCAATCTGTTTAGTTTTTCAACTTGAACACACGAAAAGTTGATGTTTCTGCGCTTCATCACTTTCATTAAGTTTTACATTAGTTTGCTTCTTGCTTCCTTTTGAATATAAACGTTGTCTACTGTTGCACCCGCTTATATAGCTTCAATTATCGCTCTAATCTCAAATATTTTATATTTTTTTTCTATCATGCAAAAGATATAAAAAAAAACCACCCCAAAAAATGGGGTGGTTTTAATAAAATAATTTAAAACATAGTTTACATAAACTACTTATTGTAAACTAGTTTTTATTTTTTATTATTCATTCTAGCTTGTTTAATAGTATTTAGTACAGTGTTTGCTGTTTTTAGAGTAGCTACCGTTGTAGGAACGCTATTTTTCAACGTATAAACTCCGTTGTTAACAATTATAGTAACAACATAGTCGAAAGGCTCTGATGTATTGCCTTGTTCATATCCAAGTGCTTTTGAAGTTGTAGCAAATTTAGCTTCTTGATTAAATGAACCAGATACATTGCTACCGCCTCTCGAGTAATCTACAGAAATAGGAATAGTAAATTCTGGTGTGTTCATCGTGTGAAGACCATGATTGTCATAAAGATCATAATAGATGTGATATGTACCATTAGGAAATTTTGCGGGCGTAACTGTTAAAATTTCTGGACACCCAGATGCAGCTGCTTGATATATTTTAGTATCTTTCAGATTAGCGTCTAATACATAGAAATCCATATCGTAACCGATACCACATAAGGTTTTAGTTACTGATCCATCTGAAAATGATTTATTGAAGTTAAACTTTAAGTCTAAATTATCAGATAAAGCATTAACAATAGTGAATGATACAGTAGTTGCAGGAATTGAAGCATTGGATATATTTACATCACCGCCTATTTCTAAAACGAAATTTTCAGTTGCCTCAAAAACTCCATCACTTAAAATGCTAATATTTCCTGTTACAGATGTAGTATACGCTTTAATTAAAAGTTGGTCATCAAAGTCAAAATCCATTCCTCTAGTGGCTGTTCCGGACTTCAGTTTCACTTTTACATAAATATCTACTGGTTGAGCATTAGTTATATTAAGTTTGTATTGATACTTTCCTTCATTTTTTTCATTCACTGTTTGTGTTGCAGCCAATGGAGCAACAAACTGAACAGTACCCGTAACATTTTGAGCAACTTCAACTGTGCTTTGTCCAGTAAGTTCAGGTTCTTCCTGACATCCTACAAAAAGCAGTGCTGTCATTGAAAGTGCTGAAAATATAAATTGTTTGGTTATTTTTTTCATTTTCTTTTTTTTTTAGTTGACTACTCTTTCTAAAGCTTCATAAAATTCACGTGGTCCTGATCCTCCAGTATAGTAACCATAAGTTCTGTAAATTCTGTCTTTAGAATTAACGTCATCTTTAGTTACAGTGTTTTGAGGTCCTGAATATCCACATGAAAGTTTCATATCTATAGGATTAGATGTACAGTTAATTAATGGCCATCCATTCAACAATTGCACAGCTCCTTTGTAGGTTTGTGGTGTTTTAACTACATTTGAAGCATCAATTGTGAAATAGTGTGTATTAGTAGCAGCCTGAAAAGGACCAGCATAATCAACAAATCTGTAAGTTGTAGCATCTACTGATTCTATTACACGAATCCCACCGTTCCATCCACCATTACTAACGCCAAGTCTCCAGTAATTACTATCGATAACTTTATAAGTTCCTGCAAAACGAGTTCCTACAGCAACTTTAGTGCTTTTAGAATTATTATGTACATTACTTTCAGAAGTTGTAGTTACATATCTCAAAGTCCATGCATCTCCTATTTTTAATAAACTATCATCGGTTGGTAGAGGTTGACCACCTACAGTTAGACCGGTTTTTAGCTCATTGTATGTTACTGTAAAATCAATAGTTTGATTTTTGGGTGTAGTTGGAAGATCAATAGTCCTGAATAATATCTCGTTGCTTTTTACTCCAGCCACGTTTGTGAATGATTTGTATATTTCAATTTTAGTAGTGGTTACATCACCTTGAAAAACTGTAACTTTTACTGGATATTTAAAATCATTACCGTTTCCAACCACATAGCCAACTAAACCTGAGTTTACGGTTATCAAACCACCTGTTTCTGCTCCGCCTGTTAGCATATCGCTGTCTTTTTCACAAGAAAAAAGGCTAGTTAAGACTAAAAGAGCCAAAGAATATAATTTAAATTTTTTCATTTTTTTCTTTTTAAATATTATTATTTCATCCACCAAAGACGAGATGTTAATTTGTCACCACTTGTTAATGTTGTAGTTGCAGCTTCATAATTTACTCTGTTAAGTGAAATCTCCTGAGAATTATAATATAATCTTGAAGGAATAGTAGTTTCAGCTGCTTGAACAACTGGAAATAAAGCTGGGTAGCCTGTTCTTCTCCACTCTGTCCATGCTTCAAAACCTTGACCAAAAAGAGCAAACCATACTTGTTCTCCAATTTTAACTCGAGCATCAGCTTGATTTGTAAATTCAATGTTAGGCTGTGCAACATATGCAGCGGCGCTTCCTTCGATGCCGTTGAATTTAAAGTTAGCAGTAATCCCATTTTTGTAATGAGACAATGCTGCTGCAATACCTCCGGATACATATCCTTCATTGATTGCTTCAGCTAATAAAAATTCTGATTGTGCATAAGATAGTAATACACCAGGTAATGTAGGATTTAGATAAAAGGTACCTAAAGATGAAAAACCGTTATAATTTCCAGAATTTTCTTGGCCTGGGATGTTTCCAACGTATAGACCGGTGTTGTTTTTTTGTGCAAAAATTGGCAATCTTGGGTCTGCTAGAGCTTGTAATTTTTTAACTAAAACAGAACTCACTTTATATTCAGATCGTGTACCAAAAATGACAGTTTCATAAATAGGATTTGCATCAGGTTGTGCTGCCAAATATAGTAATTTGGCACTGTCATCACTAGAAGACATTAATTGCCCGGCATTTACTAGAGCTTGAAGTTGTGTACTGACATTTTTAGCTTTTGAAATTCTCATTAAAGCTTTTAGTTTTAATGAATTAGCAAATTTTCTCCATTTCGAAGTGTTTCCAGCATACACTAAATCAGAAGTTGCAGGCACTTCTCCTGTTCCATTTGCCAAAAGTGCGTCTGCACGAGTTAACATATCGATTATACCATCGTAAACTACTTCTTGTTTGTCATATACCGGTTTTAAATTACCAGTTTTATTAAATTCTGTAAAGGGAATTGGACCATAAAGATCAGTCAAAATTTGAAACCCATTGGCTTGAAGTACTAATGAAATTCCTTTTAGATTACTGTTTCCCTCGTTTTCTGCTAATGTGTACATGGATTGCGCATCTGCAATTACAGAGGCATACAAGTTATTCCATACACCGTCTATAGCTCCTCTTCTTGGAATGTATCTTTCCTCGTCATTGTATTGTACCTTAGACAAATGTTGTGCCCAGACCATTCCCATATCTCCACCTTGTTGCATACCATAAATAGTATTTTGGTTGACACGTACAATATTTCCCAATAATAAATGAGCGGGAACTGAAACTGAATTATTCGGATCTGTATTTACTGTTTCGAAGTCTTTATCGCAACTTGCACTCAAAAGCGCAATCAATGCAATAAATAAAATTGATATTTTTTTCATGATTTTCTAATTATTAGATTTAAAATTTAACTGATATGTTAAACCCATAAGACCTTGCTGAAGGAATTTGACCAAATTCCATACCTTGAACACCATTACCACTACCAAATCCAGTTTCTGGATCAATATGTGGAGCTGCTTTATATAAAATTGCTAAATTTCTAGCATTTATAGAAAACTTGAAGTCCGTGATTGATGTACCAGCTAACCATTGTCTTGGGAATGTATATCCTAAAGACATTTGTCTTAATTTAATATAAGTAGCATCAAAAATAGCGCTTTCCTCAATCGTATTGCCATACGCTGTTTGATTAAATGTTTTTGCACTTACAACAACATTATTTGGAACATAACCGCCAGCACCATCAGACATAACCCCATCTCCTACAAGACCAGTTTCACGTCCAATTAAAGATTCTTCTAAGGTTCCAGCATATCTACCCCAAGCATAGGTCATAGAGTGAACGTCACCGCCAACTTTAGCATCAATTAAAGTGCTGAAATCGAAACCTTTGTATTTCATAGTAAAGTTAGCTCCTCCAGTCCAGTCCGGTGTGATATTGCCTAATACTTTTTTATCACTTTCAATAACAGGTAATCCATTTACATAAATCACATTTCCGTTTGGATCTTTTGAAAATCCTCTCCCAACCAAAGCACCATAAGATTGTCCTTTTCTTGCTTCTAATGTAATACCCCATTGTTGACCTAAAATATAAGTATCTAATCCGCCAAGTGAAGTAACAGTATTATCATTCTTTGCAAAATTTAAATCGATATCAAAACTAAAATCTTCAGTTTTCAAAGCAGTAACTCCTAACTGCAACTCAATCCCTTTATTCTCCATTGAAGCAATGTTATCCCAAACACTTGTGAATCCTGTAGATGCTGAAACTTGAATTGGAACCAATAAATCAGAACTTTTTTTAGTGTAATAAGTACCTGCAAAACGTAATCTGTTTTTGAAAGCATTTAAATCAATACCTACTTCGGTACCTACAACGGTTTCAGGTTTTAAATTTGGATTAAATTGAGTATTGGGTGTTGAAGCTTGATTTCCCCATCCGCTATTTGACAGGGCATAAGTAGAGTTTAAATTATAAGCCCCTAAAGCTCCCGTTCCTCCTACTTTTGACCATCCTCCTCTTAATTTAATATAGTTAACAGCAGATTGTGTGGTGTTAAAAATCTCAGATAGGACTAAAGATCCTGAAACTGCAGGATAGAAAAAAGAGTTGTTTTGGACTGGAAGTACACTTGCCCAGTCATTTCTTCCTGAAAAATCAAGATAGAAATAATTTTTATAAGAAACTTGTCCAAAACCATATAAAGATCCAATTCTAACTTCATTGTAATTATTCCCAAATTGAGGAGTAGTACCTGATTTTATATTAGATAAATTATAGAAATTAGGTAATTCTAAAGCTGTAATGGCTCCAAATGTTTGAGTTGATTTTCTTCTCATCTGGTTGGCGCCAAAATTAATGTTGAAGGCAATGTTTTTAGTAATATTGTTTTTGTATCCTAAAAGCATTTCTGTGTTTATCTCAGAATATCTTAAAGTATTTTCGCTAAAAGTTCCATCAGGGGCTGAATTTGAACCCCATGCCTGTCTTTTAGTAATTACTTGAGAGTAATGGTCTAAGGACATTTTACCGGTTGCGGTAAGATTTTTTCCAAGTTCGTAGGTCATAAATGCTGAGCCAGTAAGCCTGTCTTTGTCAAATGTGTTTCTATTGGTAGCTAAAACCCAATATGGATTGTTTTGGAAGTTATTGTTCCAGTTGATTGGAGTTCCAGCAGCAGGTGTGTTTTCTGGAGCTAAAGGCAAATTATTAAAATCCTTAAAATCACTGAAATTCACATTTCTAGCTGACCAGATGAATTGTTGAGCTACATTTTCATTATCATATCCACCAGTTGGTAAATTATTACTTTTATCATTAAAATACATTAATGACACACCTGAAGAAAGTCTTTCGTTTAATTTTATATTTCCATTTAGACTAACACTTAATTTTTTAAAGTCTGTTGAAGGTAACATTCCTTTTTCATCCGTATTACCAATAGACATTCTAAAATTAGCATCTTCATTGCCTGAAGATAAGGATAGGTTGTTAGACGTTGATACAGCTGTTTCGTAAAAACTTCTTACATTGTTAGGGTGGGAAATCCAAGGTAACGGTGCACCACCTACTTTGTATGAATCCCATTGAACAAAAGATAAACCTTTGTCTAATGCAGGACCCCAGCTTTCATCCACACCGTCATTGTAACCACCACCAGCACCGTCAACATATTCAAAATAATCAGAAGTGGCACCTTGACCATATGAATTTTGGTAATTTGGCACTACCAAAGGGTTTGAAAATGTAGTATTTGTATTAAAGGAAACAACGCTTTTTCCTTTTCCAGATTTACCGGATTTTGTAGTAATAATGATTACCCCATTACTTGCTCTAAGTCCATATAATGCAGCAGCATTTGGCCCTTTTAATACTGTCATACTTTCAATGTCATCAGGATTGATACTGGCAACACCATTTGGCAAATCATTTCCTCCATTTGAATCTGATTTACTGTAAGATGAGTTGTCAAAAGGAACGCCATCAACAACAAATAAAGCTTGGTTATTTCCCGTGATAGAAGAGTTACCTCTTAATACTACTCTTGAAGATGCCCCTACTGCTCCGGAACTATTGGTTACTTGAACTCCGGCAATTTTACCGCTCAAGGCATTTACTAAATTACTTTCTCTTGCTTCAGTAAGCGATTCTCCTTTAATGCTTTGAGCAGCATATCCTATTGCTTTTTCTGATTTTTTAATCCCCAAAGCAGTCACTACAACTCCTTCAAGCTCCATGGCTTCACTAGCTAATTTAACCTTTAGGTTTGTAGAACTAGCTGACATTTGTATGGTTTTCATACCCACGTAGCTAAAAATCAGCATATCAGTTGACTTTGCTTTGATGGAATATTTCCCATCAAAATCAGTTTGTGTTCCAGTATTTGTTCCTTTCACTAATACACTCACGCCTGGTATTGGCAATCCTGCATTATCAGAAACAACACCTGAAACAGATCTTTCTTGCGCAAAAGTAAGCTGCGCCATAAGTACTACAAGTAGTACAAAGAATCCATTGAACTTTAGTTTCATTTTATAAATATTTTGAATTAGTTTAGCAAATCTCTTAATAATTTGTTAATATTCCTAATTATTTATCGTTAAAATTTAACAATAATTTAATATTTTCAATAAATACTATTAATTAGTCAATATTTTTGTTTTTTTTAAACAAAAATCAGGAGATATCTCATGAAAACATAATATTGTTTAAATAGGATGATAATTGTTTGCGGATATCTAGATTTTTTTTTACTGCTATGTTTGTCTGTAGTGTAAATGTTCTGTTAAAAAAAGTATGGGCTGGATATTGTGCCTTACTGGATGCAAAGAAATAGAGACGAAAACTGTTTGCCATGTCAAAAAATGTTTTCTAATTCTTTTATTTAAGTTTTGAAGTAAATTAGAAATTAATTTTAATATGCTATTCGCAATGTTTTTTGATTTTTAAATTTTGACTATTTTTAATAGAACAAAAGTCGTATAATCGGTTTCTAATGTTTTAAAAAGTGACATTATAGCTGATGTGTACAATTGTATTGTTTATTTCTAGTGGTTGATTTGTGGTGCTCCCACTGGCAAGTGCTAATTTGAATAATCCATTTTTTGTTAGTAATCCCAATCCCATTCCAATGCCTATTAAGTTTTCTTTTTTGTCTTGTTGGTCTATTGCGGATTTATCTTTGAAAATACTGTAATCTAAAATTGAATGAACGTAAAGATTGGGAGATACAATATAGCGATACTCCGTGAGTAGTGAAGTCATGAGGTAGGCTTGCAGGCTATTTTCAGCAAAACCTCTTACGCTGTTGAATCCCCCAAAACGATATAATTCGTTTGTGACATAATTATTGCTTTGTAGATAATAATTTAGACTATTTACATAGATGGAATTTTTTTTATTCAGGTTAAAGTTGTGTACACCTTGAATGTTTATAAAAAACTGGTTGCTTTTTGTTGTATTTTCGGATAGGGTATAAAGAACTCTGCTTCCTATTCCGGATTGTAGTGTGAGACTTGATTTTATTGAAAAAATAGAATTGGCTGCGTTTAATTTGATATAATTAAAACTCGACGTTAGGAACGAATTATTGAAATCGCTAATTGGATTATTGTTTAAATTTTGGATAGCGCTGGATTCTGTTTTTTGGTATCCTAAATAAAACCGGGTGTTGTAATTAATGAAGTAGCTCAGGTCTATTGCGGTTTTAGTGTTTTGAAAGGTCGTGTCTTGTCGGAATAGCTGAATCTGTGCTTTTAGGCCTATTGGAGTTTTTAGTAAATAGGGCAATTCTACACTTGCTTTAAATGTTTTTTGGTCATTGCCATCGCTTTTCCAATATACTGAAAGTTGTTCGCCGGTACCTAAAATATTTTGGAGTTGTACATCTAAATATCCATTTAATGTGATTTTTTGATTTTCATTGTTAGAAAACCCAATGAAACCGTCAAATGTGTTTGATTTTCTTTTTTGAAGATATACGTATACTTTTGTGGTATCTTTTGTAAATAAAATTTCCGGATATTTTATTTGACTGATGAATCCAAAATTTTCAAAATCAGTGTAAATCTGATCGAGTACTTTTTGGTTAAAAATGCTTGTTTTGTATTTTCTGTTTAGTTGAGCAAAATGTCCGGATGGGAATTTTGTAGTTGAATTTGTGTCTTCGTAATTTATGGTTATCGCATTTAAGATTCTTTTCTTGTCGGTTTCTATTTTTAAATTGGCATACAAAACGGCATTTATTCTTTTGATGTTTGTCAGCTTTAGTTTAGCTAATGCAAACCCATTTTGTTCTAATTCTTGTATTTTTTTACGCAAGTAAAAATCTATTTCTGGGTAAGGTAGTATAATAGTATCTTCTTCTTCTTCTTTTAAAAGTATAGGAAGGTTTGGTTTTTTGTTGCTACCTATATATATATGTATCGCTTTTATTTTTTCTCCTAAATGTATTTTAGCAAGATAACTGGAGTCATTTATTTGGATTGGTGGTCCGGTAATGTTGTCAATGTATCCAATTCTTGAAAGATCTTCGGACAGCCTGTTTAATTCAATCTCAATTGATTTTGTGTTTGTGTGTTTTGGGTTATATTTTAAAGAGTCGATTGTCTTTGTTTCCAATATTGATTTTCCTGTAATGAGTACCTGAAAGCTTTGAGCAGAGCAGTGTAGGCCCAAATTAAAAAGGAGAATATAAATAAGGAAGTGCTTCAAGTGAATTTTGTTTTATTAAATAGAATGTAAATATCTGCTTTTTGCGATTAAAATCGAATGATAAAATAATCTTATTGAAAATTAGTGGATTAACGTTTGTAGAATAAAAAATATTTTCTACATTTGCAACCCCGTAAAAAGCGGGAATTTAATATAATAAGAAATTTTTAGTATTAATTATGCCAACAATTCAACAATTAGTAAGAACAGGAAGAACTCAGATAACTAAGAAGAGTAAATCGGTTGCTTTAGATTCTTGTCCTCAAAGAAGAGGGGTTTGTACGCGTGTTTACACTACAACACCAAAAAAACCAAACTCTGCAATGCGTAAAGTAGCGCGTGTACGTTTGACAAATGGTAATGAAGTAAATGCCTACATCCCTGGTGAAGGACACAATCTACAAGAGCACTCGATAGTATTAGTTAGGGGTGGAAGGGTAAAAGATTTACCAGGAGTTAGATATCACATCGTTCGTGGTGCCCTTGATACGTCAGGAGTAGCAGGAAGAACGCAAAGAAGATCTAAGTACGGAGCAAAACGCCCAAAAGAAGCAAAAAAGTAATTTAAAAAGTTATTCTTGTAAAGCCGCGATTCGTCGCGACTATATTAGTATGACGTTTTATTAAAAAAAAGACATGAGAAAAAGAGCGGCAAAGAAGAGACCACTTTTACCAGATCCTAGGTTTAATGACCAACTGGTAACACGTTTTGTGAACAACTTAATGTGGGATGGAAAAAAATCGACAGCGTTTAAAGTATTTTATGATGCAATTGACATCATTGAGTCTAAAAAACAAGATGCGGAGAAACCATCATTAGAAATTTGGAAAGATGCCTTAACCAATGTTATGCCTCACGTAGAAGTACGTAGTCGTAGAGTAGGTGGAGCTACATTCCAAATTCCGATGCAAATTCGTCCAGACAGAAAAATTTCTATGGCGATGAAATGGTTAATTCTTTATTCTAGAAGAAGAAACGAAAAATCGATGGCTCAGAGGTTAGCTTCAGAATGTTTAGCTGCGGCTAAAGAAGAAGGAGCTGCTGTTAAGAAAAGAATGGATACTCACAAAATGGCAGAAGCTAATAAAGCATTCTCTCACTTTAGATTTTAATTCTTAAGAAATGGCTAGAGATCTAAAATATACAAGAAACATAGGAATTGCTGCTCACATTGATGCTGGTAAAACAACAACAACAGAGCGTATATTATTCTACACTGGAAAATCACACAAAATTGGTGAAGTACACGATGGTGCTGCAACAATGGACTGGATGGCACAAGAGCAAGAAAGAGGTATTACAATTACTTCTGCAGCTACAACTTGTGAATGGAATTTTCCAACTGAACAAGGTAAAGTTTTATCTGAAACAGCTCCTTATCACTTCAATATTATCGATACACCGGGACACGTTGACTTTACAGTTGAAGTAAACCGTTCTTTGCGTGTTCTTGATGGTTTGGTTTTCTTATTTAGTGCTGTTGATGGTGTTGAGCCACAATCAGAAACGAACTGGAGATTGGCAGATCAATACAGGGTGCCACGTATTGGATTCGTTAATAAAATGGATAGACAAGGATCTAACTTTTTGATGGTTTGTCAACAAGTAAGAGATATGTTGAAATCAAACGCAGTTGCAATCACTTTGCCTATTGGTGAAGAAAATGATTTCAGAGGTGTTGTGGATTTAGTTAAAAATCAAGCTATAGTATGGCATGAAGAAGGTTTAGGAGCAACGTATGATATTGTGCCTATTCCAGAGGATATGCTTGAAGAAGTGAAGGAGTACAGATCGATTCTTATTGAGGCAGTAGCTGATTATGATGAGACTTTACTTGAAAAATTCATGGAAGATGAAAACTCTATTACAGAGGAAGAAATCAATATTGCATTGAGAGCTGCTGTAATGGATATGGCTATCATTCCTATGATTGCTGGTTCTTCTTTTAAAAATAAAGGAGTTCAATTCATGTTAGATGCAGTATGTAAATATTTGCCATCTCCAATGGATAAAGATGGTATTGAAGGAATTCATCCTGATGATGCTGAATTGTTAGAAGAAGATCAAACTAAAATATTGCGTAAGCCCGATGTTAAAGAGCCATTTGCTGCTTTAGCTTTCAAAATTGCTACTGACCCATTCGTAGGTCGTTTAGCTTTCTTCCGTGCTTACTCAGGACGTTTAGATGCGGGTTCTTACGTTTTGAACACACGTTCAGGAAATAAAGAAAGAATTTCTCGTATTTACCAAATGCATGCAAACAAACAAAATCCAATCGATTATATCGAAGCGGGTGATATTGGAGCGGCAGTTGGATTTAAAGATATCAAAACTGGAGATACGTTGTGTGATGAAAAACACCCAATTATTCTTGAGTCTATGAAATTTCCAGCACCGGTTATTGGTATTGCAATTGAACCTAAAACTAAGGCTGACGTAGATAAAATGGGTATGGCTTTGGCTAAATTAGCTGAAGAGGATCCTACATTTACGGTTAGAACAGATGAGGCTTCTGGGCAAACTATTATCTCAGGTATGGGTGAGCTTCACTTGGACATCTTAGTTGATAGAATGAGACGTGAATTCAAAGTTGAAGTAAACCAAGGTGAGCCTCAAGTTGAATACAAAGAAGCATTTACAAAATCTGCTCAACACAGAGAAACGTACAAGAAACAATCTGGTGGTCGTGGTAAATTCGGTGATATCGTATTTAGATTAGAGCCAGCTGATGAAGTTGATGGTAAAGCTCCTGTTGGATTGCAGTTCGTTAATGCTGTCAAAGGTGGTAACGTTCCTAAAGAATATATACCATCTGTAGAAAAAGGTTTTAGAGAAGCTATGAAAACTGGTCCTTTAGCAGGATATCAAGTAGATAGTTTGAAAGTAACTTTATTGGATGGGTCTTTCCACCCTGTGGATTCTGATGCACTTTCTTTTGAGCTTGCAGCAAGAATGGGGTATAGAGAGGTAGCTAAAGCAGCTGGTGCTGTTATATTAGAGCCAATCATGAAAATGGAAGTGATTACACCTGAAGAAAACATGGGAGATATCGTAGGTGATATCAACCGTCGTAGAGGTCAGGTAAATGATATGGGTGATAGAGCGGGTGCTAAAACCATTAAAGCCGATGTGCCATTATCAGAAATGTTTGGTTATGTTACTACTTTAAGAACTTTATCTTCAGGTCGTGCAACATCAACAATGGAATTTTCACATTACGCTGAAACTCCTTCGAATATTTCGGAAGCAGTTATCAAAAAAGCAAAAGGAAACGCTTAATCTTTAAGAAAATGAGTCAAAAAATCAGAATAAAACTAAAATCTTACGATCACATGTTAGTAGACAAGTCTGCTGAAAAGATTGTAAAAACAGTTAAAAGTACAGGAGCAGTTGTTACAGGTCCAATACCATTACCAACTCACAAAAAACTTTTCACAGTATTACGTTCTCCACACGTTAACAAAAAAGCAAGAGAGCAATTTGAAGTAATGTCATACAAGAGATTGATTGATATTTATTCCTCTTCATCAAAAACTATTGATGCCTTGATGAAACTGGAATTGCCTAGCGGTGTTGAAGTAGAGATCAAAGTTTAAGTAGCTTACTAGTAAGAAAAGGACGCTGTTTTTAATCGAAAATTATTTTTTTGGTTTGTGTGTAAATAAGTTATACATTTGCACCCACTTAAAAAATAGGATTTGGTTAAAAGCTGCGTTCTATATTTATATTTAATAATTAATAATTAATAATTATGTCTGGGTTAATTGGTAGAAAAATCGGCATGACTAGCATTTTCGACGAAAACGGGAAGAATATTCCTTGTACAGTAATCGAAGCTGGACCATGTGTTGTTACCCAAGTCAGAACCAAAGGTGTTGACGGGTATGAAGCGTTGCAACTTGGTTTCGATGACAAAAACGAGAAACATTCCACAAAAGCGGCTTTAGGTCACTTTGCAAAAGCGGGAACTGTAGCTAAGAAAAAAGTCGTTGAATTCCAAGATTTCGCAACAGAACAAAAATTAGGGGATCTTATTGATGTTTCTATTTTTGCTGAAGGAGAATTTGTAGATGTGCAAGGTGTATCTAAAGGTAAAGGTTTTCAAGGGGTTGTTAAACGTCACGGTTTTGGTGGTGTTGGTCAAGCAACTCACGGTCAACACAACCGTTTAAGAGCGCCGGGTTCTGTAGGAGCGTCTTCTTATCCATCCAGAGTATTCAAAGGAATGCGTATGGCTGGACGTATGGGAGGAGACAATGTAAAAGTTCAAAACCTTAGAGTTTTAAAAGTAGTGGCTGAAAAGAACCTACTTGTTATTAAAGGATGTATTCCTGGATGTAACAACTCTTATGTAATCATTCAGAAGTAATGGAAGCAAAAGTATTAGATTTCAACGGAAAAGATACTGGAAGAAAAGTGCAACTTTCTGATTCAGTATTTGGTATAGAACCAAACAATCACGCAGTATACCTTGATGTTAAGCAATATCTTGCTAATCAAAGACAGGGAACGCACAAAGCTAAAGAAAGAGCTGAAGTAGCGGGAAGTACGCGTAAGATTAAAAAACAAAAAGGAACTGGTACTGCTCGTGCGGGTAGTGCAAAGAATCCATTGTTTAAAGGTGGTGGAACAGTTTTTGGACCAAGACCAAGAAGCTATTCATTTAAATTGAATAAAAGCTTGAAACGTTTGGCTAGAAAATCTGCTTTCTCTATTAAAGCTAAAGAATCGAATATTATCGTTCTTGAAGACTTTAATTTTGAAACACCAAACACTAAAAATTTCATCAACGTTTTGAAAGCTTTAGAGTTAGAAAATAAAAAATCCCTGTTTGTGTTGGGTGATGTAAATAAAAATGTATATTTGTCGTCACGCAATTTAAAAGGCTCTAGCGTAGTAAGTAGCTTAGAACTAAGTACTTATGCTATATTAAATGCTAATAATTTAGTGCTTTTAGAGAGTTCTTTGGAGATAATTGAAGAAAATTTAAGTAAATAATAGGATATGAGCATCATAATTAAGCCTATAGTAACGGAAAAAGTAACCAAAGAAAGTGAAGTTTTAAACCGCTTCGGATTCGTTGTTGATAAAAAAGCAAACAAAGTGCAAATTAAGAAAGCTGTTGAGGCTGCTTATGGAGTAACTGTTTTAAGTGTCAATACGATGAATGTAAGGCCAGATAGAACTACTAAATACACTAAAAGTGGTTTAATAAGTGGAAAGACGAATGCAACTAAAAAAGCAATTGTTCAAGTACAAAAAGGAGAAACAATTGATTTTTACAACAATATCTAAGATAGAAAAATGTCAGTAAGAAAATTAAAACCTATTACCCCAGGTCAGCGATTTAGAGTTGTGAATGGTTATGACGCCATTACAACTGATAAGCCGGAACGCTCTTTGATAGCGCCGATAAAAAACTCTGGTGGTAGAAATAGTCAAGGAAAGATGACCATGCGTTATACGGGTGGTGGTCACAAGCAGAGATATCGTATCATTGATTTTAAACGTACTAAAGAAGGAATTCCTGCTACGGTAAAATCAATTGAGTATGATCCGAATCGTACTGCATTTATCGCTTTGTTAGCGTATGCTGATGGAGAGAAAACGTATGTTATTGCTCAAAACGGATTGAAAGTTGGTCAGAAATTAGTTTCTGGTCCAGAATCTCAACCCGAAATTGGGAATACATTACCGTTGAGCAGAATTCCTTTAGGAACTGTTATTTCTTGTATCGAATTGAGACCAGGTCAAGGAGCTGTAATAGCTCGTTCTGCTGGAACATTTGCTCAATTAATGGCAAGAGATGGAAAATACGCAACAATCAAAATGCCTTCTGGTGAGACAAGATTGATCTTGTTGACTTGTTCGGCTACAATTGGAGCGGTTTCTAATTCAGACCATCAATTAGTTGTATCAGGAAAAGCTGGTAGAACAAGATGGTTAGGTAGAAGACCTAGAACAAGACCTGTAGCGATGAACCCTGTCGATCACCCAATGGGTGGTGGTGAAGGTCGTTCTTCTGGTGGACATCCACGTTCAAGAAATGGAATACCAGCAAAAGGTTATAGAACTCGTTCTAAGAAAAACCCGAGTAACAAGTATATCGTAGAACGTAGAAAGAAATAATAAGATATGGCACGTTCATTAAAAAAAGGACCTTTCGTTCATTATAAGTTAGACAAGAAAGTTCAAGAAAACATTGCAGGTGGAAATAAAGGAGTTGTTAAGACATGGTCTAGAGCTTCTATGATTACTCCAGACTTTGTTGGGCAAACTATCGCAGTTCATAACGGTCGTCAATTTGTGCCAGTTTACGTAACAGAAAACATGGTAGGTCACAAATTAGGAGAATTTTCACCAACTAGATCTTTTAGAGGTCATGCTGGAGCAAAAAATAAAGGTAAAAAATAAGAAGCAATGGGAGTTCGTAAAAGAGAAACAGCAGATGCGAGAAAAGAGGCTAATAAGTCTATTGCTTTCGCAAAATTGAATAACTGCCCCACTTCACCTAGAAAAATGCGCTTAGTAGCGGACTTGGTAAGAGGTCAGAAGGTAGAAAGAGCATTGAACATCTTAAGATTTAGTTCTAAAGAAGCTTCAAGAAAATTAGAAAAATTGGTTTTGTCTGTAATTGCCAACTGGCAAGCAAAAAACCCTGACGCTAATATGGAAGAAGCAGGTTTATTTGTAAAAACGATTACAGTAGATGGTGGAATGATGTTGAAAAGACTTCGTCCAGCTCCACAAGGTCGTGCACACAGAATAAGAAAACGTTCTAATCACGTTACAATCGTGCTTGGATCTATTAATAACACACAAGCAATTTAATAAAGATGGGACAAAAGACAAATCCAATTGGAAATAGACTTGGTATCATCAGAGGATGGGACTCAAACTGGTATGGTGGAAATGATTACGGTGATAAACTTGCCGAAGATTATAAAATCAGAAAGTACATCCATGCTCGTTTATCAAAAGCTAGTGTATCAAAAGTAATCATCGAGAGAACTTTGAAACTTGTAACCGTTACTATCACTACAGCCAGACCGGGTATTATTATCGGGAAAGGTGGACAAGAGGTAGACAAGTTGAAAGAAGAACTTAAGAAAGTTACTGACAAAGAGGTTCAAATCAACATCTTTGAAATCAAAAGACCTGAGCTTGACGCGTATCTAGTTGCTACCAGCATCTGTCGTCAAATCGAAAGCAGAATTTCTTACAGACGTGCAATCAAAATGGCAATTGCCGCCTCTATGCGTATGAACGCAGAAGGTATCAAAGTTTTGATTTCTGGTCGTTTGAATGGTGCTGAGATGGCTCGTTCAGAAGGTTTCAAAGAAGGTAGAATTCCTCTATCAACTTTCAGAGCTGATATTGATTATGCTTTGGCAGAAGCTCATACTACTTATGGTAGAATGGGGATCAAAGTGTGGATCATGAAAGGTGAAGTTTATGGAAAGAGAGATCTTTCTCCACTTGCCGGAATGGACAAAAAACAATCTGGTGTTGGTGGTAAAGGTGGCGATTCTCCTAGAGGAGACAGAAAGCCTTTTAATAAAGGTGGTAAACCAGACGCTCGTAAACGAAAGTAAATTTTTAAATTAAAGAAAAATGTTACAGCCTAAAAGAACAAAATACCGTAAGGTACAAAAAGGTAAAATGAAAGGGAATTCTCAAAGAGGACATGAACTTTCTAATGGAATGTTTGGTATTAAATCTGTACATGAAGATGGAATGTTCTTAACTTCTCGTCAAATAGAAGCTGCACGTATCGCTGCAACTCGTTTTATGAAAAGAGAAGGGCAGTTATGGATCAAAATATTTCCAGACAAACCAATTACTAAGAAGCCTCTTGAGGTACGTATGGGTAAAGGTAAAGGAGCAGTTGAGTATTGGGCTGCCGTTGTTAAACCCGGAAGGATTATGTTTGAAGTTGGAGGAGTTCCTTTGTCAGTTGCTAAAGAGGCGTTACGTCTTGCAGCTCAAAAGCTTCCAGTAAAAACTAAATTCGTCGTTGCTAGAGATTTCGAAGCATAATCTATATTATATTATGAAACAATCAGAAATAAAAGATCTTTCTGCAGCAGAGTTGCAAGAAAAGCTTAGCCAAACTAAGAAAACATACGCTGATCTAAAAATGGCTCACGCTATTTCACCAATTGAGAACCCACTTCAAATTAGAAGTGTAAGAAGAACAGTTGCAAGATTAGCTACTGAACTTACTAAAAGACAATAACTGTAGTCTGCTGAAAGATGGAAGAAAAAAGAAATTTAAGAAAAGAAAGAGTTGGTGTTGTAACTTCGGACAAAATGGATAAATCTATTGTTGTTGCAGAAGTGCGTAAAGTAAAACACCCATTATACGGTAAGTTCGTGTTGAAAACTAAAAAGTATCACGCACACGACGAAATGAACGACTGTAACATTGGAGATACGGTAAGGATTAGCGAAACGCGTCCTTTAAGTAAAACCAAATGTTGGAGGTTAGTTGAAATCTTAGAAAGAGCTAAATAATTATGGTACAACAAGAATCAAGACTAAAAGTAGCAGATAATACTGGAGCAAAGGAAGTTTTAACTATCCGTGTTTTAGGAGGTACCAAAAGAAGGTATGCCTCTGTTGGTGACAAGATTGTAGTTTCTATCAAAGATACTGCTCCCAACGGAAGCGTTAAAAAAGGAGCTGTTTCAACTGCAGTTGTTGTACGTACCAAAAAAGAAGTAAGAAGAGCCGATGGTTCATACATTAGGTTTGATGACAACGCATGTGTGTTATTGAATGCTGCTGGTGAAATGAGAGGAACTCGTGTTTTTGGTCCGGTAGCAAGAGAACTTCGTGAAAAACAATTCATGAAAATTGTATCATTAGCACCAGAAGTGCTTTAATTCGTTTTAAGATGATAAAGCTAAAAATAAAATCAGGTGATATAGTAAGAGTAATTGCTGGAGACCATAAAGGTGCTGAAGGTAAAGTATTACGTGTTTACCGTGAGAAAAACAAAGCGATTGTTGAAGGTGTTAACATGGTATCGAAACATACGAAACCAAGTGCAAAAAGCCCTCAAGGTGGTATCGTAAAGAAGGAAGCTTCTATACAAATATCTAATATTTCTTTAATAGATCCTAAAACTAAGGAAACAACAAGAGTTGGTATTAGAGTAGAAGGAGATAAGAAAGTAAGATTTTCAAAAAAATCTAATCAAGTACTATAGTAATGGAGTATATACCTAGACTAAAAGAAGAATATAAGAGCAGAGTAATTGCTGCTCTTAAAGAGGAATTCGGATACGTAAACGTAATGCAAGTTCCAAAATTGGAAAAAATCGTTTTAAGTAAAGGAGTTGGTGCAGCTGTATCTGATAAAAAACTAATCGACTACGCGGTTGATGAGTTGACAAAGATTACTGGACAGAAAGCAATATCTACTATTTCAAAGAAAGACGTTGCGTCATTCAAATTGAGAAAAGGGATGCCTATTGGAGCAAAAGTTACTTTGCGTGGAGAAAGAATGTATGAGTTTTTAGATAGACTTATTACTTCAGCTTTACCACGTGTAAGGGATTTCAGTGGTATTAAAGCTACTGGTTTTGATGGAAGAGGAAATTATAACCTTGGAGTTTTGGAGCAAATCATTTTCCCGGAAATTGATATTGATAAAGTTAACAAAATTTCAGGTATGGATATTTCTTTTGTAACTACTGCAAAAACAGACAAGGAAGCAAAATCATTATTGGCTGAACTAGGTTTACCTTTTAAAAAGAATTAAGACATGGCTAAAGAATCAATGAAAGCCCGCGAGGTTAAGAGAGAAAAAACAGTTGCTAAGTATGCTGAGAAAAGAAAAGCTTTGTTAGAAGCTGGAGATTTCGTAGGTTTGCAAAAGTTGCCAAAAAATGCTTCACCAGTTCGTTTGCACAATCGTTGTAAATTAACAGGTAGACCAAGAGGGTATATGCGTCAATTCGGTCTTTCACGTGTTACATTTCGTGAAATGGCAAATAACGGATTGATACCAGGTGTTAAAAAAGCATCTTGGTAAAATTCAATTATGAATTTCAAATTATGAATTACCTTTTAAAAAGTAATTCGTAATTTGAAATTTGTGATTATAGAAATTTATAAATTGGTTTCAGGTTCGACAAATACTTTGTCGAAAACCGTTGCCGCAAATCAATACACATGTATACAGATCCTATTGCAGATTATTTGACGAGAGTTAGAAACGCTGTGGCTGCAAACCACAAAGTCGTTGAGATTCCTGCATCTAATCTAAAAAAAGAAATAACTAAGATCTTATTTGATCAAGGTTATATCTTGAGTTACAAATTTGAAGACAACGCTGTTCAGGGTTCAATCAAAATTGCTTTGAAGTATGATAAAGATACTAAAGAGTCCGTAATTAAAGATATCCAAAGAATTAGTAAACCAGGTTTACGTAAATATTCAAGTTCTTCTACCATTCCTAGAATCCTTAATGGATTAGGCATCGCTATTGTATCTACTTCTAAAGGGTTGATGACAGGAAAAAAAGCGAAGCAATTGAATGTAGGTGGTGAAGTAATTTGTTACGTATACTAATTTAAAGACTATAATAAGATGTCAAGAATAGGTAAAAGTCCGGTTGTAATCCCTGCTGGTGTAACTGTTGAAGTTGCAAATGGTATTATTACAGTAAAAGGAAAAAATGGTCAACTAACTCAGGAGTTTTCGGACGTTACTGTTACAGTTGAAGGGGATCTAGTTCAAGTAGAAAGATCTTCTGATCACAAAGACCAAAGAGCAAAACACGGTTTGTATAGATCTTTGATCAATAACATGATTATCGGTGTAACAGATGGTTTTACTAAGTCATTAGAATTGGTAGGAGTTGGTTACAGAGCTTCAAATCAAGGACAAAAATTAGATTTAGCACTTGGTTATTCTCACAATATTGTTTTAGAAATTGCTCCAGAAGTGACTTTAGAAACAATATCTGAAAAAGGTAAAAACCCTATCGTGAAATTAACATCATTTGACAAACAACTTTTAGGGCAAGTAGCTGCGAAAATCAGAGGTTTCCGTAAGCCTGAGCCGTATAAAGGAAAAGGTGTTAAGTTTGTAGGGGAAGTATTAAGAAGAAAAGCAGGTAAATCAGCTTAAAAAATAAGATTATGTCATTAACAAAACCTGAAAGAAGACAACGAATTAGATTCAGAATTAGAAAAACAATTAGTGGTACTGCTACTAATCCAAGACTATCTGTATTTAGAAGTAACAAAGAAATTTACGCGCAACTTATTGATGACGTAAACGGAGTTACTATATTGGCGGCTTCTTCAAGAGAAAAAGAAATAGGTAACGGTACGAACATTGAAGTTGCTACAGCAGTTGGAAAACTAGTTGCTGAAAAAGCTTTAAAAGCTGGGATAGACGTAGTAACTTTCGATAGAGGAGGTTATTTATATCACGGACGTATTAAATCATTAGCGGAAGGCGCAAGAGCGGCTGGACTTAAATTCTAATATAGTATGTCTAATAGTAAATACAAGAATGTAGAGTTAGTAAAACCAAGTGGTCTTGAATTAAAAGATCGTTTGGTAAGTGTAAATCGTGTTACTAAGGTTACAAAGGGTGGTAGAGCTTTTGGTTTTTCTGCTATTGTAGTTGTAGGTGATGAAAACGGAGTGGTTGGACACGGATTAGGAAAATCTAAAGATGTTTCTGAAGCAATTGCGAAAGCAGTAGAAGATGCTAAGAAAAATTTAGTAAAAATTCCTTTGAATGGTCAGTCAGTTCCTCACGAACAAAAAGGTAAATTTGGTGGTGCACGTGTATTCTTAATTCCTGCCTCTCATGGTACAGGAGTTATTGCTGGTGGAGCTGTTCGTTCAGTTCTTGAATCAGTAGGAATTCATGATGTATTATCTAAATCTCAAGGATCTTCAAATCCTCACAACGTGGTAAAAGCAACTTTTGATGCTTTATTACAAATGAGAAGTGCTTATACTGTTGCAAAACAAAGAGGCGTTTCTTTAGAAAAAGTTTTTAAAGGTTAATTCAAGGAAATTATGGCTAAATTATTAGTAAAACAAGTTAGAAGCAAAATCAACTGTCCTCTTACTCAAAAGAGAGGTTTGGAAGCTTTAGGTCTACGTAAAATGGGACAAGTTGTAGAGCATGATTCAAACCCTACAATCCTTGGGATGATAAATAAAGTTAAACACTTAGTTTCTGTTGAAGAAGCTAAATAACAAATACTGTTATGAATTTAAGTAACTTACAACCTGCTGAAGGTGCTACACACAATCAAAATAAAAGGTTAGGTAGAGGAGAAGGTTCTGGAAAAGGTGGTACTTCTGCAAGAGGTCACAAAGGAGCCAAATCTCGTTCTGGTTATTCTAAAAAGATTGGTTTTGAAGGGGGACAAATGCCTCTTCAAAGACGTGTACCTAAGTTTGGTTTTACAAACATCAATCGTAAAGATTACGAAGGTGTAAATCTTGATACACTTCAACTATTAGTTGATAATGGTGTTATTAAAGATACTGTTGATATGACAGTTTATGTTGCTAATCGTTTAGCTACTAAAAATGAAATCGTTAAGATTTTAGGTAGAGGTGAATTGACAGCAAAATTAAAAGTAACCGCTCACAAATTTACTGCTACTGCAAAAGCTGCTATTGAAGCTGCTGGTGGAGAAGCTGTAACAATGTAATTTTTCAATTAATATGAAGAAATTTATTGAGTCAATTAGTAATGTTTGGAAAATCGAAGAACTGAAAAATAGAATCCTAATTACATTGGGTTTGCTTTTAGTGTATCGTTTTGGGGCTCAAGTAACCTTACCAGGTATTGATGCTACACAGTTGGGTAATTTAGCCGGGCAAACTAAAGAAGGAATTGGTTCAATTCTTGATATGTTTACTGGAGGAGCTTTTTCACAGGCTTCTGTTTTTGCCTTAGGAATAATGCCTTACATTTCTGCTTCAATTGTTGTTCAGTTGATGGGAATTGCGGTTCCATACTTGCAAAAACTTCAAAGCGATGGAGAAAGCGGTAGAAAAAAAATTAATCAAATTACACGTTGGTTGACTATTGGTATCACCTTGGTTCAAGGTCCTACTTACATCTACAATTTATATAGAACGTTACCTAATAATGCATTTTTATTGGGATTCAATTCATTTGAATTCTTATTTTCGTCAGTAATTATTTTAGTCACAGGTACAATTTTTGCGATGTGGTTAGGAGAAAAAATTACAGATAAGGGAATAGGAAATGGTATATCTTTGTTGATTATGGTGGGTATTTTGGCAAGATTGCCTCAGGCATTCATCCAAGAATTTACCACGAGAGTGACTAATAATAACGGTGGTCCGATGTTGTTAGTTATCGAAATTATCATTTGGTTATTGGTTATTGTTTGTTGTGTATTGTTGGTTATGGCGATTAGGAGAATTCCTGTTCAATATGCCAGACGTACTACTTCAGGGGATTTTGAACAAGACATGTTAGGTGGAAATAGACAGTGGATCCCTTTAAAGCTTAATGCTTCTGGGGTGATGCCAATTATTTTTGCTCAAGCAATTATGTTCATTCCAGCTGCTTTGGCAGGGCTGTCTAAATCAGATGCTTCGCAGTCAATCGTTGGCGCTTTTAGTAATATGTTTGGTTTCTGGTATAATTTAGTTTTTGCAACGTTAATAATTGTATTTACTTTCTTTTATACTGCAATCACAGTTCCTACTAACAAGATGTCTGATGATTTAAAGAGAAGCGGTGGTTTTATACCGGGTATCAGACCAGGAGTTGAAACTTCTGATTATCTTGATAAGGTGATGTCTTTAATAACTTTTCCAGGATCTTTATTTCTTGCTTTGATTGCCGTGTTCCCGGCGATAATTGTAAGTGTTATGGATGTTCAACAATCCTGGGCAATGTTTTTCGGAGGTACTTCATTGATAATTATGGTAGGTGTTGCCATTGACACAATGCAGCAAATCAATTCATATTTGCTAAATAAGCATTATGATGGTTTAATGAAAAGTGGTAAAAATAGAAAAGCAGTAGCTTAACTTTATGGCAAAACAATCAGCAATAGAACAAGACGGATCGATCATTGAAGCATTATCAAATGCAATGTTTCGTGTAGAGTTAGAGAATGGACATATAGTAATTGCACATATATCTGGAAAAATGCGTATGCATTATATCAAATTATTACCTGGTGATAAAGTGAAACTAGAAATGAGCCCTTACGATTTGTCAAAAGCAAGAATTACTTATAGATATTAAAGGATATTCAAAATGAAAGTTAGAGCTTCAGTAAAAAAGAGAAGTCCCGAGTGCAAAATTGTGCGAAGAAAAGGGAGATTGTACGTAATAAACAAAAAGAATCCTAGATTTAAACAAAGACAAGGATAATTATGGCAAGAATAGCAGGGGTAGATATCCCAAAAAATAAGAGAGGTGTTATAGCACTTACCTACATCTTCGGATTAGGAAATAGTAGAGCTATTGAGATTTTAGAAAAAGCTCAAGTAAGCCAAGATAAAAAGGTTCAAGACTGGAATGATGATGAGATCGGAGCGATTCGTGAAGCAGTGTCCACTTTCAAAATTGAAGGAGAATTGCGTTCAGAAGTTTCTTTAAACATCAAACGTCTAATGGATATTGGGTGTTACAGAGGTATTCGTCACAGAACTGGTCTTCCATTAAGAGGACAAAGAACTAAGAATAACTCCAGAACAAGAAAAGGTAAAAGAAAAACTGTTGCCAACAAGAAAAAAGCAACTAAATAATAAGTAATATGGCTAAAGCAACTGCAAAAAAACGTAAAGTTATCGTTGAATCAACGGGAGAAGCTCATATTTCTGCTACCTTCAATAATATCATCATTTCTTTGACTAACAAAAAAGGTGAAGTTATTTCTTGGTCTTCAGCTGGTAAAATGGGTTTTAGAGGTTCTAAAAAGAATACTCCATACGCAGCCCAAATGGCAGCAGAAGATTGTAGTAAAGTAGCTCTTGAAGCAGGACTTAAAAAAGTTAAGGTGTATGTTAAAGGACCAGGAAACGGACGTGAGTCTGCGATCCGTTCTTTGCATAACGGTGGAATTGAAGTGACTGAGATTATCGATGTTACTCCAATGCCTCACAACGGATGTCGTCCTCCAAAAAGACGTAGAGTTTAATAATATTTTTTTAGTATAACCTAGATAGAATACCGATTATCGAAGGATAAGACCTGAATTCATAATCTCTATCTTAAACAATTTAAAATGGCAAGATATACTGGTCCAAGTACAAGAATCGCCCGTAAATTCGGCGAAGCAATTTTCGGAGACGATAAAGCGTTCGAAAAAAGAAATTATCCACCCGGACAACACGGGATGGCTAAAAAAAGAGGGAAAAAATCTGAATTTGCTATCCAGTTAATGGAAAAACAAAAAGCTAAATATTCTTACGGAATTTTAGAAAAACAATTCAGAGGTTTATTCAAAAAAGCATCAGCAACTAAAGGTGTTACTGGTGAAGTTCTTTTACAATTATGTGAAGCACGATTAGATAACGTTGTTTTTAGAATGGGTATTGCCCCTTCAAGAAGAGGAGCTAGACAACTTGTTTCTCATAGACATGTCACTGTTAATGGTGACGTTGTAAATATAGCTTCTTACCACCTTAAACCTGGTGATAAAGTTGCAGTTCGTGAAAAATCTAAATCTTTAGAAGCAATCGAACGTTCTTTGTCTAATTCAAGTCATGTTTATGAATGGATTACTTGGAATAATGATATCAAAGAAGGTACTTTCGTTTCTGTACCAGCTAGACTTCAAATCCCAGAAAACATTAAAGAACAATTAATCGTAGAGTTGTACAACAAATAATAATTGACTTAGTCGAAATTTATGGCAATATTTAATTTTCAGAAGCCCGATAAAGTTATCATGATCGATTCAACCGATTTTGAAGGTAAATTTGAATTTAGACCTTTAGAACCGGGTTACGGATTGACCGTTGGTAATGCACTTAGAAGAGTTTTGCTTTCAGCATTAGAAGGTTATGCTATTACATCTGTTCGTATTGAAGGTGTAGATCATGAGTTTTCTACTATTTCAGGAGTTGTTGAGGACGTTACCGAAATTATCCTTAATCTTAAACAAGTACGTTTCAAACGACAAATTGAAGATATTGATAATGAATCAGTTACTATTTCTGTTTCCGGTAAAGATCAATTAACAGCTGGTGATTTTCAAAAATTTATTTCAGGTTTCCAAGTTTTGAATCCAGAACTAGTTATCTGTAATTTAGATCCTAAAATTAAACTTAATTTCGATTTAACGATCGAAAAAGGTAGAGGATATGTTCCTGCTGAAGAGAACAAAAAACAGAATGCTGCAATTGGAACTATTTTTACAGATTCAATTTTTACTCCGGTAAAAAATGTAAAGTATGCAATTGAAAACTTCCGTGTAGAGCAAAAAACAGATTATGAAAAATTAGTTTTTGAAATTAAAACTGATGGTTCTATCAATCCAAAAGATGCCCTTACTGAAGCTGCTAAAGTTTTGATTCACCATTTCATGTTGTTCTCTGACGAAAGAATTACACTCGAGGCTGACGAAATTGCACAAACAGAATCGTATGATGAAGAGTCATTACACATGAGACAATTGCTTAAAACTAAGCTTGTTGATATGGATCTTTCTGTAAGAGCATTAAATTGTTTGAAAGCGGCTGAAGTTGATACACTTGGTGATTTAGTATCGTTCAACAAAAATGACCTAATGAAATTCCGTAATTTTGGTAAAAAATCTTTAACTGAACTTGATGAACTTGTTGCAGTTAAAAATTTGAACTTTGGTATGGATTTAGCAAAATACAAACTAGATAAAGAATAAATTACTTCATATTTTGATCTCCAAAATGGATAGCATCAAGATGAAAGTATAAAAAAACACGTCATGAGACACGGAAAAAAATTCAATCACTTAAGCAGACAGACTGCACATAGAAAATCTATGTTAGCTAATATGGCTTGTTCTCTTATAGAGCACAAACGTATTAACACTACTGTTGCTAAAGCAAAAGCGCTTAAACAATTCGTTGAGCCTTTAATAACAAAATCAAAACAAGATACGACTCACAATCGTCGTATCGTTTTTGCTTACTTACGTAGCAAATATGCGGTAACTGACTTGTTCAGAGACGTAGCTGCTAAAGTAGGAGACCGTCCAGGTGGATACACGCGTATCATTAAAGTTGGGAATCGTTTAGGAGATAATGCTGATATGGCAATGATCGAGTTAGTAGATTTCAATGAACTTTACAATGGTGGTAAAAAAGAAGTTAAAAAAGCAAAAAGCCGTCGTGGTGGGAAAGCTAAAAAAGCAGATGAGGCTACTGAAGCTCCAGCTGCTGAAAGTGAACCAACTGCAGAGACAGCTGCTGAGTAATTATGAAAATAATCATTCAATAAAAATTAAGGATAAGCTATTTATAGTTTATCCTTTTTTTTTGATTTTTTCGGAACAAAAAACGTATTATTTAATAGTGAATTGTCTTGCTGTTCACTGTATCTTTTGCTTTTAAAGAAAAATCAAAAAGATGCCTCCAGACGCTCCAAGGTCATCAGGGCTCTAGGGTAGAATTTTTATTATACAATAAATTTCAAAAACTTGCATCCATTGCTTTAAACAATTAAATTTGCACAATATTTAACTATATATGAAACCCGCTTTGCGAGTTCCATGAGACTATTAAAATAACATTAGATAGCAACGAATGAAATATACAACAAGACAAAGCGCCATTCTTTTATTGAGTGACGGAACCATATTCCATGGTAAATCTATTGGAATCAGCGGAACTACCTTTGGGGAAGTTTGTTTTAACACCGGAATGACAGGTTATCAGGAAATATTCACTGACCCTTCTTATTTTGGACAATTAATGGTTGCCACGAACGCTCATATTGGAAATTATGGAGTAAACGATTCAGAAATAGAATCAGGTAGTGTCAAAATTGCCGGGTTGGTTTGTAAAAATTTTAGCTTTAATTATTCTCGTTCCGATGCTTCAGGGAGTCTAGAAGATTATTTTATTAAACAAAACTTGATCTGTATATCTGATGTAGATACGCGTGCCCTGGTTAGTTATATTCGGGAGAACGGTGCTATGAATGCTGTAATTTGTACAGATGATACCTCAGTAGAAGAACTAAAAATTGCTTTATCAAAAGTCCCTGATATGAAGGGTTTAGAATTAGCATCTAAAGTTTCTACTACGGAACCTTATTTTTTTGGTGAGGAGAAGGCAACGTATAAAATCGCAGCACTTGATTTAGGAATAAAAATGAATATCCTTCGTAATCTGGCTAAAAGAGATTGTTATATCAAAGTATTTCCTTTTGATTCTTCGTATCAGGATTTAGCTGCATTTAATCCAGATGGATACTTCTTATCTAATGGTCCCGGGGATCCTGAGCCTCTTTCAGGTGCGATTCAAGTGGCTAAAGAAATTCTTGACAATGATAAACCTTTATTTGGAATCTGTCTTGGACACCAAATAATTGGTCTTGCTAATGGAATTTCTACTTATAAAATGTTTAATGGGCACAGAGGAATAAATCATCCTGTAAAAAATATCATCACTGGAAAAGGGGAAATAACTTCTCAAAATCATGGTTTTGCGGTTAATAAAGAGGAATTGGACAATCATCCAAATCTTGAAATTACGCATCTTCATCTTAATGATGGAACTGTTGCAGGGATGCGCATGAAAAACAAAAATTGTTTTTCTGTTCAATACCACCCTGAAGCAAGTCCTGGGCCCCATGATTCGTCGTATTTATTTGATCAGTTTATTGAAAATATTAAAGGATAAAGACAGTTATTTAATTGTCAAAATTTTAAAACAGAAGGGTTTGACTTTAATCATAAAGTCAGGCCTTTTTTTATGCGAAAAATAATTTTTATACTACTATCTATGATATTTTAGTCCTATTTTGCGCTGTCTCGATGCAATACGCATCTTGACTGTAAATTTTAAAGAAAAAAAGCACTTTCAAAAGTGAATATAATTTCACGAATATATAATGAAAAAAGTAAAATTAATTTGATACTGCAAAATAAAATTTTAATAAAGTAGAAAAGTGTTATTTCTAAAATAATTATAACGTTTTCGTTAATAACATTCATTATTTTCATAATGTCATTACAAAAGATAGAATATATTTGTATTACTAAATAAAAATTAGAAAATATGAGTATAATTATCAAAATTCACGCAAGACAAATTTTTGATTCAAGAGGAAATCCTACAATTGAAGTAGATGTAATTACAGACAATGGTGTTTTAGGAAGAGCAGCAGTTCCATCTGGAGCTTCTACCGGTAAACATGAAGCAGTGGAGTTACGTGACGGAGGAAAAGCTTTTCTTGGTAAAGGAGTTTTGAATGCGGTGAAAAATGTGAATACCCTTATTTCGGAAGAACTTCTTGGAGTTTCCGTTTTTGAACAAAATGTTATTGATCAAATGATGATTGATTTAGATGGCACGCCTAATAAATCAAACTTGGGAGCAAATGCAATTTTGGGTGTGTCTTTGGCTGTTGCCAAAGCGGCAGCAAATGAATTAGGATTGCCTTTGTATAGATATGTAGGCGGTGTTTCTGCGAATACATTGCCCGTTCCTATGATGAATATCATCAATGGAGGTTCACATTCTGATGCGCCAATTTCGTTTCAGGAATTCATGATCATACCAGTTAAAGCAACTTCTTTTACGCATGCAATGCAAATGGGGACTGAGATTTTTCATAGCCTTAAAAAAGTATTACATGATAGAGGTTTAAGTACAGCTGTTGGTGATGAAGGTGGTTTTGCACCAAACCTTGCCGGTGGTACAGAGGATGCATTGGACACGATCAAAAAAGCAGTAGAGGCTGCTGGTTATACTTTTGGAGATGAAATCATGGTGGCTTTAGACTGTGCGGCTTCTGAATTTTTTGTAAACGGAAAATACGATTATACGAAATTTGAAGGCGAAACGGGTAAAATTAGAACTTCAGAGGAGCAAGCTGATTATTTAGCTGAATTAGCAGCTAATTACCCTATTATTTCTATCGAAGACGGAATGGATGAAAATGACTGGGATGGTTGGAAATACCTGACGGATAAAATTGGTAATAAAGTACAATTAGTAGGGGATGATTTATTTGTTACTAATGTTGAACGATTGTCAACAGGAATCGAAAAAGGAATTGCAAATTCAATTTTGGTTAAAGTAAACCAAATAGGTACTTTGACTGAAACTATTGCAGCGGTCAATATGGCTAAAAACGCAGGCTTTACCTCGGTAATGTCACACCGTTCCGGAGAGACGGAGGATAATACTATTGCAGATCTAGCAGTAGCATTAAATTGTGGACAAATCAAGACCGGTTCTGCTTCTCGTTCAGACCGTATGGCTAAATACAATCAATTATTGCGAATTGAAGAAGAATTAGGCGATACCGCTTATTTTCCGGGAAAAAACGCTTTTAAAATAAAATAAGTTCTAATACTATCTTTTTTAGCCATTCACTTCGTGTGAATGGCTTTTTTTTGGTAATATTTAACATTTTCATTGTATTATTCTCTTTTTAATTAGTGTTTAATTCCCTAGATTTGATAAATTATTATTTTAAAAGTTTATTTTCAAATATATTATGTCAAAAACAGCAACATTAGAAATCGACGGAAAAAAAATTGAACTGCCTATAGTAGTAGGTAGCGAAAATGAAGTTGCCATCGATATTAACAAATTACGTGATTTATCCGGTATAATTACTCTTGATCCGGGCTATAAAAATTCAGGTTCTTGTAAGAGTGATATTACTTTTCTGGACGGAGAATTAGGAATTCTTCGCTACAGAGGATACGCTATTGAAGATTTAGCAGAAAAAGCTGATTTTCTTGAAGTGTCTTATCTTTTAATTTTTGGAGAATTGCCTACTACTAAACAGTTGGCGCAATTTGAAACGGATATCAGAAAATACACGCTGGTCAATGAAGAAATGAAAAACATCATTGATGGTTTTCCAAAAACAGCCCATCCAATGGGTGTTTTAGCTGCTTTGACGAGTGCATTGACTGCGTTCAACCCTAAATCGGTTAATGTAGAGAATGAAAAAGAAATGTATGAAGCAGTTTGTAAAACCATGGGGAAATTCCTGGTTATTGCCACTTGGACCTACAGAAAAAGTATGGGTTATCCTTTGAATTATTATGATAACACTAAAGGGTATGTGGAGAATTTTATGCATTTGATGTTTGAATTGCCTACAGAGCCGTATACGCCAAACCCTGTGGTAGTAGATGCATTAGACAAGTTGTTTATACTTCATGGCGATCATGAGCAAAACTGTTCCACTTCTACCGTTAGAATGGTGGGTTCCTCACATGCGGGATTGTTTGCATCAATATCTGCCGGAGTTTCAGCTCTTTGGGGTCCTTTGCACGGAGGTGCCAATCAGGCAGTTCTTGAAATGCTGGAAGAAATCCATAGAAATGGCGGTGATGCAGATAAATATATGGCTAAAGCCAAAGATAAAAATGATCCTTTTAGATTGATGGGTTTTGGACATAGAGTCTATAAAAACTTTGATCCAAGAGCAAAAATCATCAAAAAAGCAGCAAATGAAGTTTTAGCAACTTTAGGAGTTGAAGACCCAATTCTTGCTATTGCTAAAAAGTTAGAAGCAGCGGCTTTGGAAGATGAGTATTTCAAATCAAGAAATTTATATCCTAATGTAGACTTCTACTCTGGAATTATTTACAGAGCGCTAGGAATTCCTACCGATATGTTTACGGTTATGTTTGCCATAGGGCGTTTGCCGGGTTGGATTGCACAATGGAAAGAAATGCGAGAAAATAAAGAGCCTATCGGAAGACCAAGACAAATTTACACAGGACATCCTTTGCGAGAATTCAAGACCTCTGATAAAAGATAAAAGATAAAAAGCTTCACAAATTTGTGAAGCTTTTTTTATATTTGCTAAAAGTTAAAGATACATGTTAGAATTAAATGTAAATAATGAAACTTCAAGACTAAGGGCAGTTGTTTTGGGTTCTGCAGTACATAACGGGCCAACGCCAAAACGAGAAGAGGCCTATGATCCAAAATCGTTAGAGCATATATTGGCAGGGACTTATCCGATCGAGATAGATATGGTTCGAGAAATGGAAGCCTTCAATCGGGTTTTTGAAAAATATGATGTAACGGTGTTTCGTCCTGAAATGATTGAAAATTACAATCAAATATTTACCAGAGATATTGGCTTTGTAATTGGAGATGTTTTTGTAAAATCGAATATATTGCCGGATCGCGAGCGGGAATTAGACGCGATTCAGTACGTAATAGACCAAATGGATCCTCAAAAAGTAGTGCGCCCCCCAGAAGAAGTACACATAGAAGGAGGGGATGTGATGTTGTGGAATGACTATATCTTCGTTGGTACATATAAAGGAAGTGATTACCAGGATTATATTACAGCACGGACGAATCTTCAGGGTGTGCAGTACATCAAAGACCTGTTTCCTACTAAAATTGTAAAGGGATTTGACCTAGTAAAGTCTAAAATTGAAGCAAGGGATAATGCCTTGCATTTAGACTGTTGTTTTCAGCCTGTTGGAATTAATAAAGGGATTATATACAAAAATGGATTTCGAGAAGAAGCCGATTATTTATTCTTGGTTAATCTTTTTGGGAAAGAAAATTTATTTCACGTCACTAGAGACGAAATGTATCACATGAATTCTAATATTTTTTCTATCGATACCACTGTTGTGGTTTCCGAAAGAAATTTCACCCGACTGAACAATTGGTTGCGAGCAAACGGTTTTCTGGTAGAAGAAATTCCTTATGCCGAAATTGCAAAACAAGAAGGGCTATTGCGCTGTTCGACCTTGCCTTTGATTCGAGATTAATTCAATTTTAAAAACGTATTGTGGTAGAGACGCACGATAGAGACGCACTGCAGTGCGTCTCTACCACAAAAATAAAACACAAAAACCCATGAAACAAACAACAAATTCGATATTGATGATTCGCCCAGTAGCGTTTAGAATGAACGAACAAACGGCAGTAAATAATTATTACCAAAAAGTAGTAGACGGTCTTTTGCCTGCAACGGTAAACGCTAAAGCACAACAAGAATTTGATGCTTTTGTCGAAAAACTAACAGCAGTCGGGGTTGATGTTACGGTTGTTGATGATACCCTGAATCCAGATACACCAGATAGTGTTTTTCCAAACAACTGGATTTCTTTTCACGAGAATGGAGATGTGGCTTTATATCCTATGTTTGCTGAAAATCGCCGTCACGAGCGCCGCGAAGATATTTTAGATGTTCTGGAAGACAAAGGATTTGTGATTCATAATATTGTTGATTATACATCGGCAGAGGAAGATGGATTCTATTTGGAAGGAACAGGAAGTTTGCTTTTGGATAGAACTAATGCTAAAGCATATTGCGCTTTGTCACCAAGGGCTGATGAAGAGTTGTTTATCGAATTCTGTGAGGATTTTGACTATGCTCCAGTTATTTTTGAAGCATTTCAAACCGTCGGTTCGGAACGAAAATTGATCTACCATACCAATGTGATGATGTGTCTGGGGGACACTTTTGCTGTGATTTGTTCGGAGTGTATTGATGATAAAAAAGAACGTAAAATGGTCCTGGATAGCCTAAAAGAAAACGGGAAAGAAATCATTTTAATTACGGAAGCCCAAATGAATACTTTTGCAGGAAACATGCTTGAAATTCGTGGGGCAAAGGACAAACGATATTTAGTGATGAGTGCTGCTGCACATCAGAGTTTAACTTCAAAACAAATAGAACAACTGGAACGACATGCTGAAATTTTGAGTTCGAGCCTGGATACTATTGAAGCATGTGGGGGTGGCAGTGCCAGATGTATGATGGCTGAGATCTTTTTGCCAAGAAAATAATTGTACAATTCAGGCAAATACACTGCGTTTTGCCTGAATTTAATCTTAGATCAAATTGCCTTTAATAATATTGATAATCGCACTTACAATATATTGGATTCCTATAGCAATTACAATAAAACCAATGATTCTGGAGATCGCTACAATTCCGGATTCTCCAAGTATTTTTGCTAAATAATGAGCACTTTTCAAGATGATGAAAATAGCAACTGCGATAGCAAGAATGGCAAAGGATGAAATGATAATTTCGCTAGTTGTATTGTGTTCCTGATAAAAAGCAATCAGCAGCGAAATAGATCCAGGTCCGGCTAGCATAGGGATAGCTAGTGGAGTCAGAGCGATGTCATTTCTTTTTTGAGCATCGTTTTCTGCTTTTTTGGTGATCCCCCTCTTTTTGTTAAATTGTCCCGAGAGCAATGAAAATCCCGAGTTTACTATGATAAGTCCTCCGGCAATTCGAAGCGCATCGATGCTAATGCCAAAAAAAATCAGCATATATTGCCCAATAAAAAAAGAGACAATTAAGATGATAAACACATTTATCGCTGTCCACAATGAAATCCTGGAACGTTCTTTTTTTGTGTCATGTTGTGTAAGTCCTACAAAAATAGGAACAGTACCAATAGGGTTCAACACGGAGAAAAGTGCGACAAACAGATAAATAAAAAGATCCATATTTTATATTTAAGGGTGTAAAAATACTCTTTTTTTACTTTTTAATGTTAGGGAAATGTTTTTATTGCATTGATAACTAAACTTGAAAATTCCGAAACGGACAAACCTTTTTGATTACTTTTGCTGCATATACTTATAGAAAATGACAAAGAATAAAAAAACACTAGTTCTGGGAGCAACTACTAAACCAGAGAAATACGCCTTCAAAGCGATCACTATGTTGGTAGACAAAGGACATTCGGTGCTTGCTTTAGGACAAAATGCTGGTGAAGTGGCCGGTGTGAAAATCCAGACCAAAGCCATTCCCATAAAAAATATAGATACCGTTACCCTTTATTTGAACCCTGCACGTCAGCGCGATTATTACAATTATATCGTCGAGGCTAAACCTAAACGTGTTATTTTTAATCCGGGAACTGAAAATCCAGAATTGTACCAATTGCTGAAGCTGAATGATATCAAAGTAGAAATAGCCTGTACCTTAGTATTATTGACTACTAACCAGTATTAATATTTTTTTTGGAGCTACCTCCAGCTGTTCGCTATATCTTTTCTTGTCCCGTTTTTAAAACGGGACAAGAAAAGGATGCCGCTGCCATCTGGGCTAAAACTAAAATCGTGTTTCTGAAGCCGCTTTTTTGCTAATCAACCACAATCCAAGAAAAGTAATAAGCCCGTTTACAATGATCAGCTCATTGTCAAAGACGTATCCAAAAAACAATGTTTTTGAATGTTCGCTGATAAGGTATGTGAGTGCAGGAGACAACAAACAAATTATCGGGACCAGTTTGTCTTTGACCGTTTTTGACTGTGCAAACAGCCCGAAACAATACAATCCTAAAAGTGGTCCATACGTGTAGGAGGCCACCCTGAAAATCATTCCTACTACGGAACTGTCATTTATGGAATTAAAGAAAATAATGACCAGAAACATCAAAAAGGAAAACGCAACATGAACCAGATGTCTGTCTCGGACTACATTAGGTTTGTTCAGGTTCTCCGCTTTGTCCATTCCTAAAAAATCCACACAAAACGAAGTCGTAAGCGCTGTTAATGCAGAGTCAGTCGTAGCAAAAGTTGCGGCCGTCAATCCCAATAAGAATATAACTGAAGGTATCAGAGCCAGGTGATTAAAAGCAATTTCCGGGAAAAGCAAATCGGTTCTGGGCTTTCCGGTGTTTAAATCGGTGGGGATTTCAACCCCGTTTTTAGCGGCATAAACATACAGTAGCGCACCTACGCTCAGGAAAAATATATTGATAAGTACAAATATTCCGGTAAATGTGAACATGTTTTTTTGAGCTTCACCAATGGTGGCACAACTCAGGTTTTTTTGCATTAAATCCTGATCCAGACCTACCATGGCAATGGTTACAAAAATCCCTCCCAGAATTTGTTTGACAAAATGGAACTTACTCGACACGAAATCCTCAAAGAAAAATACTTTCGAATAGTTACTGTTTTTTACGGTTTCAAAAGCTTCAAAAGCATTTAAATTCAAGCTTCTGCAAATAAAGAAAAGAGTCATAAAAACAGAGGTCACTAAGAAAAAAGTTTGTAAGGTATCCGTAATGATAATGGTTTTGAGTCCGCCACGATAGGTATATGCAAAAATTAAAGCCAGCGAAATCAGCACGGTAAAGGCAAAGGGAATGTTGTAAAAGTCAAAAACATAGCGCTGTAAAACGATCACCACAAGGTACAATCGAAACGCAGAGCCTATTGTTCGGCTGATCAGGAAAATTGTTGCGGCAGTTTTATAGGAATACAACCCCAATCGCTGCTCGATATAGCCGTAAATCGAAGTCAGATTCATCCGGTAGTATAGAGGCAACAGCACTTTTGCAATAACTATAAAGCCAATGGCATTTCCCAGAACAAATTGAAAATACTTGAATTGTTCTCCGTTTGGCGCACCCACTTCTCCCGGCACCGAAATAAAAGTTACCCCGGAAAGCGCAGTCCCAATCATCCCGAAAGCCACTAAATACCATTTTGAGTTTTTATTGGCTTTGAAAAAAGCCTCATTGCCACTGTCTTTTCTACTTACAAAATGGGAAATCAAAAATAAAATCCCGAAGTAGATTACAATTAACGATAGAATGGTGAATGGTGTCATTTTTTTGAGTTTACAGGCAGCAAAATACGATTTTTTGTTTAATGAGTCATTTCTGGATCCGGATTCCCTTTGGCATATCACGAATAGCTACTGCTTAATTGGTTTGTATGCAACATTATAAACGATTTTATTTTAATATCGCCTACTAAAAGTATTGCTTTACGTCCAAAGCATTTCTGTTGAAAAAGGATTCTTTTTTATATAATGGCTTTTGCAAGCGACTCCATTTGTCAGTTTGGGTGTAGCCGAGAACCCTTGTTGCCTATCGACTGCACTCGATAAAAATGGCATTAAGTTTTTTTCATCAGTTCGAGGTGAGAAAAATTTGCGACAGGAAAAAGTTCCACCAGGCATCAAGAATTCTAACGTTTTGATAGCTTCTCGACACAATTTTAATCAGTAACGCTTTCGCATTACTATTCAAAAGTACTCGAAGTGAGGGCAGAAACAGCGCAGTCTTAATGACATTGCGCCCAATAGTAGAAAAAACGGCGGACTAAAATCGAATAACTAAAGTATACAATCGATTCAAGAAATAACCGATTAAACAAATAAACAAATTGCTACATTTGCAGTTATGGAATTTTCTTCAAAATTAATAGAAAGGGCAGTCAATGAAATGTCTCAGTTGCCAGGAATTGGTAAGCGAACTGCACTGCGACTGGTGTTGCATTTATTAAAACAGCCCAAAGAGCAAACAGGATTTCTAGCGCAAGCCTTGGTGGCAATGCGGGAGGATATAAAGTATTGTGCGAGTTGCCATAATATATCGGACAGTGCGTTGTGTGAAATTTGTGCCAACAAAAACAGAAATCATCAAATTGTTTGTATTGTGGAGGATATCCGTGATGTTATGGCGATCGAGAATACAGGACAATTCAGAGGAATTTATCATGTTTTGGGCGGTAAAATTTCACCTATTGACGGTGTGGGCCCTAGTCAGCTGAACATCAATACTGTAGTCGAAAAAGTAAAATCCGGTAGTGTCAATGAGATTATATTTGCGTTAAGCTCCACAATGGAGGGAGATACTACCAATTTTTATATTTACAAACAAATTGGGGATTGCGGGATTATTATATCAACAATCGCCAGAGGAATTTCAGTAGGTGATGAGCTGGAATATGCGGATGAAGTTACCCTGGGCAGGAGTATTTTGCAAAGAGTTCCTTTTGAAAAGACTTTTAAAAATAATTAATTTGTTTAATGAATAATGTTGCTTTTTAAATCGTAAATGAAAAGTTATATTTGTCGCTTAAAAATATTGTAAATGAGCAAGTCGGTACTCTGTTTGTTGTTAGTTATAAGTGTGTTGCTTTTTTCCTGTATCCCTACTAAAGATTTAATTTATCTTCAGAAAAAGGATACCTCAGCACAAGAATCTACTATTGCTGTGGTAGGATCTAAGCCTTATCGGTTGCAAACAAATGATGTGTTGAGTATTACTATAAAAGCGATAGATCCTAAATTAGTTGCTATTTTTAGTCCTACAAGCGAAGTCGGTTCGGTAGGAAAATCAGAATCCGCATTGTATTTTGATGGATTTACAGTAGACGATCATGGAAATATAAGGGTTCCGGTCTTAGGAGAATTAAATGTTATTGGTTACACGCTGGATGAAATCAGAGTGAGAATCGAAAAGCAATTGTTAGCGGAGTATTTTAATGCCGAAGCTAATATTTTTGTAACCGTAAAATTATCGGGGTTTAGATATACGATCAACGGGGAAATTGGCAGCACGGGAACAAAAACATTATTTCAAGAGCAAGTAAATATAATGGAAGCCATAGCAAATGCCGGAGATATCTCTATAATAGGAGACCGAAAAGCAGTTACCATCATACGAAAAACACCAACAGGAGTTCAAATGCATGATCTGGACTTGACGGACATCAATGTGATGCAATCTCCTTATTATTACTTACAACCTAATGATTATGTTTATATCAAACCGCTCAAGCAAAAAACCTGGGGAACCGGGAAAACAGGAATTGAATCCTTAGGGACTATTATTACGTTGCTGTCTTTGGCCACAACGACCTTTCTACTATTAAGAAATTAAAACAGCATTCAGAAAATGTTAGATATAAAAGATTTTTCGATTTTTGAAAATCAAGTCAGTTTTGATTTTAAGGGATTTTTAATGAAAATCGGAAGTTATTGGAAGTGGTTTTTACTGAGTTTAATAATCACTTTTACTATTGCCTATCAGGTCAACATCCGTAAAGAAAAAATATATGGCATGGAGACCCTCATTGCCGTAAAGGAGGAAAGTAACCCTCTTTTTACTTCTAATACCAGTTTGGTTTTTAATTGGGGCGGTACCTCTGATCAGGTTCAATCCATCTCTACAACACTGCAATCCAGATCACACAATGAGTTAGTGGTAGATAAACTGCAGTATTATATTGATTACTTAGTTCAGGGCGAATACAATATGGTAGATGCCTACGGAGCAGTTCCATTCTATGTAAATATTGATAAATCGAAAGGGCAGTTAGCAGGAAATTTAATTGGAATTACGTTTCTAAGCGAAAATGAATATGAAATCAGAATTCCATTTGGGAATCAAAACGTCTCGGTCGTCACGTACTCCAATAATTCCTATGGCAATACAGCAGTCGAAATTGGTGATTTTGTAAAAAGATACAAAGTAGGAGAGTCTGTTTCATTACCCTTTTTGAATTGGAAATTACAAATAAAAGACAATCCCGGTTTTTACAAAGGAAATGAATATTTTGTGCGTTTTAATGATTTTGACGGAACAGTAGCCGGATATAAAGGGATCAGTTTGCGCTCAGATGATAAAGGCGGTTCTATAATTACCCTGGGAATGCAGGGTACTAATAAAGCCAGAATGGTCGAATATTTGAATTCGACTGTTGAAATGCTGATCAAAAGACAGTTAGATAGTAAAAACCAGTTTGCTACCAATACGATTGCTTTTATAGACAGTACACTGATTGCCATGGAATCCCAGCTCAAAGAAACCGGGAATGAGCTAAAAACATTTAGAAAAGATAAAAACATTTATGATATTGAAGCGGGTGGTGCTAAATTCTCGGATAAGATTCTGGAATTTGATGTAGCCAAAGATGAAGTGACCCGTAAACTGTCCTATTACAATTCGTTAAAGGCTTATTTGAAAAACAGCACCAACTATGCAAAACTTCCAGCGCCATCTGTAGCGGGAATAGAAGATCCTAATATTGTAGTTAATGTTTCAAAATTGATCGCCTTGTCTACCCAAAGATCCGAAATGGCCTATGCCGTAAAAAGCGAGAAGATATTTAAGGATTTTGACAATCAAATGGAGGCGGTCAAAAATGTACTGTTAGAAAATATAGCTACTGCAAAAGCTTCGCTGCAATATGATTTAGCGATGGTGAGCAGTAAAATTAATGAAACCGAAAGTACCATAAAACAACTCCCGGAAGACCAGCAAGAGCTCGTTAAAATCAAAAGAAAATATGATTTGAGTGATAATATTTACAGCACCTTTCTTCAAAAAAGAAGTGAAGCGGATATTGTCAAAGCAGCGAATCTATCGGATGTTCAGTTTATAGATCCCGCAAAGGATATTGGCGGCGGATTAATAGGCCCTAAAACATCCGTCAATTATATATTGGCCTTATTTCTGGGAATACTTGTTCCGTTGATTTTTGTATTTGGCATTTTTTTTGTCAATAATTCGATTCAAAATACGGAGGACATCAGTAAGTTGACAAAAATTCCTTTGATAGGCGTAGTCGGTGTCAATAAAGAAAATACAAATTTAGCAGTGTTTGACAGGCCTAAATCATCGTTGTCGGAATCTTTTAGAGCCATTCGGTCCTCGCTCCAGTTTTTGTACAAACAACAAAATGTAGATGGTGCCAAAACACTGATGATAACCTCCTCAGTTAGTGGTGAGGGAAAAACATTTTGTTCCATAAATATCGCTACCGTATTTGCCCTGAGCGAGAAAAAAACAGTTGTTATTGGCCTTGATTTAAGAAAACCAAAACTGGCTACTGAATTTAATTTATCTAATGAAGCCGGGATTGTAAATTACCTGATCAAGCAAAATACGGTTGACGAAATTATAAATCACACCCACATTCCTTTTCTGGATGTGATTCTCTCCGGACCGGTTCCTCCCAATCCATCGGAGATGATCATGAGTGACGGAATGGGAGAGCTGATTGAAGAATTAAAGAAAAAATACGATTATATAATATTAGATACACCTCCGGTAGGGTTAGTGTCAGATGCACTAGAATTAGCACAATATTGTGATGTTACCCTTTATATTGTGAGGCAGAATTTCACTAAAAAAGACATGATTACCTTGTTGAATAATCGTATAAAACGAGGGGAATTAAATAATGCCAGTATAATTTTGAATGGTCTGGAGAATAAAGCTAAATACGGAACGGGGTATGGGTATGGCTACGGATATGGTACCTATACTAATGACTATTACGAAGAAGACAAACCCAAAAGTATGTATGAAAGAGTGGCTCAGAAAATACTTAATAGACCCAGAAAGTAATTTATTGATTACAGATATAGTTAAAAAGATGCATTTTAGGGCATTTACTTTTTAGATTCAAAAACTTTTACCACGAATTTCACAAATTTTCACAAATTAATTCGTGATAATTTGTGAAATTCGTGGCAAATAAATAAGGGATACCACCGTGTAGACTTTAAGTCTGCCAACAAAAACTATGAACTTTTAATTTATAGTGGTTTATTTTTTTTAATACAGAAAAATCAAATGAAAGAAGATATAAAAAAAACAGTGTTAATCACTGGAGGAGCGGGATTTATAGGCTCTAATCTGTGTGCCCATTTTTTGTCTAAAGGCTATAAGGTGGTTTGCCTGGATAATTTTGCCACCGGGCACCTGCATAATTTAAAAGACTGCATAAACCATCCTGATTTTCGTTTGATAGAAGGCGATATTCGGAATCCGGAAGAGTGTCAAAAAGCAGTCAAAGGCGCAGATTATGTGTTGCACCAGGCGGCTTTGGGATCTGTTCCCCGTTCTATCAATGATCCGGTGACCACGAATGACGTGAATGTATCCGGATTTTTGAACATGCTGGTGGCAGCAAGAGACGAAAAAGTGAAGCGATTTGTGTATGCGGCAAGTTCCTCTACCTACGGCGATTCAGAAGCGTTGCCCAAAGTAGAAAATACTATTGGGAAGCCTCTTTCTCCGTATGCAATAACAAAATATGTAAATGAATTGTATGCCGAAATTTTTAGCACAACCTATGGTTTAGAGACCATAGGACTGCGTTATTTCAATGTTTTTGGACGGAAGCAAGATCCCAATGGCGCTTATGCAGCCGTTATCCCGAAATTTGTGATGCAATTCATGCAACACGAAAGCCCAAAAATAAATGGTGACGGGAATTATTCCCGCGATTTTACTTATATTGACAATGTTATTCAAATGAATGAGTTGGCGATGTTAACTCAAAATCCAGAGGCAATCAATACGGTGTATAACACGGCGTGTGGCGACAGGAATACGTTGAATGATTTAGTGGGCTATTTGAAAGATTTTTTAACAAAATACGATTCTGAAATTGCAAACGTTACTGTAGTGTATGGTCCTAACAGAGCGGGTGATATTCCACATTCCCTGGCCAGTATTGATAAAGCAAAAGCCCTGCTGGGATACAATCCAAAATTTGGTATGCAAGAAGGATTGAAAGAGGCGGTGCACTGGTATTGGGATAATTTATCGTAATACCGTATGCCGTAGAGAGGCGATAAATCGCGTCTGTACTGGGATTAAAAAAAATAAAAAAATATATAGATGAAAATCACAAAAATTTGTTGCATTGGAGCTGGGTATGTTGGTGGTCCGACGATGGCGGTTATTGCTCAAAAATGTCCGGAGATACAAGTTACAGTAGTCGATTTGAACGAAGAGCGCATTGCGGCTTGGAATGATACCGACACGGCCAATATTCCTATATATGAACCCGGATTGGACGTTATTGTTGCCGAGGCTCGGGGAAGGAATTTGTTTTTTTCTACGAATGTTGATAAAGCCATAGACGAAGCCCAGATTATATTTATCTCCGTGAATACCCCCACTAAAACGTATGGTAAGGGAAAAGGTATGGCGGCTGATTTAAAATACATAGAGCTTTGTGCCAGACAAATTGCACGTGTAGCCAAAGATAATAAAATAGTAGTGGAGAAATCGACACTACCGGTGCGAACTGCAGAAGCAATTAAGAGTATACTTGATAATACCGGGAATGGAGTACAGTTTCAAATCCTGTCAAATCCTGAGTTTTTAGCAGAGGGAACAGCTGTTACTGATTTGTTGCATCCGGATCGGATTCTTATTGGAGGCGATCCTTCGGAGGAAGGTAAAAAAGCGATTCAGGCCTTAGTCGATGTCTATTCGAATTGGGTGCCTGCCGCTAAAATATTGACCACTAATGTTTGGTCTTCTGAATTGTCTAAGCTTACCGCCAATGCTTTTTTGGCACAACGTATTTCTTCCATCAATGCCATGTCAGAACTGTGTGAGAAAACGGGAGCCGATGTCAATGAAGTCGCTAAAGCGATTGGAATGGACAGCAGGATTGGATCTAAATTTCTAAAAGCCTCCGTTGGTTTTGGAGGTTCTTGCTTTCAAAAGGACATTTTAAATTTAGTGTACATTGCAAAATCCTATGGTTTGAATGCCGTTGCAGATTATTGGGAGCAAGTTATTATCATGAATGACCATCAAAAAAGACGTTTCTCCAATTCTATAGTTCAAACGCTTTACAATACGGTTTCCGATAAGAAAATTACTTTTTTGGGTTGGGCATTCAAGAAAGATACGAATGATACCAGAGAATCAGCAGCAATTTATGTAGCTGATGATTTGATCAATGAACACGCAAAAATTGCGGTGTATGATCCTAAAGTTTCTAACAAGAAGATCTTGGGGGATTTAAATTATTTGGAAACCAGAAATGCAGAGGCGAATGCGAACAGTGTGCGTTCCTTTTTGGACCCGTACGAAGCCTGTCAGCAGGCACACGCTATTGCGATACTGACAGAGTGGGATGAATTTATCCACTACGACTGGCAAAAAATATATGATTCGATGCAAAAACCCGCTTTTATTTTTGATGGTAGAAATTTGCTGAACGGCCCGGAATTAAAAGCGATTGGTTTTGTGTATCAGGCGATAGGTTCGTGAGGGGTTAAGCGGTTAAACGATTAAACGGTTAAACATTTAAAAGCTGATTGTGCTCAGCGGATTGCTAGTAGTTTTCAAGTAATGAAATAGAACAAAACGTCTCGCTACGCTTCGCACTCGAAGTGTCGTGTATTGAGAACCGTTTTTAAATAAATAATTCAAAAAGTGTATTCTGAATTCGGATAGGGAGAATTAATTTTATGGCAATACAAGATAAAAGATGAATTGGTATGTAGTGTATACAAAACCCAAATGGGAAAAAAAAGTGGCAGAACAATTACAAAAGATAGGTGTGGAATGCTACTGTCCTTTGGTAACCCAAATGCGACAATGGTCTGACCGCAAGAAAAAAGTGGAAGTACCTCTTTTTAATTCCTATGTTTTTGTACAATTAGAAGATTCGAAACGGAATTTGGTGTTTCAATCCGTTGGCGCAGTCCGCTATTTGTATTGGTTAGGAAAACCAGCAATTGTGCGTGATGAAGAAATTGAAGTCATCAAGAAATGGCTCAACACTTCGGATTGTGTTGATCTCACTGTGGCCTCATATCAAATTGGGGAAACGATACAATTAGAATCGGGACCTTTTGCCGACCAAAAAGCCACAGTTCAGGAAATGACCAATACCCATTATGTGCTGGTTTTGGAATCTTTAGGATGTGTGTTGAAAATGAAACGATGAGTTTTTAGTGTGCGAAGTGAGGAGAAGAAAATAGAGAAAAGGATAAGCTGTTTCAACCGTCACTTCGAGTAATTTAGAAGAGTAATGCGAATGCTTTACTATTCTAAATTGTATCGAGAAGCCTTCATAACACAAGGGTTCTCGATACTTCGCCGCAATTTTCTATCGCAAATTGCTGCTCCACTCGAACTGACGTATCTTTATAGTAATTAATTGCGGCAATTAGTGAGTAGTGAAGTTCGTTTATAGTACAACCTAATGCTCATTAAAAGGCCCATTTAAAAAAAAGATTCCAAAAAATGAAAGACATTATATTAAAAGCCGAAAACATCTCCAAGCAATACCGACTGGGCCAGGTAGGAACGGGTACTATGGCGCATGATTTGAACCGCTGGTGGCATCAAGTGCGTGGTAAGGAAAATCCGTATCTCAAAATTGGCGACACCAATGACCGCAGTACCAAAGGTACGAGTGATTATGTCTGGGCATTGCAGGATATTAATTTTGAAGTAGAACGCGGTGAGATTCTTGGGATTATTGGCAAGAATGGCGCAGGAAAGTCTACTTTGCTCAAAATATTATCCCGTGTTACAGCACCTACAACGGGAAGCATTAAGTTTGGAGGCCGTGTGGCTTCCTTGCTCGAAGTAGGAACCGGATTTAATGGCGAAATGACCGGCAGAGAAAACATTTATCTCAATGGGGCTATTTTAGGGATGACCAAAAAAGAAATAACCTCAAAGATTGATGCCATTATTGATTTCTCCGGTTGCGAACGCTACATTGATACCCCCGTAAAACGCTATAGCAGCGGAATGTATGTGCGACTGGCTTTTGCTGTAGCCGCATTTCTGGAGCCTGAAATTTTGATTGTAGATGAGGTTTTGGCCGTAGGCGATGCCGAGTTCCAAAAGAAAGCGATTGGCAAGATGCAGGATATTTCCAGAACTGGCGGCAGAACGGTTTTGTTTGTGAGTCATAATATGGCGGCGGTGAAGAGTTTGTGTACGAGGGGGATTGTATTGGAGAATGGGCAGGTAGTTTTTGATGGGGGGATTGAGGAGAGTGTTGATTTATATCATAATGCTTCTTCAAATTTTGAATCTTTTTATAAAAGAGATATTTCGAAAGACTTTAGCGAAATTGTAATAGATGAAATAAATATCAATAATGAGGGAGGAAACTTAGAAAGCCGTTTTTATTATGATCAAAATATTGTAATTGATTTTAAATTGAATTCAAAATTTGAAATAAAAGATAATAATCGGTACAAAATGTTTTGTACAATTGTCAGCAAGAATGGTCAAAGAGTATGTTCATATGAAACCAATCTGATTAAATCTGAAAAAATACGATTAACTATTGAAGCAGAATTTTTGGTAAGAGGCGAGTATTTTTTAAATGCGTTTATACATGTCCCTCAACAATTAAGAATTGATGAAGTAAATGAAGTTTGTCTGTTTGAGATTTTAGATGAAAAATCTAGTTTGAGCATTCATGGATTATACAATTACGGACAAGTATTTGGAAAAGGGAAATGGGATTCTATTTTTTAGATGAAAAATTTTTATAAATTGTAATTCTGTCTCAAGACCTAATTGGTTTAAAAGCATTGATAAAATAAAATGAAAAAAACAATTAAGATTATATTTAAACATATCAAATATTATTTTTGGTATTCTTCTTTTCAAAGAAATCTTTTAAGTAGTATTGATAAAATGGAAGGTAGGATAAAATTAAATGGCAATTTTTTTTATTATCATTATGGCAGACCTTTTTATGATACTTATATAGAATTATTTGTTAAAAACATCTACGAATTTAAAACAAATAATCAGTGTCCAGTTATTATAGATTGTGGCGCTAATATGGGTTTAAGTATTTTGTATTTTTCAAAAAAATATCCTAATGCAGAAATTATTGCATTTGAGCCTGATGAAACAGTTTTGCCTTTTTTGGATAAAAATATTATTTCACAAGAAATCAAAAACATTAAGTTGTATAAAAATGCTGTATGGACAGAGGAAACAGAACTTTCCTTTTATACCGATTATGGGTTAGGTGGTCGTGTCGGAACGGAATATAAAAATCAAACCCCCAAAATTATCAAATCGGTAAGACTAAAATCTTTTTTAGATAAACCGATAGATATGCTTAAAATTGATATTGAAGGAGCAGAATATTTAATTTTGAAAGATTGTGAGGATGTATTATTCAATGTTGAGAATATTTTTATAGAGTATCATAGTTTTTATGAGGATGAACAACATTTAGAAGATATTTTGAGTATTTTAAAAAGACAAGGATTTAGATATCATTTAAAAGAATCTTTTTCACAACAAAGACCATTTATTGATAATGTTCTTGTTTGTGAAAAATTTGATATGGCAATAAATATTTTTGCTTATAAAAGTAAAAAATAATTTTAGGTTGATTTTTTTACAATTTCAAAGCTATTTTCTATAACAAGTTATTATAAAACGTTTCTGGAAAAAATAAAATAAATGGAAAATAGCCTACCGCTAGTCTCAGTGATAGTCCCTAGTTACAATCACGATAAATACTTGGAACAACGTTTGAAGAGTATTTTTAATCAAACGTATCTTAATTTTGAAGTGATTTTATTAGATGACTGTAGCACTGATTCCAGTGGAAAAATTCTCGCAAAATATGCTAAAAATCCAAAAGTAAGTCATTGTATCTTTAATGAAACCAATTCAGGAAATACTTTTATACAATGGAACAAAGGAATAGAATTAGCTAAAGGCGATTATATCTGGATAGCTGAATCGGATGATTTTTGCGAACTAAATTTTTTGGAAGAATTAATACAATCCGTTCTTCAAGATTCTGAAATAATGTTGGTTTATTGCCAATCCAATAGAGCTGATGAAACCGGCAAGATTACAGGAAATTGGCTAAATCATACTGATAATTTGGATGCCAAATTATTTTTAACAAGTTTTGTAATGGATGGAAACGAATTCATAGAACGTTTTTTAATTTATAAAAATGTGATTCCAAATACCAGTGGAGTTTTGTTTAGTAAAGAGTGTGCCGTTCAATTAGGTACATTGGATATGGATCCAGGAATGAGAACATGCGGAGATTGGTTGTTTTATTTTAAATTAATCAACAATAACAAAATATCGTATATTAATAAATCTTTGAATAATTTTAGATATCATTCACAAAGTGTTATTGCTAATGCAGTTAAAAAATTAAATTGGGCAACAATTATTGAAATAGATTTTTTAATGCGAAAAAAAATGTTTGATTTTCTATCTATAAATAAGCCTCATAATTACGTGCCTGTTTTTAAAATTAATAAAAGTATTATTAAAAAAATGGAATATGAACGGGGAATGTTTTATTATAAAAAGGGTAGAAAAATAAAAGGAGGACTAATTTTATTTTCAGTGATTGATATTTTTATTAAAAAATATAATTTCAAAAAGAATTTTAAATTGAAGTGTAACAGATTTTTTAAATTAAGGATTAAATAAATAATGGTTTCAATTATAATCTGTTGCCGAACCCAAATAATCAGTAACGACTTATCCGATAATATCAAAAAAACGGTTGGTTGTGAATATGAATTGATTGTTATCGATAATTCTGAGAATACATATTCCATTTTTGAGGCTTATAATTTAGGAATTGATAAGAGCACGGGAGATTATTTATGTTTTATACATGATGATATTTTAATTCATACTATTGGTTGGGGTAATACTATAGAGGGTGTTTTTAAGAATGACAATCAAGTAGGATTGATTGGAGTGGCGGGAGCTAAATTAAAAACAAAAATGCCATCACCATGGTGGAACTGCCCAGAGGATCAGAAAGTCATTTGTATAATTCAACATCATGCAGATAAGAAAGAAGAAAAAATGATATCAGGATTTGATAATGATGCTTTAGTTGAGGTTGTAGTAATTGATGGTATTTTTATGGCTATGAGAAAAGATGAGCATGTTTTGTTTGATACTACTTTGAAAGGCTTCCATAATTATGATCTAAATATTTCTTTTGAATATAAAAAACGAGGATATAAAGTTGTTGTAACAAATCAAGTTATTATTGAGCATTATTCTACAGGAAATATAAATGCACAGTGGGTTAAATCAACTTACAAAATTCATAAAAAGTATAAAAATAGTTTGCCTTTAAAAAATGAATCAAGTACTATAAAAAAAGGGACTGAAATTGCAAATGCAATAAATTTCATTGAAGAATCTGTAAAATTTAAAAAATTTAATATTGCTTATTTAATCTGGTGGAAACTTTTTTGTTTGTATCCCAATATTAAATATCATATTAAATTTTGGAGAAATGTATTAAACAGAAAAAGATGTTAGCTATAATTATTCCGTATTATAAATTTACTTACTTTGAAGAAACGCTAAAATCGCTATCTAATCAAACAGATAAACGCTTTAAAGTATATATTGGAGATGATGCCAGTCCTGAAAATCCATTGGTATTATTAAGTGGTTATAAAGATAAATTTGATTTTACATATCATCGGTTTGAAAAAAAATTAGGAGGAATTTCACTTACAGAGCAATGGGAAAGATGTATTGCCTTAAGTAAAAATGAAGAATGGCTTATGATTCTTGGAGATGATGATTATCTAGAAAATACGGTAGTTGCTTCTTGGCATGAAAATTATAATATTTTTTATAAAAAAGCTGAAGTAGTTAGGTTTGCTTCTAAAATAGTTGTTCAAGAAAATAATAAAATTTCAGATAAATTTGAACATCCTATATGGGAAAAAGCGACTGATGCTTATTTAAGAAAATTCAATCATCTCACTCGTAGTTCTTTGTCAGAATATGTTTTTTCTAAAAAAACATATAATAAATATCATTTTTATAATTATCCAGTGGCATGGAATAGCGATGATCAGGCGTGGCTTGATTTTTCGGATAATAAGTCTATTTTTACCATAAATGAATGTGTGGTGTATATTCGTTTATCAAGTTCAAATATTTCTGGGAAAACAGATAATTTTTGGTTAAAAAATAATTCTCAAATCTTATTTTATAAAAAATTAATAAAAGAGAAGCTCAATTATTATGAACACTCCCAGCGTTTACTTTTTTTAAGGAGGTACGAGAATGATATTCTTAAAACAAGAAAATTAACTTCTGCAGATTGGTTTTTTTTGTTTGTTTATTATGTAAAATGGTTTGGTTATGAAGATTTTAAAAAAATATTAAAAAGATTTTTAAATACTGTTTTGAAACGCGATGAGCTATAAAAAAGTTTCCATTATTGTACCCTGTTACAATCAAGCACAGTACTTGGATGAATGTTTAATTTCGGTTTTGAATCAAACATACTCGAATTGGGAATGCATTATTGTTAATGATGGCTCACAAGATGCGACAGAAACCGTTGCAATGTATTGGACAGCAAAAGACAACCGAATTAAGTATATTCAAAAATCAAACTCAGGACTTAGTGCAGCAAGAAATTCAGGGATTACTTTGGCTCAAGGAGAGTTTATTTTACCCCTAGATGCTGATGATAAAATTAGTCCGGATTACGTAGCGCACGCAATACAAGTGTTTGAAAATGATAACTCTCTTAAAGTGGTGTATTGTTTTGCAGAAAAATTTGGTGATGAGAGTGGACGTTGGGAACTACCAGATTTTAGTTTGTACAACCTGAGTCAAAACAATTTGATTTTTTGTACCGCTCTATATCGCAAGATAGACTGGGCATTTGTTGGCGGATATGATGTTAATATGATTTTTGGTTGGGAAGATTGGGAGTTTTGGATCGCTATGCTTAAGAATGGTGGTAACGTTAAAAGAATTAAAGAAGTTGGTTTTTATTATCGAGTTAAATCAAATTCTATGTTGAATACTATTAATGATAAAAATGCAGATTATTTATCGGACTATTTGAGTGTGAAGCACGCAGATTTTTTTGTGAAGTATTATGGGTCTTTTAAAAAAATGAAACAAGAACTACTTCAAAATAAAAATGAATATGAGCATAAATTAAAGAGCGAAAAATTTGCAATTGATGTTTTTTGTTCTGTTTTTTTTGGATTTTCTATTTTTGGGAAGTATAAAAAACCAAAAAATAATTAATTATTATTTTAATCCGATTGAGATGCCCGAAGATAAAATACAATTTTTAGTGTATTACTTACCACAGTTTCATCCTATTCCTGAGAATAATGCATGGTGGGGAAAAGGTTTTACAGAGTGGACTAATGTAGCGAAAGCGAAACCGCTATTCAAAGGGCATGAGCAACCTATTTTGCCGGCTGATTTAGGATTTTATGATTTACGTTTGCCAGAAGTTCAACTCCAACAAGCACAATTGGCACAACAATATGGTGTAGATGGTTTTATCTACTATCAATATTGGTTTGGAGATGGTAAAATGTTATTGCAACAACCAGCTGAACAAATGTTGAAAAATAAAGATATTACATTACCGTTTTGTTTTTGTTGGGCCAATGAAACTTGGAAAGGGATTTGGCACGGATTAGATAATCCAGAAGTTCTGATAGAACAAACGTATCAAGGAGAAATGGGATATAAAACTTATTTCGAATATTTGCTTCCTTTTTTTAAAGATGACCGCTATATAAAGATTGGAAAAAAGCCGATGTTTCATATTTATAGAATAGAAGATATACCCGATTTAGAGGTATTTACAGAAACATTTAATTTATTGGCAATACAAGCAGGATTCGATGGCATATATTTGATTTCTACAGTAATTTCAAATCCGGATTATGTTTTGAAAAACCCGAGTTTTTATGGTCAGGTAGGTTTAGATGTTTTTTTTAAAATGCGATACGCCAAGCTATCTATTTTTAAAACAAAAAGTTTTTTTGGAAAAATAGAAAATAAACTCAAAGATAAATTAACGCGATCTTATAAAATAGGAGTAAGAACCAAACCGTTGGTGTTTGATTATAAAAAAGGAGTATCTCATTTTAATGTAAAATTTCCTCATGATAAGTATATAACGTGTGTTTTTCCTAATTGGGATAATTCAGCTCGTAGCGGTAAAAAATCTTTAATTTTTAAGAATGCAACCCCTGAAGCTTGGCAACAACATTTACAAATTGCATTAGATGAGTTGCTGAAAAAACCTACCAATCCTCCATTTATCATTATAAAATCGTGGAATGAATGGGCTGAAGGAAATCACTTAGAACCTGATGCAAAATATGGATTGGATTGGCTTAAGGCAGTAAAAAGAGTAAAGGATAATTTGATAATAGTAAGATAATTGAAAATAAATTTAATTAGTATTGTACTTCCTGTTTATAACGGTGAAAAGTATTTAGCATCCTCTATCGAAAGTTGTCTGAACCAGACTTATCAAAATATTGAGTTAATTATTGTTAATGATTGTTCAACTGACGGTACATCAGGAATAATTAATAGATTTGCCGAAAAAGATAAGAGAGTTAGAATCATAAATAATACAATAAATATAAAGCTTCCTGCGAGTCTAAATGTGGGTCATGTAGTAGCTAAAGGTGATTTTATAACTTGGACAAGTGATGATAATTATTATGAAGCAAATGCAATTGAAGAGCTTTTAAAAAGTCTTTTAGAAAAGCAAGTTGATATAGTTTATAGTGATGTTTTATTAATTGATTATGAGGCAATAAAAGTAAGAGAAGTCAATTTTTTAAATTTTGAAAATATAATTTTCGGTAATTTTGTCGGTTCATGTTTTCTTTATAAGAAGGAAGTCTTTGAGAGAAATAATGGTTACAACGAAGAATTATTTTTGATTGAAGATTATGATTTTTGGTTACGGGCGATTATCCATAGTAAATATAGCCATTTAAACAAAACACTTTATAATTATAGAAAGCATGAAAATAGTTTAACCAATCAAATTTATATAAATGATGAAAAAGAAAAAATATTTTTGCAGAATATAAAAAAAATGTATGATAATTTTTGTTTTTTAATAATGGATAGGCAAAATACAATACTTTCTGAATTCTGTACAAATGTTATGACGCATCAAAAAATAGAATTTAATTGGATTATTAAAAATGATTTAGTCCTTAAAATGTTTAAGAAACAACTTTTATTGAATAATAATTTTATCAATAAAATATTGTTAGAAAGAGTTTTTTTAAATAAAACAATTCAAATAATGATTAATCAAAAAGATTCACAAATTTATCTTATAAAATCATTGTATATAATAAAAAAATATTTGTTTTTTTTAGATAAAAATTCTATCAAGACATTAATAAAGTATTCGTTTTTTAACACACATAAATGAGACCACTAGTCACCATCATCATGGCCACCTACAACCGAGCTCATTTTATTGTAGAAACGTTGCAGTCCATACAATCTCAAGTTTTCACCAATTGGGAATGTTTGATTATTGATGATGGTGGATCTGATAATACTATTGATGTTATTGCTCCACTACTTGAGAAAGACACAAGATTTCAATTTTTTAAGCGACCAGACTCTTATATAAAGGGGTTACCTGGAAGTCGTAATTACGGTCTGGATTTAGCTCAAGGAGACTATGTTATTTTTTTTGATGATGATGATATTGTCCATCCCCAAAATTTGGAATTATGTGTGAAAGAATTAAGCAAACAAAATGTTTCTTTTTGCAGGTATCTTCGAAATGTTTTCTTTGATGATTTTGACTATAATTTTGAATTTTCAAAAGACTATGCTTCTTTTTTTGTAACTAAATCAGATGTTGAGAAACTATTAATAAACGAACTTCCGTTTAATTCTTGTGCAGTGATGTGGCATAGAACCTGTTTTGATGGGAATCGATTTGTGGAACATTTGATGTATGCAGAAGAATGGGAGTTGTATTCCAGAATTTTGTCCTCTGATATTAAAGGAATTTCTATTGAAAAATGTTTGTTTTTTGGACGTAAACATGCGGACTCCAATACCGGAGAATTTTATAGCAATAACCCCATACGCAGGGCTTCTAAAAAAGACGCTATTTTGTTGGTTATCGAAAGTTTAAAGGAGAAACAGTTGCTGTCTTCTTTGCTCCTTCGTTATTTTGTAACCATGGCAACCGACTTTAAGGAGTACAATTTGTTTACTCAAATCATCACTTTACTTGAATTGTCTATCTTTGAAAAAATAAAATGGCAGTTTTTTTATAGTACATTCCCTTTGCGGTTGTCTGTCTATAAATTAAAAAAAAAAATTCCGAAAAATATAATCCATGAAAATTCTACTTTGTTTTGGCACACGTCCGGAAGCCATAAAAATGGCACCGCTATATCACGAATTAAAAAAAAATAATTTTGATGTAAAAGTCTGTGTCACGGCACAACATCGAGAGATGCTGGATCAAGTGTTGGAATTTTTTGTTATTGCTCCCGATTATGATTTAGATTTGATGCAACCCAATCAAAGCCTGAACGGATTAAGTGCTAGTATTTTGTTAAAGATGGATGGCGTATTTGCTGATGCAAAACCAGATTTGGTTTTGGTCCATGGAGACACAACAACTTCATCGATGGTGGCGTTGGCCGCCTTTCATAATGGCATAACCGTAGGACATATAGAAGCTGGTTTACGTACGTATAATAAAAAGGCGCCCTTTCCGGAGGAAGTGAACCGGCAGTTGACCAGCAGAATAGCCGATATTCATTTTACCCCTACCGCTGCAGCCACACAGAATTTACTGAATGAAGGCATTCTGCCAACTGCTATCGTCGAAACTGGAAATACCGTTATTGATGCGCTATTGTGGACCGTTGAAAAAATTGGAGCAGAAGATTACATCAATCCTGAAATTGAACGATTGAAACGTTTGCTTCCTACCGATAAAAAAATGGTTCTGGTTACAGGGCATCGCAGAGAAAATTTTGGAGCAGGTTTTGAGAACCTGTGTGATGCGCTTTTATCTGTTTCAGAACGGGATGATGTTACTATAGTTTATCCTGTACATTTAAATCCCAAAGTGAAAGATGTTGTATATGAGAAATTGTCCAACACTAAAAATATTTATTTGATACCACCGGTTTCCTATCCCGTTTTTGTGTGGTTGATGCAACAATCTTTGTTGATTGTCACAGATTCCGGTGGTATTCAGGAAGAAGCCCCTTCCTTAGGTAAACCTGTTTTGGTTACTCGTGATGTTTCAGAAAGACCTGAAGGGGTTACTGCCGGATTTTCTATTTTAGTAGGTACCGATCAACAAAAAATCAGCACTACTATTTGTTCTTTTTTAGACGGATTCACGGGATTTGGGCATTCCATCAATCCTTATGGAGCCGGTGATGCCTGCCAAAAAATAGCAGCATATTTATTAAAACACTATTAAAATGAAAATTCTTGTTGTAGTAGACTCCATCAATATTGAAGACAGTAGTGGTTCAAAAGCCAATGTCGCTTTGATTAAGAACTTAGCCGAGGCGGGTTTTGACGTTTTAGTCTATCATTATACGTTGCGAAACATACATTTAGCGGGTGTGAGGTGTTATGCGATACCTGAAATAAAATTCAGTCCCTTGTATTTTTTAAGTCGGATACAAAGGGTGTTGAGTCGGAATTTAAAGGTCAATCCAGCTCCTTTTTTAGAACAATTATTTGGGTTTTCTTTTACTTTTTATAATGATACCCGCAGTATTACTGCCGCATTGCAGCATCAAAAATTTCAGCCCGATTTAGTAATAACTTTGAGTAAGGGTGGTAGTTTTAGGCCTCATTATTCCGTTCTTCAATTTCCGGAATTACATGACAAATGGATGGCGTATGTGCATGATCCGTATCCTGCGCATTATTATCCAAGACCATACAATTGGGTAGAATCCAGTCATAAAGCCAGAGAAGCCTTTTTTAGGGCAGTTTCTACAAAAGCCAGATATAGTGCCTTTCCGAGCTTGTTGTTGCACGAATGGATGTCGAGTTATTTCCCTAATTTTGCCCAAACAGGAGTTGTTATTCCGCATCAAAATGCAAAGTACGTCGTTCAGGACACTTCTTTTCCATCCTATTTTGATGTTTCAAAATTCAATGTACTCCATGCCGGTAATTTGATGAAGCAACGTTCGCCTGAGGGTTTGATAGCTGGTTTTCAACTGTTTTTACAACACTATCCGGAAGCTGAAAAAGAGTCGCGATTGCTGTTGCTCGGACCAGCTTCTGATCACGCCCAATTATTTGAAAAACACCAAAAAAAAACTCCTGAACTCTACATTCATAATGGTATGATTCCTTTTGATACGGTTTATTTGCTTCAACAAAGTGTATCGGTTAATGTTATTTTGGAGTCAAAAGCGGAAATTAGTCCGTTTTTACCCGCTAAATTCCCGCATTGCGTTGCAGCTAATAAACCTATCTTAGCTTTAGCGCCTTATTACAGTGAAACAAAGCGGTTGTTAGGCAATGACTATGCGTATTGGGCGGAAGTGGATGATGTGCCACGAATAGCTGTATTAGTGGGAGAATTGTATTGCTTGTGGAAACAAAATCCGAAGCAACTGCTTTTAAACAGAAGTGATTTAGCGGAATATCTTTCGGTTTCATATTTAAAAAAAATAATTAATAAATTAAATTAATAATAATTTTGTCCTGATATTTTTTTTAATTTATACTTCTCTTAAAAATTCCTTTTTTTAATAAACATGATATGAAAGCCTCTATTTTAATAATATCTAAAAATAGGAAAGACGAATTAGCGCTAACCTTAGAAATTCTGCAGCCTATGATTGAAGTTGAGGAGCATGAAGTTTTAGTTTTTCTGGATGGTTGTACAGATCAATCCGCTTTGTTGATAGATCAATTTAATTGGGTGAAGTGGTTTTCTTCTGAAAAAAGCATAGGAGCTTCTGCTGCCAGGCATCAACTATATCCAAAAGCCAAAGGGCAATTTTTAATAGGTTTTGATGATGATGCCCATCCTTTACAGTCCGATTTTATTACAAGAACCCTAAGTGTTTTTGAAAGATATCCTACTGTTGGCATTGTTGCTTTTCAGGAAATAAAAGGTGTGTTTGGATCTGATCAAGAGGCTTTAAGTCAGGTTAACTCAATAGCGGAAGAATATTTTACCAATGAATTTATAGGCTGTGGATTTGCTATCCGCAAAGAGGCGTATCAGGATACCAATGGCTTTCCGGTTTGGATTGATATTTATGGAGAAGAATCATGCGTTTCGATTGAAGTGTTAGCTGCGGGGTACGATATAATATATACCAACACAATACAAGTGAACCACCGTGTTAATTTAATAGAAAGAAAGAAAGCGGGACAAAATTATTTTAGATTTGGAAAACAATTAAAAAATTCTACCTATTATTTTTTAGTGTATTATCCGTATCCTTTAGGTAATATTTTGAAATTGTTTTGGCATAATTTCAACAAGTATGCATTACGTGACATTAACTGTTTTAAGATTTTTTTTAGCGTTAGTGTTAAGGTTCTTAGGAGTATGCCCAGGATACTTACCTACAGAAAACCAGTTACTGCATTAGTACTTGATAAAATGAGAAAAGTAAAAGGGATGCAATTTTGAAACGCTAAAAAGCAAATTGATAAGACATTGTATCAGAAAAAGTAATAAATCTCGAAGCCCCTTTGAAATTCAAAAAAATAAGTATTTTTACAAGGATATAATTTTACTAATGAAAACGATTGCTATTATTCCTGCTCGTGGAAACTCTAAACGGTTGCCAAATAAGAATTTATTACTTTTAGGAGGAATTCCTTTATTGGTGCACAGTATTTTATTTGCCCAAAAAAATCCATCTATTATTGATGAAATCTATGTAACGACCGATAACGCAGCCATAAAAAACATTGCGCTGCAGTATGGAGTTACAGTAATTGACAGACCAGATGCTTTTTCAGGAGACTTGGAACCAACGATTAGTAGTGTCCAACATGTTTTAGAGACTATTACTCATGCAGTTGACACGGTTGTTTTGTTACAACCCACTAATCCGTTGCGACCAGAAAATTTGCTTCAGGAAGCCTATGTACGGTTTTGCATGAATGATGCTGACAGTCTTGTCACCGTAACCAGGAATCATCAAAAATTGGGAAAAATAATCAACAACAGTTTTGAACCTTATAATTACACAATAGGGCAACGCAGTCAGGATTTAGAGCCTCTTTATTTTGAAAATGGGTTGTTGTACATTACCAAAGCTAAAGTAATACTGGAGGGTAAAATAGTTTCTGAAAATAGTATCCCTTATGAAGTAAATCATATTTTTGCCAATGTTGATATCGATACGCTGGATGATTTTGATTATGCGGAGTATTTAATCAATAAAGCGTCTCGACTGTGCTCGACGTGACAGTTGTAATGATTTGATTATTTAGTTGTACTATGAATTTGAAATAAATCGTCTCGGCTTTACTCCGACTACGCTCAGTACAAACTTTCGACGTGACAGTTGTAGTGACTTCAGGATTTTATTGTCAAATCGAGCGCAGTCGAGATTGTCTTCATTGACTCTCGCTCAACGCAGGCTCGGTCGAGATTGAGTCTTGGAGTTATTATAAAATTTAATTTGTAACCATTCATTAAAAAAATGAACCCATATATTGAAATTGCAGGAAGAAAAATAGGTCCCGATTATCAGCCGTTAGTGATTGCTGAAATAGGAATTAATCATGAAGGTTCTTTGCAAATAGCCAAAGAGATGGTAGATGCTGCTCACAGAGCCGGTGCTGAGGTGGTCAAGCATCAAACGCATATTGTGGAAGACGAGATGAGTGGGGTAGCCAAAAAAGTAATTCCGGGCAATGCTACAGTTTCGATTTATGAAATTATGGAACGTTGTTCTTTGAACGAAGTCGATGAATTAGAACTAAAAAATTATGTAGAAAGCAAAGGAATGATTTTCATTTCTACCCCTTTTTCTCGTGCTGCCGCTGAACGCCTGAAAAAATTTGATATTCCTGCTTACAAAATAGGATCTGGAGAATGTAATAATTATCCTTTGCTGGAGCACATTGCTGCTTTTGGTAAGCCCGTTATTTTGAGTACCGGAATGAATACAATTGAAAGCATTACTAAAGCGGTGGCAATTTTTGACAAGTACAACGTACCCGTAGCGCTATTGCATACTACAAATTTATATCCAACTCCAATTCATCTGGTGCGTTTCGGCGCAATGATGGAAATGCATAAAGCTTTTCCGGATAAAGTTTTTGGATTGTCCGATCATACTTTGAATAACAATGCGTGTTTAGGAGCTGTAGCTTTAGGAGCCAGTATTTTGGAACGTCATTTTACGGATCATACACATCGTACTGGTCCGGATATTGTGTGCAGCATGGATGAGCAGACATGTGGGGAACTTATCGTTTCTTCTCATGAAATGTGGCACATGCGGGGTGGAACAAAAAAGCCTGCTTTAGAAGAACAAGTAACTATTGATTTTGCATTTGCAACGGTTTGTACGATTGCTCCAATAAAAAAAGGAGCGTTATTTACTACGGATAATATATGGGTAAAACGTCCGGGAACTGGAGCTATTTTGGCTGAACATTTTAATGATTTGATTGGGAAAATCGCTACTCGAGATATTGATAACGACGAGCAATTAGATTTTAATGATTTTGAACAATAGTTTCTTTATTTTGCCTTTTTTTGGATAGCAATTAAAAACTTAAAAATAGAGACAATTACAAAATAAATACAGTTCCCTCGAGCGCAATCGACCGGTATTTAAGATTTAAAAGTATCTCGACTGCGCTCGACATGACAAAAAAATAATGAAAAAAATCCTATTTCTTACCGGAACCCGAGCGGATTTCGGAAAAATAAAATCATTGATTTCAATTCTTGAACAACAAGAAGGATTTGAGGTGTTTGTTTTTGTTACCGGAATGCATTTGCTAGAGCGATATGGTTACACGCTATTGGAAATAGAACGCTGTGGCTTCAAAAATATTCATACGTTTATCAATCATACCCATGAAACTACAATGGATTTGACCTTGGCCAAAACCATTGAAGGACTCTCTGCTTTTATCAAGACCATTAATCCGGATATGATTATAGTTCATGGAGATCGCGTAGAAACACTTGCCGGTGCTATAGTAGGATCGCTTAATAATATTTTAGTGGCGCATATCGAGGGAGGCGAGTTATCCGGAACGGTAGATGAATTAATTCGGCATAGCGTCAGTAAATTAAGTCATATCCATTTTGTTTCTAATGCTGATGCAGCCAAAAGATTGATTCAAATGGGCGAAAAAAAGTCTTCTATATTTACCATTGGATCTCCTGATATTGATGTTATGTTTTCGGATGCGTTACCAAATTTGAGCGTTGCCCAATCTTATTATCAAATTCCTTTTGATACGTATGCCATTGCCATGTTTCATCCTGTTACCACAGAAGCTGCCGAAATGCAGCATCATGCGAATCATTTTGTTACCGCTTTACTGGAAGATACACATAATTATGTTGTTGTTTTCCCTAATAATGATTTGGGAACTAACACTATTTTGGAAGCTTATAAAAGACTGGAAAACAATACCCGTTTTCGAATATTTCCTTCTTTGCGGTTTGAATATTTTCTGACTTTGCTCAAAAACGCACAGTACATCCTAGGGAACAGTAGTGCTGGAATTCGGGAAGCTCCTTGCTATGGTATTCCTATTATTAATATTGGAACACGACAGCAAAACAGAGCGGTTCACGCGCACATTATTAACGTGGATTATGAACAAAAAAATATAACAGACGCACTAGCGCTAATAGATATTCAAAAAACCATTCCAACGGCTAGTGATTTTGGGAAAGGGAACAGTGCGCAGTTGTTTCTGGAGTCTATAGAAACGGATGCAATTTGGGCAATCAATCATCAAAAACAATTTAGAGATATTTAATGAAAAAACTAGGTATAGTAATCACTGATGGCGTTGGATTCCGGAATTTTGTTGCGGTATGGTTAGAATAATTTGATGTTATAACTATTAAGTTGCTTTCATTATTATGTGCTTATTACTACTATTTTTAAATTGATCTAATCAATACATAACTTAAACTGATTCATTCTTTGGAATTGCCTCTATAAATTAATGTGTTTTATGAAAAATAATTTGTTAGAAAACTTTATAGTTTACCTATTTAATTCCAAGACAATTTTTTACCTAATTTTAATTGTTGCAACGTTAATTGTAATACCTAATATTGATAGAGAATCTTTATGGTTGGATGAAATTTTTTCTGCAACAGCCTCTTTAAAAACATCTTCATTAGATTTAATGTTTTCTAAATATATATCAAGAGATGGAAATCCTCCTTTGTACTATGTATTATTGTTTTACTGGGGAAAAATATTTGGTTCTGGCGATTTTGAAATAAGGTTACTGAGTTATGTTGTTACTTTGCTAGGTTTAATATTGTCTTATTTACTAATAAAAAAACATTTTAGTAGAAAATTAGCAATTTTATTTTTATTCTTAAGTGCGTTTACACCTGGGGTATTATATTATGCTCAAGAGGCACGAATGTATTCTCTTCTTTATGCATTATCTAGTTTAGCAAGTATTATTTTTTTAATTTTTTTAAAGAGAATAAGGGGTAGTCAGAAAATTGAAAATATGTTGTTAATTTATTACTTTTTAGTAGGAGTTTTGATTTGCTATACTCACCATTTTGGTAGCCTAATTATCTTTTTACTTTCTTTTGTTACAATTATATATTCTTTAGTCTTAAAAAAAAATAGATCAGCAATAACTATATTAGTTGTATCTATTTTTATTGGAATATTAGGAATGATCTGGCTCATTTTTCAGTTTTACTTTGTTGATATGGGGAATCATATTAAACAAATTTCTTGGGATAGGAATAATTTAAAAAATATTATTTTTAATTTCTCTACCATTTTTGCTGTAAATAAGTTTGGTGTAGCCGCTTTATTAATTTTACTAGCTCCAATTTTAAGAAATTTCAATTACTTTTTAATATTGGTAAAGAAGTATAGTATAATCTTACTTCCAGTTTTGTTATTATTTTTAACTTCATATTTAATCAGTATCATGATATTTACAATATCGGAAAGATATTTAATTGTAACAGTACCTTTAATTCTTCTCTTTATTTCTTTTATTTTTAATGAATTATTTGATAATAATAAAATATTTGTATTCTTATACATTATCGGATTACTAATTTTATCTGTGTTTGGGAATTATACTTATAAAAAACAAAACTGGAGAGATGCATCAAAATACATTCAAAACAAGATTTATTTTTCACCGAATTCTAAGGTGCCAATTAAATCATTGTTAGATGGGTCCTTTGATCGATTGATGTTTGTTTCCTATTATTTTATGGAGTCTAAATATGTTTATTCTCCCGATGGTCCCAAAATCCAAGATAATTGTGATTTGATTTATGTAGATGGTCACACCAATGAAGAAGAGATTAAGAGAACTCTTGTTGAGTATAATATAAATATCCCCTATGAAATTTTAAACTTCAACAAGGTTTTTGTGGTAATAAAAAAGCGAAATTAAGATACTAAGTATTAATTAAAAAAATATTTAATAGTTTTTGGATGTAAGAATTATTTTAAAATAATCAAAAATTGTAAGTTTAAAAGCGATGAAAAAACTAGGTATAGTAATCACTGATGGCGTTGGATTCCGGAATTTTGTAATGAGTGACTTTTTAACAGAAGCCAGACTCCAATTTGATACTATTATCATTTATTCGGGGTTGCCTATCAGTGCTTATCCTGCGGATTTACAGTCTACAAGTACTATAAAAGAATTGGATGTTTTTGTAGAAGGCAAATGGACCTGGTTTTTCAGGAAATGGAAAGAGCTAGCTCATCTACAACACTATAAGTCTTTTTATGGTATGAAAGACAACCTGGAATCCGGGTATCCCAAAACAATCTCTGCCCGGTCTCTTTTAGTCAAAATTATTTATTTTTTTACGCAGAGAGTGCACTCTTCTGCCAGTATTCTGTTTGTAGAAAAATTACAGTTTTTGTCTTTTTCTAAACATAGAATAGCAAAAGGGTATCTTCGATTATTGCAAGAAGACCAACCGACTCATGTTTTTTTCACCCATCAAAGACCCTCGTATTTAGCCCCTTTTTTATATGCAGCTATCCAATCTCAAATACCAGTCAGCAGTTTTATTTTCAGTTGGGATAATTTAGCCTCCAAAGGAAGAATGTTAGGGACTTTTGATTATTTTTTGGTTTGGAGTGATTTAATGAAAAAGGAACTGTTGTATTTTTATCCGAATGTAAAAGAGGAACAGGTAAGAGTGGTGGGAACACCTCAATTTGAGCCTTATGTGATGGACAAATACAAAACAGAAAAACAAGATTTTTATGCTAAATTTAATTTAAAGGAGAGTCAGAAAATAATTTGTTTCAGTTGTGCTGATGCCAGTATCGGAGCGAATGATCCTGTTGTGATTCGGACTATTGCCAATGCCATGCGAGAAAATAAAATAGGAATTCCATGTCAACTTGTTGTACGGACTTCTCCAGCAGAAGAACCAGAGCGTTTTGCTGCGATACAAAAAGAGTTTCCTGAAATTATCTGGAATACGCCCAAATGGATTTTGACTCGGGAGAATCATGCTGAAAGCTGGTCGCAACGCATTCCTAGTGAGGAGGATATCATGGATTTACGTTCTTTGTTGGAATATGTTGATTTGAATATTAACATGTGCTCTACAATGAGTTTAGATTTTATGTTATTTGACAAAGCGGTAATTAATACTGTTTTTGGAAATCCTGAAAATGGTTTGTATGATGACCAACGTTTTTTAGGATATGATCATTTCAAAAAAGTAGTCGAGAGCCAATCCGTGACCATCGCCCAAAATCCAACCGAATTAATTGACCAAATCAAGGAGGCTTTAATCAATCCTTTGGCACGAACTAAAGAAAGAAAGGCTATGATTGACTTACAAATAAGCAAAAAATTAAACGGAACCAGTCAGCGTATTGCTACAACTTTATCACAATGGAATGACCGAAAATAAAAAAATAGCAGTGCTTTGTAATTATGAACTATTACCCGAAAGAGTAGGCGGAATGGATTACTTTTTTTGGGCGTTTGACAAGAAATGTGCAGCAAATAATATTCAGGTGGATTGGTTTTTTCCGAATCAGTCCGATCATGGCGAATATGTTACTTTAACGATTTTTGAGAGTGGGTTTCAATCCGTAGAAAATCATTTTCTTAGTTTTTGTACCACCAATGCAACAGCGTACACGCATATCATTACCCATTTTGTCGAATTATGTACTCCTTTTTTTTATAAAATAAAGCAGTTCAGCGGCGCTAAAATAATTGCCGTGGATCATAATCCAAGACCTCTTTCCGGCTATCCTTTAAAAAAGAGAATCGAGAAAAAAATCAAAGGAATTTTATTTTCCAGATATATTGCTGTTTTTGTAGGGGTTTCTGATTATACCGTCAAAGAAATTATTCATGATTTTGGTTCTCATTTGAAAAAGAAGACATTGACTATTTATAACGGGGTTGTGCTAGAAAATATTTTACAAAGAATGAATCGAAACACATTGCATCCGATCTTTTTGACAGCATCTCACCTACGTGAATCTAAAGGGATTCAGGATTTAATTGCTGCTGTCGCACTGCTTCCTACATCGATACAGAAGGAAATTAAAATTGATCTTTACGGAGATGGGCCTTATAAAAGTATTTTGGTTGAAAAGATGAAATACTATGATGTAGCCCATTGTTTTGCTTTTATGGGCAGCATTTCTAACCTGAAAGCGTTATTTTCGGAATATGATTATATGCTGCAACCTACCCACATGGAGTGTTTCAGTTTATCGATATTAGAGAGTTTAGCTGCCAATGTTCCTGTAATCACAACAAATGTTGGTGGTAATGAGGAGGTTATTGTTTCCGGGGAAAATGGGTTTATTTATAAAGCAAAAGATGTTATGGCTCTAAAGAATATTCTTGAAGCCGTTTATTTGGGTCATAAAAGAATTGAAACGAATACCAGAACCCTCATTGAAAACCGTTTTTCACTGGCAAGAATGGTCGAGTACCATTTAGCATTGGTATTAGAGAATAAATCTTAATTTTACACCGTCAAATCCGTTCCCGTACGTATGTTTTTTAATTCCTTATCCTTTGCCGTTTTCCTGCCAATCGTATTTGTGTTGTATTGGTTTGTTTGTAATAAAACCAAAAGCACTCAAAATGCAGTGCTCATTATAGCCAGCTATTATTTTTACTCCTGTTGGGATTGGCGTTTTCTGTTCCTGTTGGTGTTCTCGACGTTTTTAGATTATTATACCGGTATTCGGATAGAAAAGGCCAAGACGGTACGGAGTCGAAAATTTTGGTTTTGGCTGAGTATCAGTGTAAATCTGGGCTTCCTGGGAATTTTTAAATACTATAATTTTTTTGCAGATTCTTTCTCGGAGTTGTTGAATGGGTTTGGGTTACAAACGAGTCCTTTACTACTCAACGTGATCTTGCCGGTGGGTATTTCCTTCTATACGTTTCACGGATTATCATACGTCATTGATATTTATTTAAAAAGAATTAAGGCAGAATATAATTTTGTCGATTACTCGTTGTTTGTCAGTTATTTTCCATTGCTTGTGGCGGGACCCATTGAAAGAGCCACACATTTATTACCACAAGTGAAAGTGAAACGCAGTTTTGACTATCAAAAAGCCAAAGAAGGAATCTTTCAGTTTGCCTGGGGATTGGTCAAAAAAGTGGTAATTGCGGATACCTGCGCTACATACGCCAATGCGATTTTTGATAATTATGAATCCATGAATTCTTTGTCGTTGGTTCTTGGTGCCGTTTATTTTGCTTTCCAGATTTATGGGGATTTTTCGGGTTATTCCGACATGGCGTTGGGAATGTCAAAATTGTTTGGAATCGATTTGCTGCGCAATTTTAACTACCCCTATTTTTCTCGTGATATCGCCGAGTTCTGGCGGCGCTGGCACATTTCTCTTTCGTCGTGGTTTCGGGATTACGTATATATTCCTTTGGGAGGCAGCAGTGGAGGTATGGGAATGAAAATCCGCAATACCTTTATTATTTTTTTAATCAGTGGTTTTTGGCATGGTGCCAATTGGACTTTTATTGCCTGGGGTTTTATTAATGCCCTGTATTTTTTGCCATTGTTGCTCTTGAAGCGGAATCGATCTAATATTGAAACAGTGTCCTTGCATCGGGATTTTGCCTCCGTCACAGTTTTCTTTAGCATTATCAGTACATTCGCATTAACTTGCCTGGCATGGATTTTCTTCCGGGTAAAATCGATAGGAGATGCTTTTGAATATATTGGGCGTATTTTTACCAATGGAAATTTTGCATCACAGTATTTGGATAACGAGCGATACAATTATGAAATCATCATTTTAATACTTGCTTTTATTGTTGTGGAATGGAATAGCCGAACGCAAGTGGAACCTATTTCTGGGCGCTACAGTTATTTAAAGTTGGGATTATGCCTTGCAGCAATTGTGGCATTAGGAACGTATTCCGATTATAAAGAATTTATTTATTTTCAGTTTTAGTGTGGTATTTCCGTTTTACCCCAACCCTAAAGGGAGCCGAAAATTTAGGACGTTCTTGATTAGTAGGTCGTAGTCTTTCTTTTTCCCACCCTTTAGGGATGGGGAAGGAAAAAGGAATAGGAGAGGTTGATTTTCGTTTTACCCCAACCCTAAAGGAATCTTGAGTTTTTGAAATAAAAATATAGTTTGAGTTATGGATAAAAAAACGCTTCAGTCTGAGAATATGTGGAAAGGTGCATCTCCGAAAATTTTTTCAAATGCAAAGAAATTAAGAGATAATGCAACAGAAGCGGAAGAAAAACTTTGGTTAGCAGTTAAAAACTATCAAATAGAGGGATTTAAATTTAGGAGGCAGCATCCTCTTAGTTTTTACGTTGCCGATTTTTATTGTCATGCCTTAAAGTTAGTAATTGAAATTGATGGAGGATATCATCTGACTGAAGAATAACAGCTATTAGATGAAGAAAGAACAAAGCATATTGAATTTCAAGGATTAAAAGTAATCCGATTTACAAATGAGGAAGTACTAGCGCAGTTGCCGGAAGTTATAGATAAAATAAAAGCGTTTATTGCTGCGGGATAAATTTCCGGTTTACCGTGACCCTAAAGGGAACCGGAAATTTAGAATGCTCTTGATTAGTAGGTCGTAGTCTTTCTTTTTCCCACCCTTTAGGGATGGGGACGGAAAAAGAAATTATTTAGAATAAAACTATAAATACAATACAGAACAAAACAACAATGAAGCAGTTTTTAATTTTTACAGTCAAAACCCTCGTGCTACTATTTTTACTGTTAGTAGTATTGGATTTTCTATACACAACAGTTTATGTACAGTCGTCGAATAGAGGGAAAATTGATTATGTTTACAATTCAGCAGCGCGCGAGTATGATGTGGTAATTTTAGGATCTTCCAGAGCCAACAATCATTTTGTGGCTCCCATGTTTGAAGAAAAAGGATTGAAAACATTTAATTTTGGGATGAGCGGAGGACATTTGTTTGAAGCATCCCTACTGTTAAAATTAATGGTGGAACGAAAGTATACTATAAAAAATGTGATACTCGAGGCCGATTTGAATTTATCAAATGAAAAGCGAGATGAGGGTGTTTCTTCTCGTTTTCTTCCCTTTATCCATGATTCTAAAACAATCAGAAATCATTTTTTAAAAGAGGCCGATTTTAAAGAATTGTATTACATTCCTTTTTACAGGTATGTTGCATTTGATTCCAAGATTGGGTTTAGAGAACTCTATAAAACGGTATCGAAAGAGCCTACTACAAATTTGGCTCATTTAGGATATTATCCGTTAGTCAAAAAAAAGGGTAACATGAAAAACAATCTGACTAATTTAAAACCGTTACGGAACAAATATTATGAAGAAATTAAACAGCTTTGCAAGGACAACAACATCAATTTGATAGCTGTCATGACCCCGATGTGCACCAATACTAAAGGATTAAATTATTTTGAAAAAGTGCAACAATGCTATCCTGAAATTTACAATTATGAAAAAGCGGTAGAAGGAGATCAGTATTTTTCGTCTTGCGGGCATCTGAATGATACCGGAGCACGACGGTTTACCAGTGTAATTATAAAAGATTTTTTTAATAGATAAGATGGGAAACGAATATTCAGCAGTGGCTCCCTTTATTTTGGAGAAGGTTGAGGTGAGGAAAATAGCTTTTTTAAGCCCGGAATATCCACACCCAAAAACAGGAAGCTCCGGCGGGATAGGTACCAGTATTAAAAATCTGGCAATGGGACTTTTGGCAGAAGGCTGTTCCGTACGCGTTTTAGTGTATGCCCAAAAAGAAGAAGCTGTTTTTTATGACAATGGTATTTGTATTCAGCAAATCAGGAATGTCAAATTTAAGGGATTGTCGTGGTATTTGACCCGGAAAAAACTGCAGAATATTATTGATACTTTATACGAGGATAAAAAAATTGATGTGCTAGAAGCTCCGGATTGGACGGGAATCACCTCTTTTATCTCTCCTAAAAAATGTCCGGTTGTGATTCGGTTGCATGGCTCGGATACTTATTTTTGTCACTTGGATCAGCGGCCTGTAAAGTGGATTAATAAATTTCATGAAAAAAGAGCATTGAAAAAGGCAGATGGCTTGCTTTCCGTAAGTCAGTTTACGGCCGATACTACGAATGCGGTCTTTGGTTTAAACAAGCAATTTACGATTATTCCGAATGGTATTGATCTTGATGCGTTTAGTCCGGATGATAAAAACAAAGAAAATACGAACACGATTCTATATTTTGGTAGTTTAATTCGTAAAAAAGGATTGTTAGAGTTGCCGTTTATTTTTAATGCAGTGGTCGCTAAAAATCCAAATGCTAAATTGATTTTATTAGGGAAAGATGTTCCCGATATTATTTCAGGCGATTCTTCCACTTGGCAGATGATGCAAGGAATATTTTCTCCGGCTGCGCTGCTCAATGTGACTTATTATGGGGCTGTGCCATATCAGGACATGAAGCAGCATATTAGTACGGCAACAATTTGCGTGTTTCCTGCTTTTGCAGAGGCTTTGCCCGTGTCTTGGATTGAGGCCATGGCGCTGCAAAAACCTATTGTAGCCTCAAATATTGGCTGGGCACAAGAAGTGATTGATGCCGGTGTCAATGGGTTTTTAGTACATCCCAAAAATCATTTGGAATACGCAACAAAAATTACTCAACTGTTAGATGATGCTGTTTTGCAAAAAGCGTTTGGTTTAGCGGCAGAAAAGAAAGTGAAAGAAAAATTTAGTAAGGAGAAAGTGGCGCAACAGAGTGTAGTGTTTTATAAAAAAGTTTGTGTTAGGTTAGAATCAGACAGTTAAGTTAAAAAAGCATGACTTCGACTACAATTCGTCTACGCTCAATATGTACTTCCGACCTGATAGAAAGGATTATTAAAACGTAGGATGCTAACAGAGATTAACGGGTGAAAGTGTGGTTCAATTTTTTTATTTAAGATTAATTGAAATTTTTATTAATTACACCCAACGGGTAGATTTAAGTTTAAACGATAAATGGGAAGAATACAATTAAAAGAATATACAACGACGTCAGGTGAAGTACTATTGTATGCCGGTACTCCTGATTTTTCACAATTGGAGCTATTGTCTACTGGAGCAGGCGATATTTGGCATAGTTCTTTTGAGCAGGGCTATAAAAATGCTTTCCCTGAATTGGTCTATCAGACTGCTGTATTCTTTTGGTATTTGAATGATTTTGATGGATTAGATCAATGTGTCAGTTGGAGGATTAATCCCAATGCTTTTGCAGTTCGTAAATCAGTTTGGGACCTCACAAAAGGTTTTGATACCGATTTTGAAAATATTCAAATGCAGGCTTTAGATTTTGGATTTCGATGCAACCGTTTTTTGGGAGGAGTTCCATTATATGTAAAAAATTTATTTACAAATGCGGCTATAGAAAAGGTGATAGTTTCAAGAAGAGATCGTCATCTTTTTTTTAGGAAAAATTATAAAATAAGCCATGCCATTTTTATGATTTACAGATTAGGTTTCTTGAAAATTTCAGAATGGATTACTTTGTTCAGAGTCAAGAATACCTATAAAAAAAGGGACATAACGGCTAGAATTCCTTCTCGGGTGCTTCTTGCTATTCAAGGTAATCCTACAGTAAGTTATATTATACCTACGATGTTCCGTCAAGAATACACTTTACAACTGTTAGATGATTTGTCTAATCAAAACTATAAACCGACCCAGGTTATTGTTGTAGATGCCACTCCCTTGAGCGACAGAGATGAAACGGCCTACGAACAAAAGCAGTATCCCTTTGAATTAAAAGTGATTTGGCAACAGACAAAGGGTAGTTGTAGGGCCAGAAATGAGGGGATTGCTCTATGCACGGGGGATTATATTGTTTTTGGGGATGATGATATTCGGATCCCTGCGGATTTCATCGAAAACCACATTCGGTTCTTACAAACCTATTCGGTTGGAGCCTGCAACGGACTGGATATCCGTGCGGATCACCACCAACAGAATTTAGAGGATTTGGCTCTTAAGTTGGAACAATTGAGTCGACCCCCATTTATTGCGGGCTGTACTCAAATGTTTAGCAATGCGAATTCTTGTGTCAAACGGGAGTTTGTAAATCAGTTGGTCGGTAATGATGTCAATTTTGATGGCGGTTATGGCGAAGACAGTGATTTTGGAATGTCGTTAAGTAAAATCGGAGTAACTGTTTTAGCTAATCCATTTGCTGCTAATTTACATTTAAAACCACCCAGCGGAGGCTATCGTTTTTGGGGAACTCAAGCTAAGATTGTTGGAAAAAAAAGGAAAGCACAGCCCTGGGAACTGGATGCTCCTGTGAAAAACATAAAACCGGTTCCTAGTCCAACAATTATGTATGGGATAATGAAGCATTACAGTCCTAAACAATTGAGAGAGTATAAGTATAAACATTTTACCTATTATCTATTTACGGGTTCTAAAGTTGCTTTTTTGTATCGTTTATTTCGATTTCCTTACAAGAATATTCAATTTAAGAAGTCGGTTTTTTATGCACAAAAATTGCAGAATTTAGGAATTAGACACCAATAACAATGAAATTTTCATTACTAATTTGTACGTACATGCGTGCCGAAGCTTTATTACAGCTATTAGAGTCTGTGAAAGAGCAAACAAAGTATCCAGATGAAATTATGATCATCGATGGGTCAACTAATCAGGATACATCGGTAATGATAGAGAATAATCGATTTGATAATTTAAAATATTTCGTCGTTCCACCACAACATCGTGGTCTGACTAAGCAACGCAACTACGGAATTGAAAGAGTAGCAGTTGATATAGAAATAATCTGTTTTTTAGACGATGACATTGTTTTGACGGCTACCTATTTTGAAGAACTGTTACAAACGTATAAGGTTTATCCGCAGGCTTTAGGTGTTGGCGGGTACATTATTGATGAAACTAAAACGGAATTTGTTGGTGAAAAGTATCACTCCAAAAGTGATGAATTTTATTTTGATGGATGGAAAAGAAAAGATGGCAGCCGATTCGTGTTAAGAAAAAAATTAGGATTAGACAGTGATTGTCCACCGGGTTATTCTTCCTTATATTCACACGGTCGTAGTGTGGGATTTTTGCCTCCGAGTGGTAAAACGTATGAAGTTGAAATGTTGATGGGAGGTGTTTCCTCTTTCAGAAAAAAGGTGTTTGATACGTTGCGGTTTTCTACTTATTTTGAAGGTTATGGCTTGTATGAGGATGCCGATTTTTCTTTACGAGTGTCTAAGATAGGGGCATTGTACTTGAACACTGCTGCAAGATTGTATCATTATCACGATACCGCAGGAAGACCCAATCAATATCAATATGGTAAAATGGTCGTGCGAAATGGTTGGTATGTCTGGAGAACGAAAAATCCTAAGCCAACATTAGAACATCAATTAAAATGGCACACAATTACATTACTTTTGACTGGTATTCGGTTTAGCAATACCTTTACCAGCAGTAGTAAAAAAGAAGCTTTTACAGAGGCAGTAGGCAGAACCGTTGGTTGGTGGAGTTTGTGGATAAGAAAACCAAAATAAGATATAAACAGTATTTTAAATATGAAGTTCGTAATCATTACCCACGTGCCGCATTCGAAAGTGAATAATTTATATTATGCGTACGCTCCATACGTAAGAGAAATGAATGTTTGGGGCAACCATGTAACACAAGTAGTGATTGTGGCTCCTTTTTTTTTAGGTAAGGCGACAGCCATTGACAGTTCTTACCAGCATCAAAACATACACTTTATTCCTGTTCCAAGTTTTGATTTATTATCGATACAAGCTATTTTATTTACTTTATTTAAACTTCCCGGATTGCTTTGGGTTTTATTTAAAGCCATGAAATCTGCTGATCACATTCATTTACGGTGTCCCGGAAATATTGGATTATTGGGTTGTTTTGTTCAAATTTTATTTCCGAATACTCCAAAAACAGCTAAATATGCCGGAAATTGGGATCCTGAATCCAAGCACCCTTGGACCTACGAACTGCAACGATGGATTTTAAGCAACACTTTTTTGACCCGAAACATGCAGGTTTTAGTGTATGGCGAGTGGAAGGGCAGTTCTGGAAATATTAAACCTTTTTTTACGGCTACCTATTCTGAAAAAGATAAATTGGCAGTGGTTCCAAAAGTGTTACAGGGTGTGGTCGATTTTGTTTTTGCAGGTACATTAGTCCATGGGAAGCATCCGCTGTATGCTGTTCAATTGATCGAAAATTTGCATCAAAAAGGGTATTTAGTGCGTTTGCGGCTGTATGGAGAAGGAGTACAACGTAAAGTCTTAGAGGAGTATGTTGTAGGGCATCAGCTCGAGTCCATTGTTTTTTTGAAAGGAAATCAATCCAAAGAAACCCTGCAAAAAGCCTATCAGGGCAGTCATTTTATAGTGTTGCCTTCAGAGAGTGAAGGGTGGCCAAAAGTGATTGCCGAGGGTCTGTTTTGGGGTTGTGTTCCTCTGGCAACAGCTGTTTCATGTGTGCCTTTTATGCTGGATTATGGGGACAGAGGGATTTTGCTGGAAATGGATCTTGAAAAAGATATTTTGCAAATCGAATCGGTTTTGAGTAACCAAAGCCTTTTTGATTACAAACAAACCAGAGGAGCAGAATGGTCCAGGGGCTATACGATGGATTTTTTCGAAGCGGAAATCAAAAAATTACTGGCACGTTGATGCTGAGTTTAACTCGTCTCTTTGAGTGGGTTTGCTACTATTGGGCGTAGATTAATATGTAACATAAGTGATAACAACAACATGAGAATCATTCAAATTATAGATTCACTCGAGGCAGGTGGAGCGGAGCGTATGGCGATCAGTTATGCCAATGCGCTAGCGAAAAAAATTGAATTTGCAGGTTTGATCGTCACCCGAAATGAAGGGTCACTGCTCCATCAAATTGATGCGGATGTTTCTTATTTGTATTTAAATAAAAAACACACTTTCGACTTAAGGTCAGTTTTAAAGTTGAAATCATTTGTAAAACAGAATAAAATTACAATCGCACATGCACACGGGACATCATTTTTTACTGCGGTATTACTTAAATTGACGTATCCTAAGATTAAGTTAATTTGGCACGATCATTATGGAGCAAGGGCAAATGAATCAATATGGAATAATTTGATATTATCTTTTTGTTCCTGTTTTTTCTCTTGCACATTTGTAGTAAATCATCAATTAGAAGTTTGGGCTAATAAAAATCTATTAACTAAAAAAAAATATTTTTTACCAAATTTCGCTACGTTTGATGACAACGTTTTAAAAGAAACTATTCTGAAAAGTGAAGAAGGAAAGCGAATAGTATGTATCGCAAATTTAAAACAACCTAAAAATCACATAACAATATTGCGTGCTTTTGCGGAAATGAATTTAATGGAATTGGGTTGGAGTTTGCATTTAATCGGAAAAGATTACAAGGACGACTATTCAGCTATTTTAAAGGAATTTATAAGTAAAAATAATTTAGAAAATTATGTTTTTATTTATGGTTCTAAGACTGACATCAAATACATACTATCTCAAGCAACAATTGGTGTTTTAGCCTCTACAGCAGAGGGGTTTCCTGTAACATTATTAGAATATGGTTTGGCAAAATTATCAGTAATATCAACAAATACCGGGCATTGTCCAATGATTATCCAAGATAATTTTAGCGGTTTGTTGTTTACTCCACTAGATAGTTTTCAGCTTCAAGTTCAATTAGACAAAATGATTTCTAAGGAATCTTTAAGAATTAGTTTTGCACTACATTTGCATCAATTAGTTGTAGATAATTATTCAAAAGAAAAAGTGATCGATATTTTAATTAAGAACTATGAAAAACTATCCGATTCTAAATAGTTACAAATGAAAAACGAAGATCGATCCTATCTCTATTTAATTCTTTTCCATGTGGTGGTGGGTGCATTGGGGTATTTGTTGCCTTTTACAGCAAAAATATACGGCTATTCTATTTTTATTTTTGGAATTTATTATATCGTAAAAAAACAAAACAGAAATAACGAAGCACTGATTGCTGCGGCTTATGTGGTAGGGAGCGAAGTCTTTTTGCGAATGACCGGTGGAAATCCACTCTATGAAATTTCCAAATACGGGGTTGTACTCTTTGTTCTTATCGGGATGTATTACAGCGGTTTTTCTAAAGGAGCCATTCCGTATTGGATCTTTCTATTGTTACTAATCCCCGGTGTTATTATTTCGACTTTTGTATTGAATTTTGACACGAATATTCGCAAAGCGATTGCCTTTAATCTTTCTGGTCCCGTTTGTTTGGGACTGGCTTCTTTGTACACCTTTCGGCGAAAGATTGGATTGGATCAGATGAATACAATCCTGCTGAGCATGGGTCTTCCTATTATTAGTTGTGTGGCATATCTGATTTTTTATACACCAGATTTACAGGAAGTCATAACGGGAACCGAATCTAATTTTCAAACTTCTGGAGGGTATGGCCCCAATCAGGTGGCTACGGTTTTAGGACTGGGGATGTTTATTTTTTTTTCCAGAGTAATATTGGATTCTAAAACAAAATTCCAAATTATAATCAACCTGATCCTTGCGTTAAATATCACTTATCGAGGAATCATTACTTTCTCCCGAGGAGGAATGATTACCGGATTCTTGATGATTGTTTTGTTGCTGGCGTTCTTGTATTTTAAATCTAATTTTGGCGGAAGGGCAAAATTGAATTATATTATCGTATTCTTAGTGTTTGCAATGTTTGTCACTTGGACCTTCACCTCCTTTCAGACGGGCGGCCTTATTGACAAGCGCTATGCCAATCAAGATGCCGCAGGAAGGGCTAAAGAGAGCCAGTTTACCGGCAGGGAGGATGTGGCACTAAATGAGATCAATACGTTTTTGAAGAACCCTATTTTTGGAGTAGGGGTTGGGAAAGGGGTGGAAGTCCGGGAGGATGAAACGGGGATCAAAGTGTTGTCCCACGACGAAATTACCCGGATGCTGGCCGAGCATGGGTCTTTAGGGATAATAGCATTGCTGATTTTGTTTTTTACACCCTTGGTTTTGTACTTGGAAAACAAGTTCAATATGTTTTTATTGTGTTTTGTTGCCTTCTGGTTTTTAACCATTAATCATGCCGCCATGCGTACCGCCGCACCGGCCTTTGTATACTCGTTGTCCTTACTCAATGTGCAGTTGGGATCGCCCAGAAGAACGAGTGTTGTAAAAGAAGAGTAGAGAAGAACCATAAAGAAAGTGGTGCGTATTCGTTTCAATATTTTTCATGGTTTTTTTAGGGAATTCGCAGCTCTTAAAAAAATCACTTTGTTAAAAGTGGATGTTCTTAAAAAAAAGAGGTGCTACTATAAGTTTAATTTGGAACAAAAAAATTAAATTTGCACCCGTACCATAAATACCTATCATGTTTTCAGTTGACAAAATGCATTTTGAAATATCAGAACGAAAGATGATTCTTCGACTTTTTGATGTTCTCTTTGTTTTGACGGCTTTATATGCAACTGGAAAGGTATTTGCTTTTGATTATTTTGAAGTTTCAGCTACTAATTATTACTGGACAATCGTCTTGGCAGTTTACCTAAATGTATTTGGAGCTATTTTTGAAATGTATAATCTTCAGGTGGCTAGCAACGAGTTTCAGGTGTTAAAAAGTACTCTTATTACCGTTTCAACAACTGTTTTAGTCTATTTACTGACGCCGTTTTTTTCTCCGGAACTGCCCTCAAACCGCCTTCAAATTCTATTGTTTTTTCTGGTCGTATTCTTATCGTTGTTTTTCTGGAGGATGTTGTATGTAACCTTTTTGGCCTCTAATCGATTTTTTCAGAAAGCAATCTTGATTTGTGATCAGGAGCAGGTACAGGAGTTGATTTTAGGACTTGAAAATATTGATCCGCATTATAAAATAATTGGGTTTGTTAATCTAGATTCCAGTGAACAACAAATGGAAGAATACCATTATGTGCAGCACATCAAAAGAGAGGATTTGTTCTCTTTTGTGAATGAAAACGGAGTTTCTGAAATTGTGATTGCTTCCCAAAAAACGGGAGGTATTACAGCAGATTTGTACCAACAATTGCTTCATTTATTAGAGGCTGGGAATATTATACGGGAATATACACAGGTATATGAAAGTAAAACCCAGCGCATACCAGTGCAGTACATGTCACGGGATTTTTATCGTTTTTTTCCTTTTAGCCGAAGCAATCAGAATAAATTGTATTTGATTGTTATGCGAATATTTGAAATAACCGTTTCCTTGTCTGGACTTGTTGTAGGCGTGTTCTTGTGTCCGCTTATTTTGTTTGGAAATGCAATAGGAAATAAAGGGTCGTTGTTTTATTCACAAGAACGGATAGGCAAAGATGGGGCGGTATTTAAAATTTTAAAGTTCCGGACAATGGTTAAAAATGCCGAATCGAACGGTGCCGTTTTTACCGCTACGAATGACTCCCGAGTGACGCTTTTTGGGAAATTTCTGCGTAAAACCAGAATCGATGAGTTTCCTCAGGTTATCAATATACTAAAAGGAGATATGGCTTTTATAGGTCCGCGTCCCGAGCGTCCTATTTTTGTAAAAGAAATTGCAGAAATAATGCCTTTTTATGAAACCAGACACATCATCAAGCCGGGGCTTACTGGCTGGGCACAGGTCAATTATACGTATGGGGAAACCATTGATGATAGTCTGATCAAGCTGCAGTATGACTTGTATTATATCAAGCACCGCAGCATTTACCTAGATTTGAACATTGCTTTCAAGACCATCACTACGGTGTTGTTTTATAGAGGACAGTAGCTATTATTATTATTATTATTATTAGACAGTTGTTTAATGTATCGTTTTGTAGTGCAAAATGCTACGAAAAAGGAGTGTTTCCTGAAAATTTGTTGCTTGCAGGTCCCTTTAAAACTGTCCCGAAAGAGTAAATTGACAGCGAGTAATTTTCTTGTATAACACATACTTCCGTCAGATGTTTTTTTATTTATAGGTTTTTATCATTTATCTTTGCCGAGTTAAAACTGTATACGTAACCGACTAATTAGATCCTGTCAAATGAGAATATTATTTTTATTTTGTTTTTTAGCAGTGCCCATGCTGCTGTTTTCTCAAAAAAATATTACTAATACAGATACTGCCAGTAAATACCAAAGTGCGTCAGATACGGTCAATAAACAAAAAGAACAAAAAGTGGCTACTGTTGATATGTATCGGTTCATCACTTTAGAACGGGATACCACTTACATTGACACGTCTCTCAATATTCAAAAAGAATACAGCCACAACTATTTGCGAAAAGACATTTTTGGACTTTTACCTTTTGCAAATGATGGACAAACATACAATACCTTACAATACGGTTTGACGGATGTAGTTGTATTTCCGGAATTTGGTTTTAAAGCAAAGCATTTTAATTTTTTGGAGGCAAACCAAATCCGTTACAGCTCTGTAGCAACTCCTGTTACCGAATTATATTTTAAAACAACCGTACAAAAGGGGCAGTCAGTAGATGCCTTTATTACCCTGAACACCTCAAAAAATTTAAATTTTTCGATCGCCTACAGAGGACTACGTTCAGAAGGAGAATACATCAATCAGCTCTCAAGTACAGGAAATTTCAGGTTTACCACCAGTTACAACACTAAAAATAAACGGTATTTTGCTAATGCACATTATACCTATCAAGATATTTTAAATGAAGAAAACGGTGGAATTACGACTATTAATGATTTTGAAAGTGGTGATCCAAACTACGATAACAGACAAAGATTTGAAGTGTATCTTAATGACGCCAAATCATTTCTGAAAGGAAAAAGAATTTTTGTGGATCACAATTTTAGAATTAACACAAAAAAAGGAGACAATAACGCGTATCTCGCGCATCAGTTTAATTACGAAAATAAGTTCTTTGAATACAATCAGGCCACAGTAGCATCTGCCGTAGGAGGGGCAATAGTTGACCGGTTTGGGGACTCTTTTGCAAACAGCGGGATCAATGATCAAACGCGTTACAACAAGATGTACAATAGAATTGGTTTGATTTATGAAAATACAACATTGGGTAAATTTCAATTTTTTGCTGACGATTTCAGATCTAATTATTATTACAATCAGATCCTAATATTTGATGCGAAAACAGTCCCAAGTTTCTTGAGCCAGAACATTAATAGTGCCGGAGGTCAATATGAATACCGAAAAAACAATTGGAACGGTATTTTTTCTTATTCCAGATCTATTACCAACCAGTCGCTTTCAAATTTAGATGCTAAATTGAAGTATGAGCTCACTGATGAAATTCAATTTGCATTTCAGTATCAAAACATAAACAAACTACCCAATAACAATTACAATCTGCACCAGAGCAGTTACGTGCAGTACAACTGGTCTAATGATTTTAAGAATGAAAAAATAAACAAAATAAAAGCTAATGCCATTTCTCCTTGGCTAGATGCAGAATTGCAGTTTTCAGTGTTGAATGATCATTTGTATTTTACCGAAGCATCAACTGCGCAGCAAAAAACAGATAACACACAAATTGTTGCGCCGGCACAATACAATAGCACAATAAATTATGTATCGATCAAAATCAGCAGAGAATTAAAATTTGGAAAATTTGCGTTAGATAATACAGTTTTATATCAAAAAACAGAACAACAAGATGCCATCTTGAACGTGCCTGAAATTGTAACGCGAAATACGTTTTACTACTCGAATTTTTTGTTTAAAAAAGCCTTATTTCTGCAAACAGGGATTTCACTCAATTACTTTTCCAGTTATTATGCCAATGAATACAATCCGGTCATAGGAGAATTTTTTGTGCAAAAAGACAAACAAATCGGCAATCATCCTAACCTTGATTTTTTTATCAATGCAAAAATTCAAAGAACAAGGATCTATTTGAAAGCGGAACATTTTAATTCGGCACTCACTGGCAATGATTTTTATGCCTCCCCCAATAATCCATCGCGTGATTTCACGATCCGATTTGGTTTAATTTGGAACTTCTTTAATTAATAGCTCTTTAAAATTTCAATTTTTTAAGTCATTTTTTTTGGGCGTTTTATCGCGCTATCCGCTATATCTTTCCTTGCTTGGCAGCAAACAAGGAAAGGATGTCGCTATTATCACGAACGCAAAATTCCGTAAACAAGATTAATTTATAACAAAATACTATCTTTGTAGCAGTATTTACAACAAATTACAATCTTAAATTTATTATACAATGCGCTACGCAGAAAATATATTAGGTACCATAGGCAACACCCCATTAGTGAAACTCAATAAAGTAACTGCCGAAGTAGAGGCCTTAGTACTTGCTAAGGTGGAAACGTTCAATCCAGGAAATTCCGTAAAAGACAGAATGGCTGTAAAAATGATTGCAGATGCGGAGGCTGATGGCCGTTTACAGCCAGGCGGAACTATTATTGAAGGAACTTCCGGGAATACAGGAATGGGATTGGCATTAGTCGCCATTATAAAAGGATACAAACTAATTTGTGTAATTTCAGACAAACAGTCCAAAGAAAAAATGGATATTCTTCGTGCCGTAGGCGCTAAAGTTGTGGTGTGTCCTACGGATGTAGAACCTACGGATCCAAGGTCGTATTATTCGGTTTCTAAACGATTGGCCAAAGAAACGCCTAATTCCTGGTATGTGAATCAATACGACAACCCTTCAAACGCTATCGCGCATTACGAGCAAACGGGACCGGAAATTTGGGAGCAAACAAGTGGTAAAATTACTCATTTTGTATCGGGGGTAGGCACTGGAGGAACTATTTCCGGAGTTGGGAAATATTTGAAAGAGAAAAATCCAACCATTAAAATTTGGGGAATCGATACCTATGGTTCTGTATTTAAAAAATACCATGAAACAGGAATTTTTGATGAAAATGAAATCTATTCGTATATCACAGAAGGGATTGGTGAGGACATATTGCCCATGAATGTAGACTTTTCTTTGATTGACGGATTTACAAAAGTAACGGATAAAGATGCGGCGGTTTATACCCGTAAAATTGCACTTGAAGAAGGAATATTTGTAGGGAATTCTGCTGGTGCGGCGATCAAAGGATTGTTGCAACTCAAAGAACATTTTAAACCGGAAGATGTAGTTGTGGTTCTTTTTCATGATTCAGGAAGCCGTTATGTAGGTAAAATGTTCAATGACGACTGGATGCGGGAACGCGGTTTTCTAGAAGAAGAAATCACAAAGGCGGAGGATGTAATCAAAGATCATATCGACAAACCATTGATTGTGGTGCGTACCGAAGAATTAGTTTCGCACGCCATAGAAAGAATGCGTAAATACAAAATATCTCAAATTCCTGTCATTGATACCACCGGATTTGTAGGTTCTGTTGATGAAAGTGATTTGTTTCAAAGTTACGTAGCCGACAAAAATGTAGCTGATAAACCGATTAAAGATGTAATGGGAAAACCTTTTCCAATAGTGAAACACGGAACTCCTATTGAAGAAGTTTCTCGATTATTCACGAAAGAGAATGAAGCCGTTTTGATTGAATTAGAGAATGGAAATCACCATATTATAACTAAATATGATATTATTGGGTCGATAAAATAAGATTAAAACTGGATTTTATTTCCTAATTATACTCCAACAAGAATCAAAAAACCTGCAAGGTTTTTTGGTTTAATTACTTTGTTGCTGTAAAATTTTTGGAATCTAAAAGTTTGCAAGAACATCTAAAAAAAAGGTAACAAATACATTGAACTTCTATAATTGACAGTATTTTTGTAAATCTGAAATCAAATATCGTTAACCCTAAATCTGAAATCAAATTGACCTTCACCGCTATAGACTTTGAAACAGCAACCGCATACCATCCGTGTTCTGTAGGAATTGTAACCGTAGAAAATGGAATAATTACAGATGAGTTTGTTAGTTTAATCAAACCACCAAATAATTTATATTCTCCTTTTACCATTCAAGTGCATGGGATTTATCCGCGGGATACCATGAATGCTAAGTCATTTGCTCAGGTATATCCTGAAATTAAAAAACGGTTGCAAAACAGGATGGTTGTAGCTCACAATGAAAGTTTTGACCGGAATGTTTTGGCAAAATCAATGGCGCTTTATAATTTAGAGTATGCGGATTTGAATATTGCCTCTCGTTGGGAATGTACCGTAAAAATATACAAAGCCAAAGGATTAAAACCAACTAAATTGAGCGATTGTTGCCGGGAAATGAATATCGCTTTGAATCATCACGAAGCGTTATCTGATGCTCGGGCTTGTGCCAAATTGTATTTGTTGAAATAAAAACATCCTATTTTACTAAAATAGCATTCGGTATTTTAGGGAAATTTCTGATTTTTTTTATTTTAGATAATTTGCTATTTTTTTTTACTACATTAGTCTTCAATCTAATATTTTCAATATGAAAGAAGATTTCCTCCATTACCTTTGGAAATTCAAGAAATTTGATACTTTGAATTTGAAAACTTTCAATGGAGAGGAAATCACAATTGTTACTGTGGGCCAATATCTTGAACTGGCCGGTCCTGATTTTTTTAATGCACAAATAACGATTGCAAATCAAAAATGGGCAGGAAATGTCGAAATTCATCTTAAATCGTCAGACTGGTATGTGCATCATCATGAACAGGATTCAGGATATGAAAACGTTATTTTACATGTGGTTTGGGAGCATGATACGGAAGTGTTTAGAAGCAATAACAGCGAAATTCCGGTTTTGGAACTCAAAAAATATGTAGATAAGGCCACCCTTGAAAATTACCAATCTTTAATGGCACCCAAATCATGGATTTTTTGCGAAAAGCAAATTAATAAAATTGATGGATTTGTCTTTAAAAATTGGCAGGAACGTCTGTTTTTTGAACGTCTGGAAAGAAAAGCAAAATCTATATTTGATTTGTTAGAACAAACTAATCACGATTGGGAAGCAGTGTTGTTTTGCCTTTTGGCTAAAAATTTTGGATTAAATACCAATGGAGAACTCTTTTTTAAAATGGCACAAAACATTCCTTTTTCGGTGCTTAGAAAGGAAAGTTTTGAAATTGAGAATCTGGAAGCATTAATTTTTGGAACCGCAGGGTTATTGGATTGTGATAAGGAGGATACTTATTTCAAAGATTTAAAATTTAGGTATTTTTACTTGATACATAAATACCAATTGGAGCAAGGTGGCCAGGCACCAGTCCAGTTTTTTAAGCATCGCCCGGATAATTTTCCTACGATACGTCTTTCTCAATTGGCGAATTTATACCACAGTCAGGTACATTTATTTTCAAAAATAAGTGTTTTGAATTCATTAAAAAGTAGTTACGACCTGTTTCAGGTTTCGACTTCTGAATATTGGTTGAATCATTACCAATTTGATAAAGAAAGTCCAAAGAAAAGGAAATCGCTTTCAAAATCTTTCATTGACTTGATCGTCATAAATACCATAATTCCGCTACAATTTGCTTTTGCTAAAAGTCAGGGAAAAGAAATTTCAGAGGATTTAATTCATCTGTTAGAAGAAGTTTCTCCGGAGAAAAATGCCATTATAGATAAATTCAAGTCTTTTGGGGTTCTCGCTGCAAGTGCTTTTGATACCCAATCATTACTGCAATTAAAAATGGAGTATTGCAACGCAGGTAAATGCTTAGAATGTGCCGTAGGAATGGAATTGTTGAAAAAAAATTAATTCAATTATTTTTGGATTTGTTTACTGGAGAATGTTGTAAATTTGTTTTTTAAATATGTGATTGACGAATTTAATACACTAACTGAAAAATGTCAGCAGTAATTAAGCTTAAGTTCTTTTTTGAGAAACACGGTTTTCATGTTTCCTCCCGCTTAGCAGATACCTTAGGAATGCGTGCCAGTAGCGTCCGACTATTTTTTATTTACTTGTCATTTGTTACAGCTGGCTTGTGGTTTGCCGTGTATTTAACTTTGGCTTTTTGGATGCGGTTGAAAGATTTAATTCGTGCAAAACGCACTTCGGTTTTTGATTTGTAAAAAGAGTTAAATAAAAAAAGGGATTCTAAAATAGTTAAACTATTCTAGAATCCCTTTTTTGTATGCTGTAAATTTATTTATCCGGATTGTTTAGTTTACTTTTTTTCTTACCGTAGGCAAAATAGATAGCAACTCCAATAATCATCCAAATGGCAAGTCTTTCCCAACTTTCAATAGGTAATCCAGCCATCAAGATTAGACAGATGATAACTCCTAGAATTGGAAATACTGGTACAAATGGCACTCTAAAACCTCTTACTGCATCGGGATTAGTTTTTCTCATTACAACAACTCCAATACATACAAGAGCAAACGCAAATAATGTTCCTATACTTACCATATGACCTAAGTCTGACACAGGAACAAATCCTGCAAACATGCTAACAAAAACCATGAAAAGTAGGTTTGTTTTGTATGGTGTTCTATTTGTTGCGTGTAATGTACTAAAAAATTTAGGTAATAATCCGTCAATACTCATACTGTAGAAAACCCTACTTTGCCCCATCAACATCACTAACATTACAGAGGTATATCCTGCAATAATCGCAATTGTTAATGCTGAGTTTAAGAATGTATAACCTGTCTTAGCAAACGCTGTAGTGACAGGGCTTGCGTCACCTTTAAAGTTAAGGTAGTTTTCTAAACCAGTTAAAACAAAAGCAAATAGAACATATAAAACGGTACAAATTATGAGCGACCCTAATATACCAATTGGCATACCTTTCTGTGGATCTTTTGCCTCTTGTGCAGCTGTAGAAACAGCGTCAAATCCTATAAATGCAAAAAACACAACTCCTGCACCTCTTAGAATACCACTCCAACCGTAATGACCAAAGTAATCGCTACTAAAGAAATTTAAAAATGTCATCTTTCCTGAGCTTAAAAGGGCTTCGCCTTCATTTACAGGGATAAATGGAGTATGATTCGCTCCGTCAATAAAACCCCATCCGATACCTATGAATACAATAACAACAGTTACTTTTAAAATAACCAAAATATTGTTTAATAAAGCTGATTCTTTTGTGCCTCTAATCAATAGTAGAGAAAGGGCACAGATAATTAATATGGCGGGTAAATTAATGAATCCTGGTTTCTGATCCCATGGTCCATGGAGTATCTCCTGGGGAATATGGAGTCCATAATTGGCGAGGAATTTATCTACATATTGAGACCAACTCACTGCTACTGTTGCGGCTCCAAGAGCATATTCAAGCACTAAATCCCATCCAATAATCCAAGCAACAAATTCTCCCATTGTGGCATAAGAATAGGTGTAAGCACTTCCTGCTACTGGGATCATAGAGGCAAATTCAGCGTAGCACAATCCAGCAAAGGCACAGCCTATCCCTGCTAAGACGAAGGATAGCGTTACTGCGGGTCCTGCATTATCTGCGGCTGCGATTCCTGTTAAAGAAAATAATCCTGCTCCGATAATTGCTCCAACTCCTAGCGCTACTAATGAACGTGAAGACAAAGTTCTTTTTAATCCTTTTTCAGATTCTGATGCTTCATTTAGCAATACCGAAAGGGGTTTAGTTTTCCAAATTGACATGGGTTATATGGTTTTGTTTGTTATTAAGCTCCAAATGTATTGTTTTTTATAAAAAATAAAAACAATAATTGAATTTTAAGTTGTAAAAAATGATTTGTCGTCTTTTTTAATATTGATTCCCGGTGAAATTATTTTGTCAAATAGGCTTGTAGCGGGTATTAATTTGTTTTTGAAAAAAAATCTACAGAAAGCGAACGGTCTTGATTTAATTTATAAATTTAGAATTATTTTTAATGCTAGCAAATCGATACGTACCCCCATGAGTTTTAAAACGATTCTAACTTATTTTAAGTTCACTAAGGAGCAACGAACCGGTATTTTCTTTTTGTTTGTAATTAGTGTAGTCCTGCAGCTGGTTTATTTTTTTGTTGATTTTAGAGCGGTATCTAAAGTGTATCCTGAAAAACAAAAATGGCTTTCTCTTCAAACTGCAATGGATTCCCTTACTATGGAAGCTGCAAATAAAAAGCCCAATGTGTATCTTTTTAATCCCAATTTTATCACAGATTATAAAGGATATAGATTAGGAATGTCTCTTCAGGAAATTGATCGTTTGCTCGCTTTTAGAAAACAAAACAAATATGTAAATTCTCCTGAGGAGTTTCAGAACGTGACTAAAGTTTCAGACTCATTGTTAAATGTGCTAGCGCCTTATTTTAAATTCCCGGATTGGGTACTTGCTAAAAAACAGAAAACTAAATTTATTACATATAAAAAATATTCAAATCCAGCTTTCGCCAAAAAAGAAAAAATCCTAGTCATTGATATCAATAGGGCAACAAAAGAAGATTTGGTAAAAATTTATGGAATAGGTGAGGCCATTTCTATTCGCATTTTAAAACAAAAAGAAACGTTGGGCGGATTTGTTTCTATGGATCAAATGCAGGATATTTGGGGGTTGTCACCAGAAGTAATTGAGAATTTGAATATTCATTTTGAAGTTTTGGCGCTGCCTCAATTTAAAAAAATCAAGGTCAATACTGCTTCTTTAAAGGAGCTTTCTCAGTTTTATTATTTTAGGTATGCACTGGCCAGAGAAATTATAACCTATAGAAGCATGAAGGGGGATTTTAATAATATTGAGGATTTAATAAAAATTAAGGGATTTCCTGTTGATAAAGCAAAAATAATTGACTTATATTTGGACTTTAATTAGAAGTGTCAGATTTTAAGCCCCGGACAAGAGAATTGTATTGCCTTTTAAAATAGAGGTGTTACTTTTTTATTAGCGGATTATTTTTAATCGTTTAAAAACGAAATTTGAAATAGTACTGCTTTATTATGCTTCAATTAATACTATTTGTTAAGAAAAATATACTATATGAATTCAATTTATTTTACGGAAGAACACCATGCATTTAGAGAAAGTTTAAAAGATTTTCTGCAGAAAGAAGTTGTTCCGCATATCGAAAAGTGGGAAAAAACGGGTACAATAGAACGTTTTATTTGGGAAAAATTTGGCGAGATGGGGTACTTTGGTATTGCCTACCCAGAGGCTTATGGCGGTCTGAATCTCGATTTATTTTATACTGTTATTTTTCTCGAAGAATTGCAAAAAATTAAGTCATCAGGTTTTGCTGCTGCCATGTGGGCTCATGGGTATTTAGCGATGACCCATTTGAATGCTGAGGGTGACGAAAGGATAAAGCAAGATTACTTAGTGCCAAGTATCGCCGGAAAGAAAATAGGAGCTTTATGTATTTCAGAGCCTTTTGGGGGTAGTGATGTTGCGGGGATGCGCACTAATGCCGTAAAAAAAGGAGATAAATATATTATTAATGGTTCCAAAACATTTATTACAAACGGTGTTTATGCAGACTATTATATTGTTGCAGCAAAAACTAATCCTGAACTTGGAAACAAAGGGATTAGCATCTTTTTGATGGATACTGGTTTAAAAGGGATATCGGCTGTCAAACTAGATAAATTAGGTTGGAGAGCATCTGATACTGCTGAAATTGCCTTTGACAACGTAGAGATCCCAGCAGAAAACTTAATGGGTGAAGAGGGGAAAGGATTTCCTTACATCATGCAGCATTTTGCTTTGGAGCGTTTAATCATGGCGATAAATGCACATGCTAGAGCTGAATATGCAATAGATTATACAATAGATTATATGTCGCATAGAGAGGCATTTGGAAAAAAAATAAGTAAGTTTCAAGCACTAAGACATACGCTTGTTGAGCATGCAACAGAGGTAGAACACTGTAAGGTGTTTAACTATGCTGCTGTCGCTCGTTTAGACAAAGGGGAATACGTCGTAAAAGAGTCCACTATGGCTAAGCTGAAATCTACAAAAGTTGCAGATGATACTATTTATAGTTGTTTGCAAATGTTAGGTGGTTATGGGTATATGGAGGAGTATCCATTGGCACGTTTGTTTAGGGACAGTCGTTTAGGTCCAATAGGCGGAGGAACTTCAGAAATTCTTAAAGAGATTTTAGGAAAATTAATTATTGATAATCAAAATTATGTGCCAGCGGTAAAGTAGTTTAGACTTTGATTAGGTAGTTTCTGGAGCGAATAAGTTTTGCTTAACGGGATGCTTTAGATTCAATAAAGTAAGTATTTTATAAAAAAAAGAGTCAATACACAAATTGACTCTTTTTTTTATGTCAAGGATAGTACTGCGAATTTTACCCCGATACCTCGCAATGAATAAGATTATAGCGAATAGCTGGCAGCACATGATAGCCTATTCGTGAAACGGAATTGATATTTTGCAAACATGCTCAAATAAATTTACAATTAATGACTTCCAATTCAAAATAATGTTTACTTTTGCACACTTAAAGAAAGGGGGTGTCTATATTATGTTAATTATACCAATTAAAGACGGAGAAAATATCGATAGAGCATTAAAACGCTACAAAAGAAAATTTGATAAAACAGGAACTGTTCGTCAACTAAGAGCACGTACTGCTTTTATTAAGCCTTCAGTTACAAATAGAATCAAAATTCAAAAAGCGGCTTATATCCAAAATATGAGAGATAACTTAGAGAGTTAGTCAATATCTATTAAATAAAATACCGTTAGTCATCAAAATTGTATAACTTTGATGCTAACGGTTTTTTTATGACTACTAATAAAGATGCTTTTCGGGATTATCTACAGTTGGAGAAAAAATATTCTCCTCATACCTTAACGGCATATTGTGCGGATATTGCTTCTTTTGAATCATTCAACAAAATTCACTTTGAGGAGCAAGGCATAGAGCAGGCAGGGTATAGTCAAATCAGGAGTTGGATTATAGTACTTGTGGATGATGGGGTCTCGAATGGTTCTGTTAATAGAAAAATAGCGTCTTTAAAAGCATTTTACAAATTCCTGTTGAAAACAAAGCAAATTCGGGTTAGTCCATTGTCAGGGCATAAAGCATTGAAGGCTTCGAGGGTTTTGCAGGTTCCTTTTTCTGAAAAGGAAGTTTTGAATGTTTTAGATCAAATGCAAAATACAATTGGATTTGAAGAAGTGAGGAATAAACTCATAATCGATTTGTTGTATACTACCGGAATGCGACGCGCAGAGCTGATTCAGCTTCAAATAGCAAATATTGACTTATCCAATAGTACAATTAAAGTATTGGGCAAGCGAAGTAAAGAACGAATCCTTCCTGTTTTGCCGGTACTGGCGGCTCAGTTTTGTTTGTACCTAAAGGAAAGAGCTTTGTTGGTAATAGTCGCTGATAATGCTTATTTTTTTCTCACAAAAAAAGGATTAAAATTAAATGATTCTTTTGTGTATCGGCTAATAAATTCTTACTTTAGTGGTGTGTCTGAGAAAGTAAAAAAAAGTCCACATATCCTGCGGCATACTTTTGCAACACATCTATTAAATAATGGTGCGGATTTAAATTCAGTAAAGGAATTGTTAGGGCATTCTAGTTTGGCTTCAACTCAAATTTATACCCATAGCAGTTTGTCAGAAATTAAAAATATTTATAAAGAGGCGCATCCTCGAGGACGTAAATGATTCGTAAAATGTTTAACTAAAAAAAATGATTATGAAGGTAAGTGTTCATGCAGTTAACTTTACTGTTGACAAAAAGCTAGTAGATTTTGTTCAAGAAAGAATGGACAAGTTAGAAAAATATTATGACAAGGTGGTGTCCGCCGATGTTTTTTTGAAAGTGGAGAAGACTAGTGATAAAGAAAATAAAATTGCTGAGGTAAAAATGAATGTTCCTGGGGATGATTTTTTAGTTAAAAAGCAATGTAAAACTTTTGAAGAAGCCTTAGAACTTTCTGCTGAATCTTTAGAACGATTATTGGTAAAAAGGAAAGAAAAAATAAGTTCGCATATTTAATATGATTTTTTTTTAAAAAAAGTTTTGATTGAGAGATAAAATCTATACATTTGCAGTCCGTTAGAAATAGCGGACTTTTTTTATTGATTCGCCAGCGTAGCTCAGTTGGCTAGAGCAGCTGATTTGTAATCAGCAGGTCGTGGGTTCGAGTCCCTCCGCCGGCTCAAGACTGTAAAGGTCTGGCAATATAAAAAGTAGGGGAGATACTCAAGCGGCCAACGAGGGCAGACTGTAAATCTGCTGTGTAAACTTCGCAGGTTCGAATCCTGCTCTCCCCACGATGAAAGTTTTAAATTAATTTAAAATGCAACATTTAAAATTAATTCTCTGCCGGTGTAGCTCAGGGGTAGAGTGCTTCCTTGGTAAGGAAGAGGTCTCGGGTTCAATTCCCGACATTGGCTCAAGTAAGTAGGAAATAGAAATTAATATATAACAAGATTTAAAATTAAGTAAAATGGCAAAGGAAAATTTTAACCGTAACAAGCCCCATTTAAACATTGGAACAATTGGGCATGTGGATCACGGAAAAACGACATTAACTGCGGCAATTACAAAAGTATTGTCTGATGCAGGGTATTGTCAAGCAAAATCATTTGATCAAATTGATAATGCTCCAGAAGAAAAAGAAAGAGGTATTACAATTAATACATCTCACGTTGAGTATGAAACTGCTAATCGTCACTACGCTCACGTTGACTGTCCAGGTCACGCGGATTACGTAAAGAACATGGTTACAGGTGCTGCTCAAATGGATGGTGCTATTCTTGTTGTAGCTGCTACTGATGGGCCAATGCCACAAACACGTGAGCATATCCTTTTAGGTCGCCAGGTAGGTATTCCTAGAATGGTTGTATTCATGAATAAAGTGGATATGGTTGATGATGAGGAATTACTTGAATTAGTTGAGATGGAAATCAGAGACTTGTTATCTTTCTATGAATATGATGGAGATAATGGTCCTGTTGTTCAGGGTTCAGCTTTAGGTGGATTGAATAATGATCCAGCTTGGGTACCAAAAATTCTTGAATTGATGGCAGCTGTAGATTCTTGGATCGAAGAGCCGGTAAGAGATGTTGCAAAACCTTTCTTGATGCCTGTTGAAGATGTGTTCTCAATCACTGGTCGTGGAACTGTTGCTACAGGTCGTATCGAAACAGGTGTTGCTAATACAGGAGATCCAGTTGAAATCATTGGTATGGGAGCTGAAAAATTGACTTCTACTATTACGGGAGTTGAGATGTTCCGTAAAATCCTTGATAGAGGTGAAGCTGGAGACAACGTAGGTATTCTTTTAAGAGGTATTCAAAAAGAAGACATCAAAAGAGGAATGGTTATCTGTAAGCCAGGTTCAGTTAAACCACATGCTACTTTTAAAGCTGAGGTTTATATCTTGAAAAAAGAAGAAGGTGGTCGTCACACACCATTTCACAATAACTACCGTCCACAGTTTTATGTACGTACAACGGATGTAACAGGGATCATTACTTTGCCTACAGGTGTAGAAATGGTTATGCCTGGGGATAACTTAACTATTGATGTTGTGTTGCTTAGTGCAATTGCATTAAGTGTTGGTTTACGTTTTGCTATCCGTGAAGGTGGTAGAACTGTAGGTGCAGGTCAGGTAACTGAAATTGTAGCATAATCCAAATAGGATAAAAAAGTATAAAGCCAGTAACTCCGTAAAGTTGTTACTGGCTTTTATTAACGAACGGGCGTAGTTCAAGGGTAGAATAGCGGTCTCCAAAACCGTTGATGGGGGTTCGAATCCCTCCGCCCGTGCAAAAAAATAAATCATAATGACAAAAGTTGTTAATTACATATCAGAGGCATTTGAGGAATTAAAGTCAAATGTAACTTGGCCGGTTTGGGCTGAGGTTCAGCGTCTAACGATTGTTGTGGCTGTTTTTTCAGTATTATTCGCTTTGGCAACTTGGGGAGTAGATGAAATTTTCGCAAAAGCTTTGGCTGGTTTTTTTAACTGGATAAAAGCATAATTTTTTTGTTATGGCAGATAATAATATTAAAAAGTGGTATGTCGTTAGGGCGGTAAGTGGTCAAGAAAATAAAGTGAAAGCTTATATCGAAACCGAAATCGCACGACTTGGGATGGGTGATTATGTGTCACAGGTTTTGGTTCCTACTGAAAAAGTAGTTACTGTAAAAGAAGGAAAAAAGATAATTAAAGATAAGGTTTATTTTCCAGGATACGTCATGATTGAGGCTAATCTGATTGGTGAAATACCTCATATTATTAAATCAATAACAAGTGTTATTGGTTTTTTAGGAGAGATTAAAGGGGGGGAGCCTGTTCCTTTGAGAATTTCCGAAGTGAATCGAATGTTAGGTAAAGTAGATGAATTAGCGGTTAATACCGATACACGTTCTATTCCTTTCAATATTGGTGAGACGATTAAGGTTGTTGATGGTCCTTTTAATGGTTTTAACGGAACTGTGGAAAAAATTAATGAAGAAAAGCGTAAACTGGAAGTAATGGTAAAAATTTTCGGAAGAAAAACACCATTAGAATTGAGTTTTATGCAAGTTGAAAAAGTATAATTTTGTTACATCTATAATATCCATTGCAATCGCTTCCAAAGATTGTAGTGTTAAATTTTTAAAAAATGGCTAAAGAAATTAGTAAAGTAGTTAAACTACAAGTTAAGGGAGGTGCTGCGAATCCATCGCCACCGGTTGGACCTGCTTTAGGTGCTGCTGGTGTTAATATCATGGAGTTCTGTAAGCAATTTAATGCAAGAACTCAAGATAAAGCCGGCAAAGTTTGCCCTGTGCAAATTACAGTGTATAAAGACAAATCTTTTGATTTTGTTGTAAAAACACCACCTGCTGCTGTCCAATTATTGGAAGCTGCAAAGCTAAAATCTGGTTCAGGTGAACCTAATCGTAAAAAAGTAGCTAACGTTACTTGGGACGTAATTAGAACAATCGCCGAAGATAAAATGGTGGATTTGAATGCATTTACTATCGAATCTGCTATGAGCATGATCGCAGGAACGGCTAGATCTATGGGTATAACTGTAACTGGAGATTCTCCTCTAAAACAAGGGTAAGACATGGCAAAATTGACAAAAAAGCAAAAAGAGGCTGCTTCAAAAATTGAAAAGAACAAATTATATTCTCTTAAAGATGCTGCGGCATTAATAAAAGTTGTTGCTTCTGCAAAATTTGATGAGTCTATTGATATCGCAGTTCGTTTGGGTGTAGATCCAAGAAAAGCGAATCAAATGGTAAGAGGTGTAGTAACATTGCCTCATGGTACTGGTAAAGATGTTAAAGTATTAGCATTGGTTACTCCGGACAAAGAAGCGGAAGCTTTGGCAGCTGGTGCTGACTATGTAGGTCTTGATGACTATTTACAAAAGATAAAAGACGGTTGGACAGATGTTGATGTAATTATCACAATGCCTTCTGTTATGGGTAAATTAGGTCCATTAGGTCGTATTTTAGGACCTAGAGGTTTAATGCCTAACCCTAAAACAGGTACTGTAACTATGGATGTTGCAAAAGCTGTTCAAGAGGTGAAAGCTGGTAAAATTGACTTTAAAGTTGACAAAACTGGTATAGTGCATGCAGGAATTGGTAAAGTCTCTTTTGGAGCTGAACAAATTGTTGACAATGCTCACGAAATTATTCAAACATTAATCAAACTTAAACCAACTGCGGCTAAAGGAACTTACATCAAAAGTATTTACCTAACTAGCACTATGAGTCCTGCAATTGCATTGGATCCTAAGGCAGTATAATTGGTAGTTAAAAATTTTTAGTATGACTAGAGAAGAAAAATCAATCGCGATTGAAGTTTTAACTGCACAGTTAGCTGGTACAAATATTATTTATGTATCTGATATTTCTGGAATGAATGCAGAAGCAACTACGAACTTAAGAAGAGCTTGTTATAAAGCAGGTATAAAATTAGAAGTAGTTAAAAATACATTGCTTGCAAAAGCAATGGAAGCATCAGCTAATGATTATGGAGATTTACCTTCAGTTTTGACTGGTAATAGTGCTATATTCATTTCTGAGATAGCAAACGCTCCGGGTAAGATAATAAAAGATTTCAGAAAAAAATCAGCTAAACCGGTATTAAAGGGAGCTTATATCAACTCTGAAATTTATATTGGAGACGATCAATTAGATGCATTAGCAACTATTAAATCTAAAGAAGAGCTTATCGGCGAACTTATTGGATTATTGCAGTCACCAGCACAAAGAGTTATTTCTGCTCTTCAAAACCAATTTGCCAAAAGCGAAGAGGCTACAGAGGAAGTGGAGGCATAATGAAAGAAGAGTTTTACTCTAATTTTATTACATAAAACGCGCACAATAAATAAATTATATTTTTTACAAATCATTTTAAAACGATAGAAAAAATGGCAGATTTGAAACAATTCGCAGAACAATTGGTTAACCTAACGGTAAAAGAAGTTAACGAATTAGCAACAATATTAAAAGATGAGTACGGAATCGAACCAGCTGCTGCAGCTGTAGTAGTTTCAGGTGGTGGCGAAGCTGCTGCTGAAGATGTTCAAACAGAATTTACAGTGGTTTTGAAAGCAGCAGGTGCTTCTAAATTAGCAGTTGTAAAATTAGTTAAAGAACTTACTGGTTTAGGTTTGAAAGAAGCTAAAGATGTAGTAGACAGCGCACCAAGCAATGTTAAAGAAGGTGTAACTAAAGATGAAGCAGAAGCGCTTAAAAAATCTTTGGAAGAAGCTGGAGCTGAGGTTGAACTTAAATAGTTCACTCTAGTTTTGAAAATAAGGTTTAGGTCTTGGAGTCATCCAAAGACCTAAACCATTTTTCGTATAACAAAAGGCTACGTTGTATTAGTACATACTAGTCTTTTAAAATAGATTCATTTTATCCATTACGAGGAAAAAAAATTAACAGATAATAAGAAAGTAGTTATCTTAAATTGGTTTTTAAAGATGTAATGGTTAAAAAAAAAGGTATAAATAAATTACTATTTATACAAAAAAATTACTTTTCTAATCAAAATTTTGTCCATTGATGATAACAAATCAAACTGAAAGATTGAATTTTGCCTCTACAAAAAATATTCCTGATTATCCAGATTTTCTAGATGTTCAGGTTAAATCGTTTAAGGATTTTTTTCAATTAGAAACTAAATCTGACGAAAGAGGCGACGAAGGGCTTTACAATACCTTCATGGAAAACTTCCCAATTACTGATACAAGAAATAACTTTGTATTAGAATTCCTTGATTATTTTGTAGATCCGCCACGTTACACAATTCAAGAATGTATAGAAAGAGGTCTTACGCATAGTGTACCCCTAAAAGCTAGGTTAAAACTATATTGTACAGATCCAGAACATGAAGATTTTGAGACTATTGTTCAGGATGTTTATCTTGGGACAATTCCATATATGACGCCAAGCGGTACTTTTGTTATTAATGGTGCTGAGCGTGTAGTTGTTTCTCAATTACACCGTTCTCCTGGTGTTTTCTTCGGGCAGTCATTTCATGCAAATGGAACAAAATTGTACTCTGCCAGAGTAATTCCTTTTAAGGGTTCTTGGATAGAATTTTCTACAGATATAAACAGCGTAATGTATGCTTATATTGACAGAAAGAAAAAATTACCTGTAACGACTTTATTCCGTGCAATTGGATTCGAAAGAGATAAGGATATCCTAGAGATTTTCGATCTTGCTGAGGAAATTAAAGTTTCTAAAACAGGACTTAAAAAATATATCGGTAGAAAATTAGCTGCTCGTGTATTGAATACATGGCATGAGGATTTTGTAGATGAGGATACTGGTGAAGTAGTTTCTATTGAACGTAACGAAATAATTCTTGATAGAGACACTATTATCGACAAAGATAATGTGGAAGAAATCATTGATTCTAACGTTAAATCTATTTTGCTTCACAAAGAAGATGCTAATCAAGGAGATTACGCAATCATTCATAATACGTTGCAAAAGGATCCAACAAACTCTGAAAAAGAGGCTGTTGAGCATATCTACAGACAATTGCGTAATGCTGAACCGCCTGATGAAGAAACGGCTCGTGGTATTATCGATAAATTATTCTTTTCTGATCAACGGTACAACTTAGGTGAAGTAGGTCGTTATAGAATAAATAAAAAATTAGGGTTGGATACTCCAATGGAAAAGCAAGTCTTGACCAAAGAAGATATCATAACGATTGTTAAATATTTGATTGAATTAATTAACTCTAAAGCAGAGATTGATGATATTGATCACTTATCAAACCGTCGTGTACGAACAGTTGGAGAACAAATGTCACAACAGTTTGGTGTTGGTTTGGCGCGTATGGCCAGAACCATTAGAGAGCGAATGAACGTTAGGGATAACGAGGTGTTTACACCGATAGATTTGATTAATGCTAAAACATTATCCTCTGTTATCAACTCTTTCTTTGGTACAAACCAGTTGTCTCAGTTTATGGATCAAACGAATCCATTAGCCGAGATTACGCACAAAAGAAGATTATCTGCACTTGGACCAGGTGGACTTTCGAGAGAAAGAGCCGGATTTGAGGTACGTGATGTTCACTATACGCATTATGGACGTTTATGTCCAATTGAAACTCCTGAGGGACCAAACATTGGTTTGATATCTTCTCTTGGTGTTTATGCTAAAGTAAACGGAATGGGTTTCATTGAGACTCCATACCGTAAAGTAACTAACGGAGTCGTAGATCTAGTGTCTACTCCTGTTTACTTGAGTGCAGAAGAAGAAGAAGGAATGATGATTGCTCAGGCAAACATAGAAATGGATGCAGTAGGTAAGATTATCGCTGAAAATGTAATTGCCCGTCAGGAAGGTGATTTTCCAGTAATTGAGCCTTCAAAAGTGGATTATACGGATGTTGCTCCAAATCAAATTGCTTCTATTTCAGCCTCTTTGATTCCTTTCTTAGAACATGATGATGCGAATAGAGCCTTGATGGGATCTAACATGATGCGTCAGGCCGTACCATTAATTCGTCCTGAAGCTCCTATTGTTGGAACTGGTTTAGAGCGTCAGGTTGCTTCGGATTCCAGAGTTTTAATTAACGCTGAAGGAGATGGAACTGTTGAATATGTGGATGCTAATATTATCACAATCAAATACGATCGTTCTGAAGAAGAAAGAATGGTGAGTTTTGAGTCAGATGAGAAAACATACAATCTAATTAAATTTAGAAAAACCAATCAAGGTACTAGTATCAACTTGAAACCTATCGTAAGAAGAGGCGACAGAGTTGTTCTTGGTCAAGTATTGTCAGAAGGTTATGCCACTCAAAATGGAGAACTTGCTTTAGGTCGTAACCTAAAAGTAGCGTTTATGCCATGGAAAGGGTACAACTTTGAGGATGCGATTGTAATTTCTGAAAAAGTAGTTCGTGACGATATTTTCACCTCTATTCACGTGGATGATTATTCATTAGAAGTTAGAGATACTAAATTAGGTAACGAAGAATTGACGAACGATATACCGAACGTTTCTGAAGAAGCTACTAAAGATTTAGATGAAAATGGTATGATCAGAATTGGAGCCGAGGTTAAACCTGGTGACATTCTTATCGGAAAAATTACTCCAAAAGGGGAATCAGATCCTACTCCGGAAGAGAAATTGCTTCGTGCAATCTTCGGGGACAAAGCAGGGGATGTAAAAGATGCTTCATTAAAAGCCTCTCCTTCTTTACATGGTGTTGTTTTAGACAAAAAACTGTTTGCAAGAGCAGTAAAAGATAAACGTAAACGTACGCAAGATAAAGATGCTTTAGGAGCACTTGAAATGGAGTTTGAAGTTAAATTTGTTGAATTAAAAGACAAATTGGTCGAAAAACTTTTCTTGATCGTAAACGGAAAAACATCTCAAGGGGTAATGAATGATTTGGGTGAAGAAGTTTTACCAAAAGGTAAAAAATACACTCAAAAGATGCTTTATGCTGTTGAAGATTTTGCTCACTTAAGTAAAGGTCAATGGGTTGCTGATGATGCAACTAATAAAATGGTAAATGATTTAATTCATAACTATAAAATTAAATTGAACGATTTACAAGGGGCTTTGCGTAGAGAGAAATTCACTATCACTGTTGGAGATGAATTGCCAGCAGGAATCTTGAAACTAGCAAAAGTATATATTGCCAAAAAACGTAAGTTAAAAGTTGGGGATAAAATGGCGGGACGTCACGGTAACAAAGGTATTGTTGCTCGTATCGTTCGTCATGAAGATATGCCTTTCCTTGAAGACGGAACGCCTGTTGATATCGTGTTGAACCCACTTGGTGTACCTTCACGTATGAACATTGGTCAAATTTATGAAACGGTTCTTGGTTGGGCGGGACAAAACTTGGGTAGAAAATTTGCTACACCAATTTTTGATGGAGCAACTCTGGATCAAATCAATGAATTGACTGATGAAGCTGGAATACCACGTTTTGGACATACACATTTATATGATGGTGGTACAGGAGAACGTTTCCATCAAGCTGCAACAGTAGGAGTTATCTACATGTTGAAACTTGGACACATGGTTGACGATAAAATGCACGCACGTTCTATAGGTCCGTACTCATTGATTACGCAACAACCACTTGGAGGTAAAGCTCAATTTGGAGGACAGCGTTTTGGAGAGATGGAGGTTTGGGCACTTGAAGCTTATGGAGCATCAAGTACACTTAGAGAAATCTTGACTGTGAAGTCTGATGATGTTATCGGTAGAGCAAAAACGTATGAAGCAATCGTAAAAGGTGAATCTATGCCAGAACCAGGATTACCAGAATCATTTAATGTATTGATGCATGAATTGAAAGGTCTTGGACTTGACATTCGTCTTGAAGAATAGAAGTTTAGTATTCAGTGTTCAGTATTTAGTAATCAGTGATAAACTGAACACTAAATTCTGAATACTGAACACTTTTTTAAAAGAGTTTTTAGGATTTATACCCGTAACCCGTTCCGATTTTTTATTTAAACCCAATTGGTTTTATAAATAGCACTTCAAAATTTTTATTTGAAGTTTAGAGAAGTAATTCGAGGTAATGTTTAAGTCTAAAGTTTGAAAGTCTAAAGTCTAAAGTCATCCGTGGCTTTAAAAACTTTATGACATTTGACTTTAAGACTGAAATAAAATTAATTTTTTAATTGCAAATAAATCAATAGTAAAAACTATGATGAATAATAGAAATAATAACAATAAAGATAAAAACCCTGTAAAAAGGTTTAATAAAATCTCCATAGGACTTGCTTCTCCTGAATCGATCTTGAAAGAATCAAGAGGTGAAGTATTGAAACCTGAAACTATCAATTATAGAACGCACAAACCGGAGCGTGATGGTCTTTTCTGTGAACGTATTTTTGGACCAGTAAAAGATTTTGAATGTGCTTGTGGTAAGTATAAAAGAATTCGCTACAAAGGAATCATCTGTGACCGTTGTGGTGTAGAAGTAACGGAGAAAAAAGTACGAAGAGACAGAGTAGGTCACATCAATCTTGTTGTGCCTATTGCTCATATCTGGTATTTCCGTTCTCTTCCAAACAAAATTGGTTATATCCTTGGACTTCCATCTAAGAAATTAGATATGATTATTTACTACGAAAGATACGTAGTAATCCAAGCTGGTATCGCTAAAAATGCAGAAGGTGAATCAGTACAAAGATTAGACTTTTTGACGGAAGAAGAATATTTAAATATTTTAGATACGCTTCCTGCTGACAACCAATATCTTGATGATTTTGATCCTAATAAATTTGTTGCCAAAATGGGAGCAGAATGTATTATGGACTTATTGGCAAGAATTGATTTAGATCAATTGTCTTACCAATTAAGACACAATGCTAACAATGAAACGTCTAAACAACGTAAAACGGAAGCATTAAAAAGATTACAAGTTGTGGAATCTTTCCGTGAGTCTAACTTGAACCGTGAAAACCGTCCGGAATGGATGATTATGAAAGTGGTACCCGTTATTCCGCCAGAATTACGTCCGCTTGTGCCACTTGATGGAGGTCGTTTTGCAACTTCAGATTTGAATGATTTATACCGTCGTGTAATTATACGTAACAACCGTTTGAAAAGATTAATGGAGATTAAAGCTCCGGAAGTTATTTTAAGAAACGAGAAACGTATGTTGCAGGAATCGGTAGATTCACTTTTTGACAATACGCGTAAAGCATCTGCAGTAAAAACAGAATCAAACCGTCCATTGAAATCACTTTCGGATTCCCTAAAAGGAAAACAAGGTCGTTTCCGTCAAAACTTACTAGGTAAACGTGTGGATTATTCTGCTCGTTCGGTAATTGTTGTTGGACCAGAATTGAAATTGTCTGAATGTGGTATCCCTAAAGATATGGCAGCTGAATTATACAAACCTTTCGTTATCCGTAAATTGATAGAAAGAGGAATTGTAAAAACGGTTAAATCCGCTAAAAAAATAATAGATAAGAAAGAGCCTGTAGTTTGGGATATCCTTGAAAATGTAATCAAAGGTCACCCAATATTACTGAATCGTGCTCCTACTTTGCACCGTTTAGGTATCCAAGCATTCCAACCAAAATTAATTGAAGGAAAAGCAATCCAATTGCACCCTTTAGTATGTACTGCATTTAATGCGGATTTTGATGGGGATCAAATGGCAGTTCATTTGCCATTAGGACCTGAAGCTATTTTGGAAGCGCAACTATTAATGTTGGGTTCTCACAATATCTTGAATCCTGCAAATGGTGCTCCAATTACGGTACCTTCTCAGGATATGGTTTTGGGTCTGTATTATATGACCAAAGAACGTTTATCTACTCCTGAGCTTAAAATTTTAGGTGAAGGGATCACTTTTTATTCTGCGGAAGAAGTAAATATTGCTTTGAATGAAGGTAGATTAGAATTGAATGCTTCAGTGAAAATTAGAGCAAAACATTTTAATGAAGCAGGAGAATTAGTTTTCCAAATTATTAAAACTACTGCAGGCCGTGTATTATTTAATGAAGTAGTACCAGAAGCTGCAGGATATATCAATGATGTATTGACTAAGAAAAACCTTAGAGATATTATCGGACACGTTTTAAGCGCTACCGATGTACCTACAACTGCGGTCTTCTTAGATAATATGAAAGACATGGGATACAAATTTGCCTTCAAAGGTGGTTTGTCATTCTCTCTTGGGGATATTAGAATTCCGGATCAAAAACCTAAATTAATTGCAGATGCCAGAGAACAAGTTCAAGGTATTTCTGCTAATTATAATATGGGTTTGATTACTAATAACGAACGGTACAACCAAGTTATTGATGTATGGACTTCTGCGAATGCACAATTGACAGAGCTTGCAATGAAAAACATTAGAGAAGACCAACAAGGTTTCAACTCGGTGTATATGATGCTTGATTCTGGAGCAAGGGGTTCCAAAGAACAAATTCGTCAGTTAACTGGTATGCGTGGTTTGATGGCTAAGCCAAAAAAATCTACTGCTGGTGGTGGTGAAATTATTGAAAACCCTATTCTTTCTAACTTTAAAGAAGGTCTTTCGATCCTTGAGTATTTTATTTCTACTCACGGTGCGCGTAAAGGTCTTGCGGATACGGCTTTGAAAACAGCCGATGCAGGATATTTAACAAGAAGATTGCATGATGTATCCCAAGATGTTATTGTAAACATCGAAGACTGTGGTACATTAAGAGGTGTTGAAGTTTCAGCATTGAAGAAAAATGAAGAAATTGTAGAATCACTTGGAGAAAGAATTTTAGGGCGTGTCGCTTTACAAGACTTAATCAACCCTTTGACCAGTGAGATTTTAGTTCATTCTGGGGAGCAAATCACAGAGGTTATCATGAAAGCAATTGATGCTTCTCCTATCGAGAAAGTAGAAGTGCGTTCTCCGTTAACTTGTGAAGCGCTAAAAGGTATTTGTGCCAAATGTTACGGTAGAAATCTTGCTACCGGAAAAATGACACAAAGAGGGGAAGCTGTTGGTGTAATTGCAGCACAATCTATTGGAGAACCTGGAACACAGTTAACATTACGTACTTTCCACGTTGGAGGGGTTGCGGGTGGTATTTCTGAAGAGTCTAGTATCGTTACTAAATTTAACGGTAAACTGGAAATTGAAGATTTAAAAACTGTTAAAGGAGAAGATAGTGAAGGTAATGCAGTGGATATTGTAGTATCTCGTTCTTCTGAATTGAAATTAATCGATGAAAGAACAGGTATTTTATTAAGTACAAATAATATTCCTTACGGTTCAAGTATTTTCGTTAAAGACGGCCAGTCTGTTGTTAAAGGAGATGTGATCTGTAAATGGGATCCTTATAATGGGGTTATCGTATCTGAGTTTACCGGTAAGATTGCTTATGAAGAATTAGAGCAAGGTCAATCATTCATGGTTGAAATTGATGAGCAAACTGGTTTCCAAGAAAAGGTAATTTCTGAATCCAGAGCTAAAAAATTAATTCCTACTTTATTGGTTTACGGTAAAGACAATGAATTGATTCGTTCGTATAACTTACCTGTTGGAGCCCACTTGATGGTTGAAAATGGTGAAAAAATTAAAGCCGGTAAAGTGTTGGTGAAAATTCCGCGTCGTTCTTCTAAATCAGGAGATATTACAGGAGGTTTGCCTAGAATTACTGAGTTGTTAGAAGCTCGTAATCCTTCAAACCCAGCAGTTGTTTCTGAAATTGATGGTGTTGTTTCTTTTGGAAAAATCAAAAGAGGAAACCGTGAGGTTGTTATCGAATCTAAATTTGGTGACATTAGAAAATACTTGGTTAAATTATCAAGCCAAATTCTAGTTCAGGAAAATGACTTTGTAAGAGCAGGTGTACCGTTGTCAGATGGTGCTATTACTCCGGATGATATTTTAAGAATCCAAGGGCCAGCCGCTGTTCAACAGTATTTGGTTAACGAAATTCAAGAAGTATACCGTTTGCAAGGGGTGAAAATTAACGACAAGCACTTTGAAGTAGTAATACGTCAGATGATGCGTAAGGTAAGAGTGCAAGATCCAGGTGACACGTTGTTCTTAGAAGATCAATTAATTCATACAAAAGACTTTATCTTTCAAAATGATAAATTATATGGTATGAAAGTCGTGGAAGATGCTGGCGATTCTGGCGCTTTGAAAGAAGGACAAATTATTACGCCTCGTGAGTTGCGCGATGAAAATTCTCTTTTGAAACGTACCGATAAAAATCTTGTTGTGGCTCGTGATGTCGTTACTGCAACTGCAACACCAGTCTTACAAGGTATTACAAGAGCCTCTCTTCAAACCAAATCATTTATATCAGCGGCTTCTTTCCAAGAAACGACTAAAGTATTGAACGAAGCTGCTGTTGCAGGTAAAATCGATTACTTAGAAGGATTGAAAGAAAATGTAATTGTTGGACATAGAATCCCTGCCGGAACGGGTATGAGAGAATATGACAATACAATTGTAGGTTCAAAAGAAGATTACAACGATATGATGGCTAATAAAGAAGAATATATTTATTAAGTATGAGTAATTCAAATCAACAACAAGAACAAATCAACATTGAGTTGGATGAGAAAATTGCCGAAGGAATTTATTCCAATTTGGCTATAATCAATCATTCGTCTTCTGAATTTGTTTTAGATTTTGTAAGCATCATGCCCGGCATACCTAAGGCTAAGGTAAAAGCAAGAATTGTCTTGACACCACAGCATGCTAAAAGATTGTTGAAAGCAATCGGAGAAAATATTCATCGTTTTGAAGTCGCTCATGGCGAAATAAAAGATACTGAACAAGCCCCGATTCCGCTTAATTTTGGTCCTGCGGGACAAGCATAATATCTTTAAAGGCTCCAGAAATGGAGCCTTTTTTATTTAAGGCTATTTTCTCAGTCTAGAATTATTGATTTCATTTCTGATTCGTGGTGTTAATTAGCTGTTTTTGTATGTAGGTTTTATGAATAAATTAGTACATCCAACCATCAAATCTGTATTTTACAGAACCTATTTGTACTTTGAACGGGTATAATGGCACTTCATCGAAAATATTTCCGACTCATTTATAAATGATATACTTTCGTGTTCGAGATAGAAAAAACACATTCTGTCTATTGTAAAATTGTAAGAGATATGAACTATTTATCTTTAAAAACAACTAAAAATGCAGGAAGTAATCGTTTCCTTTTGCTTGTTTTTATTCTAGTAACAAATATTTCTGTTTTTGCACAAACTGAGAAAAATTTAGTTGATGTGAATACAGTAGCAGTTGGTACAACTACAAAACAAGCGAATGTTTCAACAGTTTCTGCTTCAAATTCTAACAGTATGCATTTTATATTGTGGTTTATGGGTTCAAAACAAGATCCTAATAGCACAATTTCTATAGAAGGAATAAACGCTAAAAAACAAATAATCACATCAGGAGTTGCTCCAAATAGGCTGCTAATCAAGGCTTTCTTGAAAAAAGCGGTAAATTTAGAAAACATGATTGCTTGAGTATAATGCGATTTTAAAACATAAAAAAACGCTAATTTTAGAAATTAGCGTTTTTTTATGCCTTTATTTTTTATGTCTGTGCTATTCAAGACCACCATTTAATTCCATTAGGCAGGTTTACTTTATATTAAGAATTACTCAAATTCAGAAGTAAAGAATAACTTAACATTTGGATATTTATTTTGTGTCATTTGAATTGTGAAATCAGAATCAGCCAGAAATACTAATTGTCCGTATTTATCATATGCCAAGAATTTTTGTTTGATTCTTCTGAATTCTTTGAACTCTTCGCTTTTTGGATCGTTTGGTTTTACCCAACATGCTTTGTGTACGGGGAAATTTTCATAGGTACATTTTGCTCCATATTCGTGTTCTAAACGGTATTGGATCACCTCGTATTGTAGGGCTCCAACCGTTCCAATGATTTTTCTGTTGTTCATTTCCAAAGTAAATAACTGCGCCACACCTTCATCCATTAACTGATCGATTCCTTTGTCCAGTTGTTTGGCTTTCATAGGATCAGCATTATTAATATATCGGAAATGTTCCGGGGAGAAACTCGGTATTCCTTTGAAACTCATAATTTCTCCTTCGGTCAATGTATCTCCAATTTTGAAATTTCCTGTATCATGTAAGCCAACAATATCACCTGGATAGGAAATGTCTACAATTTCTTTCTTTTCGGCAAAAAAAGCATTTGGACTCGAAAATTTTAAGTTTTTCTTCTGACGCACGTGGTAATACGGTTTGTTTCTTTCGAAAGTTCCGGATACTATTTTTATAAAGGCCAGACGATCTCTGTGTTTTGGATCCATATTGGCATGGATTTTAAACACAAATCCTGTCATTTTTTCCTCTTTGGGATCTACTAATCGGGTTTCCGAATCTTTTGGTCTTGGTGATGGGGCAATTTGAACAAAACAGTCCAATAATTCTCTAACTCCAAAATTATTCAATGCTGAACCAAAAAAAACTGGTTGTAATTTTCCGTCCAAATAATCCTGACGATCAAATTTAGGATAAACTTCATCAATCAACTCTAGTTCTTCCCGCAAGCTGTCAGCTGGTTTTTGACCGATAATTTTCTCTAATTCCGGATTTTTAACATCGGAAAAAGCAATTGTTTCTTCAATATTTTTACGGCTGTCACCGCTAAATAAGTTGATGTTTTGTTCCCAAAGGTTGTAGATTCCTTGAAAATCATAGCCCATTCCTATTGGGAAACTTAATGGCGTAACTGTTAAACCTAGCTTTTGTTCCACTTCATCCATCAAGTCAAAAGCGTCTTTTCCTTCTCGGTCTAATTTATTGATGAATACGATAATTGGAATTTTTCGCATTCTACAAACGGCCACTAATTTCTCTGTTTGTTCTTCAACACCTTTGGCAACATCAATTACAACAATAACGCTGTCAACAGCTGTTAAGGTTCTAAAAGTGTCCTCCGCAAAATCCTTGTGACCTGGCGTATCGAGAATGTTTATCTTTTTGTCTTTATAATTGAAAGCCAAAACCGAAGTAGAAACCGAAATTCCTCTCTGGCGTTCAATTTCCATAAAGTCACTGGTAGCGCCTTTTTTGATTTTATTGTTTTTTACAGCACCTGCCTCTTGAATCGCACCACCAAAAAGGAGGAGTTTTTCTGTAAGTGTTGTTTTTCCGGCATCAGGATGTGAGATAATCCCAAAAGTTCTTCTGCGTTGTATTTCTTCTAAAAAGCCCATATTTATATCAATAGTGTGCAAAAGTACTATTTATAAATGCCAATTAAAAAAATGTATCCTCTTAATTAATGATGTGGGTTTTGAAAATGGATTTCAGTCGATTTTTTTAAATTTTATTAGATAGCTTATGACGCTATTAGGTATAAAAAAGGCTGTCAAAATAGACAGCCTTTAAAATAGTTTGGGTTACATGTTTATCGACCAGATGGAATATCCATTTGGGGGACACTGTATTTTGACCCATTTGTCTGCTTGTGTAGTCGGCTGCCAAGTTGAATTACCTGTAAAATCTTTGATTTGAGCATTAGTCCAGTTGGTCTGAATCCATCGTTCTTGCCAAGTGGATGAATTATTGATGTAAACCACTAATCCGGGATTGCCGTTATATCCGTTTCTACGGGCGATGTATTCATCAGTATCAGTATATAAAATAGAGGTGTTACCAGTAGCTTTGTTGTTATGAATCCAAATTAAGTTATTCATTTTCGTTTTATTAAGCCATTCTTCGTAATCTCGGTAAAAAATAGTTGGGTATCCTTCATGCGTTAAGATGTAGGCATACGCTAGCTCTTTTTTCCAAATTTCATCAGTGTCATGGTTGGTGACAAAAGTAACCGCTTTGTGCGGGTTTCTTTTCCACATCATGTCGTCATTCAAAATATTTAGGTTGTTTCCGTCGAAAGCATCGTTCATTTTATAATAGCACGCAAAATCAAAAACGGAACTGTTGGCATTATTCGCCCAATCATTCAGTATGTTTACGTTAGAATCCCATAATTCACCAACGGAGAAACCACCAACGTTTGCATTCCAATCTTTTATGACCCACGGAGCAAAACCTTTTACGTAATCAAATCTCCATCCATCAAATTTCATTGTGTTTTTATAGTATTTCCCTACTCCGTCTGCTCTTTTCCAAAGCCAGTCTTGTACATTTGGTACTACATGGGCTAAATCTGGAAATCCCCCAAAGGAACCTTCGTCATTATTACCGTACGCATTTTTATAGAAATCAGCACTGGTTCTTGGAAATTTTCCAGAAGCAACACCGGTAAAGTTTGTGTAGGTTTGTGTTCCTGTAAAAGGGTTGTTTTCTAATTGTCCGCCACTGTTGTGATTCAGTACCATATCCGCATAAACCTGCATGTTTTCAGAATGCACTTTAGTAATCAGGCTTTCTAATTCAGCACGGGAACCAAATCTGGTTTCTACCGTGCCATTTTGATTGTAATTCCCAAAATCAAAATAGTCAGTAGGATCGTAGCCCATAGAAAACGGTCCGTTTTGAGCTTTTGATACCGGAGGAAGCCAGATAGAGCCAATGCCGGCATTTGACCAATCTGTTATTTTTGTATTTACAGTATTCCACCAGTTTCCACCGGCAGGTACATCCCAGTAGAAAGCTTGCATCATTACACCACCTCCGGGATTTGCAACATATCTTCCAGTTGGTATATTAGTTGATGCTCCAGTGCTGAATGGCCGTCCGTCGTGATTAGTGACATTAACCACTTTGAATTGTGTTGCCGTTTCAGTTGGATTGTCTGCCAGATCATCATTTGAATTACAGGAGTACAAGCCAGCAAGTAAAGCGGTCAATAAATAAATTTTGAAATTTGGTTTTTTCATAAAACGATAAATTAAGGTAGTTAATAAATTTGGGACATTTTAATTAAAATCGATTAGGATGCGTATTAAGTCTATAAGATTCATTATGAAAGAATAGATTGCGATTTAAATCATAATTTTATTTAAATCAAAACAAAAAGCATTAAATAATAGTGATAATATATTTTTTAAGTTTATTTTTTAAATAAATATCATTTTTAGCTAATTTATAAAAATTATCAAAGGACTCGTAAAGCAGTGCTTTTAATTTGTAGCGATAACGTTGTAGTGTTGAGAACTTTTTAAATAAGGATCCTTATAATGAGGTTTTTAAAGCTGGATTTTTGTTTTTGAAGTAAAAAGGTTAAAGTTTTATCTTTTAGATTGTTTGAACGGAACAGCAGATGCGCGAGTAAAGAGGTTTCATAATTAGTAAGCGCTGGGAAAAAGAAGAAAATAATTGATTGCCGTTTCGATAGCATAAATGAAGGAATAGGGAGTCCTTTATTTAGGTCTTTAAAAGTCTCTTTTTTAGGATTTAGAAGCGGAAACAAACAGGGAATAATTGGGTGTATAAATTTTTGTTAATAGTAGTACGGAAACTTGTATTATATAATTGAATTGTTATTTTTGTCTCTTTTAAATTTAAAAAAAAGGAAGTAATTTGGAATGCAAATGCAATTCATTTCCTGAAGCTTAAAAGTGTATATTTGGCAAAAATTAATATTGCTTTTACAAGCCATACTTTAAAGTCGGGAATATAAATCCTTCATTATAAAAATAAACTAGAAAAATGCCAATAAAACACATACAAATGAAAATTATTAATAAAATTGTTCTTCCTTTTTTTCTTTTGCTATTTTCCAGTGGCCTTTTACAGGCACAAGAAATCATTAAGGATACTGTAATCGTTCCTATTAAAAAAACGCAATCTACTGGGAAGCAAAAAATTGATGGGGTTATTGGTACCGTAGGAGATTATATTATATTAGATTCGGATATTGACAAGTCATATCTTGAAATTTCTAGTCAGGGAGGTTCTGTAAAAGACATTACAAGATGCCAAATGTTAGGGAAGTTATTAGAAGATAAATTGTATGCGCACCAAGCCATTCAGGATAGTATCGTAGTGACTGATGCCGAAGTAAAAGGTATGATGGAAGAACGATTGAGCTATATGACAGAGCAAATCGGGTCGCTGGAAAAAGTGGTGGAGTATTATAAAAAAGATTCGGAAGAAGAATTCAGAACCTATTTCTCAGATATTCTAAAAGAGAATAAGCTCACGTCAGAAATGCAGAAGAAAATTATTGAAGCAGTAGAAATTACACCGGAAGAAGTTCGTAATTTCTTTAAAAAGATACCTGCCGCTGATCTTCCTTTTTTTGGAGCAGAAATGGAAGTGTCACAAATTATAATTACTCCCAAAGTTTCAGCTGCCGATAAACAAAAGGTAATTGATCGATTGAATTTGTTTAAAAAAGAAATATTAGAAGGATCTAGCTTTTCAACTAAAGCCGTATTGTATTCTCAAGATCCCGGTTCAAGAGCAAATGGAGGCTATTATAAAATGAACAGGAAGACCCCTTTTGTAAAAGAGTTTAAAGAAGTAGCTTTCAGTCTGGCTGAGGGAGAGATATCCGCTCCTTTTGAAACTGATTTTGGGTTTCACATTATTTACATAGAAAAGATAAAAGGACAAGAAGTAGAATTGCGTCACATATTATTGAGTCCAACTGTAACAGAGGAAGCTTTGAATGAAGCTAAAGAAAAAATCACTTTGATCAGAAAAAGAATCGAAGATAAAGAAATTACTTTTGAGGAAGCAGCAAGGACTTTATCTGACGAGAAAGAAACAAGAGCCAATGGAGGCGCATTGATTAATCCAAAAACGCAGGATACCCGTTTTGAATTGACGAAAATGGACCCCGCTTTTTACAGTCAAGTGTCAAATTTGAAAGAAGGCGAGATTTCACTTCCCATTTTAGACCAAGGTGAAGAAGGTAAAAAGAAATTCAAATTGATTACCGTGACCAATAGAATAGAAGAGCATACTGCTGATTACGCAAATGATTACATCAAAATTAAAGATTTAGCTTTGAAAGACAAGCAAATTACAGCTATTGGGAAATGGTTTGGAGATAAAATTAAAGAAACGTATATCAAAATCATTGGAGAATACAGAGATTGTGCTTTTACAAACAACTGGATAAAGAAATAATTTACCACAAGAACACATTAAGTAATAACCATGGTATAATGTCGTATTTTAAAATCAGGATAAAATCATGTAAAAATCTGATTTAAAGCTGTTTTGCTTAAAGTTAATTCTTTTGACTTTACGACTTTTAAACTTTCGACTTACTTATGTGAGAGGAATCGCAAATATTTTTTTTTCAATAAAATAAATAAAAAGAGTTAGTTTTATGATTTCATAACGCTAACTCTTTTTTAATTTTAAATTTTTATAAATGTCAGACGTAGCAGCAATACACAACCTAGTTCAAAAAAGGAATGAGCTGAAAAAGGAAATCGCAAAAATCATAGTTGGACAGGATGCTGTAGTAGATCAAATTTTGCTTTGTATTTTTTCTGGGGGACATGCTTTGTTAGTAGGAGTGCCTGGATTAGCTAAAACATTAATGGTAAATACGCTGGCGCAAGCATTAGGTCTTGATTTTAAAAGAATTCAGTTTACACCGGATTTGATGCCCTCTGATATTTTGGGCAGTGAAATATTAGAGGAGAACCGTCAATTTAAATTTATAAAAGGGCCTATTTTTTCTAATATTGTTCTGGCAGATGAGATAAACCGAACACCACCCAAAACACAGGCAGCCTTGCTGGAGGCCATGCAGGAGCGCGCTGTGACTATTGCGGGTGAAAACTACAAGTTAGCCTTGCCTTATTTTGTTTTGGCCACGCAAAACCCAATAGAACAAGAAGGAACATATCCTTTGCCTGAAGCTCAATTGGATCGGTTTATGTTTGCTATAAAGCTGGAATATCCTTCTTTTGCAGAGGAAGTTCAAGTAGTAAAACGCACGACATCAGACATCAAAAACACGATCAATCCATTGTTTACTGCACAAGAAATTATTGATTTTCAACATTTGATTCGCAGAATTCCCGTGGCTGATAATGTAATTGAATATGCCGTGACATTAGTGAGTAAAACTCGTCCTGAAAATCCATTATCAAATGAGTTTGTAAAAAACTATCTCGATTGGGGAGCGGGGCCCCGAGCATCTCAAAATTTGATTTTGGCAGCCAAAGCCAACGCTGCTTTCAATGGAAAATTTTCGCCGGATATTGAAGATGTGAAAGCGGTAGCCACCGGGATTTTACGCCATCGAATTATTAAAAATTACAAAGCAGATGCCGAAGGAATTACCGAAGAAATGATAATTGCTAAGTTGGTTTGACTTTTTTTTGGTACTCGGTTCTTATTTTTAGACAGGAACTACAACGTTTTCTTAGTTATAATGGTTTTTATGATCTGATACTAGTTAGAATGTAATTAATTCTTTAGGGATTAATCAGTTTATAGTTAAATTTTTTAAAATTATTTAATTATAAAGGGTAAAAATCAGTATTTAGTAATAATATCATTTGAAAAAACCACATCTATTAATTTTTTTTAAATATCATCTTAAAGAGCTAAATTTGCGACGTGAATAAAAACTACGCATCATGGCTTTTAATTTTGAGTACATTAAAATAAATAGCTTTTAACATTGAAAACAATTTACTATGAACATTTATAACGATTATCTGAAAGAAATCGAAGACAGAAAAACTCAGGGACTTAATCCAAAGCCAATTGATAGCGCTGATTTAGTAAGCGAAATCATTATGCAAATTAAAGATTCAAATAACGCAAATCGCAAGGATTCAATTTCGTTTTTTATTTATAATACGGTTCCTGGGACAACACCTGCAGCTGGCGTAAAAGCGTCTTTTTTGAAGGAGATTGTTCTTGGTGAATCAGTAGTGGATGAAATAACACCAGCTTTTGCATTAGAGTTATTATCACAGATGAAAGGTGGTCCTTCAATCAAAGTTTTGCTTGACTTAGCTTTAGGAAATGAAATCACAATTGCAAAAGTGGCGGCAGAAGTTCTAAAGACACAAGTATTTCTTTATGAAGCTGATACCGATCGCTTAGAGGCGGCATTTAAAAACGGTAGTGCGTTTGCAAAGGAAATTTTAGTGAGTTACGCTAAGGCGGAATTCTTTACGAAGCTGCCAGAGGTGGTTGAGGAAATTCAGGTTGTTACCTATGTTGCTGGTGAAGGAGATATTTCGACAGATTTACTTTCTCCGGGTAACCAAGCACATTCACGCTCTGATCGTGAGCTACATGGAAAATGTTTGATTTCGCCTGAAGCTCAAGGTGAAATTAAAGCGCTTCAAGCGCAACACCCAGACAAAAGTGTTATGTTGATTGCCGAAAAAGGAACTATGGGTGTAGGCTCTTCAAGGATGTCAGGAGTGAATAATGTGGCTCTTTGGACAGGTAAAAAAGCAAGTCCTTATGTCCCATTCATAAACATAGCTCCAATTGTTGCTGGAACTAACGGTATTTCCCCAATTTTCCTTACTACTGTTGATGTGACGGGTGGTATTGGTCTGGATCTTCAAAACTGGGTTAAGAAAACAGATGCAAATGGAACGGTAGTCCGCAATGAAAATGGTGAGCCTATTTTGGAAGAAGTTTATTCTGTTGCAACAGGAACAGTGCTGACCATAAATACAAAAACTAAGAAGCTCTATAACGGCGATAAAGAATTAATTGATATTTCTAAGGCATTTACGCCTCAGAAAATGGAATTTATTAAAGCGGGTGGATCTTACGCTATTGTATTTGGAAAAAAACTACAAACTTTTGCATCAAAGACTTTAGGAATTGATATCGTATCGGTATTTGCTCCGTCAAAAGAAATTTCTATTGAAGGACAAGGTCTTACCGCAGTAGAAAAAATATTTAATAAAAATGCAGTTGGTTCAACCCCAGGGAAAGTTTTACATGCAGGTTCTGATGTGCGCGTTACAGTAAACATAGTAGGTTCGCAAGATACTACAGGCTTAATGACTTCTCAGGAATTAGAGTCTATGGCTGCTACTGTGATTTCTCCAATTGTTGATGGTGCATACCAATCCGGTTGTCATACAGCATCAGTTTGGGATAATAAATCCAAAGCAAACATTCCAAGATTGATGAAGTTTATGAATGATTTTGGTTTGATTACAGCTCGTGACCCTAAAGGGAACTATCACGCAATGACTGATGTGATTCACAAGGTTCTTAATGACATTACTGTTGATGAGTGGGCGATTATTATTGGGGGTGACTCTCATACGAGAATGTCTAAAGGGGTTGCCTTTGGAGCTGATTCAGGAACAGTTGCACTCGCGCTAGCTACGGGTGAGGCTTCAATGCCAATTCCGGAATCAGTAAAAGTTACCTTTAAAGGGGATATGAAAGAATATATGGATTTCCGTGATGTTGTTCATGCTACCCAATCTCAAATGCTGAAGCAATTTGGTGGAGAGAATGTATTTCAAGGACGAATTATTGAGGTTCATTTAGGAACACTCACTGCCGATCAGGCCTTTACTTTTACAGATTGGACTGCAGAAATGAAGGCGAAAGCTTCTATTTGTATTTCTGAGGATGATACTTTGATCGAATCATTAGAGATTGCCAAAGGCAGAATCCAGATCATGATTGACAAAGGAATGGATAACGAGAACCAAGTTCTTAAAGGATTAATTGCTATCGCTAATAATAGAATCGCAGCCATCAGATCAGGTGATAAACCAGCTTTGATACCGGATGCTAATGCAAAATATTTTGCGGAAGTTGTAATCGATTTAGATATCGTTGCTGAGCCTATGATTGCAGATCCAGACGTAAATAACGCGGATGTTTCTAAGCGTTATACGCACGATACCATTAGGCCACTTTCTTTTTACGGTGGTGTAAAAAAAGTAGATCTTGGTTTTGTAGGATCTTGTATGGTACACAAAGGCGATTTGAAGATTCTTTCTCAAATGCTAAAAAATATAGATGAGCAACACGGTAAAGTAGAGTTTAAAGCACCGCTTGTTGTTGCGCCTCCTACTTATAATATTGTAGATGAACTTAAAGCTGAAGGAGACTGGGAAGTTTTACAAAAGTATTCTGGTTTTGAATTTGATGATAATGCTCCTAAAGGCGAGGCACGTACAGGATATGAAAATATTCTATACCTAGAGCGTCCAGGCTGTAATTTATGTATGGGTAACCAAGAAAAAGCAGCAAAAGGAGATACTGTAATGGCAACATCTACTCGCCTTTTCCAAGGAAGAGTTGTTGAAGATACGGAAGGTAAAAAAGGAGAATCGTTACTTTCATCAACACCGGTTGTTGTGTTGTCTACAATTTTAGGCAGAACCCCAACTCTTGAGGAATACAAAGCTGCAGTAAAAGGTATAAATCTAACGCAGTTTGCACCATCTCATAAGTTATTGGTTAGGTAATAATTAATTTTTGTTAATACTATTAAAAAGCTTGGGTCTTTCGACAGACTCAGGCTTTTTTTATTTTAATAGGTCTTCATTTTTTTTGTACCTTGTGGTTCTAAAATATAATAACAGAAAATAATTAGATATGGCTTTTGATATTGAAATGATTAAAAAAGTGTATGACAACATGACTACTCGTGTTGATAAAGCACGCGAAATAGTTGGCCATCCGCTTACATTAACGGAGAAAATATTGTACAATCACCTTTGGGATGGAATGCCTTCACAAGCTTTTACCCGAGGTGCTGATTATGTTGATTTTGCTCCAGACAGAGTGGCTTGTCAGGATGCAACCGCTCAAATGGCATTATTGCAGTTCATGCATGCCGGTAAAACTAAAGTAGCGGTTCCTACAACAGTGCATTGTGATCACTTGATCCAGGCAAAAGTGGATGCAGTAACTGATTTGGCCAGAGCAAAAACACAAAGTAATGAAGTGTTTGAATTCCTTTCTTCAGTATCTAATAAATACGGAATTGGTTTCTGGAAACCAGGAGCCGGAATTATTCACCAGGTAGTGCTTGAAAATTATGCATTTCCAGGCGGAATGATGATCGGTACTGATTCTCATACTGTTAATGCAGGAGGTTTAGGAATGGTAGCCATTGGTGTTGGTGGTGCTGATGCGGTTGATGTGATGTCAGGAATGGCTTGGGAATTAAAATTTCCTAAATTAATTGGAGTAAAATTAACTGGAAAACTTTCCGGTTGGACAGCGCCAAAAGACGTAATCCTTAAAGTAGCCGGTATTCTTACTGTAAAAGGTGGGACAGGTGCTATCGTGGAGTATTTTGGCGAAGGAGCAACTTCCATGTCTTGTACTGGAAAAGGAACGATCTGTAATATGGGTGCCGAAATTGGTGCTACTACTTCTACATTTGGTTATGACGCTTCCATGGGGCGTTATTTGCGTTCTACTAATAGAGCTGATGTAGCAGATGCAGCGGATAAAATTGCACCGTATTTAACAGGTGATCCAGCAGTATATGCAAATCCAGAATTGTATTTTGACCAAGTAATCGAAATCAACTTAGACGAATTAGAACCCCATTTAAACGGTCCTTATACCCCTGATTTAGCTACTCCAATTTCTAAAATGAAAGAAGAAGCAATCAAAAATAACTGGCCTTTGAAAATTGAAGTAGGTTTGATAGGTTCTTGTACCAACTCTTCCTACGAAGATATCGCTCGTGCTGCTTCATTGGCAAAACAAGTTACAGATAAAAATTTAAAAATAAAATCTGAATTTACCATTACTCCAGGATCTGAAGTAGTTCGTTATACCATAGAACGTGACGGATTTATCGATATTTTCGATAAAATGGGAGCAACAGTTTTTGCGAACGCTTGCGGACCGTGTATCGGAATGTGGGATAGAGAAGGGGCTGAAAAAGAAGAGCGCAACACTATCGTTCACTCTTTCAATCGTAACTTCTCCAAACGTGCCGATGGAAATCCAAACACTTTGGCATTTGTAGGCTCTCCTGAATTGGTAACCGCTTTGGCTATTGCCGGAGATCTGGGTTTCAACCCATTGACGGATACCTTAATTAATGAAAATGGGGAAGAAGTAATGCTGGATGCGCCAACAGGAAATGAATTACCTCCAAAAGGATTTGATGCCGAAGATCCAGGTTTTCAAGCGCCAGCTGTTGATGGTTCAAGAGTTCAGGTTTCTGTGAGTGAAACTTCAGAGCGCTTGCAATTGTTAGCTCCGTTTTTGCCTTGGGATGGAAAAAATATTACAGGGGCTAAATTATTGATCAAAGCTTTTGGAAAATGTACTACAGATCACATTTCTATGGCTGGGCCATGGTTGCGTTTCCGTGGGCATTTAGATAACATCTCTAATAATATGTTGATTGGTGCCATCAATGCATTCAACCAAAAACCCAATACCGTTAAAAATCAGTTGACTGGTACTTACGATGCAGTTCCGGCTGTAGCGCGTGCTTACAAAGCAGCTGGTGTTCCTTCAATTGTTGTGGGCGATCACAACTACGGAGAAGGATCTTCTCGTGAACATGCAGCCATGGAACCGCGTTTCTTAGGTGTGAAAGCTGTATTGGTAAAATCATTTGCTCGTATCCATGAAACAAACCTTAAAAAACAAGGCCTTTTAGGATTGACATTTGCTACTGAATCGGATTACGATAAAATCCAGGAAGATGACACCATCAACTTCACAGACTTAATTGATTTTGCTCCAGGAAAACCATTAACATTAGAATTTGTTCACGCTGATGGAACTAAGGATATTATCTTAGCAAACCACACGTACAACGCAGGACAAATTGGTTGGTTCATCGCAGGTTCAGCATTAAACTTGATTGCTGCTGCCGGAAAAGCATAAGCATTTAAATAATTTATTTCAAAACTCTCAAGGAAACTTGGGAGTTTTTTTTGGAGCTATTTCCTGCTCTCCGTTTCAAGCTTTTTCGTGAAATTTCTTTTTTTTAACGATAAAAAGGAGCTTCCTTTGGTCGCTCTTTTTATCTAAAAAAAATGTAATTTCACTTCAAAAGGCTTTCCACTTCCATCAGGGCTATGACAAACTAACAGTGTTATTATTTTGAATAAAGAATAGATTTTACTCAAAAAAACATTAAAAAATTACAAAAAAGGTATGAAATGTTCTTTTTGGACGTTAAAAGTTAAAAAAAAGAGAAGTCCTTAAGTTATAAGACTTATATTAGCTTTTTTGTGAAATAAAATTCATCGATTTTTTTCGGCTAGTAATACTGATTCGCACTCCATTAAGTGGCTTGTTTTTTAGATCAGTAGTACCATAGTATTGTAAGATTCCTTTTTGAGTTCTTGCGATGAATTAGAATAAGATCATTCAAAATTTTACAAACACAGAATCAGGTTTTTTTTATAAAAAAGGTGTTTTTCCACCCTTTTTTTATAAATAGAAAAAATACAAGTAAATAAACCAAAGCGAAATTTAATAATTATATCCCGAAATCGCTTCTGAGGAATACATAGGATAAGTAATTTGAAAGAGAAGAGTATGAGTGTAAGAGTAATTGTAGCGTTTTTTTTATTTAATAGTATAGTTCTTTTTTCACAGGAAAAAATTATAAAACATACCATCGTAAAAGGGGAAACAATATCGAGTATTGCTGAGCGCTATGAAGTGAAACAAAGCGCCATTTACAAACTAAATCCTAAAGCCAAAAATCTTTTAAAGCTTAATTCAGTATTGTTAATTCCAATTATAGGTCTGAAAAAAACCACTACAAAAACGAATACTCCCTTAAAATATGCTACTAAAGAGCACGAAGTACTCGCTAAACAAACTCCATACGGAATTGCAAAGGAATACGGAATATCTCTGGCAGAATTAAACCAATCCAATCCTGAACTAGAAGCTAAAGGACTCCAAATAGGACAAAAAATCACCATTCCGGGAACCGCAGTTACAACCTCAAAAGTGGTTGTTTCTCCATCTAAAAAAGCAACTTTTACACCAGAAATAGTCCTAGACACTGAAGCAACTAATAAACAAATTTCTGAAATTTTGATACGGGAAGTTTTATCAAAAGAAACCAAATATTCCATTGCAAAACAGTACGGAATCACCATTGGAGAATTAGACAAAGCCAATCCTGCAATAGGAGTTAAACCACTTCGGGTAGGACAAAAAATCAATATTCCCTGGACTCAGTTACCCGTTACTCAAATAGCTGTAGTATTGCAGGAAGAGATTAAGGTACAAACAGCAGTACCTAAAGCCAGTTTATCTGTTGATCCTGTTGGGCCGGAAATCACAACAACCGTAGTTTTGCAGTCAAAAAATGATGTACCCGTACTATCAACGGAGGGCGAAGAAAAGGATGATTTACAAATTATTGTGCGGGAAGTGATGCCTAAAGAAACTAAATATTCTATTGCAAAACAGTATGGGATTACGGTTAAGGAATTAGAAAAACAAAATCCAGATGTGAAAAGAAAACTTCCCATAGGGTACAAGTTAATGATTCAGTCTCCTCGTGTACTATTAGAGAATAATAATGCTGAAGGTAATGGTATTATTGCGCAAACTAAACCGGAATTACACCCGTTTACCAAGCCTGTTTTTAATCATGATTTTCTGGATCAATTGATTGAGCATGCCTCCGAAAATATAGGAACCAGATACCGCATGGGCGGAACCACAAAATCTGGGTTTGACTGTTCTGGCTTGATGTGTACTACTTTTGAGGCATTTGATATTAAGTTGCCAAGAACATCAATAGCTCAATCCAGTTTTGGAACAAAGATTAATACGGAAGAAGCTAAAAAAGGGGATTTGATTTTCTTTAAGACAAATGGAAGGCGCCAAATTAATCATGTAGGGATGGTTGTAGAAGTTTGTGAAGGAGAGATAAAATTCATTCATGCCTCAGTGAGCAGTGGTGTTATCATTTCCTCTACAAAAGAAAAATATTATGAAAAAAACTTTACGCAAATAAATCGAGTGTTGCAGTAAAGCGCTTTTTAAAATAAATTATAAAATAGCAAAGCCTTTTCAACTACCTGAAAAGGCTTTGCTATTTTCACGGCTTAATTATTTAGGAGGTGCTTCACTATTTATTTCAATCCAATATCCATCAGGATCCTGAATGTAGATTTGTTTGATACCATCAGCTCGAACAGTAATTTTATCAAGTGTGCCCGGCCAATCTGAATAGGTAATGTTTAGGGTTTTTAATGCCGAAATCAATGCGTCAAAGTTGGCTGATTTAAAGGCTAAGTGGACTGCTTTATTGATTTTTACAGGTTCTTTAATCGTAGATACGAGATGTAATTCTTTTCCGTCACCTAAAGAAACCCAACGAATGCCTTCTTTTTTTGTAAGGTTTGTGATTTCTGAAAGATGTAAAATATTCTTGTAGAAATCAACCGATCGGTCTAGGTCTTTTACGGAAAGGGCAATATGATCTAATTTCAGGGAAAAGGAATTAGTGTTTTGCGCATAAATACTTGATGTACAGGTAATAGCGAATAATAGTGTGGCTAAAAATGTGGTTTTCATAGTGTTAAATAGAATTAAGCGGTTTTAGTTTTAGGTGACTGTCCACAAAGTAGACTAAGTTTACTGCCTGCGATGGCTTCAAAATAGGGAATCAGGCCGTTTTACATTCAATTGATGCCTCTTGAAGTAATTATTTTATAATTTTGATTCTGCGGAATAATTAGGTTTAAGCAAGATACTATTTATCACGTTGATTAATTCCTGCGTGCTGCTGGTATTCGTATTTACTGCACTACTGTTAGTACCATAAGGCGCATATATGTTTTGATTTTCTCGTGAAAAAAGTCCAATTGTTGGTGTTAGGGCTGAACTGGCTAAATGCATGATCCCACTATCAGCTCCAATAAAAAGTTTAGTATTTGCAATTACGGAGGCAATTTCTCGAATGTCTTTACTGTAAAATGTAGTTGCTTTAAAACCTATTTGGGAAATATTCTCAACGGGTAAAACCTCAATGATGTTATACTCTTGGTATTCTGTTTTTAACCTTTCATAGCATTCTTCCCACCAGATTTCTGAATAGCATTTGTCATCTGTTGCATAGGTAAAGATGCAAATCGTCTCTTTGTCATTTTTGACTAGTTCTTGGACTATTTTTTGACCTTCAGCATGTTCAGCAAGACTCAATTTAAGATCTAGCGGTGGTACTGAATTTTTGTTTTCCGCGAATCCCAGAGTGGTCAAAAAGTTTCTGAATTCATATATCGGATATTTTGCAATATGCTCGTAATCAATATAATTTAACGATATGTCTTTGTCAAGAGCTCCAAAAAATTTATATTTGGCATCTGCAAATTGAGCGGATAATCGTCCAGAAGAGGAGTTTTTATCCACATTGATGACAATGTCATATTTTTGTTTTTTAATTCGTATCCAAACCTTAAAATATTCAACAAGATTTTTGAATGGTTTTTTGGGAAGTTCAATTACGGTATCGATATTGGTATATTTTTCAAATACAATTGGTGCTAAACCACCTTTTACAAACAAATCAATCTTGCAGTCCGGAAAAGTAGCTATTACATCTTGAACAAGTGGGGTAATGAGCAACAGATTTCCCAATCTGTGGTTGGGTCTGGAAATTAAAACTCTTTTGATCTCTACTTTTTGAGTCCAATCAATTTTTTGATTCTTTTGTGAATTACCAATATTTTTAGTTAGGCCTTGTGTTGCAATTCTTCGGAATACATTTATTTTTTTTAAGATACTCATGCGTTTAAAATAGAATTTAGAATTGAACTTTACTATTATTTATCAAAGGAATCAAGTGGTGCATAGTACGGTTCCGGAATGTAAACAATCGGAACACCTCAAAAGGTACTCGGTACGCAACAAATGTACAATTTAGATCGAAACAATGCTGTTTCTAGTCTTTATTATAATAGATTGGTTCAGTGAATTTATGAGCTATGAGCCAAGTGTATGTGTGAAGCGGTACTCAAATGAGTTTTGAATTCAAAAGTATTTTTATATATGGGTTCCAGCAGAAATACAGATTGGCCAAAGTCTGCCAGCTAAACTATATTACACACGATTTTTGTCGGGGTTCTGTTGTAATGAAGATTGTTGTAAAAATAGAACAATAAGTATCACCTCGGTATTTTATAAATTGGCACAGCACATCAATTCGTACAAAGAGGGGCAAGTGGATTTTAATTTTGTGAAATGGTAGGGATATATGTAGGATATAGAAAGGCCTTATTTCTCTTTTGAATAAAAATAATTGAGCTATTCTTAAAAAAGCGTAATAAGAGCCGTTATAATTGCATTTTTCGTAAAAAAAGCTGAATAAGTATATAAAGAGGTTTGTTTTAGTTAAAAAAATCTAAATTATTGGTGCGTTACCTTGGATACCAAGTTTGATGTCATATATTTAAAAGATCTAAACTATTTAAACTATGATTACCTTTATTATTGCAATTTTTTTATTGATTTTTGGTTACATCATCTACGGTAAATTTGTAGAGAGAAATTTCAAGATCGACGAGAACAAAACGACGCCGGCAAATGCACTTACTGATGGGGTCGATTTTGTTCCCATGAGTAGTAACAAAAACTCATTCATACAAATATTAAATATTGCGGGAGTGGGGCCTATTTTTGGTCCTATTTTAGGAGCTCTATATGGACCATCAGCTTTTATCTGGATCGTTTTAGGATCCATTTTTGCAGGGGGTGTGCATGATTACTTGACAGGAATGATTTCTATGCGGTACGGTGGTGCACATTTACCGGAATTAGCGTCTCGGTTTTTGGGTAAGTATTTTAGTCACGTTGTTAACTTTTTTGCCCTTCTTTTACTGGTTTTAGTCGGTACGGTATTTGTTTCGGCACCTGCCAAAATGATTAATGAATTAGTGGGAAATGATGCAGACATTTATCTAATTATTGTGTTCTTAATCTTCCTGTACTATATTATTGCGACCGTTTTGCCTATTGATAAAGTGATCGGTAAGATATATCCGGTTTTAGGTTTTTTGCTATTGATAAGTGCCTTGGGTATTTGTATCGGGATGTTTATGTTTGGGAATCCAATCCCTGAACTAACCTTAGAAAATCTGCATCCAAAAGGAATTCCCTACTATCCGGTAATATTTTTGACTATATCCTGTGGTGCTTTATCCGGATTTCATGCCACGCAGTCCCCTATAATTTCTAGGACGATAAACAACGAAAAAGACGGTAGGAAAATTTTCTACGGAATGATGATTGTTGAGGCGGTTATTGCAATGATTTGGGCAGCAGCTGCAATGAGTTTGTTTCATGGAAACGATCTTAGTTTGTTGCTTGAAAACGGTGGTCCAGCTGCTGTTGTAAATAAAATTTCGGTAACGTTCTTAGGGACTATTGCTGGGACAATCGCAGTTTTAGGGGTGATTGTTTTACCAATTACTTCCGGTGATACATCGTTTAGAGCCGCAAGAATGATTATTGCTGATTATTTCAAAATTGATCAAAAGCTGTTGAAAAACCGTTTTATGGTTGCTACTCCACTTTTTGTAATCTCCTTTATTTTAACCAAAATGGATTTTGAATTGTTGTGGAGGTATTTTTCTTGGGCCAATCAAGTAACTGCAGGGATTGCTCTATGGATTGGTGCGGTGTATTTGTACCAAAGAAAAACTAACTATATGGTAGCTCTAGTGCCTGCTTTTTTCATCAGCTCTGTCATTGGTTCTTACCTTTGTTATGATCCTACTATAGGTTTTGGATTAGATATCAGTATTTCTAACACAGTAGGAATTTTATTCTCAATTGCTTTGACGGTATTGTTTTTTAGTGTGTTAACAAAAAGGAAATCAACACTATAGTTGCCTTAAAGTCTGTTGTATGATGTATGAAAGCAGTGTAAATCCCGGCATGATGCTAATTATAACAGGATAGGTATAATTCAATATTGAATTGGTATGGACAGAGAGCGGGTTATGCTAAGCAAATGCTGTTTGTGTAGCAGTAAAACGATTTTCATACCTTTCACTTGGCACGTATTGGACCTTAGATTTTTATAATATAGAACTAATGTAAATTAGTCTTTTGGTTGAGAAAAGAGAGATAATTTGTACTCCGTTAGCATATATTTTGCAATCTTTGGCCTCAAAAAAAATCAAACTGCATTATGAGCAAGACAAAATTAACAATCAATCGCAATGGTTCTATAAAAATAGAAGGCGATTTTGAAATAACAGACTGCGAAGGAAAAACATACGGATTAGAGGGAAGAACGGCGTTGGGTCTTTGCCGTTGCGGACTATCGGTAAACAAGCCTTTTTGTGATGGTTCTCACCGCAATGGTTTTGAACATGAATCAGCTGCATTCGACTTGCCTCCGGTGAAGATTAAGTAATATCATTTTTACAATTAAATAATAAAAGCTACATCTTATGGGTGTAGCTTTTTTTGATTTTATTTAAACGAATTATACACAATGATTTATTCGCTGAGTTTACTACTGTTTTAAAATGATTTACTTTTTAAACTACTGATAATTGCCATCACATCTAAATCACCTAATCCTTCTTGCTCTGCGGCGGCATAACTGTCATATAAAGGATGAATCAACGGAGAATCGAGTCCGGCTTCTTTGGCAAGTCTTAAATCTTTGACCAGATGTTTCAACGCAAATGCAGCAGGATAGGAATCGTTCAGAATGGAAGGTGTTTTAATATTCGTAATTCCGTTGCCGCAAGCACCTTGATTGATGATGTTGAGCATGTCTTCTTTGCTTACGCCGTTTTTCTCGGCAAATAAAACCGTTTCGGCCACTCCTTGAAGATTTAATCCTAATAGGTAATTGATGGCTAATTTAGCAGAACTTGCTACGCCAGGTTCCCCTACGTGAATCGCAATTTTACCCAAAACCTCAAATATGGGTTTGGCTATTTCGAAATCTTCAGCCGAAGCCCCCACAAGAATGACTAACGTTCCGTCTTGTGCTGGTTTCACACTACCAGAAACGGGAGCATCTATAAAATGTACCTGATGTTGGTTGCAAATGGTGTTTAAATAACGCGAGGTCTCCGGAGCAACTGTACTCATATTGATGATGGTTTTGCCAGGATGTGCTTTAGATAATAAACCTGTTGGTCCTTCAAAAACTTCTTTTACCGCCGCGTCGTTGGACAGCATTGTCAAAACTACGTCGCATGTTTGCAGTAGTTCGTGCAAACTGCTTGCTGATTTTGCTCCTGAGGCCAGTAACGGTGCTTCTTTCTCTTTGGTACGATTGAAAACGGATACTTCAAAACCGGCTTTGAGTAGGTTCATAACCATTGGATTTCCCATGTTGCCAAGGCCTATCCATCCTAATTGTATTTTATTCATGTTTATTAGTGCTAAATGATATCTTTCTTTATAGATGTGACTTTATTGTTGGGTGTATATGCTTAGAAAAGTGACCCTAAAGTACCGTTTATTTTTGGAAAGAAACATAAAATAACAGTTGGAACGGTAATAATTATAAACATTCAAGTGAACGGGTTTTATAAATTCAGGTACTCCAATATAAAAATCAGTAGTTTATAGCGTGCAATTCTGGATGTTGCTCTGGTTAGCGTCCAAAAAAGTTTTTGTTTTTTATTTGTTTTCACCAATTGTTCCATGAGCAATACGCCATTTTCCTTCACTTAAAGTTTGATTTCTCGTTTGCTGAATTTTTTGTAGTAGAATTCTAATATCAAATCTTTGGCGTATAGTTTTATTTCATCTTAATTCCAGAAAAAGAAAATTTTTTAGATTTTTTTCCATTTAATAAAACACTTTCAATTCCAAAAATAGAGTTAATGAATTCTATTTTGTTCGAGTCAATACAAAATTCGGAGTATACAACAGTTCCAAATTTAGGCATTGTTAAGTTTTATGAAAAAATCGTTTATTTACACAAATGCAAGCAGAGCGCATCAAACGCGATTGGATTTAGTTAAAAAATTGTTCTCTTTACGGTTTCCCTCATTCATTTTAATTAAATATTCGATACTTTAGCATTCGAATTATCAGATTTTAATTTAAAATCAATCCCTTAATGACATTCAACGAAGATTCCAGAGTAAAAATACCCACGGTACTCCATTTAACCCGTTTGGGATATACGTACATTTCGTTGAAAAATGCAGTATGGGATGAAAACACCAACATTTTTACTACTGTTTTTATAGACAGTATTTCTAAAATTAATCCTGGAATTGAGCATTCTGATGCAAAACGATTGTTAGATGAAGTTTCCCTGTTGCTCGATAATGAAGATTTAGGAAAAGCGTTTTACGAAAGAATTACGCAAAGGTCTGGATTTCGATTAATTGACTTTGAGAATTTCGAGAACAATACTTTTAATGTTGTAACGGAACTCACTTGCAAAAAAGACGACGAAGAGTTTAGACCGGATATTACGCTGTTAATTAATGGAATGCCACTGGTTTTTATCGAAGTAAAAAAACCGAATAACCAAGATGGTATTTTGGCGGAACATAAACGTATTGAAAGACGTTTTCAAAATAAGAAATTCAGAAAGTTTGTCAATAGTACGCAATTGATGGTTTTTTCCAATAATATGGAGTATGACGATAATTCGCCTATGCCAATTGAAGGGGCTTTTTATGCCACAGCATCGTACGAGAAACCATCATTTAATTATTTTAGAGAGGATAAAATACTTGATATGGCTTCGCTTCTTTTACCATTTGATGATGAGAATGAGACCATAGTTTTAAAGGATAACAATCTCGTTGGTATTAAAAACTCACCTGAATTTATAACGAATAAAAATCCAGATTCACCCACCAACAGAATTTGTACATCGTTGTTTCAAAAAGAACGTTTGAAATTTATGCTGCAATATTCCATTGCCTATGTCAAAGGATCAAAAGGTTTGCAAAAACACATTATGCGATATCCTCAACTTTTTGCCACTAAAGCGATAGAAGCCAAACTGGAAGAAGGAGTGAAAAAAGGCATTATTTGGCATACGCAAGGAAGCGGAAAAACAGCTTTGGCATATTACAACGTTAAATATCTAACGGATTATTTCCAAAGTAAAAAGATTATCCCAAAATTCTATTTTATCGTAGATCGCCTGGATCTATTAATTCAGGCAGGAAAGGAATTTAAAAGCAGAGGCTTAGTCGTTCATAATGTGAACTCAAGAGAAGAATTTGCAAGAGATATTAAATCAACCAGTGTAATTCATAACAATTCTGGTAAAGCGGAAATTACGGTTGTTAATATCCAGAAATTTCAGGATGATCCTGATGTAGTTCGAAATACGGATTACCAACTCAACATACAGCGCGTTTATTTCTTAGATGAAGTACACAGAAGCTACAACCCAAGAGGAAGTTTCTTGGCCAACCTTAACGAATCGGATTCCAATGCGATTAAAATTGGTTTAACTGGAACGCCGTTATTAGGTACAGATTACAATTCGAAAGCCTTATTTGGAGAATACATTCATAAATACTATTACAATTCCTCCATAGCGGATGGATATACGCTGCGTTTAATTCGGGAAGAAATAGAAACCAATTATAAGCTAACACTGAAACAAGCCTTGGAAGAAATTGAAATCCTAAAAGGTAACGGTGACAAGAAAATTGTATATGCGCATCCTAAGTTTGTGGAACCGATGCTAGACTATATTGTTCAGGATTTCGAAAAAGCCAGAATTGCCATGAACGATAATACGATCGGTGGTTTGGTGGTTTGTGATTCCTCCGAGCAAGCTAAAATGCTGTTTGAAATATTCGAATCGAAATATGCTATAAATAATACTAATAATAGTGGGTTGTTGCAAGCTGCGGAACCATCAGAAAGTTATGGATCTAAAAAGAAAGTAGAAAGCAAAGTAACCACTGCTGCGGTAATCCTTCATGACATTGGCACTAAAGAAGATCGCAAAAATAAAGTAGAAGAATTTAAAGATGGAACCATTGACTTTTTGTTTGTATACAACATGCTTTTAACGGGTTTTGATGCACCACGATTAAAGAAATTATACATTGGCCGTGTGATTAAAGCGCACAATTTATTGCAAACTTTAACACGTGTCAATAGAACCTACAAAGAGTTCAGATACGGTTATGTAGTTGATTTTGCCGATATTCAAAAAGAATTTGACAAGACCAACCAAGATTATTTCAACGAATTGCAATCAGAATTAGGGGATGAAATGGAACATTATTCCAACATCTTTAAATCACAAGAGGAAATTAATGTCGAAATAAAGGAAATTAAAGACGTCTTGTTTCATTTTGATACGATGAACGCTGAGATTTTCTCGCAACAAATTACGCAAATCAATGACCGAAGTGAAATTCTAAGAATCACACGAGTACTGAATAATGCGAAGAGTTTGTATAATTTAATTCGACTGTCTGGGAATTACGAACTGTTGGAACAACTTGATTTTCATAAGCTGACCGTTTTATCTCGTGATGCTAATAATCGATTGGCACTGATTAATGCAAAAGAAGCCTTAGAAAGCAATATTGATACCTCAAACCTTTTGAACATTGCCTTAGAAGATGTTATTTTTGCTTTTGTTAAAGTCAAGGAGGAAGAAATGGTATTGGCTGACCAACTCAAAAACATTCTTCAAAAAACCAGAGAAATGTTAGGCGGTAATTTCGACCAAAAAGCACCTGAATTTATTTCGTTGAAAGAAGAACTGGAACGCTTATTCAAAAAGAAAAATTTGAATGAAGTGACCAAAGAAGAAATGGAAAGCAACATTGCAGCGCTGGAAAAAATTTATACCAAAGCCAAAGAATTAGAACGAAAAAATCAATTGCTAAGGGCCAAGTATGATAATGACGAAAAATACGCTCGCTTGCACAAACGCTTAATGGAAAAAGATCCTTTGACGGATAGCGAAAGTAAATTGTTTGAAGCCTTGCAAGGATTGAAGGCAGCAGTCGATGCACAAATTATTCAAAACTCGAAAATGCTGGAAAACGAGAGTTTTGTAGAACGAATGATGATGCGATTGGTGATTGACCAATTCAAAAACAAACAAAACATCCCGCTGGATGCTACTGCAACCAAACGTATTAATGGAATGATAGTAAAAGAATATATGAATGAGTTTTATGGAAGAACAGCATCATGAGTGAAATTATAATGCGAGTTTATTGAAATCGGAATTTTCGATTTTTCTACAAAACCTACTAATCATTATAATTTAGATATTCTTACTATCAGTTGGTTATCGTGTAAAATCGCTGTAAGGAACCCAATTTTGTATCTGGATAAACTAATATAAATAATTTAAAGTTATGAGTACCTATTCTCAAATATACATTCAAATTGTGTTTGCTGTAAAAAACAGACAAGCATTAATTACTAGTACTTGGGAAGAAGAATTATATAAATACATTACAGGAATCGTTCAGAACAAAGGTCAAAAAATGTTGGCTATAAACGGAATGCCTGATCATATTCATATTTTTATTGGTATGAAGCCAACTTGCTGTTTGTCCGATTTGGTTAGAGAAATAAAAAAGTCGTCAAATAGTTTTATAAAAGAAAAAGAATTTTGTAGATATAAATTTGAATGGCAAGAAGGATTTGGGGCTTTTTCGTATAGTCATTCTTCTTTGGATAATGTTATAGGATATATCAACAATCAAAAAGAGCATCACAGGAAAAGTAGTTTCAAAGAAGAATATATAGATTTTTTAGAGAAATTTCAAGTTGAATTTAAAAATGAATACCTATTTGAATGGATAGAATAGAATCGACTCCAACGGAGTCAAATGTTTTTAGAAAATATGAGGCGTTATGCATACGACCCCTTCGGGGTCGAACCAAACAGCCGGATTATTTTTTACAAACATAAAACCCCTTCGGGGTAAAAATATGAAACAGTAACGAGTCCTAAGGATTCAAATAATTATAACAATGACTACCACCATACAGTTTGAAAAGCAAACCAAAAACCTCATAGACGATTTAAAAAGCGTTTGTGCCAATTACGGTTTGGGAAATGACGGAAACGAATTCAAGATTATCACCCAAGTATTTTTATATAAATTCTTGAACGACAAATTTGTTCATGAAGTAAAACAACTCGATGACAACATAGCCAAAGCCGACAATTGGGAAGCGGTTCTAAGAGCATACAATGACAACGATTACGAAATGCTGATGATGCAAATGAGCGAAAGTACCGCCCGCTTGCAACCCAAGCATTTTATTTCCAGTTTGTTCGAAAGACAAAATGAAGCCAACTTCTCGGATATTTTTGACAATACCTTACTGGATATCGCCAAAGAAAACAGCGAATTATTCTCGGTATTGACTGAAGGTGGCGAGAAAATTATCTTGTTCGAAAACATCAGTAAATATGTAACGGACAAGCGAGATGATTTTTGCAAAGCCATAATCAACAAGTTAATAAACTTTAGTTTTGAGAATATCTTTCATGAAAAGTTTGATTTTTACGCTACGATTTTCGAATATTTAATCAGCGATTACAACACCAACAGTGGCGGAAAATATGCTGAATATTTTACACCACATGCCGTAGCCAAAATCATGGCGCGTTGTTTGGTTAGTGAGAGTGTAAGCAATGTAACCTGTTATGACCCTTCGGCGGGATCCGGAACGTTGCTGATGAACTTGGCTCACCAGATTGGTGAAGACAAATGCACGGTGTATTCTCAGGATATTTCGCAAAAGTCCTCAAACCTATTGCGACTGAATTTAATTCTGAACGATTTGGTGCATTCCATCCCGAATATTGTAAAAGGAAACACCATCCTCGAACCGTACCACAAAGACAAAAACGGACGGCTGCAGCAGTTTGATTACATCGTATCGAATCCCCCGTTTAAGCTGGATTTCTCGGATTATGTGGCGGATTTGGATAGTAAAGAAAACCACGAACGCTTTTTTGCAGGAATGCCCAATATTCCTAAAGCCAAGAAAGACAGTATGGCTATTTATCCGTTGTTTGTACAACACATTATGTATTCGCTTACCGCAAAAGGCAAAGCAGCGATTGTAGTACCAACTGGATTTATCACGGCACAAAGTGGTATTGAGCGCAAAATACGCGAGCAAATGGTGGAACGAAAAATGCTGCGTGGCGTAGTAAGTATGCCGAGTAATATTTTTGCCACGACAGGAACCAACGTTTCTATTTTGTTCCTAGACAAAACAAACACTAAAGGCGATATTGTTCTAATGGATGCTTCTAAACTGGGCACTACCGTAAAAGAAGGCAAAAACCAAAAAACGCTTTTATCCCCACAAGAAGAAGATTATATCATTGACACTTTTAACCAGCACGAAGCCAAGGACGATTTCTCGGTGGTGGTTTCCTATGACGACATCAAAGCCAAAAACTACTCGTTGAGTGCCGGACAATATTTTGAAGTAAAAATTGAATATACCGATATTTCACCAGCGGCATTTGAAGCCAAAATGAAAACTTTTGAAACCAATTTGAGTACACTTTTCAGCGAAAGCATAATCTTGGAAATGGAAATTCAGAATAATTTAAAGGGGTTGAAGTATGAGTAAAAAAATAATCAAAACAGTTCCAGAAAATTATTTTGCCGAGTTTTTAATTTACAACACGCCCAATGGAGGCGTTAAAGTGGAGATTTTTCTAAAGGATGAAAACATTTGGTTGACACAAGATAAAATGGCGCTGTTGTTTGGAGTGCAACGACCTGCTGTAACTAAACATCTTAAAAATGTTTTTGAATCGGGAGAACTACAAGAAAATAGGGTTAGTTCCATTTTGGAACATACCACTTCACATGGCGCAATAGAAGGGAAAACTCAAGAAAAAAAAGTAAAATATTACAATCTGGATGCGGTAATTTCGGTAGGATACAGAGTCAATTCGACACAAGCAACCCAATTTCGTATTTGGGCGACACAAGTACTCAAAGAATACATTATCAAAGGATTTGCGATGAATGATGAACGGTTGAAAAACCCAAACACATTATTTGGTAAGGATTTCTTTGAAGAACAACTGGCTAGAATTAGAGACATTCGGTCGAGTGAAAGACGATTTTATCAAAAAATAACAGATATCTACGCCAAATGTAGTGCCGATTATGATATAAGCAGTCCTGAAACCAAACAGTTTTTTGCTGTTGTGCAAAACAAACTCCATTGGGCGATCACTCAAAAAACAGCAGCTGAAATTATTGCTGGCAGGGCTGATGCCAACAAACAAAATATGGGATTGACTTCTTGGAAAAATGCACCCGACGGCTATATTAGAAAAACAGATGTAAGCATTGCCAAAAATTATTTGGATAGCAAAGAGTTAGACGGTTTGAACCGCATAGTAACCATGTATCTGGATTATGCCGAAATGCAAGCCAACAAACAAAAAATAATGTACATGAAGGATTGGGCAAAGCGTTTGGACGCTTTTTTGCAATTTAATGAACACGAAATCCTTACCGATGCAGGAAAAGTAACCGCTGAAATAGCCAAGACTTTTGCCGAAAGCGAATTTGAAAAATACAGAATCATTCAAGACCGACTTTTTGAAAGCGATTTTGACAAAGAAATTAAAAAACAATTGGGCAATGCAGATAGTGAATAACAAAAGATATAATCGCACAACAGCATCAATAAGGAGAGGGATCCAGAATAATTTAAAGGGTTGAGGTATGAGTAATTTATTGGTTTATACGACTCCGAAGGAGTCCAATGTTTATAGCAAAAGTGTTTGTAGAGAATCCGACCCCTTTGGGGTCGAACCAATTTGGAGTATGTTTTTTTATAGACGTTCGACCCTTTCCGGGTCAAACAAAATAATTAAAAATAT
>NZ_RYDM01000001.1:823125-950913 GCF_003984825.1 Flavobacterium sp. RSP46
CTTTGGGGTCGAACCAATTTGGAGTATGTTTTTTTATAGACGTTCGACCCTTTCCGGGTCAAACAAAATAATTAAAAATATTTTATTAGAAGTAGAGATTCAGAGTAATTTAAAGGGGTTGCGATATGAGTAATTGGAGAAATGTAGAAATTGGTAAAGTGATTGACTTTAATCCAAGTGAAAGTATCAAAAAAGGTACAATTGCTAAGAAAATACCAATGGACTATAGGCTATTAAACAATAGTTCTAATTAATACTTATATAAAAAAGGTCGAAAACACCAATGAAATCAATACTTAACATAAAAAAAGGTCGAAAAAGCAATTAAAACAAAACTTCTATTTAATTACTATTTACCACCATTTTACTACTATTGATTTAGCCATTTACTACCACCTATTTTGATTAGCTACTGTTATCTGGTACAAATACACCTAAAAGCACTATTTAATTGATGTTTAAAGCTATTTTAAACCATATTTAAGCCTCTTAATTGAGGCTTTTTTTATGCCATTTAGTGAGGAACACAAAAATATAGCAATTTCGATTTTTTATTTTGGGTGGACAGTTGGGTGGACATTTGCATGGACAGATCAGCAATAATATAAACTTGTTTACATGGCTGTAAATTAAGTTTAACCACGTTTATTGCATTAAAATTGTCAACTCACGATAGTTAATAACATGGTTTGATTATAATAAACAATTCAAAAACATTGATTGTCAATTATTTATGTTTTTAATTAAAAAAAAAGAAATAAAAAAAGTACTACTCTAGCCTAATCACACCCATAACTATAGCTATTGAGCGTATATCTGATTTATGTAATTCAAAAGGATCGTAGCTTTTATTATCACTAACAATAGTTACACAGTCCTCATTCTGCGCTTTGCAAATGCGTTTGATCAATACGCCTTGTTCAGTATCCAGTACATAAACTTTATTCCATTGGAAGAACGTGTCGAGCGGTAGATGCTTACATGCAACGATATCACCGCTATTATACTTCGGGTACATTGAGCTACCTCTTACTCCAATTAAATAATCTGATCCTTTAAAAGTTGGAACAATAAAGCGTTCTGTTTCATACTCCATAATTTGCACGTCTCCAGTTCCAAACCCCGCCATTGCCTCAACTGGAATTAAAGGAATCCCTTTTTCTTCTCTGTATCTTTCCTCTTTGTGGTCTTCAACTGAATTTGCTTCTATATTATTCTCAATATAAACTTGGTTACTTTCTTTTTCACTTCTTAAAACATTCCCTTGCTCATTTTTTATCCACATTTTTACTAATCGCCTGTCTAATTTACACAAACGATCAACAAAATCAGCTGGCAATGGCACTAAACTATTGAGAACTTGGGAAAAAGAGGACTTGCTTTTGTAGCCCATAAGCTTTCCTATCTCCTCTTGATTCTTGGCAATTCCTAAACTAATCAATGCTTTTACGGCTACTTTAATTCTCTGTATTTCAGTCATATAAAAAATATTATGTAAAAAAGTTTATATTTCATATCGATAATACTAAACAAGTTTATATATTTGTTTCAATATTTAAAACAAAAAAGGCAATGAACAAAAGTAAGACAAAAATTTATAAATCCTACGACTCAAATATTTTAGAGGCGTTGTTTTTAAAATATGGTGTTTCAAAATATTACATCCGTCAAAGTATAAGCGGGAGCGTTCAAGGTATAACACCCGACGCCATCAAAAAAGATTATGTGACAATGGAAAAAGCGAACCAGGAAACGGTTGCAAATCTTGTTAACAGAACTCTAGAGTAATAGATATGCCGTATCAATATTCAAACAATGTAATTGCCGTAGAGCTTGAGGAGCTAGTTCCAAATTTTTGGAACACTCTGGGCTCACTGCAGAAAGAAATTCAACGTTACAAAGACAAACCTTTTGGAATTAAACGTCTCCAAATAGGTGGTAACGGTAGAAAGCTACTGCTTGATTTTGACAGCCTAAAACCACACGTTCAAGAAGCAATTGGAGATCCTAGACGCGTTGACAACCCTTTAGAAACATTCTTTGAATTTGATGCCGATGCAGTACGCTATTATTCTAGGTTCAAAAGGTCAGGTAATAAACTGGAAGCCGACGAACAAGAGCGATACATTATTAACTCTAGTGTTATGAAAGCAGCTATAAAATTAGAGCAAGCCAGAACACAGGAACGCATCAAATTGAAAGGATCACTTAGAGGAATTACCGCCACGGTAGTCAAGGACGTCGAAAACTTCAATAATACGCTAAAAGTAAAGCACGAGGTATCACATAACCTTCCCGCTTCCGAAAAGCAGTTTAAAAAGCTTTTAAATGCGTGTAAAGAGGATTTGTACTACCCGCTTATCAAAGACCCGAACGGAGGAAAAACAAACAATGCTCGTAAGGTGGATGATCAAACTGAAATTTTGTTGAATTCAATTTTTGCTAAACAATTACATAAGCCAACACCTACGGATGTAGCTCGTAATTATGACGGTTTTTTAAATGGGTATGTTGAAGTTTATAATTCCGACACAGGAGAGCTTTATAATCCAAAAGATTTTAAGCCGCTTTCAACTGGTACGATTATAAATTACTTAAACAAATGGGAAAATAAAATTTCAAATCACAAATTGAGAAGTGGCGACCGACAAGTGTATATGGGAAATTTTACACCAGCACATCAAATGGATTTACCAGTTTACTCAGGTTCCATGATTTCAATTGATGACAGACAACCGCCATTTTGGTACGATAACAATAGAAATAGGGCTTGGTTTTACATAGGTGTCGATATTGCCTCTCAATGCTTCACAACGGTAGTTTATGGAAAGTCTAAAGAGGGGATTATCGTTGACTTTTACCGACAAATGGTACGAAATCATAGTGAATGGGGACTGCCAATTCCTCACGAATTAGAGTGCGAAAGCTCATTAAATAGTGGCTTTAGAGATACTTTATTACGTAACGGTAATATGTTTCAAAGCACTAGAATTATCCCAAACAAGGCCTCTGGAAAGTACATTGAGAGAATGTTTGGAAAGGTTCGTTATGATGTTGAAAAATCTGAAATAGGATGGATTGCTAGACCAAAAGCGAAATCAGAGGCAAATCAAGCCAGTGCAATTCCTACTACTATAATTCCTTATCCCGAATTAATTAACCAAAGGATGATTGAAATTGAAAACTGGAATAATTCGCCACATCCATCGGATAAGACAATGAGCCGTTTTGATTATTTCATGCAGAACCAACACCCCGATATTAAGCCTACGAATTGGGAGGCTATACTCCCATACATAGGATATAAAACGGAAACATCTTGCCAAGTTGGTGTAGTTGCACTTCAAAAAATAAAACGAGCTATTGCTGAGGACGGAAAAGTTTTAACAGGAGAGGCTTTAATTGAAAAAATGAAAATAATTGAGGGGAAAGAATTGGACGTGTATTGGCTTGACGGGAACGACGGTCAGGTTTTAAAATCACTAGTCTATTTGAGAGGAACAACACGGTTAATATGTGAAATAATGCCATTTCCTAAATACAATAGATCATCGCTCGAAAGAACACCAGAGCAAGAAAAAAATAGAGAATTGCAATCGGCTTATGTAGCATCAGTAGAAGGTTTCTCAAGATCACAAATTAAACGACTTGAAAATATTGGGATTATCGATAATACACCGAAGCTTATCAATTCAAACTTTAAGTTTTCAAACATAAAACGATACGAGGCACGAGAGGAACCAGTAGAAGTTTTTGCAGATGACCCCGATGACGATTTACCATACCAACCAAAACAAAGTACAGTGCCAGGATGGCGCGCCAATTTTAATCTATAAAACCAAAAGATGAATTTAACCACTGAATTTAAAGCAAAAGTAAGACAAGCAATACTTGAAAAAAGAGAGAATTACGGCGGTTCAGATGCCGATTTCTCTAAAAGTTTAGGGATTAATAACGCCATTTACAGCCGATTAAAAAAAGGAGAAACTGAGAGGATAATGAGCGATACCGTTTGGATCACTCTAGGAAGAGAATTACAAGTAAAAGTTTTTGAAGACAACTGGAAAGTAGCCCGCACTGCCGTTTACTCTGAAATAGAAGACAATTTGAGTTTTTGCAAAGAGTTAAGCCGCTCGATGGTGTTAGTAGATGACTGCGGGATTGGTAAAACATTTTGTACCAAACACATCATCAAGAAAATGAAAAATACTTTTTATGTGGATTGCTCTCAAGCCAAATCAAAACAACTTTTCATTAGGCTACTCGCTAAAACGGTGGGTATTGATAATCAAGGCAAGTATAACGATGTTTTAGCCAACTTAAAGTATTACATCACCACACTAGAAAAGCCTTTGATCATACTTGATGAAGCAGGCGACCTTGACTACTCCGCATTTGTAGAGCTTAAAGGAATCTGGAATGGTACCGACGGCGTTTGTGGTTGGTATATGATGGGAGCCGATGGATTAAGGAGCAAAATTTCAAAAGGAATGAATGCCAAAAAGGTGGGATTTGCAGAAATATTTAGCCGCTTCTCGGACGAATTTATAAAACTGGTACCAAACGGAAAAGCCGACAGACAAGCGTACTACTCTGACTTAATTGGAGCCGTAGCAATGGCAAACATCAAAGATAAGTCCAAGATAAAAGCACTTGTTAACAAGTGCCTAGATAAAGAAACAACACTTAGATATTTAGAAACCCTTATAAAATTAGGAGCATAGTATGGCTAGAGGAATTACAACCAAAACACTCTTAAGTAAAAAATTCAAAACATTCAAATTTGACGGTATTTGGGAAAAGGTTTTAGGGGAACAAGAGCGAAGCGGTATATGGGTGATTTATGGCAATGAAAAGAATGGAAAAACTACGCTAGCTCTACTACTCTCGGACTATCTAACCAAGTTTGAAAATTTGAATTATGTATCAGCTGAAGAGGGAACTGGATTCTCCTTTCAGCAGGCAGTTAAAAAAGCCCACATCGATTTTAAGAGCACGAAAATAAAGTGGCACGATTACCTAGAAATGGAGGATTTGACCAGCATGTTAGAAAAAAGACAATCCGCCCGAATTATGGTTATTGATAATGCTACAGCCTATGTGGATGATTTAAAAACAGCGGACTTACGAAGACTTAAAAGAAAGCATCCCGATAAACTAATTATTCTAATGGCACACATGGAAAAAAACGAGCCTACCACAGCAGTAGCAAAATTAGCAAAAAAGCTGTGCAACGTCTATTTCAGAGTCGAAGGTTTAACTGCATTTGTCGGTGGCAGATGTCCAGGGGGAAGTTTAACAATTAACGAACAAACAGCAATGCTATATCACGGCAGCGAAATAAAAAACTAGAGTCATGAAAACAACAATCACACAAGAGTCAAGCGTAGATTATTTAATGAATGAGCTACAAGCGAGCCAAACCAAAGAAGATTTTATACTATCCTTTTGGATGTTCTGGGCGCAAAGCGTAACCGTTAACAGTAGAGAGTTTCAAAACGTTGTTGCAAGTACACCCATAAGCAACTGGTTTATGACAGAATTAAAAAAGACAGAAAACGAGTTTAGATCATTAATATCAGAATATCCAGATACGCAAGGAAAGGACAAAGATTGGCTTTATATAAAATGTGTCAACAAATTAATGTCAAGGTTCCCAAAATCGCTGTTGGATCAAGCCAAAAAACCACAAACTATAAAAGTGGCTGGAATAAGAATAGAAACCTCAATACTTAACCAAAACTAGCCTATGAAATGTTATACCCCTTGTAAACGGCATCAACTCCTCGATTTAGTGCTTCAATATGACTCCTTTAAAAAGGAAATTGGAAAGCCCCACTTTTTTACTGACTCACAACGGTTTTTGATTAACCAGGAACGAGCCAAAATAATGCAAAATGATACCGATTTTACCCAGAATGAAGCCGTCATAATAAAGATAGCCTTTGTAGTAGAACAAATCAAAACCAATCACTGGAATCCACAGAAACCAATTGAGTATAAGTAAAAACCAATTTCAATAACAATAAAAACAATAATGATGGCACAAAAATTTTGCAAAATCTTCGAAGTCGAAGAACACCAAGTACTGTATCAAATTACAGAAGACGATGAAAGTAACGAATGTATTGAAACAACAACAATAATAGACGATCTCAGAATGTCTACTAAAATGTCTGGTTTTGAAAAAAACAATACAACCGCTGATATTCAATTTGAAAAAATAAATCAAGCTTTTGCCGAAAGCTTTTTCCAAGCAATGAAAAACCTAACTCAATAATTATGAACACAGAAACAGCAAAAGCCCCAACAGAATTGACAACTGCAGAATTGGAAGCACTTTTAAAAAACCGAAAAGCCTCAGAAGCAAAAAAACTAGAAAAAGAGCGCGCAGAGTACGAGAAAAATAGAGACGAAAAAATCTTTGCAATGATTACAACCGCCAAAGCACTGTATAGAGAACTGGGCGAATTCAAACAGTTTTGCCACATCGAGATGGACAACCAAGCCGTGAAACTTTCGGAATACGGAAAGATACGAAGCAACTCAAAAGGCGGTTTCTCGATTTCAGACATTGAGGACACCATGAGAGTGAAACGCCGTAGAGATACGGAACCCGCTTGGGATGAGCGCAGCTCGAAAGCTATTGAACTGATCAAAGAGTTTTTAAGTGATACCATCAAAAAACGTGACGTAAAACTTCACGAAATTTTGTTAAGCTTCTTAGAACGTAACGCAAACGGCGACCTCGAGTACAGCCGTGTAATGGATTTATACAAGCATGAGGATAAGTTTGACGACCCGCGTTGGAAAGAAGGCTTACGATTGATAAAAGAGTCATTCTCAAACCACTTAAAAGGATTTGGTTATGAATTCAAATTCAAAGACGACCAAGGACACTGGGAGAATATATTGTTAAACTTCTCAAGTCTTTAATGAACCAGTATGCTACAACCATAGCACTATTAGTGGTACTACTGATAGTGCTTAACGGCAAAGCCATAGTGAATTATATATCATGGCTTCGATTCAAAATAAGAACCTATTTCAAACAGCTAGAGAATGAGCGTAACAATAACCCCAATAATAGATCACGAACAATACGAGGTTAATGGTCATTTAGTTTGTAAAGATGGTTTGAATAACTGGACATGCAAACACGATTTATCGAGCCAAGAACTAAATGCTTTTCGGAATTATGAAAAGCTAGTAATAAACAATAAAGCCTTTAAAAAACACACAAAATCAATTTATAAAACAAAGTAATTATGAGTAAAAATTCAATACAATCAGGAGGAATAGGATTCGCAGGACTATTAACAATCGTATTCATAGTATTGAAATTAACTAAATACATAGACTGGAGTTGGTGGTGGGTACTCTCACCAATATTAATACCAACTATAGTTGTTATAGCGGTGCTAATAGTTCTTGGCGTGCTGTTTATGATAAAAAACAAATAATTGGTTAGTTAATTCGGTGTCCCGAGTGGAAATGGCTTTTGCGGGTTCGAGTCCCGCCTCGGGAGCAAATTTAAAACAACAACAAAATGGCAGATTTTAACAAAGAAAAAGCACTAGACGAATTATTAGCAATTTTTAGCCAAATGAAAAATCCATCTTTTTCAGATACAATGAAGGCAATGCAAACCGCTCAGAACTATTTAGAAGTAATACATCTGGAAAGCTTCCAGAAAGGATTAGAAGCCGGACTTAAAAAAATAGACATAGAAAACGACAACTCCTAAAAACAACAATAACAAAATGTATACAATAATCGAATTAGAAGATAACGGACAGGACTTTTTAGAATTAATCACAGACCAGAAAGGTGTAATCATTGACGCAAAACCTTTTCAAAAGGAAATTTGGGCGGGAGGAATAATTCCCATTGAGACAATGCTTATCGTTGGCGAAGAGTTACCTCTTCATAAACCGCCACATTTTAATTATGGTTTTTTAAAGCACAAAGTAAAATCAATAAAAAAAGTTGACAATTATGACAGCAACTAAATCGCCATATCTATTCGAGGGACAAGGTTCTGCAATAGATGACTACAACAGCCCAAAACAACAGCTTCAAAATGTAGTTAGTGGTAAATCAGGAAACTGGGGACTGTTTAAAAAAGACCATCCACTGGCAAAAGTTCACAAATTAATTAGATCGCTTTGCATTCAAAATGGTTGGAGTGTTACAAATGAAAGATGGGGAGAAATTGCCGACCTAGAAAAACTAAGCCGCTTTTTAAAAAGCGATAATTCACCAGTTAAAAAGCCTTTAATGGATATGTCGCATCAGGAGCTCGAAAAGATAATAGTTGCCCTAGAAGGTATTATAAACTCAACCTTTAAAACCAAAAAACACAAATAACATGAGCGACCTAATAATTTATTTGGCTGTGTTTTCCACAATGACATTGCTATTTAGCTTCGGTTTTTTAATTGGCTTTGCCAATGGAAGTAAAGCCAAAAAGAAAAATAAAACCCGCAAATCAAAATACCCACCATGTGACTGCAAAGATGTCAATGATTGCCATAAATGGTGCCACGCAAAAGAGTTATTCACCGAAGACTCCAAGAATGGACTCGTATAGTATCACCGAAATATGTCCACATGACATTGCCGAAACAAGAGTAATTGAAAGCGTCGCAACTTGTGAAACCATCGTAATAGTATGCACCCAATGTGGCGAACATTTATCAACCCCAAAAACCGAGTGTTAAGATGACCAGAGAGGAACAAATAGCAGATGCTTATAAAGAATGTCCTGAATATGTAAAAAAGCACATAAATAAAGAGGGATGGATTCCTCATACATATTATTTAGATCTGAAATGTTTTTATCATGGTGATGAAATTGATAAGATCGACAGTGAATTAGTTAGACCTAAAATATTAAGACAATGATACTACAACCTATTAACGCCAAACTTACAATAGATCAAATCGTTGCTCTTGAGTCAATGATGTGTAGCCTTGAAAAGTACAAACCTAAAAGCATAGAAGAAAAAGTAACCTACTCTGTAATTATTGATTTATCAGATAAAATAAACAAGCCCTACAATAAAATAATAAAAAGCGCTGACTTATTTAGTGATGGTAAAAAAATCAAATTACAATTGAAACTCCATGAAGCTTTTGCACTCTTAGGATTTATTGAAATGCACTTAAAATCACTACATAAAGAGTCAAAGTCACGAAATGACTTATTGAAACTCTTGTTATTTATTCAAGACGAATTTGCAAAATTTTAAAGTTAAAAAAATGCGTTCAAAATCAAAAAGAGGAATTCCTCCAACACTACCAGAAACAAGCTTTGAAACGAAGCAACGAGAACACAAACAGGCTATCGAAATAGCCTCTCAGTTCAAAAACATCAAACCTACTAAATACCTTTTAAAATGAAAAAAATATACATCGCAGGGAAAGTGACGGGAGAACCTATTGCGCAATGCACCATGAAGTTTGGCAAAGTTCAAAAAGCCCTTGAAGACTTAGGATATGAAGTTGTCAACCCGCTGGAGATAGTTGGCGACTGGAAGTGTCCTTGGGATATCGCCATGCGCAAATGTATTACGGCACTAATGCAATGCGACGCCGTTTTTTTAATCTATGATTTTATGCTAAGCAAAGGCGCACTCATCGAGTCAGAACTAGCAAAAAATGTGAACCTTGAAGTATTTGTAAACCTTGAAGATTTAATACAATGGAGAAATGCACCACTTATAAAGTAACCTTTAAAGAAACGGCTGACGAATGGCTGTTTCAATACAGGGACAGCGATGGAACAATTTACAGCTTTTTTAATATAAAAGGGAAACGGGTTTTAAAGCTATTTGCAAACGGACAGTTTCCTGGTACCGTAAAGGAAATGGAAAATTGGACAAAGTACAAGCAATTAGTTACAATAGAGTTGGTTTTAGACGATTACTCATTTGAGGCTTTTTGGGTTAAATACAATTTAAAAGTTAAAAAAGACCACTCTCAAAAAGCATTTGAAAAATTGTCCTTAGTTGAAAAAATAAAGTGTTTCAATGCCCTAAAAAAATACGATGAGTCTTTACTCAAAACAGGACAGGCAAAAGCGCACTTAGTCACTTGGCTGAATCAGAAAAGATATAATGATGAGTACTAACTAATAAAAAAACTACAATGGCAAAACTAACATTCAAAACAAAAGCACCAAGAAAAGGGTACATCAACCACGGAAGTTTTATGACACATGAAACAAAAGGAATTTATGACAAATTACCGACTGAAGAAATTCAAAAAGAAGCGCATAAAATAGTAGCCGAGACAATGTATGATTTGATTAAGAAGCTAGAAGTATTAGGCTATGATCAAACAAGAGTAGGTTTTTATATTCACACTAAACTATTTTAAAATGATAGATAAAAACATGGCCGCACTCGAAAGAGAAGCTAAAGATTTTCAAAAAGTGACTAAAGATGGAAAATTGAAATGGCAAAAGGAAAGAAACAGAATGAAGCACTTAACGCCTAAAAAGAAAAAAAGAAAATGATACTGCCATTTAGCACACAAATGAACGGAAAGCCTAATTATTTTATTGAGAAAATATGGGAAGGCTTGTTAAAGCATATTTTTTGTCAGGATACTGAATACATCGAATACCTAAATAGCCATGAGATGCAATTCGGTAAAAACTGGGATTGGCTCCGAGAAGGATGTGAGCCTGATCCCAAAATCCACACCATTCGGGAAGATAAAAATGATCGTTGGAAACCAGGAACAAAAATAGATTTCTTTATCAATTGCCGTCAAAAAGATATGTTTCGGTTTACACCGGTTCTGCCAGTGGTGAGTGTTCAGGGAGTAGAGATAATATGGGTTGAGTTGTTCGGCATCAAAGTGGTACATGTGTTTATTGAAAAAGAATTCTTTGCCAAGGTAAAATTTGATAGCGAAATGATTGTAAAGGATGACATGCTACGACTAGCCAAAAACGATGGCTTCGATACTATTGAGGACTTCTTTGCTTACTTCAATAAAGATTTTAAAGGTAAACTAATCCACTGGACGGATTTAAAATATTAGAAAGATGGTTACAAAACAAATAAATAAATCAGAAATACTAGCAATTCATAATTTCTTGATGTGTGCGATACACGATTTCCATGCAATGAATTGCCAATCGGATGAGTTAATTATTAGTCTGCCAAATTGGTTACAACAACTTTTACACTGGCACCCGATCATCAAATATTTAGATTACAATGAGCCGATGTCCTTAGAACATTTAAAATATGCTGATGTTAAAACACAACCCCATTACAGTGATGAAGTTGTAGTTTTTTTTAAAGATTACCACATTAACCCGCAAAGTTTTTCTCCAAAAATTCATTTAATACAGATTGATTAATGAAAAAATAAAAGCCAAACTTAAATTTGGCTTTTTATATTTATATTTGATTTATTAAACACAATTTTATGAAGATATTTCTAGCGATATTCAAGTGGTTTTTTTGGTTTTTTGGATTTTCTCTGATAGCCTCAGGTATTGCAGTAGCAATATTAGACGATAAAAGCGATAGATGGATACCAGCAATCACGCTTATTGTTTTTGGAATTATATTGTTTTCAATCGGCTATGTTTTAAAGATTAACAAATATAGTAAGAAGCAAAAGCAAACGGAATATTCCCAAAAAGAGAATCCAATAAGGACTTCAAATCTTGACGATTCACTTCAAACACTTGTTACGCACGCCCAAGCCCAATGGCAAAAAGAGGTAAAAAATTACAGGTATCAAAAAGAGCAAGTAAGAGGCAAAATACTTCAGTCATTAGAAAGTATGGAAATAATTGAGAGTACTAAAAACCTCGACACGCTTCAGAGCAGATACTCGTTTCTTCAAAAGTTATTTAACGAATTACAAATAGCTTCTACAAATTCAAGGTACCTTCGTGATGCCCAAGACTCTATTGATGATTACAAACAACTTTATTATGACAAAATACCTCGTAGAACTCAACTAGCGGGAGTTTTGAAACCTATGGATTTTGATATTGTTGCTTTCGGGGGGGAATCTATTTTTAACTGTTTTATGAGACATTACGATTTTCAATTACAACAAATAGATTCTCTCAAAACAGAATCAGGCAAAAAAGGACGTTATAAAAAGTTACTCGAGAGCCTTGACGAAACGACAATACTGTTAAGAGACGAATTTATAGGAGGTAAAGATTTTGAGGATTCACACCAAAGACTAAAAAAAATTAAATTAGAAATAGAACAAAAATTAATATAACATGAAAAACCTAATACTTTACATTGCACTTCTAATCTGCTCTTTTACACAGGCACAGAATATCGCATTAATCGAACGCATGCAAGCTGGTTCTTTATCAGAAGCAAAACAACTCACTAGCGAATTGTTGAACTTAAACGAAACTAAACTAGAACTGGTTAAAGAAAAGCAAACTAAGGAAGCTTACATACTGTTTTATCTTCCTGCAGGACTTACAGCTGAGCAAAAAGAATCTGCTGCAGTTGATGCTTATGAAAGCGGTGTTGTAGTGCGTCTTTCAAAACAAAATGACAACAGCTATAAATTAAAAGAGTTCTATGCAGACCCAAAATTGATGTTTGCCATTGTGAATGATGTGTTTTACCCAATGGCCAATTATAATGACTTTATTGTATCGGCTAAATATCGAGACTATATTGATATCCAAAAGAAACATAAGTTTTATTTTTACTCTGGTGATTCGCTAACAAGTAAGTATCGATTTTATTCCTATTAATAAAAAACCCGACTGGATCCAGTCGGGTTTTTTTATGCCTATCAATTCGTGTTGCACAATAGATAAAAACTATTTACATTTGCTTATATGTCTGTATCCCTCAATCGTAGTCTTGGTATTCAACGCAATAAGCTGTTACGTTACAGACTTATCAAAGAGCTGTACCAAAAACATAAGACTGAGGATATTCCCACAACAGTTGTATGGCGCAAATACATTTGCCCAATTTATCCCATTTCAAGAACAACACTTTACGAAGTGCTTTGTACACCAGTCACTTCGGAACTTAAAAAAATTGAGGATGCTATTGCAATTCAAACAAGATTGTTTAATTAAACATTAGTCATACCTATCGTATAAGTCACTTCGTACTCCTGAATTCCATCATCCCTTTTTACTTTTCGCATGGCGGTGCGCATCATAGCACCTGCAGAACCACCAACCGCTACACCGTGCAGTTTTGCGTGAACACTTGCTACAATGTCCCAAATAGCCCAAGCTTTGTCCTTTTGTGATTGTGGAGCTCTCGCACTTGTATTAGTTAGTTTGAGATTAGCAATACTGATCACAATGGTACCTGTGGCCATTTGGCGGTTTTGAGGTGTGGCCGTTTTGTCTTTTCCAATATCGCTATACTGCAGGTTGCCAATATCAATTAAAGCCAAAGGAAATTGTGTTGGCGGGTTGGGTGAATAATCATCCAGTTGTCCCCAGTCTTCATCCACATATCGCATTCCTGGTATAGGTGTCAAAATATCCTGAATGCTTTTTAATACTTCTTTACTCATCGTTTTAATTTATTAAAAATTTCCTTCTCTAAATCTTTCATGTTTCGGTCAACCACTTGCTCGATGCGTTGGCGCAGCTGTGGATGGTCGCCTATGAACTGGCGTTGTTTAACTTTCATTTTAGCACCTACTTTTTGCAAGGCTAAGGCTCTCCACATTGCCGCTTCGCCTGTCAATCTTTTGTTTCTAGCCGTGTCTCTATTGACAACTTGCTGGTCTTTATCTCTTTTCATTGTGATAGCTCCATCACTTTTGAAAAACATCGCCCAAAAGAAGCGTTTCATTCTTTCGGTTACAATAATTTCACCGCCCTCATTTTGTAGGCTTGCATAAGGCAAACTACTGGACCAGCTAATGTGATTACTTCCTTGTTTGGAACGAATAGAGCGGCGTAGCTTTCCAGTACGCATCATTAGACTTCCTTTGTGGTTTGGTATTTTACTGTTTTCCCAAGGCTTGTCAAAAAAGGCTTTGCGCTCAAAATTTCTGTCGAATTCGTCAGTCAGATCAATTCTTATATCAGATAGAATATTTTTTATAAAATCTTGCATATCAATATTTTTTGTACATTTGTTTTATGGAAGGTAAAGAACTACTTAACGAACTTTTATCAAAAAGAGACTATTCAGGCAATGACGCTGATGAGTATGCTCAATTCCTATCTACGCTTATGCTTCACTTAGGTGAGGAACTTTACCCTTTATTAGAAAAAGCGAAATCCAAAAATAAGAAGCTTGCTCTTAAACGATCCATTACTGAGTCTGACATATTAGTTGACGAATATACCGTTTCAGACATTACTTTTATTTAGTTTTTAAAATATCAGCAAGCTTTATCATTTCATCATAAAGCTCTGGCATTATCTCCTTGAACACATCATTACCCGCATATCTATTTTCAAAAGTGTGTGCTATAAATTCAGCCTCAGACATTCCTCTTTTTTTGAAATACGATTTATCGTGTCCATAACCAAAATTATAGTTTAGCGAACATACTGTATCAGCACAAGCCCCAATCTTTTCTAGTTTGTCATGTTCTTTATTTACATAAGCTTCATAACCCATTTTACGTAATTGCGTATCTACTGATTTAAATAACTCATTATCATTTTTAGCAAAAATGGTTTTGTGTTTTTTCATTAAATCAACAACCTCTTTTTGTGCTTGAAACCCTCTTTGAATATCGGCAGCGTGTCCAAATTCATGGTAAATAATAGATTGAGCATTCCACTTGCTGTTTCGTTTCCTTTCGTCAAAAGGAATTTTAACATAGTTTTCTGTTGGATGATAATATGCTCCTTTGTTGCGAATGCGTTTGTCTAAATTTACTTCAGTTAAAGTGGTTTCTTTTTTTAATAATGAAAAGAAACTGCGGTCTACTTTTACTCCAAATTTTTTTTCATAAGCATCAATGTTTACCGGAACAAATGTGTTTTCTAATACTTTTTCTACCGTTTTTGCCCCCGCCACTTTGCCGTACGGATGCGCTGGAGGAAATAAAACCTTTTCTGCACCAGGATTAAATCTAAAAATTTCTAAACGGTTCTTGCCGTCCTTGCCTATTTGGCTTGTGGCTTTTTCTCCTGCAGTAATTGCTTTTTCGCTGTCGCTGGTTTCAAATTTATCCTTTAAAACTTCTACCACAGTACAACGGCAGTTCCATCCATTGGGTGGCGTGTAAGAGTTCCAAAATGGGTCAGACTTTGGTAAAGTTATATCTCTTAATGCATCGTGTTCCGCACGCACTCGATTGTCTCCCGCTGTACGGTATTGCAACTCATATCGGTCATTGTCCGCAAACTCATTCCATTTAGCCGCCATTTGTGATGAACCAACAGCAAACTCATATTCAGCGTCTAAATAGTTCTTGTTGTAGGTTATATTCAGTTTGTCATACTCATGCGACAATTGACTGAATGGTTTTAAATTGCCTTTGTCATCTAACAATAATTTTGAAGCTTCAAACAGTTGGGCATTTGTTTTTAGACCGCCAAATAAACGAGCGTTATCCTGCAGCGCATTACGCATTACTTCAGGGATATCATTGTCAACAATGGCAAAATTGAAAGCATCAAATGTTTGATTGATCAAATCTTTATAGACTTTCTCAGTTTGCAAGTCTTCAGGTTTGTAACTGCCTATTTCGTGCAATCGTTTAAATGCTTTTTCACCAGTGTTTAAAAGCTTTTTAAATGCTTTATTATTTGATTGCGCTAGCGTAAGCAATTTTGTGTTACAATCATCACAACCGCATTTGTACAAATTGGAAATTCGCAAATGCAATGCCCCAAAATATTCAGGGCTTAGACGAAAAAACCGTCACCTAGATTAAGTGATAAGTTGGCTGGTGCCGCTGTCGTTTTAGTCCCTATTACTTTGATGCCAAATTTTTCTTCTACCCATTTAGGGTCAATCTCTAAAAAGTTAGCCGCCTCCGTTACCATTTTCCAAAGCACTGTTAAATCCTCCGTTGCATCGTATTTATACAATACGCCTGCAGGAAGTATTCCCAAAGTTTGCAAAGCAGGAATCACGGTATCACGCCAGCATTGTTCAATCAATGACAGATCACTATCAACCAAATCGTCAAGAATTCCAATTGAGGTTTTTTCTTTGCCGTTTGAACCGTTTTTGGTGTCTTGACCTACAACGGTTCCAGAAACTCCCATTGATAACTCATTATTGCAATAATTTAATAAATTAGCATACACATCACCATTAGTATTCACACCTTTGGCAAACTCAAAACTCTCCGAATCATCAATGATAAAGTAAGCAGCTGAACCCATATCAGCCATCATTTGTTTGGCACGATTGACCATTACACGGTCTTGTGTATTGGTTTTCATTACACGAGGTGGAATTCCGTAAATCTCACACAATTCACTCCAACAGCTACCACCAAAGCGTTTGAATAATACCATTGGTACACAACCATCCAATAGGCCTAAAGTGGTGTTCTTTTCGCCAAATTCAATCAACCATGACCCGTATTCTTTTTGTTCACGGTATTTGATTTTTTTATCATCAGTATAGTCATAATATAAATACCCGGTTACTGGGTCAACATTTTGACGTGGTATAGTGTCAAAGGTTAAAACAGGCTCATTGTTTACGAGTTTATACGAGAACTCACCCAACGAATGACGTCTATACACTGTTTCTAAAATGGCTTTATTGATTTGAAAAACAAAACCTTTGTCCTGGAGCAATGTGGTTAAATCATCATTGGTTTTTCCATCGGCATTTTTGATACTGAAGGGACGGCTCAATGATTTAAGCATTCTATTATTGACCTGAGACTGCAGGTGTAAATCTTTCAGAATGTTATCATACAGGTTTTGGATAGGAAAGAATTTTGGATTCTCTTCTACCATTGCCATATTTTGAGCATTAGTCCAGGTCTTAATGTCCTGTCTTGTTTGACTAATGGTCTTCGGTACAATATTCTGAATGTAACTATTCCCTGGCTTAGTGCTACCACTTACTCCAAGGTTTACCGTTTCAGGCTTTTGCCCAAACGGGTTTTTTATAAAATCTGTAATTTTTCCCATCTTAATAATCGTGATTAAATTTTGCTCTTGAACCAAATTCAAAAGGTTGTTTGTCGCCTGCTGTTGTTTCGTCTCGCACTAATTGTGGTAATGAGGAAACGTTGATAGTTCCTGTCGCTACTTTTGTAAACCAACTGGTGGCACGGTCATAGCGGTCTTTTGCTTTTTCGTAGATAAAGTCGGCATTGCATAACTCTGCTACATACCACTTTGCCAGCGTGCAACAATGTTGTACTACTAGTGAGTGGCGGTCGTTCCCTACTTTATTAAAAATGTTCTCTACATCATACAATAATCTACCATCCAACCATTTTTTGTTGTCCGTATTCGGCGTTAAGTAACTTCTTGCTTCTTCAATGGCAGCATTACAAGCTTGCACTACTAAATCATCATTACCTTCTGTAATTTGGTCTAGTTGGTAATCATAGATCACATTACCTAAATCTTCTTTTGTGATAAACATATTAATGTTGTTTAATGAATTTTTCTACGACTGAAACCCAAAAGGATTTTGCAGGATTTAATTTGCTAGTTGGACTTTCGCCTCTATAAACATAATGCTCTACATAAATTGGAAAGCCTAAAATGTCAACCCCTACTTGGTAAGTTGCTTTTATCATAGATTTAATATTTACGGTTGTTAATGTGTCCAACTACATACTGAGAATTCTCTTTGCTGGATACGTTTTCAATAATCCAAATACCACCTTCTAATCCATCTGGTCCATCCATCATTTTTGAGTTTGGCGCTACGCCTAAAAATTCCTCCTCCATTCTTTGCATGTGTGGATTGTCTTTTTCGTCTTCATTGAAATAGAGACAGCCTTGTTTGTATTTAGGTTCTAATGTTCCCTCTACACGGGTATATTTATCGTCTTTTTTCCTTTTGTCTAATGACATAAACAGCGGGAATTTATTCAATAGCTTACCAACAGCTTTTACCAATGGTTTTAAAACTTGCTCCCAAAAAGGATCTTGTAGCGAGTTGTTTTCAATCCAAGTTTTGAAGGTGTCAACCTTTTTACTCTTCACCCAATCGTTTGCATGGTAAAGGTTGGTTACAAAAGTTTGCTGTGTCATATTGTCCAGCCAAACCTTGTATAAATAAAAGTTTCCTTGTCTGTAGCCAATAACGCCCGTGAATTTTCGAGAGCTGTTTTTATTGTCTTTATTACTGGTGGCAGGATCGGAATAAACTAACACATGCTCACAAGCTCGAAGCGGTGGGCATTTAGCCCAATGTACTTTTTTGAATAATTTACCAACACGGATAGGGTTATTGAAATACTCTTTTTGAATGGCACTTGTGGTCATTGTTCTAAAAGCTAAATCAATCAACGCCTCGGTGTTACGTTGTGGCCAAGTAGAAACACCGTTTTTGTCTCGAATGTTTACGATATCGTGAATGTTAGCTTTTTTAGCCATTTCAGTAATGCAGCAATATTTCGCAATGATGTTTCCACAGGCAATAATTAACAACGGTACCGATATAGAACGAGTTGGAATTAATGCGGTTTCAAGCCAAGCGTATTTCTTTTCAATGGTATCAGGATTGTTACAATCAACATCAGTGTCAAAATCATCAATCAATATGACATCTGGACGGGCCGCATCGTTACGAGTTCCACGAGGCGATTGTCCCGCCCCAACTGCTCTAAATGAAACTCCTTTTTTGGTGGTAAAATCGCCCTCTTCCCAACCGCTTAATGCTTTTTGCTCTCCATAATCGTTTTTTAATCGGTCATTAACTTCGAGTAAAGTTTTATAGGGTTTTAATAGTCTTTCTGCATCATCATAAGTGGCAGACGTAAGTACAACAGTTTTCTTTTTTCCTGTAATTGTCAGTTTAATTACTTCCATCATAGTTCTACCTGACTTGGATAAATCTCTAGCCCAGGAACGCACTTCATACCATTCAGGATTTGCAAAAACCCGCTTAGTTGCTTTTTTGTGAAATGGTGCTGGTTCTGAGGTGTAAAAATTAGGAAAATAATACTTAAACCATTCCTCATCATTTGCCTCTAAATGTGCTATTCTTTTTAGCTTATTGGTTGCCGTTTCGTTCATGTCAACAGGCGTTGCCCTGTATTGGTTTACGACGAAAGCATCCCACGCTAATATTTGTTCTTTATCTTTTCTACTTAGTGCCATCGCTCATTTTTTGTTTGATAAAGGCATCGCAATAGGATGTTAATTGATTGGCAAAAACAGAATCAATACTTCTAACAAATAGTACCAAGCCTTTGGCAACTGATATGGTTTCGCCAATATTAGTCTCTGTTTCCAGTCGCTTAATAGCGGTGGTCAACTTCGAGATCATATCCGTGTCTTTTGAATTGGGAAAGTTTCCAATCAAAATGGGATAGTCTTCAGCAACGTATTTTGGGTATTCCAGTTTTTCGTCACCAGAGCTGTCTTTTAGCTTTATAGGCTTGAGCATAAAGTTGGGAATATCACGAACAACCGGGCGTGTCTTTATCTCATCATTTACGGCTTGTAATTGACCGTATAATGCGGTAATTTGACTGTCCTTGGTTACTAATAAAGATACTTTCTCTTTGTCCCAATCTCCTTTTTTTACCCAAGTGCCAACCGTTTTCTCCGTAAGCTTTAAACGTTCGGCAATTTCCTTTTGGCTGAGCCCGTCATTAATGTAATACCTTTTTGCTAGGTCATGTTCAACCTGTTTTTTGACTCCCATATTTGCGTATTTAATAGCAAAGTTGACAGATAAGAGGCTTTTAAAAAAATTACTGTTTACTTGCTTTACAACTCTGTAAGGTTCTCAAACACAAGTGTTCGGTTGCTGTGCTGTTGTTTTTTTGAGACTTGTGTTTAGCTAATCTTTGTCATCTCAAAAGGCAAGAACTGCCGACCAAAACACCTACAAATGGCCAGACCAGAATACTTTGTTTTTAATGACGAAAATGTGAAAAACTCTTATGGTTTTTACATCAATACTTTGGGAATTAAAATGGATCGCTTCAATGACAATCCAGTCATGTTGAATAACCATATCAACAGTACCGAAAATGTTATTGGCAACTGGTCGGATGCGGTTAAGGAAAACGGACTGTTAAAACTAAAACCCCATTTTGATGAAGAAAGTAATTTAGGTAAAGACGTAGCCGGGAAGGTTGATCGCGGTTTTTTAAAAGGCTGTTCAATGGGTATTATACCCAATTGGGATAGTGTTGAAAAAATTGGTGATCGCTTAATTATGATGGAATGTGAACTCGCTGAGGGAACAATTATACCGGTACCATCGAATAAAGGTGCAATTGCCATTTATAGTGCAGACGGCACTGAAGTTTTAAAAGCGAGCGATATTAAATCTCTTTGCTTATCCGTAACCGAAAAAATAAACGGAATCCCTGAAAATTTAAACTCAAAAACAGATATGAACAAAATCATTTTAAGCGTAGCGGCTCTTATGGCTTTAAGCTTTAAAGACCAGCCAAAGGATGGACTCGATGTTGCTGATGTAGAAGCCAAAGTATTAGGCTTATCTAAACAAGTAACCGACTTAACAGCCGAAAATCAAGGGCTGAAATTAGCGGCAGAAACTGCCAAAGAAGCTCAAGAAGCTGCAGTAAAATTAGCCGCAACCCAAAAGGTTGATTTGGCGGTCACTCAGGGTAAAATCCCTGCAGACAAAAAAGAAGCCTTTGTACAATTGGGAATTACTTCACCTGAAGTATTGCAAACCACATTGGATTCTATCCCCGCAAAACAAAATTTGGGTGCGGGTGTAATTGTTCCAGGAGGAACCGGAGGAGCTCCAACGGTAGCAACTATGGAGGAATTCCAAAAGTTGTCAGTTGGTGATCAACTGTCATTCAAGGCGGACAATCCAAATGAGTACCAAAAATTAGTAGAATCAATTAAATAATAAAATATGAATTTTCCAGAAATTTGGGTAAGAAGGGTTATTCAAAATATAACCAACCAATCCGTTGCGCCTTGGCTAGACGGGATTCCAGAACTTGATGCTGACTTTACAGTTCTTGAAGAGGGTTCTGCATCTGAGCTTACGGTGATTAATATTCCACGTGCGAATTTTAATCCAGATGTATTGGTAAACAATAATGTTTATCCAATTCCAATTCAAGCGTATTCCGATGATGGGGTGGTATTGTCTATTGACAAGTATCAAACGAAAGCCACTTCGGTTTCAGATGACCAAATCATAGGTTCTGCTTATGATAAAATTGACGCTACAACTCGTAGTCATGTCAGAGCGATTTTAACTAAAAAGTTCAAAAAAGCAATTCACTCTATTGCGCCAACTTCTACAACAGCAGCTACACCAGTAATTGCAGCTACAGGAACGGCAGTTGGAGGCATAGCAACTTTGCAGTATGATGACCTTGTTGCGCTTAAAGATAAATTCGATGCTGATGAAGTTGATCCAACCGAAAGAAGAATCGTGTTGTCAACTAAGCATTGGAACGACTTGCTAATTGACCGTAAAAACTTTGGGGATCAACTTGTTAATTATAGAACTGGAATGCCAGCGCCAATGATTGCAGGTTTTGAATTGTTCCAATATAACGGAAATCCTTTGTACACTAGCGCGGGTGTGAAAAAAGCATTTGGAGCTGTTAAAGCAGTTGGAGACCGTGAAGGGTCTGTTGCTTTTTGGAAAGGTGGAATTGCAAAGAAAACTGGTTTAACAAAACAGTATTTTACTGCAGCATCTACTGATACTGGAAACCAAGCTAACCTTTTAAACTACCGTCATTACTTTATGGCGTTGCCGTTTGAGAGCAGATTCATTGGGTCAATCTACTAGTGCCAAAAACTAGAACCTATAACAAAAGGCTACTGCAAAATGTAGTAGCCTTTTTTTAAAACACCTTAATGGAACAATTTATCTACCCCACGCTAACCGCATTTTTTGCCGCTTTGATTACTTGGTTTTTCAGCCGTAAAAGTACTGAAATTGATAATGGGACTAAGTCAGCTTTGTTTTATCAAAACTTACTAGACGATGCCACCAAAAGAATTAATCAATGCCTTGAAATTATCGATAATCTCAATATTAAAGTAGCTGAAAGGGATAAAATAATTGAAAGCCAAGATATTGAGAAAAAACAGTTACGTCAGCACATACAAGAGTTAATGGTGTCAAACGAAACTTTGATCAATGAAATAAAGAAGTTCAAACAGTTAAACGGAAAAGCATGAGAACGGCTAAAGAAATAAAATACATCGCTATTCATTGTTCGGCTGGTTTCGGTAAGCGGGAATCAATAGAGGCTTTTTGGAAAACCAAAGGATGGAAGTCTCCTGGATACCACCGCTTAATTGAAGTGGATGGAACAATACACAAGCTACTTGATTTTAGCAAAACATCAAACGGTGTTTTAGGTTTCAACGAGCAAACAATCAATATCTGTTATGTAGGAGGTGTTGAAAATAAGGGAACGGCGCAACAACCAATTTGGAAAGCCAAAGACACCCGAACGGAAGCCCAAAAAACAGCCCTTAAAAGTTGTATTAAAGAGGCTCAGCAATGGTTACAGAAAAACGCAAACACAAACAAAATTATCATTCAAGGACATCGTGACTTTTCACCCGATTTGAACAAAAACGGAATCATTGAAAGTTGGGAGCGCATTAAAGAATGTCCTTCGTTTGACGCTAAAAAAGAGTATTAATGAAATCACTAAAACACATTGTGTTGTTGTTTTTCTCACTCGTGGTACTGGCTTCTTGCGGAAGTTCGAAGCCCGCCACGTTTGAAAACAAAACGCAAACCATCACTATCAAAGAAACTATCCATGACACCCTTTTTAAGATAGAAAAAGATAGCAGTTCTTATCAAGCATTGCTAGAATGCCAGAACGGTAAGGTTGTTATAAAAAATGTTACTAAAGCCGAACCAGGGCGCACATTAAAAAGCCCAACGGTTCGGCTGGATAACAACCAGTTGAAAATTGACTGTGAGGCACGAGCTCAGGAGTTACTCGCTCATTATAAAAACACACATCAAACGAGTAATGAAGTCATCAGGGTACCGGTCGAAGTAAATAAACTGACTTGGTGGCAGGAAACACAAATTAAACTATTTCGAATCTTCGCCATCCTTTCGCTTTTATTAGCGGTTTGGCTATTTGTAAAATCTAAAATCACATAAAATCATGCACAAAATTTTTGAAACAAATCCAGACTTAAAGAAAGCGTACATCACTTCGGACGGAACGCCATTTTATCAAGAGACTGACGCAAAGAACCACGCCAAAACCTTAAATGATAAAAGCGTTGAACCTATTTTTAACGAAAAGGAATTACAGGTAGTTGATGAAGAGGAGTTGACGGATGCCGACCTAGAAATGGCAGAATTCGAAGCGGCTGAAAAGCTAAAAGCAGATCAAGAAGCTGAAAGGCAAAAAGCTATTCAGTACCAAATGGAATTAGCTCAAGCATTACTTGAATTTAACCCCGAAACCACTAAATATCCTGAGGCTTTGAAATTATTCAAAACATTAGGATTAGAAGCAGAAAACGAGAAAAAAGATACAATCTTTCCTTTGTTAGTTGCGGCGAAAGCAAGCGCACAAGAAGGAGTTAATACTCAAGAATAATGGGAAAACCAAAAGTAAGTATAGGCTTTGAAAACGGCAACCTTGGGGTTGTCGCTACAAGCCCCGATGGAATTTGCTCTATTGTGGCAAGTGCCGTGGCAAACGGAACTTTTGCTTTAAATACTGTTTATACAGTGTTTAGTTTGAAAGAAGCCGAAACATTGGGCATCATAGGTGGAATTTCTAACTATGAATTGCACAAAACCATCAAGGAGTTTTATGCTGAAGCGGGAGACGGTACTGAGCTTTGGATTTATGGCGTTGCCAAAACCCAAACTTTAGATCAATTAGTGGCTGCAAGTGAAGTTCCATTAATGGCATCAAACAGACGAATCCGTTTTGTGTTGTTGAAATATGCTCCAAGCGTTGCAGAAATGGTGGTTACTGCAGGAATAAGAACGGGTTTTCCTGCCACATTAGCGGCGGCTCAAACTATTGCTGATGATTTCACTATAAACAAAATACACCCAGTTGTTTTTGTTATCGAAGGATACAATTACACGGGAGTTCCGGGTGATTTAACTGGCTTTTCAATAACAACTTATAACCGTGTTGCGGTTTTAATTGGGGATACCGAAACAAGAACCGGAACAACAGCCTCCAAAGGTGCTGCAGTAGGAGTTTTAGGAGGTCGTATCGCTAAGAACCAAGTACATGTAAATGTAGGTCGTGTTCGTGACGGCGCATTGAAACCTTTAGAGTTCTTTGTCCTTGACACTCCCATTGAGCAAGTCAATATTGATGCTTTGTATGACAAAGGTTTTATCACATTGACTACTCACGTAGGGAAATCAGGTTACTATTTTGTAGATGATCATTTGGCTTGTACGGTTGAGGATGATTATCATTTCTTAACTCGTAGACGTGTTATTGATAAAGCCTATGTTTTAGCTAATGGAGTATTAACCAACTACGTTTTGGATGATTTTGATTTGTTAGATGGTGGGAAACTATCGCCAATTGACGCCAGAACCATAGAGGCCGAAATGGAGCGCGTGATTGCACAAGAAATGAGTGCAAGAAATGAGCTTTCGGTTGACAAGACCAAGGCAAATGATACAGGAGTACAATGTTTAGTAGATACTACTAATAACGTGGCTACTACTGGAATCATTAAAGGAAAAGTACAAGTGAAACCAAAAGGCTACGGTAGATATCTCGAATTTACAATAGGCTATAACCTTAACTCTTAGAAAATATGTTTAACACAAGAGAATACGAGTGGGCGGATATAACTGTCATTTTGGGAGGAGTTGATTTATTGACGATTCGCGCTGTAAAAGCTAAAAAGAAACGTGAAAAAGAGCCAATATATGCAAAAGGCCGTCAGCCATTTGCTATTCAGAGCGGGAATGATGCTTACGAAGGTGAGATTGAATTACTAAAGTCTGGTTATGATGCGTTAGAAGATGCTGCAGGCGGCAACATCTTGGACGCTAAAGTGGATATGCTTATTTGTTATGGTAATCCATCATCTGGCGATGTGATTCGCACGAAAAGAATTTCTGGAGTAAGTTTTACAGAGTCAGAAGAAGCTGCCAAACAAGGCGACAAGTTTATGCCAGTAACCTTACCATTCTTAGCATTAGGAATGAAAAATGTATAATCAATAATCCCGAGCAATCGGGATTATTTAATAAAAACAACAAATGAACACACCAACATACAAAGTAGTAGAAGGAACCAGTACAGCGTCTCCTGAACAATTAGAAGAATGGAAAGCCACACACGGTGAATTTTTTGGAATCGTAATCGAGGATAAAGTTTGCTATTTAAAAAAACCTGATCGTAAAGCGTTAAGCTTTGCCTCACAAGTAGGCTCTGACCCGATGAAGTTTAATGAAGTGATTTTAAAAAATTGCTGGTTGGGTGGTGACGAAGACATTTTAACAAATGATAGTTTGTTTCTTGCTGCCTCTTCAAAACTAGACCAAGTAATTGAATTTAAAAAAGCGGAGCTGGTAAAGTACTAGAGTCATCAGTTGTTGACGAAAACGACTGGTTTCGCATCACAAATGCCCAATTGCGCTATTACATGAGTATAGCCAATCCTGATGACTTGTCAGACGAAGAGTGGGCGCAACGATACAAAGAACTGGAATACATTCGAAAAAAAGAAAACGCATAAATGAGCAATACCTTATCCTATATCATACAAATTAATGAAAACTTTGATAAGGTAAATTCCTCATTCAATAAGTTTCAAACTAATGTACATACAGGAATTGACAAAGTTCAAAAGCAGTTGAATGGATTACGGTTAAACAACTTAATTCAAAATATAAGTTCTGCAGCCGATGGACTGACAGCAATGAATGATCCAGGGATAAAGTTGAGTACAAGTCTTTATGACCTATCCGCAATTACAGGAGTAACGGGAAGCAAATTAAAAGAAATTGAAGGTTATGCACGCGAGAACGCCAAAACGTTTGGAGGTGCTGCAGCTGATAGTGCGGAATCATACAAGTTGATTCTTTCGCAATTGTCTCCCGAAATAGGAAAAGTCCCTATCGCTTTGAAAGCAATGGGTAAAGAAGCATCGATTACAAGTAAATTGATGGGTGGCGATACTGTTGCTGCAACAAACGTTCTTACCACAGCGATGAATCAATACCAAGTTTCTTTGGCCGACCCAATAAAGGCATCCAAAGAAATGGCAAAGATGAACAATGTGATGGCAGCATCTGCTAAAGAAGGTTCTGCTGAATTGCCACAAATTGCTCAAGCCTTAGAACAATCAGGATTGGCTGCAAAAACGGCAAATGTTTCCTTTGAAGAAACGAATGCATTTATTCAGGTACTTGATAAAAACGGAAAAAAAGGAGCTGAAGGTGGTGTTGCTTTGCGTAACGTAATGGCAACATTAGCTCAAGGTCGTTTTTTACCAAAAGATGTAAAAGCAGAATTAACCAGTGCTGGAGTAAACATTAATAAACTTACTGATAACTCTATTTCGTTGTCAGAGCGATTAAAACCGCTAAAAAGCATAATGACAGATCAAGCTTTGGTTACAAAGCTTTTTGGTAAAGAAAATAGTAATGCGGCCATAGCTATGATTGCGGGTATTAACGAAGCGGAACGCCTTACAACAGCCGTGAGTGGAACTAATACTGCTTATGAGCAGGCAGCTATTATAATGGAAGCCCCTGCAGAAAAAAACAAGCAGTTACAGGCTCAAATTGATGACTTTAAAATATCCTTATTCAATGGTTCAAATGGTTTATTAGCTTACACTAATATTCTTGGAAACACTGCTAGAGATTTCAGCAATTTAATGCCCATTTTTCAAGGAGCGGGTACCATTATTTCAACAGTAACCAGTGCGACAAAACTACAGGCATTATGGACTGGGACTGTTTCTGGCGCTACTGCAGTATGGACAGGAATTCAAACTGCATTTAATACTGTAATGGCAATGAATCCTATTATATGGGTTGTTATTGGAATTATGGCTTTGGCAGCAGCTATTGTTTGGGTGGTTTCAAAAACAGAAGGTTGGGGTAATGCCTGGAAACATACCGTTACTGGTGCAAAATTATTGTTTACGGCTTATGTCGAAACTGTTAAAGCACAATTTAATACTATGGTAAACGGCATTATGATTGGAATTGATAAGATTCAAATTGCATGGTATAAGTTTAAAAATATGGCAGGTCTTGGCGATAGCAAAGCCAATTCTGCTGAGATATCCAAACTAAACAGCGATGTTGAAGCTCGGAAAGAATCTATCAAAGCGGGCTATAAAAAGGCTGCTTCTACTGCAGTCGCAGCAGGAATGGAATTTAAAGCGGCTTATGATTCCGTAAAATGGAAAAAAGAGAGTAAAACAGATGATGCAGGCATTGCCGACGCAGGAACTATTCCTGGTACTGCTGGAAAAGGTGGAGCGGGAAGTTCGGGTGGAGGTTCTGCAAGTGCTAAAAAATCAAACGAAGCCATTGCCACAGGCGGTACCAAACACAATTATATCACTATCACCATCAAAGAGCTGAACGGTTTGAAAGATGTGGTGATCAGTGGTAAAGATGCAGCCAATAAAGCAGGTAATGAAGTTGCAGACGAATTATTAAGAATATTGGCAATGGCCACAACAGCAACAGGATAATTATGCTAACAGATAAAGACATACTATTCGCTAGTTTGATGGGTACGGCTAACATTAAAACGTATCAGCGAACCCAATTAGTACAAAATGAATTAAGTAAACACGTTTTACCTAGAATTCCTTTTCTACCCTTTCAAAATGAAAATGTGATTGCTCAAGAGAATTTGAATCCTTCGTGGTTGATTAACCAAACGGATTTGCCAATTCCTGAAGAACAACAGTTTTTTCCGTTGTCTTTTAGTTTAACTGAAAATGGACAAAGATGGTTATTCCCTTATGAGCCTATGATTACAATAAGTTCAGGAAATACCGTAATAAAAAGAAATGTTGCTAAACAAGGCGATAAATTGATTGGTACAATAAAGGAACGCTGGAATCGAAAGGATTTTGATATTACAGTTACGGGTGTTTTGATGGGAAGTTTAACAACTGGAAAGTTTGAAGATTGTTTTCCTAGAGCACAAATGCGAAAGCTTTTTGAGTTTTTGAAGTACAACAAAGAGTTTTATATCTATTGTGCGCCTTTGGAAATTTTAGGCATTATAAAAGTAGTTGTTGAGGATTACACTTTTCCTTTTACCAAAGGGGAAAATGTGCAGGCTTATGATTTAAAATTAACAAGTGATGACTTTTACAACCTACTAGTTATCGAAGAAAATAAATAACATGTTTGATATTAACTGGAGTGTAAAGTTTAAAAATGCGGGTGTTACCTACAGGTTAGAAACGATTGCCGCCATTGATATTGACGAAAGCGTGGATAATCTAGTAGATACAGCCACCATAACGTTACCAGAGGCGGTAATGAATCAGGTTTTGAATATTGGCGACCGCATTGGTAGAGGCACAGAAGTGGCTGTACAATTAGGTTATGATGAAGTTTTAATAACGGAATTTGTGGGCTATGTAAAAGACATAGTGACTAACGATAGTTCTTTGAAAATTCTTTGTGAAGATGCTTTGTTTTTGTTTCGTGTAGGCGTTAAAGATATCGAAATGAAGCCTACCACAATGGCTAAAATTGCACAATCCTTACTCTCCCAAATTAATCCAGGTTATAAATTAGTTTGTGATTATGACATTGCTTACGAAAAGTTTGTCATTCATCAAGCCACTGGATTTGATGTTTTAAAAAAACTGGCCGAGGAAACGAAAGCCAACATCTATTTCAACACGGATAAAAAGGAGTTACATATTCATCCGCCTTATTTAGAAAAAAGCGGTGAAGTCATTTACTCCATGCAGGTGAACGTTGAAAAAAGTTCATTAGAATATAAAGAAGCCATCGACCGTAAAGTCGAGGTTATAGTTGAAAGTACTAATGTAAAAGGGAAAGTTGAAAGCTATACAGCAGGAACTACAGGAGGCGAAAAGATAACGCTAAAAGTAGGTTCTGTGAGTCCGCAAGATTTGCCAAAAATAGCCAATGCAGAACTCATTCGCCGTTCTGCTGATATGTATGAGGGAAGTATTGACGGTTGGTTAATTCCATTTGTGAAACCCACGTATTCGGCTAAAATTAAGGATGAAGATTATCCAGAAAAGGACGGAACCTATTATGTTGTGGGTGTTGTTACTTCTGTAAGTGAAGCGGGTTGTAAGAGAACTGTTAAATTAGGAGTTAAATTATCAGTTAAATAATGGATACATCTGCAGAAATAAAAAAGGCATTGATTGAAGCTTTAGGAATAGCTCCAAATTTAGCGATTACTGCAACCGTTGTATCGGTTGAAAATGACACTTGTACTGTGCGATTGTTGAGTGAGTTGGTTTTGTCTGACGTGCGATTGAAAGCGACTATTTCGGAAGATGATGATGATCATTTTTTGATTGTTCCAAAGCTAGATAGTGAGGTTATATTAATGAGCCAAACAGGGACTTTAAGCGGTTTGATAGTTTTGAAAGTTGATGCCGTTGAAAGCATTCAATATAAGAAAGGCGATTTTGAATTTGTTGTTGATGGTACCACCGGGAAAGTAACTTTAAAAAAGAGCGGCGTCAATTTTGGGGCTTTAGTTTCTGACCTGATAAAAGAAATAAGCAACGCCATTATTTTGACACCAGCGGGACCAGGACAGATAGCCGCCTCAACTAAATCCAAATTGACGGCATTGGACACAAAGTTTAAAACACTTTTAAACAGCAATTAAAATGGGGTTAAATAAAGCGGGATTAAAAGAAGCGATCAAAGCAATACTTACCGATATGCTAACCAAAGAGGAAAATTCTATTGAGGAATTTGCCACACGATTAAGTGATGGAATTGATGTGTTTGTAAAATCAGGGACGGTAAATGTAACTGTTGCCACAACTGGAACGGCTACGAGTCACACAGGAACCGGAACCGGAACCATAAATTAGACAATATGAAAGGCATAGGGATACAAGTAAACGACCATAACGACACAGGCGATATTTTGGATTTAAAAATTGAACCCATTCGTGACAGCTCCAACAAAATTGTTGGTGGCTTGGTTATAGGAGTTACACTAGAACAAAACATTTCACTTATGCTATTAGCGCACCAGGGGGAACTGAAATCAAACCCTGATTTAGGAGTTGGTCTTGAAGATATTGTGTTGAGCGAAGATTATTTGGCTTTTCGTCACAAGATCAGAGAGCATTTAAAAAAGGATGGATTAGCAGTAAGTCAATTGGATTTATTTGAAGGAAAACCTTTTAAAATAGTAGCCGAATATGGAAAGTAAAGTATACCAAGGACAAAACTTATCGGATAAAGCTGTTGAAATGACAGGCTCAATTGAAAATATTTTTGCGCTTGCTATCGAGAACAATGTTTCTATAACTGAATCTTTGGCCATCGGTACAACCTTGAATTATTCAGGTAAAGCAATCAAATCAATTAGCGCATTGTTTAATGACAATAATCGATGCTCCACCGCGATAACCGCTCAAAACCACGAGCTTATTGTAGCCGATGAGGGTATTGGTGCAATGATAATCGAAAACACATTTATAATAGGATAATGGCAAGAACTAAAACACAAATTAAATCAGAAATCACAACGCCATTTATGGCTAATGAAAAATTGGCGGCCGATTATGGTTTTGCTATTGGAGCTTCGTTTGATGCTGAATTTTCATTAGTGAGTTTGGAAAATATCCTTTTTGAAATAGTGGCTTTGGCTCTTTTTATTCACGAATTGTTTTTTGATCAACATACAAAAGAAGTCAATGAACGTTTAGCGAATGAAAAAGCAGGTACAAAACCTTGGTACCGCACGATGGCTTTGCGCTTCCAATTTGGTTTTGACTTGGTGGCGGATAAAGATTATTTTGATAATGGTACCGCTACTGATGAACAAATTGCCCTTTCAAAAATAATCAAATACGCTGCCGTAAACGAAGCGGCAGATAGTAGCCGTGTCATTCTAAAAATAGCGGGAGAAACTAGCGGTGTTTTATCTGATTTTGATGATCCGGCACAAGTTGAGGCAATTGAAGCTTATGTAAATGAAATCAGAGTGGCCGGTGTTCAGGTCACAATCATTAATTACAAAGCCGACAGGCTATATCTGAACTTACAAATAAAACGGGATGCCTTAATGCTTGACGAAAATGGAATGAGTAAACTGGATGCTAATTACCCAGTTGTTGAAGCTTTGCAGGAGTTTATGAAAGAGCTGAAATTTAACGGAGAATTGCAACTTTCTTTCTTGATAGATAAAATACAAATGGTGCCTGGTGTTTTAGATGCCACATTAATAAGTGCCGAAAGTTCTTGGATCGATCCTGCGCTAAATGGCTATGGAACCCCTCAACCAATTTTTATTTCAAAAATAGCGGAAAGCGGTTATTTTGAGATTGTAACTTTTGATAATGTCAATTATGTGGTATAAAATAGACTGGAACATACTTGTGTTGGATAATCTTCCAACAGTAATGCGAAAACCGTCTCTTTCTGCCTTGGCTCAAATACTGTTAAAGCCATTGAATTCTTTGTATTACAAATGGTATAACTGGCGAATAGACAATATTTATAAGTTAGATCACACAAACCAAATATGTTATTTAAGAGGATCGCTCAATGACAAATTTGACCCAGTGGAAAGGCGGATTTACATTGGTGATGGGCAATTTTACAAAACGCAGTACATCTTTACCGAGGTAGAAGAGCAAGATGTTTGGCTTGATACCGAGGTAGAACCGGACACAATTTGGCTTCGAACAGAATCCGAAACTGCGGACACAGGTTTAGACTTTATTGTCTATGTTCCGGAAGCTCTTTTTAACACACAACTGGATGGGCTACACGCACATATTAAATTTTATAAAGCAGGCGGCAAACGCTATAATATTTTTATAAATGAATAAAACAAATTTTAACCAAACAGGCGGTTTTCCGCTAAAAACAGAACGCTTGCAGGAACTGCAAACGGCTTTCGAAATCTTTCAGGCTTTTGGAGCATTGGCGGGTAACTTGACAATTATATCAGGTTGTGAGTTGTTAGGTGCGACCGTAAAAAAAGGGGTTGTTTACATCGATGGTGAACCGTTAGAATTTAGGGAAGCAGCCGTTACTGGAACTTCGACTGTAATCATTATTGAAGAGCCCGTAAATCGTGCCTTTGAAAATGGTACTGTAAAACAAGTTCACACTGTTCGCTATGCCACTTTTGGAACTGCTGCTACATCATGGTTGTGGACGGCTTTTAAGCGTGTTGATCCAGCTGTTCAATTAATGGTGCGTCTTGATTCCCTTGAGAAAAAAACGGCAGTATTTCAATCTGGTGGTGGGATGGTTCTTTGGAACAAACCCGCTGTTGATATTCCTGCGGGTTGGCAAGAAGTTTTAGATTGGCGTGGGCGTATTCCTGTTGGTCTTGATGCTACGCAACCTGAGTTTGATACTTTGGGTGAAATTGGAGGGGCGAAAAGCAAAACGCTTTCTATAGATGAAATTCCATCGCATACGCACGGATTTAGAGCGTATGTACAAAGTGGGTCAAATGATGGTTCTGGAGGAGAAGCCGCCGGTAATTTTCAAGATAAACAAACGGGATCCATCGGAGGCGGTCAATCTTTTTCATTAATGAACCCGTACAGAGTAGTATTATTTATTGAATATATAGGATAAAATTATGGCAAATTTAGCACAGATATATGACTGGTTTATGACCGGTAAAAAACCTACACAGGCTCAATTTTGGGCTTCGTGGGGTAGTTTTTGGAACAAGGAAGAGCCAATACCGCAAAGTAGTATTTCAGGTCTTACAAGTGTTTTGAATGCTAAAACTGAAAACGACCAGTTTAATGCGCATAAAACGGATGCTGTTGCTCACGCCACATTGTTCAGTGCCAAAGAAGATAAAACTAAAAAAGGCGTAGCCAATGGTTACGCCCCGCTAAATGAATTTGCAAAAATAGCCAGCGATTATTTAGTAATTGTAAATGATTTAGTTACTGGTGGCGTTACTTCATTGGCTAGTGCCGAAACGGTCAAAACATTAAAAACTCAGATCAACGCAATTAATGTATTGCTAACTTCTGACAATCTTAATTTAGACACTGTTCAGGAGTTAGTCGATGCTATTGAAAACGTGCAAACTTCCTTAAGTACGATTTTGGTTAATGACTTGACTACTGGCGGAACCACGAAAGCCTTGACGGCAGAAATGGGTAAAACTTTGAAGGGTTTGATTGATGGTTTGACAACAAACAAAGTAGATAAAGTAGCAGGCGAACGCCTTATAAATGAAGGTGAAATCACCAAGCTTGCAGGATTGGCAAACATTACCACAACTGTTAAACCAATTCTTTCAACTGCATTGGCAACGCAAAATGTAGCGGGATTTGTTACGTATATCAATGCCTTAAACCCGGTTCTTGTAGTTGGAGCAAGTGAGATTGTAAAATACAACCTTACTGATACTGGACGAGTTTTTGAATTGAATTTAAGAAACAGAAGTTTTGGAATTGGACAACCGGCTATTGTTGCAGCAGATGTTTTGGAGGTTACGGAGTTCTTGAATAAAGATATAAAATTGAGTAATTATCCAAACACAAGAAATGATGGGCAACTTCCAACGAATAAAGTTTTAAGCACCGATGCAAACGGAAACTTGAAAATGTACACGATTGCAACAGCGCCAGCGCCTTATTTAGAAGTTTTAATACCTGACAGCACATTGCCAAGCACAACCACAAATTTCACTTTAAAAGGGGCTTTTTTTACTCCTACTATGACTGTGGCAATTGTAGGGCAAACAATTAATTATATCACGTTTGTAAGTGATAATTTAGTTAAGGTTAATGTCACAACGGGAGCAGCTGAAGGACTTTATGCTGTCACTCTTAATAACGGGTTATCGGCAACTTTTGCTAATGCTTTAATGATTGTCTTAGGGACTGTTTACACTCCTACAACTGAAGATTGGGTAAATGTTACTGGTTTTATTGACTTAACAGAAAACAGTAGCGCCAAAGTTTTTAGTTATGGTATTTCAGGTTCTGCTACATTAAAACAACCATTATTCACAATTGATGTGTTAAATTTTAGAATAACTTTCTCTTTCTTACAATCGCCTTTTGGTTCAGAAACACCTGAGGAATGGCTTTCGTTTTTATCACTACATAGATCGTCAGATAATGTAAAAGTTTACGACTTTCAAATATTGAATGCTCCGTGGTATGGAAATACTAATACATCTTATTTTCGGTACTATCAAAATGATAATCAAGCAGGTGTTTATATAGAAGATAATATAATGCAAAATGCTGCAGTTCCAATAAATGTTTTATGGACTTTTCAAAGATTAAACGGAGTTATCACATTACGTAGAGGCTCAACGTTAGTTACAACTTTTTCTTACAACGAAGCTACCAATATGTATGCTATTTTTAAAGTTAAAAGGCAAGATATAATGAACATAAAATACATTGAATTAGCATCTTAAAACCACCATTATGAGCGCACAAATAGTATTAGATCATTACCTCGAAAAATACCAGACTCTTGGTAACACCATGAGTGATATAAACTTCGACAATCTTTCTTTTTTTACTGCAAAAGAGAAAGTAATTGACATGAAAGGACAATGGGTTTCTAAGTCTTATTATGCTGCAAAAGACAAGGAAGCCATCAGGATAACGTATGAGAAATTATACGGTACGCACACGCATAATGGTGTTGAGTGGCCAAACATATTTCTAGGAGTTGGAAAATCCATTCATTACTTGGACTGGGCTGGTGAAATCGCTTATACCAAAAACAAGCAACCAGAGTATTTTGATTTACAGCCTGTGTTTGTAGGTGATGGCACGGAGACGGTTGTTGGTTTTTCAAGTCAAAAACAAAGGCAAATATTAAAAGAAGAACGTCGTAGTGCGGATGATTATTTGCAGGCTAAAAACCCAAATTTATATGCGTTGCTTTATGCCAGATATACCGACACCTATGAATATTATCTAAAAACGGGTAAGAAAGCCGACCTGGTTACTGCTATAAATGCCGAAACTGATCCTGATATTAATGCGGTTTTTAACAATCTTGTTTTCGGTACTGAAATTACGGTACGGGATTTAATCCTAATGAATTTACAGTAATGGGTACCGCTTTAGCAATAGTGTCGGTATTTTTATCGATGCTACTATTTCCTTTAGGACTGCTGATAACGTTTTTCATTAATCTTTATAAAAGGCGTTGGAGTTTTTCGTTTAAGCGATTAGACCAGCAATTTTTGAGCATTGCCACAAGTATAGACGCATCCGGTAACGTGGTCTGTAAAGATTTGTTTAACCTGATTTTAATCAAGAAAGGAGGTTATGAATTCGGGAATAGGAAAGAAACTATCTCAAGCGTACTAGGTAAAAATCAACGTGATAACACGCTCACGGGGATAGGTAAAGGAGTCGCTTTTGTCCTTGACAAAATAGATCCTAATCATTGTATGAAAAGCATTGATAGTTTAGTGTAGTTCTCAGGAGGATGGGAAGTAAAAAATAGTCCTCCAACATTAAAAAAAACTCTCACATCTTAATTAATTTAGCACCAAAGCCAGCGTTGGAGGACATAAGTCTTCTAATGCTGGCTTTGCTATTTTAATTTATGATGTGAGAGGTACAAATATAATCAATCATCAATCAAAAATCGAATTAAAAATGAACAAGTATCATGGAATGCTTAATAAAATCCTTGAGAAAGGTAAGAATCAAAAGAATAAAAAAGGCTCAATCACTTATCTTTTGAATCAATCTCTAGAATTAAAGCCAATTGACCTGCTGGAACTGTTTGAGGGTCACGCTATGGCACGAAAGAAGCTTAAAGATGAATTAGGGTTGTTTATGGCCGGTGAACGCTCTACGGAGGCTTATAGGGGAGTTGGTGTTACTTGGTGGGATTATTGCGGTCCTATTCTAGTAAATAGTTATCCAACGTATTTTGAGCAATTGCCAAAGTTATTAGAGAAGATCAACAAAGAAAAGCGCACGTCAAAGAATTATGTATTGTTTCTAGGTTCTAACAATACTGAGAGCAATCAACAGCCGTGTTTAAGTTTGATACAGTTTCAGATAGAGAATGGAAAACTATTGGTTACAGCTTACCAGCGTAGCTCAGACGCTAACCTTGGGCTTCCTGCTGACATCTACCATTTGTATTTGATTAGTAACCAGATTGCGCTGCCCTTGAAGAGTATTACCTTGTTTCTAGGCAATGTTCACGTGTATGAGAACAACCTCGACAACACAAAGGCGCTGCTTGATGGGAATGATGCTAAGTTTAATTTAAACGTTGTTTAAAGGGTAGTTAAAAGGCTTTACAATGTGTGGAGCCTTTTTGTTATATTTGTCAAAAAAATGGAAGTTTTGATTTACAAAAATGGAAATTTTGATTTTTCGATTATAGGACAAACTTAAAGTTTTTGAAAAAAAAATAAAAGGTTTTGAGTTCTCAGAATATAGTGCAGGTCCTAAATTTAGGAATGGCGACACCCTTGTTGCAAAAATAACACCCTGTCTTGAAAATGGTAAAACTGCTCAAGTTGATGTTTTAGCAGAAAATGAAGTTGCCTTTGGCTCGTCTGAATTTATTGTTTTAAGAGAAAATGAAAATACAATCAATGATTTTATTTTCTATTTAGCAAAAAGTCCTGCTTTCAGAAAAAGAGCAATTGGTTGTATGGAAGGTACCTCTGGAAGAAAAAGAGTAAATGAAGGAGCATTAAAGTTGCAAGTTCTTCCAATACCTGATAAATTAACCCAACAAAAAATAGCCAAAGTCCTTTCTGATTTAGATTCTAAAATAGAACTCAATAACCGCATCAATACCGAGCTGGAAGCAATGGCAAAAACGCTGTACGACTATTGGTTTGTGCAGTTTGATTTTCCTTATTCCCCTCCTTCGGAGGGGTGTCCGCAGGACGGGGTGGGCATTGGAAAACCGTATAAAACTTCTGGTGGTAAAATGGTTTGGAATGATGAGTTGAAAAGAGAAATTCCGGAGGGTTGGGATTGTATTTTACTTGGTGAAATGGGTAATTTTAAAAATGGGGTCAACTATGATCCATCAAAACCTGGAAACGTTGCTTGTCCAATTATAAACGTGAGAAATATAAGTGCAAGTAGTTACTTTTTGAAAAATTCAGATTTAGATATAATTTATTTACGTGAATCAGATGTTAGGAAATATGCTGTTCATGAAGGAAGTATTATTATCGCAAGAAGTGGTATACCCGGAGCTACAAGATTAATTTCTGATTTTGTAGAAAACACATTATATTGTGGGTTTGCCATCCATTATGAACTAAATGATTTATCACTCAAAATTCCTGTTTTTTTCTATCTAAAATCAATTGAGGAAATAATAAAAAATGGTTCAGGTGGCACTATATTAAAAAATGTTAATCAAGCAAGATTGAATAATTTGCAAGTTATATTGCCCGAAAATGAAACAATAATTTCCCAATTCAACGAGCTGATAGTTCCAATTTTTAACAAAATAAATTTAATTGAAAGAGAAAACCAAGAACTCGCTTCACTTCGCGATTGGTTGTTACCTATGTTAATGAATGGTCAGGTGAGTGTGGGTGATGGTGAAGAGGAATTGGGAATGGTTGCGGAGGAAAGCCCACGTTATGGGAAATAAAAATCAATAGTTTGATACTAAAATTAAAAAAAGATGTCAAAACACGATGAAATAAAGCAAATGCCTTTGTACCAAAAGGCAGAGCAAATCCTAAAAATCACCATGGGATTAGTAGAAATTGTACCCAAAGAAAACGAGTTTTTGCAAGAAACGACCGTACGGTTTATGATGGAAAATGCGTTCCTGATTCCGGCCAAAATTGCTGGAGCTGCAGGGGTTGGGTTGTATGATATAAAAATGGAAAACGCCGCGATTATTCGTAAAGCTGCCAGAGAATTGTATGTGCAGGCAGGAAGTTTACGATTTGAAGAAGATATTACTGATAAAGATTACATCGAATTATTAAGAAATACCATTGACGAATTCAGGTTATTGTTTATTGATTGGGTGGCGAGTTTTGATGTTTGGGATTATATCAAAGACAGTTGGGGATTATTTAATCCGCCGGGTGTCAATGCCCATGATAAAGATCCAGATGATGATATCCCATTTGATCCAAATGATTTTTTTGATGATATTTAGACGACATTACGGAAAACCGTAAAGGAGATAGTATTATAAACTGTAGGTTTGAACTTTCATGTTTAGGAATAAATAAATTATCCTGTTTAATTATTTGGATAAAATATAATTACTGACAGCAAACAAAATATACTTAATGAAACACTTTTACAAAATTCTATTTTTATTTATCTTCCTTTTTACTGCAATATCTAGTGTTAACTCTCAGACAATTAACTTAATTAGATTTAATAATACAGCTAATTATACTGCTGGTTCAGGAGTTTCTGTAATCGTTAATCCAACAGGAATATTTCAATTGGATAATCAATTTATTTTAGAATTATCTAACGTTGGAGGGATTTTTCCGACTTCACCAACGATATTAACAACTTTAAATGAGTTTTATGCTCCTGTGATGAATGGTACACTTCCTGCTGGACTTCCTGCTGGAACTTATAAATTAAGGGTTAGAGCGACAACAGGTTTGGGGACAACACCAGAAACATATCCCACAGAAGAAACTTTATCATTTAATATTGTTCCAGGTAGTAGTGATATTCCTTCTGCTACTTCTGATTTAACAAATAATAGTTCTTTTTTTAATTGTACTTTAACCTGTTTAAAAACAACAAACATATTTGGTTCGTTGACACAAAGTTCAGGAGCTACTAGTAATATTTTGCCGAAAAAGAAGATTACAGTTTGCAATTATTTAAATACGGATAATTACAAAATAACCTTAATAGACGTAATTAATGGTACACAAACTCTCATTGCCTATAACATTGGAAATGGAGAAATAACGATCCCTGACAATTTAGCAATTGGAACGTATGTTTTTGAAATTGAAAAGAACAGTAAATCTGTGTATAGTTTGGTGTTTTTGTTTCACGGAAATGGTACAAGTTTAGGTAACTCTACAAGTGAAGTGGTTTGTGTAGGTGTAGATGTTTCATTTACTGTTGATGTAACAAATCAAGGAATTGGAAGAAATTACAGTGGTTCAAAATATAGGGTTGATTTTGGCGACAGTTCACCTGTATTGGAACTAACGCAGGCAGAATTAATGGCAAATCCAACCATAACTCATACATTTACGTCGGTATCATGTGCTAAGACTGATGGTAATTTTATTATAAAAGAAACTCTTTTAAATAAAGGCGTTTACAATGGTGGCGCTAATGCAAATTACTGTACTGAATTTTATAAAAATGGAAATGGTGTTGAGAAAAAAGTAAATGTAAGTTTAGCCCCAAAAGCAGAATTTCTTTTATCAACAAAGCAATGCATCAATCTAGACATTATTGCAACTAATAAAACAATGTTGGGGTCGTATGGGAGCAGTGGAACTTGTCTTGATAAAGCCACCTTTACATGGTATTACAAAAAACCCGGGGATGTGAGTTTTACGGAGGTTAAAATCTCTAGTTGGATTGATTCTTCGAATAATCTGAAAATTCCCAAAGCATTAATTACTATTCCAGGTTGTTGGGAAATAAAATTAACAGCAATAAATGACGATTTATGTCAGACTGTTTCTGAAGTTACTAAAACCATAAAAATAGAGATCTCACCAACAGCTACTTTCACGAATACACCAGAAACACCGATTTGTCCAAATACACAAATCCAATTTACAAATACTTCAAATGTAATTAATCTTAGTTGTCAAGAGCCAATCTATTTATGGACTGTTTCACCTTCTACTGGTTATCAATTTGTCAGTCCGTCTAATTCTGCTTCAAAAGACCCTGAAATAGTATTTACAGATCCTGGTATTTATACTGTGAAATTATCTGTTACAAATTCTTGTGGAACTGTTGTGTCGACACCAAAAATTATTGAAGTTTTAGGAAGCCCTACAGTAAGTTTTAGTCCTAACACAATATCAATATGCAATCAGGCACCACCCAATTATACAATCGATTTTAGTCAAGTCGGGACGAAGCCAAATTATAGTGTCGCTCCTTATGCTCCAACAAGTTTCTTATGGTCTATTTCCGGTAGTGGTGTCACTGCATCGGATTACAGTTTTATCGGCGGGACAACGGCTAATAGTCAGTTCCCTAAAATAAACGTTACGGCATTTAAAACGTATAATATCACTGTAGTCGTTAATGGAAATTGCGCAGGCTCAGGTCAAGCTACTTTTACTTTTACATTAAATAAATTCTCCAGTTTAATTGTTACAGATCCCTTAGCAGTTTGTTCTCCTGGGACTGTAGACATTACAGTACCAGCCATAACATTAGGTTCTGACAACGGATTAATTTATAGTTATTGGACAAACGCATCAGCAACAACAGCGATATCAGCACCATCTGCGATTACAGTTTCAGGTACATACTATATCAAAGCAACGAATACGAACGGTTGTTCTATAATTAAACCAGTAACAGTAGTTGTAAATGCTTTACCAGTTATAGGAGGGACATTGTCTACATGTATTGGTGCTAGCTCACAATTATCAGGTACAGCAACAGCATCCACAACTTCACCTTGGTCATCTTCAAATCCGGCTGTCGCTTCAATTAGCGATACTGGACTAGTTACTGCATTCACAAGCGGAACTACAATAATTACGTATACAAATTCTAATGGTTGCCAGAAAACAGAAACATTTACTGTGAGTATTAATCCAAGTATTATAACCCCACAAAACCAAACCATCTGTTCCTCTACCGCTTTTTCAATAGTTCCTTCAGACGGTGTGGGAAATATTGTCCCGGTTGGAACCACCTATTCATGGTCGGCTCCTGTGGTAACTGGAGGAATTACGGGAGGTGCAGCCTTAGTAAATCAAACAACTATAAAGGGTACATTAATTAATCCAACAAATGATGTTCAAACGGCTACATATACTATAACTCCTAAATCTGGAACTTGTACAGGGCCAACATTTACAGTAATAATTACTGTTAATCCCTCTCCAAAAGTCCAATTTTCGGGAGTAAATCAAACGCTGTGCTCTGGAAGTGACAGTTCACTAATAAGTTTATCAAGTCCTACTACCGGAAATGTTACCTTCAATTGGACGGCTACTATTCCTGCGGGAATTTCTGGCGCAACACCTTCGGGAACAGATACAATAGCAATTCAAACGCTGGTAAATTCAACCACAAATCCACTAACTGTAATTTATACTGCGACCGCTACTTTTAAAAATAATGCGGTTTCTTGTTCGGGGGTGCCTTTAGTTTATAAAATAACGGTAAGTCCTGCCATTATAACATCCAGTATTCCTTCTAATTTTAATGGATTTAATGTGAGTACTATTGGTGCAAGTGATGGAGCAATTAATGTTACCGTTACGGGAGGTTCGGGCGCTTATACTTATTTATGGTCAGGACCAAGCGGTTTTTCGGCTTCAAGTCAAGATATTTCACTTGTTCCAGCGGGCGCATACTCATTAACCATAAACGATGGACTTTGTAATCCTGTCATATTAAATTTTACCTTAACGGCACCATTAGCTTTGCTTATCCAGGAAGATACAGCAGCACAAATAAATGTTTTGTGTTTTGGTTATTTGACTGGAGCTATTAAAGTAGATGTTACACAACAATCTGTTGGACCTTATGATTATTTATTGACTTTGCAAGGAAGTGGAACAATTAATAGTATTGTTGATTCAGCAGCTACTACTTATACTTTTACGGGTTTGGGGGTAGGCATTTATGATATTAAAATTACCGATGCAAATGGAAGTGTGAAGACAATTTCTGGAATAGTAATTACACAGCCTAACGGTATAACAGCTTCCATATCATATCCTACGAATATCAGTTGTGCTGGCAGTGCAACGGGTTCGGCAACGGTAACCGCAAGTGGTGGTGTAGGAACTTTAACCTATTCTTGGAATACGAATCCAATTCAAACTACGGCAACAGCGTCAGGTTTGAAAGCAGGAACTTATACCGTTACGATAACCGATGAAAATACTTGTTCGATACAAAAACAGGTTATGATTACGGAACCAAACGGTATTATTACATCCATTACATCTCAAACCAATGTGTTCTGTTTTGGAGATAACACGGGTTCAGCAACGGTTTCTGCCACCGGAGGTACAGGAACTTTAACCTATTCATGGGACACTATTCCAATTCAGACAACGGCAACAACAACGGGATTAGTAGTAGGTACTTATAATGTAACCATAACAGATGCCAATGGTTGTTCAAAAGTGCAAACAGTACTTATTACTCAGCCTTCTGCCGGATTGACCGCTATGATTTCGAATTCAACTAACGTGAGCTGTTTTGGAGGAAATAACGGAAATGCTACTGTCTTAGTTACTGGAGGGACTTCCCCTTATTCTTACTCTTGGAATACCAGCCCAATTCAAACCTCGGCAACAGCTATCGGGTTAAAAGCCGGAACTTATAATGTAACTGTTACTGATGCGAAAGGGTGCATTATTTTAAGCTCCGTAACAATAACAGAACCAGCAGGAATGTCTGCAACTATAACCGCTCAAACGGATGTTTTATGTTCAGGAAATAGCACCGGTTCAGCAACTGTGACTGCTACTGGAGGCACAGCGCCTTTCAGTTATTCTTGGAACACAACACCAGTTCAAACTTCAGCTGTAGCAATAAATCTGACAATCGGCACGTATACAGCCACAATTACAGATGCTAAAGGTTGTACTACAGCAGCACAAGCCACGATCACAGAACCAAACGGAATTATAATTTCAATAGCCTCACAAACCAATGTAAATTGTTTCGAAAATAATACAGGTGCAGTTACCGTTTTAGCAAGTGGTGGAACGGGAATATTGACATACTCTTGGGATACAATTCCAGTACAGACTTCGTTAAATGCAACAGGATTAATTGCAGGAACTTATCATTTGACCGTTACAGATGCTAAGAATTGCTCGAAGGTTCAAACAGTAAATATTACGCAACCCGACGATATTGGTATAACTACTGATTTAGAAAAAGACATTACTTGTTTTAATGCTGCCAATGGTGAAATTAAAATCACAATCACTGGCGGTACATTAAATTACAATTATGCTTGGACGAAAGATGGAATTTCTTATGCAACCACCGATGATATATCCAATTTAAGTCCCGGAATATATAAAGTAACCGTATCGGACGCTAATAATTGCAACCCAAAAACTGCGACATTTACCATAACAGAACCACCTGTATTAGCGGTTAGCCTAATCAGTAAAACTAATATATTGTGCTCTGGAGAATCTACAGGAGCGATACAGATTGCAGTAGTTGGAGGAACACCTACACTTTCGGGCTATAGCTTTGCTTGGACTGGACCTAACGGATTTACAAGTTCCAATAAAAATCTCACTGCTACTTCAGCTGGAACTTATAATGTACAGGTTACTGATAATTCAGGTTGTTCTAAAGTATTAAGTGTTACACTTACCCAACCAACTGCCATTGTTTTGTCAGCCACAACCACACCAATAATCTGTTATGGTTCTAATGATGCTTCTATACGTCTTGTTATAAATGGAGGTCTTGCACCCTATCGAATCGTGTGGAGTAATCTTGGCAGCGGCACGTTTCAGGATAATCTTACGGCTGGTGATTATCTAATCACCATTACAGATTCAAATAATTGTGTAAAAACACTGAATGTAAATATCCCCGAATCCCCCATTTTTACGATCAATCCTGTAGTTAAAAACATTTCTTGTTTTGGTGCCCAAGATGGTAGTATAAATCTAAATATTATTGGAGGGATTGCTCCTGTAAAATTGGTTTGGGATGATAGTTCAGTAGCTGGAAATGTTAGAAACAATTTGAAACCAGGCTCTTACGTCGTAACTATCGTGGATGGTAAGCCTTGCGCAATCAAAAAAACTTTTATAATATTAGAACCTCAACCTTTAATTTTATCCGCTAATACTACCAATGCCTTTGATTGTGACAATGCCAATAGTGGTACAATAAATCTTCTGGTTGCTGGAGGGACACCACCTTTTACGTATTCTTGGTCAAATGGATCTACAACTGAGGATTTAGTGAATATTCCAGGAGGAAATTATCTGGTTACAGTAACTGATAGCAGAGGCTGTTCAAAACAGGCGCAATATAGCATCAATCGACCGCCACCTATCGTTATTGGAGTGGCAACCAAAACAGAATTTGATTGTGAAACCAAATACGTTAAACAAAACTTTGTAGCCCAAGTTTCGGGTGGGGTTCCGCCTTACCAATTGTCTTGGTCCAATGGAACGGTCAGCGGTTCAAATAATGAAATAATGAATACCAGTCAAAACGGAACGGCAATATTATATGTAACTGATGCCTTGGGCTGTAAAGCAAATTACTCCTTCAATGTTAAATTGCAGTCTCTTGGAACACCATCATTTAATGTAACATCATATTCTTATTTAACGTATGGTAGTTATTCTATAATGGATCCAATACAGTTTACCAATACCGCTACTGGTGATTACATCAGTATGATTTGGGACTTTAGCGACGGTAGCTTTTCAACAGATCTAAATCCAGTACATACCTTCATAAATCCAAAAGAATATACGGTAACACAAACAGTTACTTATCCGTTTGGATGCATCTATGTACAAAAAATTAGTTTTATCGTTGAAAAGGGGTATGTGTTGGTTGTTCCCACTGCTTTTACACCCAACAACGATATTGTCAATGATACATTCAGACCTGTGGCGAAGACCTTAAAAAATGTTCGCCTGGATATTTATGACACCTGGGGTTCACTTATTTATTCAGAAACCGGAGACACATTGAAAGGGTGGGATGGTAAAATAAAAGGCCAGAATGCGGAGAATGGTAATTATTATTGTAAAGTTAGCGCAGAAACTTTTTATGGAACTATTGTCACTGAAAATCACCCTTTTGTAGTAATAAAATAATCAACAACAGAGAATGAAATTAAAATTTGCTTTGTATATCCTGTTAACTTCCATATTTATTACAGAAGTTAACGCACAAGATCCTGTTTTTACACACTATTATTTTGTCCCTGAAACGCAGAACGGCGCGTTTACAGGAACCGTAAACACGTTAAACACCGGAATTTTACACCGAACACAGTGGCCCGATGGAGTTAGAAGAGTGGATACTGATTATGCCTTTATCAATGGTTCCATTGGGAATTTATCAGAAGATTCCCGTCCGAATGATTCAAATCTTCAAAATATTGGAATCGGTATCACCGTACTAAATCAGTATGAGGCTTTTACAAACTATAATTACACTCAAATTAACGGTGTGTTTTCGCTAAATCTTGACTTAGATAATTTTTATTCCGGATTAAGAATGATTTTAGGAGTAGAAGGGGGTTATGGAACTAAAAATTTTAATTTCAAAAGCCTTTTGTTTGAAGATCAAATTAATAGTAACGATGGTAGTATTGGTGATGGTAGTTCAGATCCAAGTCTTATAGGTCTACAAAATAAAATAGATTTCTTAGATATTTCATCTGGTCTTTTACTTTATACCGATGATTTTTGGCTCGGAGCTTCAGTGAAGCATCTCAATACTCCCAATATTGCCTTCGACTCTCAAGGTAAGCTCCCTTTAGATATGAACATTACTCTTCAGAGTGGATATGCATTTAATCTGGACAGTAATCCCGCTTTATCATTTTTACCGAATGATTCCAAATTAGTACTTACATCAAATTTCATGAAACAAGGACAATATAATCGATTGGATTTTGGTAGTATTGTTCATTTTAATCCATTTATTCTGGGAGTCATTGCTGCAACAAATCCTATGATTAAAAGTAGTGAAAGCCATATACTTACTTCAGTAAATCTAATTGGTTCTATTAAAATATATAACTTCACTTTTGGATATTCCTACGATGTAAGTACATCAAAAATAAAAAATACCCAAGGAGTTCATGAGTTTTCGCTTACTTGGCAGATAGGTAGGGAATGTCATAGTTGTAATAATTATTTAGCAAGAAGACCCTGGGGTAGGAATTATGATGATTAACATTTTAAAAGAAAAAACAATCAAACGAATTAATCATACTACAATCTTCTGCAACAATTAAAATTCTGAAAATTTGGTTGAAAGAGACGCGGTACACATGAAAACTACATTGCATGTTTGCCGTGTCTGTATCATACTTAAAGAATTATCAGCTCAATTCATAAAATTCGTCACTTCGGTGCTCACTGGAGTAATCAGAGGGCGATGTTTTTTGAATTATTTCCAATAAAAAACCCTAACATATTGATGTTAGGGTTTTTGCTTTGGTAGCGAGACCGAGATTTGAACTCGGGACCTCAGGGTTATGAATCCTGCGCTCTAACCGACTGAGCTATCTCGCCATAATTAGGGAAAAACCTTCCCTGAATGCGGGTGCAAATATAAAAATAAAAATATTGGATGCAACTATATTTTTAATAAAAAAATATATTTTTAAAAACACTTTTTTTATGTAGTTATATTCTATATATTTCCGAAAAATTAAATGTAGGTCATGGATCAAAAAGTACGTTACGAAATCGAGTTTCCCATAAATTCTTCTCCACAATTATTGTATCAGTATATCTCTACTCCATCAGGTTTGTCTGAATGGTTTGCAGATAATGTAAACTCTCGTGGTGAATTTTTTACTTTTATTTGGAAGGATTCCGAAGAAAAAGCAAGGCTTGCCTCTAAGAAAGCAGGTGAGAAAGTAAAATTCAAGTGGGTCGACGAGAATAGTAAAGACACGGAGTACTTTTTTGAATTGCATATTTTAGTAGATGAACTCACTAAAGACGTTTCTTTAATGGTAGTAGATTTTGCTGAAAAAGACGAGGTAGACGAGGCCACATTACTGTGGGAAAATCAAATATCGGATCTTAAACATCTAATAGGATCTGTATAGTAAAATCATATTTTATGACTTATATTTGCCTTGAATAAAATTTAGGGCTTCTTTATGATTAATTTTAATGGAACTATTGTGTCTCAGGACACCAATGTATTGTTTCAAAACCGTGCTTTTCTATATGGTGACGGTGTTTTTGAAACAGTTAAAATAGTAAATAATACAATTCTTTTTCTAGAAGATCATTATTTCAGGTTAATGTCTTCTATGCGGGTGGTACGTATGGAAATCCCAATGAATTTCACCATGGAATACCTGGAGGAACAAATTCTCTCTTTAGTAAAAAAAACGGGTCTCTCTCTTTCCTCCCGAGCCAGAATTACAGTATATAGAAACGATGGCGGGTATTATTTGCCGCAAAATAATACGGTTTCTTTTTTGATTCATTCAATAGCGCTTGAGAACACTTTGTATTCAATTGAAAAGAAAGAATATGAAGTAGATTTATACAAAGACTTCTATATCACAAAACAATTGCTATCGTCGATCAAAACGACTAATAAAATTATCAATATAACAGGAAGTATTTTCGCTAATGAAAATGGCTTGGACAATTGCTTAGTACTTAATGATAGCAAGAATGTAGTAGAAGCATTGCAGGGGAATATCTTTATGCTAATGGGTGATAAATTGATTACGCCGCCGGTTTCTGAGGGGTGTTTAAACGGCGTTATGAGAAAACAGATTTTAAGTCTGGCTAAAAAAATAGAAACTTTAGAGGTTGTCGAGGAAGTGATCTCTCCGTTTGACCTGCAAAAAGCGGATGAATTATTTATAACGAACGTAATAAAAGGCATTCAACCCATAACGCGATACCGCAAAAAAATATTTACGACTCACGTATCGACTCAATTATTAGAAAAACTCAACGAAATAGTCCGAAATACTTAATTTAGGTATGGATTTTCCGGAGCATTAGACCAGATGAGGTATTCGCCGCCTAATTCCATAATCTGTTCTTTCCAGAAATGAGTGGCTGATGTTCCAATTATTTTGTTTTCATAGCTGTTCGCCGTTATAATCCACGAGCGACTTTCCATTTCGCTTTCTAGTTGGTTTTCATGCCAGCCGGTATAACCTAAAAAGAATCGGATATTGTCTTTGCTTATTTCTCCTTTATTGATGAGCTCTTTAGTTGCTTCAAAGTCACCACCCCAATATATTCCGTTAGATATTTCAATGCTATTTGGAATTAATTCAGGGATATTATGAATGAAATACAAGTTGTCTTGTTCTACCGGACCACCATTATAAATCTTAAATCGTGCCGCTATCTCCGGAATTAAATCGTGGATAGTGTACTTTAAAGGTTTATTAATTATGAACCCTACGGATCCTTCTTCATTATAATCAGCTAATAAAATTACCGATCTATTGAATGATAAATCCCCAATTATCTTAGGCTCTGCTATAAGCAAATATCCTTTTTTTATCTTATCTGTTATCATCGGATTAGATTTTTCATTAAATTTAGGTTTTTTATTTTAAGGGCGCCATATAAAATCGGTGAAACGTATAAAAAAACCTTCCAGATGGAAGGTTTTATTATATTTAGGAAGGATAAAAATTAGTTTACTGCACCTTCTAATTCTGCTCCAGCTTTAAATTTCACTACATTCTTAGCAGCGATTTGAATAGTTTTTCCTGTTTGAGGATTTCTACCGTCTCTTGCGGCTCTGGCAGATACTGACCATGATCCGAAACCTACTAAAGATACTCTTCCACCTTTTTTCAAAGTTCCGCCTACGTTACCTAAAAATGACTCTAAAGCTAATTTTGCTGCAGCTTTTGTAATTCCTGCATCAGCAGCGATAGCATCGATTAATTCTGATTTGTTCATAATAATTAGTTATTAATTGTTGGTTAAAAAAAATTGTTAATACACAAATTTAGTAGGAAATACGTTCCTTGCAAGCGTTTTGTGTTAATTTAGAGTATTTTGTTGATAACTTATTTTTTTTGTTGATAAAGTAAAGATTGTTTCTTGTTAAAGTGTATGAAGTACCCTTTTTGTTGGTGTTAATAGACTTTTGCGTCAACAGAAAATACAATCCCGTTCAGAAATTCAGAAGTATTCATTTTCTTTTTGCCTGGAAACTGTAGAGTAAGTATTTGGATAAATCCTTTTTTTACCGCTACCTTCATTTCTTTTTTGGTACAAATTAAACTCCCGACAGCATAATTATGTTCCTCAGTGATTATTTTGGCTTCGTATAGCTTTACATTCCACTCTTCATTATTGTCGCCAAAGTAACTCCAAGCCGCTGGGTACGGACTCAAACCTCGGATCAGATTGTTTATTTCCTGCGCTGATTTTGTCCAGTCTATTTTGCAATTCTCTTTGTTGAGTTTGTAGGCTGTTTTGATATCGTTGGTGTCTTTTTGAATCACTGTCGATACACTTCCTTTTTCGATCAGTGCCAAAGTGTCAATAACGGTCTCGCTTCCTAATTCCATTAATCGGTCATGCAAATGTCCCGCATTTTCGGTTTCATCAATTGGAATTTCCGAACTTAAAATCATTGCGCCTGTATCAATTTTATCATCGATAAAAAAAGTGGTGACACCAGTTTTAGTTTCTCCATTAATGATTGCCCAGTTTATGGGTGCCGCGCCGCGATAATTCGGCAGGAGCGAAGCATGAAGATTAAAAGTGCCTAAAGAGGGCATTTCCCAAACTGCTTTTGGCAGCATTCTAAACGCAACTACAGTTTGCAAATTAGCATTCAACGCTTTTAATTCAGCTAAAAAAGTTTCGTCTTTTAAGTTTAAAGGCTGCAATAAAGTTAGATTATTGGCTAGTGCGTATTCCTTTACTGCTGAGTATTTTAATTTTTGTCCGCGACCTGCAGGTTTGTCTGCAGCAGTAATGACACCTACGACTTCGTAGTTGTTTTTAAGTATCGTGTCTAATATTCCCACGGCAAATTCAGGCGTACCCATAAAAACTATTCGTAATTTTTCCATTATGATCGTAAAGTATATTTATTATTTGGTTTAACCAAAATTGTGTTGTTTTCTAGTAAATCCTGAAGTACAAAGATAACTTCGTCTGGACTATTTTTAGTTTTATTTTGAATGTCTCTTGAGTTTAAATCTTCTGCTTGTAATAACGCAATTATTTCTTTGGAAAGCACCGATACCTCTTTTTTCTTTATTTTTTTAGTAATGCAAAAGGAGCAAACACCGCAATCAACGGTTGTTTTTTCGCCAAAATAATTTAGAATCAACTTATTTTTGCATACTTTTTTCTCACTTATATACTGAATTACGGATTGAAGCTGTTCTTTTTTTAACTGATTTTGATTTTCTAAATGCTTCGAAACTCGATTGATGGTTCTGTCATCTTCCCGAACTTCATTGAAAATTAATGTGGCGTCATTATTTTTCGAATGGTACTCTATAATTTTCTTTTCTTTTAATTTATGTAAAACAGCCTGAATTTCAGTTTCCTTATGGTTTGATTTTTTAGCAATCAGTTGCAGGTTGAATGCCGTTTGCATTTCGTAAATTCCCGGATACGTGCGCAAAATGGCTAAAATAATTTCCTCGTCATTTGGATTTAAACTCATATACCGAATCACTTCTTTGGAGGGAATAAGAAACTGCATGGTGATTTTTTCTGAAAATTCTTGAGACAGGCTAATAATTCCTTGTCGGTCCAGGAATTGCATTGCATGGTACGTTTTTAAGGTTGGGAATTCATATTTTAAACAAAAATGATGTAAATTGAAGGTAAACTGTTCATTGATTCCTTCTCCGTAAGCGATTTGAAAATAGTTGCAAAGCTTGACATACATGAGATTCAAAAACTTTTTATCAGGAAGAATAGTGATAAATTGGCTTTGAGCCTGAATGATGTCAGAGGGACTGGTTAATAAAACCGCAAAAGCTCTTTCTCCGTTTCTACCCGCACGTCCGGCTTCCTGATAATAATTTTCCATATTTTCCGGAAGCTGAATGTGAATGACCGTTTTTACATTGGCTTTGTCAATTCCCATTCCAAAAGCATTGGTTGCCACAATAACCTGTACATCCTCATTCATCCAGGATTCCATGTTTTTATCTTTTTCTTTGGACGAAAGTCCGCCGTGATAATACGTAGCTTTAAATCCTAATGAATTCAATTGAGAGGAAATATCCAGACACGATTTCCTGTTTCGTACATATATTATGGAAGGTTGTGGATTTTTCTTCAGGATTTGTTCGATTCGGAACAGTTTATCCTCGACCTCAAAAATCATATAAGCAATATTTTCTCTGGCAAATGATTTTTCAAAAATCTGTGGTTTATGTAGTCCCAGTTCTGCGATGATATCTTTTTTGACTCTTGGCGTTGCAGTAGCGGTTAAGGCTAAAAATGGGACTGTTGGAAAATGCTTTTTTAGTTCTGAAATTTTTAAATAAGCTGGTCGGAAATCATGTCCCCATTGGGAAACGCAATGCGCTTCATCGATTGTGATTAAATGGATGGGAAGATTTTTTATTCGTTCTAAAATCCAATCGGATTGAAGACGCTCTGGCGATAAATAAAGGAATTTGTAATTTCCGAATTGGCAATTGTCCAATAAATCAATCATTTCTTCGGATCGAATTCCGCCTGTCAGGGCTATGGCTTTGATGTTTCGCTGTTGCAAATTGGCGACTTGATCTTTCATGAGCGCTACCAATGGCGAGATAACCAGGCAAATGCCTTCTTTCATCATTGCCGGAATCTGGAAACAAATTGATTTTCCACCGCCGGTTGGCATCAATGCAAAAGTATCTTGACCGCTTAAAACGGAATCGATGATTTCCTTTTGCAGTGACCTGAATTTGTTGTGCTTCCAATATTTTTGAAGAATAGCTTCTGCTTCTTGCATAGAGTATAGATTTCATTTCATTGAAAAACAGTCCAAAGCATAGATCCTAAACCTGCAGACTATCTGGAAATTTCATCTAAGATAAAAAGAATTCGGTTATCCATCGTATCTTTTGGAACTTCTATGAGTTTGTACCCATAATTTTCATAGGTTTCAGTGAGATGATTGTAGATGAGTTTCGCTTGTTCGAAGTTTTCATAACGTTCGTGGTCGCTGATATAAATTTCTTCCCAAGGTGGGAGTATGAATATTTTTGAGTAGGTGTGTTCGCGGCAAGCCGTATCAAAAGTAGCAGGATAACTATCGCCTATGTAATGCATATAGGCCAAAACATCCGGAATTCCTCTGTCTATAAATACAATATCGTGGATTTCTTTAGAAGCATTTTGAAATTGTTTTTTTCTCCCTTCAAGAAGCAATTCGCTGAATAACAGTGGTTTTTCTAGGAATAATTGCTCGATTCCTTGTTTTTTTGCTTCCAATGTTACTTCCCGGGAAATTTCGGGATAACAACAATGTCCCTGAGCTATCAATCCATCGATGATAGTAGTTTTACCGGTTCCTGGACCGCCAATGATAACTATAATTTCTTTCTGCACTTTTAAAAAATAAGGGGCAAATTTACTTAAACTTATTGGGATTTGAAAAAATCATTGCGGTTAAAGTGCGATTAGACAAAAAATCATATTTCAAAATTCATAATTCACGTTTGAAACCGTATATTTGCCTTTATTTTTAAATAAAAAATGGATAAGAAGACGGAAGAATTTTACGATAGATTAAAAGTAGAGTTGGATATGAGCAATACATGGCCAGCAGAATATTTATTTAAATTTATTGTGCCAACAGAAAGTGATAATGTAGAACGCGTTGAGTTGGCTTTTGATTGTATGGGAGCGGTTATCAAAACCACAAAATCCAAAACAGGCAAATTTACCAGTATATCTGTTGATGTGACTGTGAAAGATGCACAAGAAATAGTAGATAAATACCTAGAAGTCTCTACAATAAAAGGCATTGTTTCTCTTTAGATATAAAAAAATTGGAATGGGTGTTCGAATGATTCCACTATTCGAAAAAGAAAACACGTAAATCAAAAAAATATACATTCAAATATGAATTCAAAATATAGTAAAGAAAATGCGAACGATGTAGTGCATCATTTGGAATACAATGCAGAGCGATCGCATTTGATTATTCCGGAGTACGGACGTCATTTGCAAAAATTAATTGATCAGGCAACTAAAATTGAAGATGATGTAGAACGCAATAAAGCGGCAAAATACATTATTCAGGTCATGGGCAGCTTGAATCCGCATTTGCGTGATGTTCCTGATTTTCAGCACAAATTATGGGATCAAATTTTCATAATGTCTGATTTTAAACTAGTGGCGGATTCGCCCTACCCAACTCCATCTCGCGAAGTCTTGCAGCTTAAACCGGATGTGTTGAGTTATCCTCAGAATTTTCCCAAATACAGGTATTATGGCAACAACATAAAATACATGATTGATGTGGCCAATAAATGGGAAGATGGCGATATGAAAAGTGCCTTGGTGAAAGTAATTGCCAATCACATGAAAAAATCATATTTGAGTTGGAACAAAGACACAGTAAAAGATGATGTCATTTTTGAACATTTATTTGAACTCTCCGATGGCAAGTTGAATTTGATTCAAAGTTCAGAGGAATTATTAAATACCACTGATTTATTACGAACCAATAAGCGGGTTTCGAATAAAATATTGCCGGTAGGACAACCCAAAATTCTTAGCAATAAGAATACAAAAACAGGAAAACCAAATCCGATTCACAAGAACCAAAATAGGAAACCTTTGTAAGTCAGTTATAAATTGGAGTTATAAGTTTTGAATTTTGTTCTATTACTTTTAGCTCGTAACTTTTTAACTCATAACTAATAATTTATAACTCATAACTGTAAAAAATGGGAATTTTCAAAATAGAAGGTGGCATCAGTCTAAAAGGAGAAATCACGCCACAAGGGGCAAAAAATGAAGCGTTGCAAATTTTATGTGCCGTTCTTTTAACACCTGAAAAAGTAATTATCAATAATATTCCTGATATTATTGACATCAATAAACTAATTACGCTTCTAGGAAATTTAGGAGTAAAAATTCAAAAAAATGGATCAGGCTCGTATACTTTTCAAGCTGATGAAGTGAATATAGAGTATCTGGAAACCGAAGCATTCAAGAAAGAAGGCGGTTCTTTAAGAGGTTCTATCATGATTGTTGGGCCACTTTTGGCACGATTTGGAAAAGGATATATCCCAAAACCAGGTGGTGATAAAATAGGCCGTCGAAGATTGGATACGCATTTTGAAGGATTCATCAATCTGGGCGCTAAATTTCGTTACAACAGAGAAGATCATTTTTATGGCGTTGAAGCACCAAAAGGATTAAAAGGGGCCGATATGTTATTAGACGAAGCCTCCGTAACCGGAACCGCAAATATTGTTATGGCTGCCGTTTTGGCCAAAGGAAAAACAACAGTGTATAATGCAGCTTGTGAACCTTACTTGCAACAATTGTGTAAGATGTTGAACTCTATGGGAGCTAAAATAACTGGAGTTGGGTCTAACTTATTGACTATTGAAGGAGTTGAAAGTTTAGGTGGTTGCGAGCATAGAATTCTTCCAGATATGATTGAAATTGGGAGCTGGATTGGCCTGGCTGCAATGACAAAATCAGAGATTACAATAAAAAATGTCAGCTGGGACAACCTTGGTGTTATTCCTACTACCTTTAGAAAACTTGGAATTACGCTGGAACGTCGTGGCGATGATATATACATTCCTGCTCACGTAGATGGATATGAAGTAAAAACAGATATTGACGGTTCTATTTTGACAATTGCTGATGCACCTTGGCCTGGATTTACTCCGGATTTATTGAGTATTGTGCTTGTAGTTGCCACTCAGGCAAGAGGTGATGTTTTGATTCATCAAAAAATGTTTGAAAGCAGATTGTTCTTTGTGGATAAACTGATTGATATGGGAGCAAAAATTATGTTGTGCGATCCGCATAGAGCAGTTGTGATGGGACATGATTTCAAATCGCAGCTCAAAGCCACCACAATGTCATCACCGGATATTCGTGCGGGAATTTCATTATTGATTGCTGCGCTTTCCGCAAAAGGAACGAGTACAATTCAAAACATTGAACAAATCGACAGAGGATACGAACGTATTGACGAACGATTGAGGGCTATTGGTGCAAATATTGTACGTGCATAAATAACATAAATCATAAAAATTTTCGTTTAAGTAAGCCAGAAAGAATTTAAATCTAAAATTCAATTCGGTTTACTTAAACGATTTTACTTTTATTTCATCTTTAAACAAAGCGCATGTCAAGCGAACAAACAGCGATCAAGGCGACTTATTTTAGCATTATAGGGAATACTTGCCTGGCTATTATTAAAGGGTTGGCCGGTTTTTTCGGAAATTCGTATGCACTAATTGCAGACGCAATTGAATCAACGACTGATATTTTTGCTTCTTTTTTGGTGTTGTTCGGAATTAAATATTCCAACAGGCCAGCGGATAAAAATCATCCGTACGGACATGGTAGAGCAGAACCTTTGATTACTTTTCTGGTGGTAGGTTTTTTGATTACTTCGGCCACAATTATTGCCTATGAAAGTATTGTAAATATTGGAACGCCACATCAATTACCAAAACCATGGACATTACTCGTTCTGGCTGCAATTATTATTTGGAAAGAATATTCGTTTCGACTGGTGATGAAAAGAAGCATTCAAACCAATAGTTCCTCACTACGAGCTGATGCTTGGCACCATCGAAGTGATGCCATAACTTCTGTGGCGGCATTTGTTGGAATTTCGATTGCCTTGATTTTAGGGGATGGTTACGAATCTGCGGATGATTGGGCTGCACTTTTTGCTTCGGGATTCATACTTTATAACAGTTACCTTATTTTTAGACCCGCTTTGGGCGAAATAATGGACGAACATTTATACGACGATTTAATAGCTCAAATCCGAATGGTTTCCATTCAGGTTGACGGAATTATCGATACCGAGAAATGTTTTATTCGAAAAGCCGGCATGCAATATCATGTAGATTTGCATGCTACTGTCGATTCAAATATTACCGTGAAAGAAGGACACGATCTGGCTCATAAACTAAAGGATACTTTGCTAGAGGAAATTCCGGAATTGGGACAGGTGTTGATTCATGTGGAACCAAATGATTAATATTGTGGTGTATGATAAAACTAAAAAAGGCACCAAAACTATTTTCGAGTGCCTTTTTTTAATTCGTTATGTTTTTGTCACATCGAGCGCAGTCGAGATGCCGTTATATTTTCCGACTGTACTGCAACTGACAAATAGATTCTTTTTTTATTCCAATATATTCAAAAATTTGAGCCCAAATACTACTCCGTCTCCTTGAAATCCATTTTGGTACGAACGAACATAATCGATACGGAGCATTTTAAATTTACCAAAACCTAAATTGTCTAACCCAACTGTAATTTGAGTATAAGGTTTGTTGTTTGGCGTAGACAGCGCGTGAGCACCCAGTGTCAAAGTTGATTTTAGTTTGTTCAATAAAGGTATTTTATTCATGATATAGCCTTTGTCGTTGTATTCCGTATGCACTTCAAAATAGCTGTCGTTCGTACTGTTAGAGTAATACGGCAGTAAGTTAAATACATTCAAATAGCGCGCTGACTGCCCAATGTGGGTTTGATTGCCATTAAAATGCTTGTAATCTATAAAAGCAATGTTATCTGCATTCAGAAACTTCCCCGCTTTTAGATTCAACCCTAAAACACCTTTATTTTTCAATGTCAAATCATACGTTAATCGGCTATTGAAATGGTCAAACTCATACTTCTTTTCATTAGCCGCAATTGCTTTTTCATAGCCTAAATAAAGAGTTGGATATTTTTCATTTCGGATGTTAAATTTTCCATCGGGACGGGAGGAATATTTGTTTCCAAAATTGATTTTTGCAAGTAAATTAATTTTCGTCAAATGGTGTTTTTCAAAACCGGGAGTGGTGAAATCATTTGGTACCAACGGATTATTCGAAGTGTATAATTCGTCCTTGTTAAAAAAAGAAAAATCCGTATTGTTGAATACTGGTTTGCGTTGCTGGTATTCTATCTTTCCATTGAGATTCACGCCATTTGCAACATCTTGGCTGTAGCCAATTGCCGCTGATTCCAGATTATACAACTTCATAAAATTGTTCTTGAATGCTAGGGAACTGATTGTGTTTATTACTTTACTGATGGGTTCATTCGGATTAAATTGCTTTACAGAACTGCCTCCTGTCATATATAAAGTGGCATAATTCTGATTGTTGAACCGGTGGATAAATTGTCCGGTGACACGCAAACGATCTTCGGCAAAACCGTAATTGAGTTTTGTACTTATGGAAGTGTAGATTCCTTTACTTTCCTGATTTTTCCAGTTGGTGTATTTAAATCCTGAGTCAAAATTATATCCTTGCACCGTATTGAAACTCAATGAACCAAGATTTAATAATCCTTCATAACTAAAACTGTGTTTTTTGCTACTGTTTTTATAGGTGTAGCCGCTCAGTAGCTTCAAGATTTTGAACTTGTTCTCTTTTGTGTCTACTGAATCCAGGTATTTTTCGGAATTTCGGACCTTGTAAATGCTGTCTTTTCTAAAATAATCCATGCTTTCTTCATTTGTTAACGGAATGGGTCTGTTGGTAGTCCAGAATAAGCTGTCTTTTTTATTGGCATTTATTTCGATTCTCGTAATTTCATTTGTAAATGTTTTGGGTGCAAAAGCATTTATGAATTCATAATTGCTATACACGTAATTGTATTTTCCGGTAAATTTTATCCCAAAAGCACCTGCTGTGATTTCGAGACTTTGGGTATTTTTGGCCCAGATTTTATTGCTGTTGTTGTAACTGAAATTTTGTTTTAAGGTCATCACATCCAGAAATTCTTCTTTTATTCGGTAGCCTTTTATATCCAGATCAACGGCGTAAATCGCCCAGGAGTCTTCCACTATATAAATGTACCCTTCAAAAACGGGTTCACTGTCGCGCTTTGCAATCACTTTTATTTTGTTGATCATGTTTGTATTCTCGTCAAAAAAAGTGCTTTCTAAGGTGTAATTATAGTAGTTGAACGCGTTGTTCGCTATTGGAGAAATCATTTGGACACTAAAATCGATGGTGTTGTCATAAAAATCGTAGAATGAAGATGTAGCCGTATTGTAGCTGTAGCCATTGTCTCTGCCACTTACTTTTGAGGCAGTAACTACTTCTTTTAAGTTATTGGGTTTCTCAAATGCTATTTTTGAAAACGTTTCAGATAAGGAAATGATTCCGGTTCCGGTAGAATCCAGTGCGCCATCAAGATCACCAATTTTTTGGCCTAATATTTTTTTTGGGGCATTTTTTAGTTTAAAAATACCGCGGGAATAAAAGTTAGCGTTGAATCGATTTGTTTTTTTGGTGTTTTGTTTTCTGCTGGCAATGGCACTTTTTATTATCGCTAAAGCCGGATTGTTTTTTTTGTTGATGATTACTTCGTTCAGCGAGAAACTTTCTTCGATCATTTTGATGTGCAACGAATAAGGGAGTTTGTCTGTTTGTATAACTACTTTCTGGGTTTTAAAACCTAAAAATTGAAAGACAACTGTTTGTTTTTCCTTTTTCTTTAAGTTGAATTCATAGTTTCCTTGCTCGTTTGAAGTGGTTCCATTATAGGTGTCCTCCTGAAAAATAGTCACAAAAGGCAAGGGATTTCCTTTTTCGTCCGAAACGGTTCCTTTAATTTGTGCAGTACTGACAAATGAAACTAATAAAAGCAGTAGAAAGTAGTATTTTTTCATGAAAGTTTTTTCTTTCACAAAAATAGAAGAAGTTACAAAAGAGCGTATTAATTATTTGTTAAAGATTTATCTAATGGCTTATTTTATTTTGATACTACAAAAATGACTGAATCGCCAGCTCATAACTCTTTAAACCAAAACCCAGAATAACACCTTTGGTATTTCCAGAAATATAGGATTGATGTCTAAAACTTTCACGGGAAAACGTATTCGAAATATGAACTTCAACCACTGGAGTGGTAACGGCTTTTACAGCATCGCCAATTCCTATAGAAGTATGTGTATACGCTCCGGCATTTAGGATTATGCCATCAAATGAAAAACCAAATTCCTGAATTTTATCAATTAATTCCCCTTCAATGTTACTTTGGAAATAAGTAAATGCTATTGCTGGGTATTTAATTTGTAAAGTAGTGAAATATTCTTCAAAAGTTTGATTTCCGTAAACTGAAGGCTCGCGTTGACCCAGAAGATTGAGGTTCGGTCCATTGATGATACTAATTTTCATAAGTAGTTGCTATTTGTTTTTTATTTGAATATCGAATTCCCATGTGGCTTATCTGGTTTTCATTACATTTCCGATACGCTCATTTTATAATTCCTGCTTCTGTAAAAATAAAAAAACCGTTCCACTTTATAGAACGGTTTTAATAAATTTAATTTTTTATTTTTTTAGAATGTAAATCCTGCTGAAATTTGAAGAACAGAGTTCTTAACTTCTGCTTGTTTTGAAGCTTCAGTTAATCCTAACACATAACGACCTTGAAGGAAAATGTGTTTAGTTACATTTAGAGTTAAACCACCGGCTACTCCAAATTCAAAAGTTTCTGCATTTTTTACATCAAATTCATTTCTTTCACTCAATAGGAATGAAGCTTGTGGTCCAAGATCTAAACTTACTGTTTTGTTGAAATGAAATTTAGCCATAACAGGAATAGATAAATACCCTAATTCATTTTTGAACTCATCGACAGCATTTTTATACGTTGCTCCCTGAGTGGAATACAATAATTCGGGTTGTATCGAAAAACCATCTGTCAATTTAAGTTCAGCTACTAAACCCCCATGATAACTGGTAATCGCATCAGTGTTGTAATTATTACTGTTTACTGTGATATCAGTTCCTGATTGATTGGCGTAATTTAAACCCCCTTTAAACCCAAACTTGATCAATTGTGCTTGCATGTCTACTGACGCGGCAAGAAGAACTACTGCAACTAGAATTATTTTTTTCATAATTTTTTTTTAAATTAATTTAATGAGAGCATGTATTACAAACTGTTTTGTTTGATTATTATTGTTGTCTTTTCTCTAATCAAAAATTAGTCCACATTTTGTTAATAGGAATAATAGTTATTTTTTTTAATTATTATTCTTGGTTAGTTTGGATTAAAATGTTACAATTGAGTGCGTTGTGTATTTGTAAATTTATAATTATATTTTTTATGTGAAGAAAAATACTGTGAATTTTAAAAGTTATTTTTTTCATAAAAATCGTACAAAATATTTAGCATTATCTACTTTCGTTCCAATAAAAACAAATCAATATGAAAAAAATTATGCTGTCCGGTATTGCCTTTTTTGCTTTTTTAGTTGCTCAAGCTCAAGAAAATGAATTGCAAATGCAAGGAAATCAAGGTTCTAACGGAAAATGATTGATTGAAGCAAATACAGGTTTTGGGCAAAATGTAGGCAATACTTCTTTGTACTTTAAAACATCTGATGGTGTTACCGCCTATAATATAGGGCTTGAAGGGGGTTATTTTATTAAAGATAACTTAGCAATTAAAGTGGGATTAGGCTATGGCGACGATGGTGTCAGTACTCTCACGGACCCAATTGCGTATAAATTAGGATTGAAGTATTATTTTAAAAGTAAAATTCCGGTCGAGATTTCCTATAATGGTGTAGGCTTTGGCGATACAGATGCAAATCCTGCCTACATTGGTTTTCAAGCAGGATGCGCTTTTTTTCTTGGCAAAAATGTAAGTATGGAACCAGGTATTCGCTACAATAATGCGGTTAACAAATCGTTTTATGATTCAAATTTTCAATTTAATATGGGTTTTGCATTGCATTTCTAAAGTTTGCATAGTTACATTCAAAAGCCTCTCAATTTGGAAGGTTTTTTAATGAATAAAAGTGTTACTTTGTGTTTATGAATTGGACTGCTTACATAAAAAGGTATCAATCGTACTTAAAAATTGAGCGCGGTTTGTCTCACAACACAATAGAAAATTATTCGTTTGATGTACAACGATTGTGTCTTTTTTTGACTGAAAATAAAATGGAAGTTTCACCAATTCAAATTGATGAAGAAGTACTTCAACAGTTTATTTACAGTGTTTCAAAAGAAGTGAATCCCCGATCACAAGCCCGAATTATCTCGGGTCTTAAAAGTTTTTTTGGTTATTTAATGTTTGAGGACTATCGAACAGATAATCCATTAGAACTTATAGAAACACCCAAAACGGGCAGGAAACTTCCAGATATTTTATCTGTTGATGAGATCGATACTCTTATTGCAGCCATTGATTTGACCTCTAATGAAGGGGAACGCAATCGCGCTATGATGGAAACCCTTTATGGTTGCGGGCTTCGTGTTTCGGAATTAGTGGCATTAAAAATGTCCGACTTGTTTTTTGAAGAGGGTTTTATAAAAGTTACCGGAAAAGGAAACAAACAGCGCTTTGTACCTGTAGGGGATTATACTCAAAAATTCATCATTATCTACAGGGATACAAAACGAAATCAACTGAATATAAAAAAAGGTTTTGAAGACACCTTGTTTTTAAATAGAAGGGGAAGCCAATTGACAAGAGCCATGATTTTTACGATAATCAAAAATTTGGCGTCAGTCATAGCGTTGCACAAAACAATTAGTCCACATACCCTGAGGCATTCTTTTGCCACACACCTTTTAGAAAATGGGGCTGATTTGCGTGCAATACAATTGATGCTTGGTCATGAATCAATCACCACAACGGAAATATACGTACATCTTGACAGAACATTTCTTACTCAGGTTCTTAATACTTTTCACCCAAGAAAGTAATATTTTTATTAGTTTAACCTGTTGAGTGTAATTAGTTTTTGATGGAAATTTTCGTCAGTTCGAGTGATCCCGCTTTTAGGCGGGATTATATCGAGAACTAAAAAATTAGTATTAATAACGGTTCTCGATACACGTCACTTCGAGTGCGAAGCGTATCGAGAAGTTTTGTTGCGTTTTACTTTACAAAAAACACTCGAACTGACGTTTTGAACAATTGTACCCAACGGGTTAGTTTAGTTGAAATTTTATAAAATTGATACTTTTTTTATGTTTGAATAAAAATAAAATCTAAATTATAATCGCATTTAAATGATATAAAAAGTAATTATGGTTTTTGATGTTCCCTAAAACGAAAATTACCAAGAGATAAATAATTTTTAAAAACCGTATTTTCAGTGCAAAAAAAAACTTCTCCGTATGGAGAAGTTTTTTTGTTTCTTATAATGGGAATAAATTATTTAGCAATATTCACAGCTCTTGTTTCCCGAATTACGGTTACTTTAACTTGGCCCGGATAGGTCATTTCTGTTTGAATTTTTTGTGAAATATCAAAAGATAAGGTAGCCGCATTTTCATCCGAAACCTTTTCGCTCTCTACGATAACCCGAAGTTCTCTACCAGCTTGAATGGCATAAGCATTTTTCACACCGCTGAAGCCGTACGCTACTTCCTCAAGATCTTTTAGACGTTGTATATAAGAATCCAAGACTTGTCTTCTTGCTCCTGGTCTTGCACCTGAAATAGCATCACAAACCTGAATGATCGGGGATAGTAATGATTTCATCTCTATCTCGTCGTGGTGAGCACCAATGGCGTTACAAACCTCTTCTTTTTCACCGTATTTCTCAGCCCATTGCATTCCTAATAAAGCGTGTGGTAAATCACTTTCAGCATCTGGAACTTTACCAATATCGTGCAATAAACCAGCTCTTTTAGCCAGTTTTACGTTTAAGCCAAGTTCAGCTGCCATGATTCCACATAGTTTAGAAACTTCCCGGGAGTGTTGCAATAAATTTTGTCCGTAAGAAGAACGGTATTTCATGCGTCCTACTACTTTAATCAATTCAGGGTGTAATCCGTGAATTCCTAAGTCTATAACGGTACGTTTACCCACTTCTATAATTTCATCGTCAATTTGTTTGGCAGTTTTTGCTACTACTTCTTCAATACGAGCGGGGTGAATTCTTCCGTCAGTCACTAATTTATGTAGTGCCAAACGTGCAATTTCTCTTCGAACCGGATCAAAACAGGAAAGGATAATCGCCTCCGGGGTGTCATCTACAATGATTTCTACTCCTGTAGCTGCTTCCAGTGCACGGATATTTCTACCTTCACGGCCTATGATTCGTCCTTTTACATCATCAGATTCAATGTTGAATACTGAAACGCAATTTTCTACTGCTTCTTCGGTTCCAACTCTTTGAATGGTGTTGATGATTATTTTCTTAGCCTCTTGTTGTGCTGTAAGTTTCGCCTCTTCAATCGTGTCTTGTATGTGAGACATTGCTTTGCTTTTAGCCTCGGCTTTAAGTCCTTCAATCAATTGATTTTTTGCTTCCTCTGCGGATAAGCCGGAGATTACTTCCAATTGTTGCAATTGACTCTTATGAAGTTTGTCCACTTCAGCCTGTCTTTTGTCTAAAACGTCTATTTTAGAGTTGTATTCTACCGTTTTTGCTTCAAAATCATCATTTACTTTTTTAGCTTTTGATAATTCATTTGAAATTTGAGATTCTTTGTCCCGAACTCTTTTTTCTATTTCAGCGACTTTTTTATCACGAGAAAGGATCACTTGCTCATGTTCGGATTTTAATTCAATAAATTTTTCTTTCGCTTGAAGAATTTTATCCTTCTTTATATTTTCAGCTTCAAGATTGGCATCTTTAAGAATCGATGCGGCTTCTTTTTTTGAATTCTTAATCAAGTTAGAGATATTGCTTTTTTCTATCATTTTTGCGATGGCAAAACCGCCTGCAATACCTATAATTCCCGTAATAATAATCGTTAATATGTTGTCCATGTTTGTTAAAATTTATAAATAAAAAAGCCTACATTAGTTGTGTTGAATAAACTCGGAAAGACAAGTTTTGAGCTAACTCACTGTTCAAGTTTCCTCGCCGGGGCGTGGCATGCTTTAGTAGTGATGATTTGCTCATTCTAAATTGTTAGTGTTGAGTTTACCAAATGTGAACTAATGTAGGCAGTATCTTAGTTTTTGTAAAGAACGTTTATTTGTCGAGATATTGATCTAAAACCGCATTGATTTTTTTAATTCTTTCAATGGTTTCTTCTCCATCAATTGCATTATCAATTTGTTTTTGTTCCGTTTGTGAGGCAAATTGCAGGGCACACATTGCTAAAACATCCTGCTTATCACGAACGGCATAGTTTTCTTCAAATTGCTTTATCATTTTATCAATTTTTTTTGAAGCACTTCTCAGTCCTTCTTCCTGTGAAAGATCAACCGTTAACGGGTAGACTCTGTCTGCAATTGATATTTTAATTTTAAGCTTTTCGTCCATATCTTTTATTAGTCTGATAGCTGGGCTATACAATAATCAATTTCGCGAATTAATGAATTTATTTTAAACTTGGTATCTCTTTTATTATCGTCACTGCCTAGTAATGCATTCGCTACTTTGAGTGTTTCATACTGCGTTTTTAAGGCCTCAATCTGTTGTGATTGAGTTAGTATTATAGATGCAGTTTTTGTTAATTCGTTTCTTAAATCTTGATTGTTTTGTTCCAAACTTTTCATTTTTATGAAAAGTTTTTCAACTTTATTTTCAAGAGTATCAATAATTTCTGCAATTGCACTCATTATATATTCTAATTCATTACATAATCATACAAAGTTAGTATTCCTTTTTAATTTTGCAATATTTTATTATTTTTTTTGCATTTATTTAGTTAAATAACAGTTAAACAATTGATTAGGAACTGTTTTTTTTTAGAACTGTTTTTGCATACTTTTTTTTTACCTTAGCAAAAATGTAAACAATGAAATTTTCTCTTTATTTAGTATTTTTTTGCAACTTTGTTTTTGCGCAAGCGGAGTATCCCAAAGATTATTTTAGGTCTCCATTAGACATCCCGATGCAATTGTCAGGGAATTTTGGAGAATTACGACCCAACCATTTTCATGCAGGATTTGATTTAAGAACCCAGCAAAAGGAGGGTTTCAAGGTGTATGCAGTAGCCGATGGGTATGTGTCCAGAATAAAAATTTCTACTTTTGGTAATGGAAAAACAATTTATATTAATCATCCTAATGGTTTTACATCCGTTTATGGGCATTTAAAAATGGCCAATGGTGCCATTGAAAGCTACATCAAAAACAGCCATTATAAAGAGGAATCATTTGAAATTGAAATGTTTTTTAAACCCGATGAAATGCAGGTTAAAAACGGGGATGTTATCGCTTTTTCTGGTAATACAGGATCTTCTCAAGGTCCTCATCTGCATTTTGAATTTCGAGATTCCAAAACGGAGTTCATAATCAATCCCATGCTTTTTGGCTACGATACATATTTAAAAGACACTAAAAAACCAATTGTTTCAGCCGTTTACGTGTACCCTTTAGATTCAAAAACAACAGTTAACCATTCCAAACGACCAATAGCCCTCAATGTTTCGTTACAAAAAGATGGGACATACCTGTCTGATAAAGTAACCGCAAATGGCGTGATTGGTTTTGGTATTTCCGCTTCTGATAGTGATGATGTCTCGTTTAATGTTAACGGAGTGTACAAGGTGCACTCCTTTTATAATGGGAAACCAAATTTCGGGTATGAATTCAATACCTATTCCTTTGATGAGATGCGTTACATTAATGCTTTGATTGATTATCCCAGATATAAAAAAACGCAACAACGGGTTCAGAAACTTTTTATGAAAACTCCGTATAATTTGAGCATTATTCAAGCCGATGAAAATAAAGGTGTGTTGCAAATAACGCCAAATTTAGCTTCGTTGTATCGCATTGAAGTGTCGGATTTCTTTGGAAACAAAAAAATAATAGCGATTCCTATTCAATATGATTTATTGCCAACGGTTATAAGCCCGGAACCTGCGGTGTCAAATTATTTTGTGAACGCTAACGTAGATAGCAATTTTGCTTTAGAGAACATGTCAGTTTTCTTTCCTGCGGGAACATTTTACGATGATTTTAATATGAATTTTGATGTAAAAAACGACATTTTATGGTTGCATGATGATACCGTTCCTGCCCATAGTAATTTTACTGTTTCTATTGAAGACACAAAAGCTACGGAACTGCAAAGAGAGAAAATGTTTATTGGCAGAATCGACGGAAAAGCTACAAATTACAATCCAACATATAGAAAAGACAACGTATTTAGCACCAAAGTCAAAATTTTGGGCAAATATGCTTTGGTTTCTGATACCGTTGCTCCTAAAATCACCATGAATGCACCTGTAGAAGGAAAATGGATCAGTACACAAAAAAGGATTCAGCTTTCTATATCCGATGATTTGTCAGGCATCAAATCATACAATGGGTATTTGAACGGAAAATGGGTATTGTTTGAATATGATAATAAAATCAGAAAAATTACTCATTATTTTAGTGATGGGATTGTTGCTGAAGGCGCCAATGATTTAAAAGTGGTAGTGACGGATAATGTAGGAAATTCAACTACCTTTGAAACGCATTTTTTTAGAAGTCAAAAATAATAAAAGCCAAACCATTTGAGCACGAATCGATTATTACCTGTATTCTTTTTTTTTCTTCTGAGCCTTACTGCAGTAGCCCAAACGGCTAGGATCAAAGGGGTGATTTTGGATGAAAACAACCAGCCTGTGGCAAGCGTAAATGTTTCGTATTCCGGTAGTGGAACAAGCTCCAATCAAAATGGATTTTATGCGCTAAAAGTTCCTGCGAATAAACAAATTACGCTTGTTTTTACACATGTTTCGCTAAAAAAAATAACGGTGACTTTTGTATTGGAACCAAAGGAGGAAAGAGAGTTCAACCCTGTAATGACGAATCGGAAGGAGCAAATGGGAGAAGTTATTGTAACAACAAATAACAGAAAACAGATCCAGGGAATTACTACAATTGAGCCAGAAATGATCCGAAAAATTCCTGGGGCTAACGCGGGTGTCGAGAATATTTTGAAAACATTGCCGGGAGTAAACTCAAATAACGAATTGAGTACGCAATACGCCGTACGCGGTGGTAATTACGATGAGAATTTAGTTTATGTGAATGAAATTGAAGTCTATCGTCCGTTTCTAATTCGGTCGGGGCAACAAGAAGGGTTGAGCTTTACTAATACGGATTTAGTGCAAAATGTTGATTTTTCAGCGGGTGGTTTTCAAGCGAAGTTTGGAGATAAATTATCCTCGGTTTTAGATATTACGTATCGAAAACCGATTAAATTTGGCGCAAGCCTTGAAGCGAGTCTTCTTGGCGGAAGCCTTTCTGTAGATGTGGTTTCCAAGGATAAAAAATGGTCTGCGGTTACGGGAGTCCGCTATCGCAACAACAGTCTTCTGGTGAATAGCCAGGAAACACAAACAAATTTCACGCCTTCCTTTGCAGACATTCAAGCCAATATAAATTATAATGCTTCGGCGAAATGGCAATGGAGTTTTTTAGGTAATATTTCCCAAAACAAATACCAGTATCAACCATTAACCAGACAAACTAATTTCGGAACTATAGATAATCCAATGCGTCTTTCTGTTTTCTATGAAGGACAGGAAAAGGATCAGTACGACACGTATTTTGGCGCGGTGAAAACAACCTTTAACGTTTCGGATAATTTTACGTTGAAATTTATTGGTTCTGTTTTTCATACTTTAGAACAAGAATATTTTGATATTTTTGCCCAATATCGCTTAGGCGAAGTGGATTCCAGTATTGGTTCTGAAACCTATGGCGAAGTCGCTTTTACAAGAGGAATTGGCTCCCAGCTCAATCATGCCAGAAATGACTTAGATGCACTGATTGTTAATACGGAAATAAAAGGATTTCAGGATTGGAAAGAAAGCCAATTTGAATGGGGAATAAAGTATACACGAGAATCCATCCGGGATCGAATTATAGAGTGGGAGGTAATCGATTCAGCCGGTTTCTCGTTGAATCCACCTGTTATTGATTTGCCTAAAAACGACCAGCCCTACTCGCCTTACACAGGACCGTTAGTGCCCTACCAAGACATTCGTGCGACTAATTTTAATTCGATCAATAGATTTTCAGGCTATGGCCAATGGAGTTTGAAAAGTACTATTGGCAGGAGTGAAGTTTGGTATAATGCCGGAGTCCGGATGCATCAATGGGAAGTATCAGGTGCTACTATAATTGGTAAATCCCAAATAACGATTAGTCCCAGAGCACAATTTGCCATAAAGCCGGATTGGCAGCTCGATATGATCTTTAGACTTTCCGGAGGTTTATACCATCAACCTCCGTTTTACAGGGAACTGAGAAATGCAGATGCACTGGTGCAGCCCAATACCAAGGCGCAACAATCCATTCATTTTGTGATTGGGAATGATTTTAGTTTCACGATGTGGAATCGCCCTTTCAAACTAATATCTGAGTTGTATTACAAATCACTGTCGCATGTAAATACCTATACGATTGACAATGTGCGCATTAGGTATGCCGCTAATAATAATGCTACAGCGTACGCGCAAGGAGTAGACATTCGGTTAAACGGGGAATTTGTTCCCGGAACCGAATCATGGTTTAGTTTTGGGTATTTGAAAACAGAGGAAAATAGCAATAACCAGGGTTTTATCGCAAGACCAACAGACCAGAGATTAAAATTTGGTCTGTTGTTTCAGGATTATATGCCCAATATTCCAAGTATTAAATTGTATTTGAATTTAGTGTATAATACGGGACTGCCGGGAGGTTCGCCGTCTTATGCAGATCCTTATGCATACCAAAACCGATTGAATGATTACCGCCGTGTGGATGTAGGTTTTTCTAAAGTTTTTATAGATAACACAACAGTAAAAAAGAATACGGGTTGGTTTAAAGATTTTAAAGAGTTGGCGGTAGGATTGGAAATTTTTAATCTTTTTGACAATCAAAATGCCATTACGAATACTTGGGTTCGCGATGTATATTCTAAAAATCAGTATGCAATTCCTAATTATATGACTACCAGAGTTTTTAATGTGAAATTGAGTGCTAAATTATAGTAGTATGCGATATGTCGTATTTTAGATAAAAGTAGGGCTCTATTTTAATTAGATAAATCGACAACGGAATACGATTGTCATTTTTTAAAAATGATTATATTTGAATTTTAAAGCACAGCATCATGAAAAAAATACAGATCACTCTTATAGGAATAGCCGTTCTGCTTTTGACCAGTTGTAAAGAAGAGGTTGAAAAACCTAAAGTAACTTACGATGGAACGAGCAAAGCAAAGGTAATTGCCCGAGTGGATTCTACTCAAATACAAATTGCTGACTTACCATTGCAAATGGAAGGGACGGATTATTTGATTCATCCTGTGGCCGATTTAAGTATCCGTGAAAGAGGAACTAAAGCGCGATATGGATCTTCGAGTGTAAATGATTTAAGTTTTACGATTTCTAATTATGGTGAATTTGAAATCACCGGTTTTTTGCAAAATTTAAAATTTCAAAAAGTAGATTCGGATTCCATCAGGAAATTGACAGACAAACCTGTTTTGATTCAAACAGCGACGTATTTGAAGTCCGTTGCTGACAAAACCAATAACCAGATTATGGTCTATACGATGGTCGATGTGGATACTAATAAAGATGGAAAACTAGATACAAGCGATATTAAGGCCTTGTATTTAAGTGAAATTAGCGGCAAGAAGTTCACAAAGATGTCACCCGATTTTCAGGAATTGATCGATTGGAAATTGATCGGTTCCAAAAATCGTTTGTATTTTAGGACCGTTGAAGACACTAATAAAAATGGTGAATTTGATAAAAAAGATGTCGTGAATTATTACTATATCGATTTGTCCAATAAAGAGTGGAAAATAATTGGGTATGAGCCCGTTTAGAAGCACTGATTTTAGATCAAAATATCACTTTCCAAGTCTGATTTTTCAATGGTAAAATTAAATCCCAGTTGTTTCACTAACTGAATGACCAGGTTTTTATACCAGTTTTCGGATTTGGGATGGATGTATATTTTTTCAATTAACTGATTGATGTCTACATTGATTTTTAAACCATCATTAATTTTTATATCGCTTTCTCCAATGTCCGTGATGATGCGCACTTCACCTTCATATTGAAAACTTTTTCGCTTGAACAAAAAAGGAAAAAATAGATCATCAAACGGGATGTGTTCTTTTTTGTAATCAATATAATTTACTTCCCCAATGTATTGATTAAAATTTGTTTCCGGACCAAGTGCTTGCTGTAAACGCCCAATCGTAGATTGAATGGCTAAACCTTCACTGTTTTGCGTGAAAATTTGCCACATAGCAAATGATTCATATTCGTTGATGTGCCAGCTGCTAATCGCTACTTTTTCCCGATGTGTTTTATAGTAGTTTAAAAAGTCAGGATTGTCAATAGAAAGTTTTTTTATTTCCTCAAAAGTAGGCTCGCTAAAAGTGCCTTCGTATTGATCTTCAAATTTATCGGATCGGGACATAAATAGCTTTTGTGACAACAACAAGTCCAGAAACTTAGACAAATCGAGGTATTTCCAAACAACAGTATTGGGGTCCTCGGGAAGATTTATGTTTGGATTATTAATGTACATTTTTAATTTAAAGATTTAAAAATCTGTCAAAATCATGTTTTTACTGTCGCAAATTCATTTCATCAGCGTATCATAAGACGCAAGTGTTATTCGAATGACTGCATCGTCACTAATTTATGATAGGTTCCATCAAGAGTAATTAATTCGTCATGTGTTCCTTGTTCTACTATTTTTCCTTTTTGCATCACCACAATTTTATCCGCTTTTTGAATGGTTGATAGTCGGTGCGCAATCACAATCGAAGTTCGGTTTTGCATCATGTTCTCCAAAGCGACTTGAACGAATTTTTCGCTTTCGGTATCCAATGCTGATGTGGCCTCATCCAGAATCATAATTGGTGGATTTTTCAAAACGGCTCTGGCAATCGATAAACGTTGTTTTTGACCTCCGGAAAGTTTGTTTCCGCTGTCGCCAATGTTCGTGTGAATCCCTAACGGTAAATCTTTTACAAATTCATAGGCATTGGCAATTTTCAACGCTTCGATAATTTCCTCATCGGTTGCGTCTAATTTTCCCAGGGCAACATTGGCTTTGATCGTATCATTAAACAAGATGCTGTCCTGCGTAACCAAGCCCATCAAGCCCCGAAGCGATTTTAAACTAAAATCTTTTATGTTAACTCCATCAATGGTGATTTCGCCTTCACTGGTGTCATAAAAACGGGTGAGCAAATTGGCAATGGTACTTTTTCCGCTCCCAGATTGCCCAACAAGAGCCACCGTTTGACCCTTTTTTACTTCAAGAGTAAAGTCTTTCAACACATTCTCTTTTTCGTATTTAAAGTTAATGTTTTTGATTGTGATATTGGAATCGAAAGTGTTTTTTTCGATTGCATTTTCTTTTGAAGTGATTTCGTTTTCGACTTCTAAAACTTCAAAAACTCGTTCTGCAGCGGCTAAACCATTTTTCACGGCATACGATGCTTTCGAAATGGCTTTGGCAGGAGTAAGAATGTTGAAGGCCAGCGTAAGAAAAACAATAAAAGCGGCACCTTCAAGGGTTTTGTCAATTAAGACTAAGTTTCCACCATACCATAGCAAGGCAGCAATAGTCGTAATTCCTAAAAATTCGCTCAATGGCGTTGCCAAATTATTTTTGTCGCCTATACTATTGGATAAATTCAATAATCGGGTTACCGAATCGTTGAATCGGTTTTTAAAATTAGGTTCGGCATTATAGCTTTTAATCACTTTTAAACCACCTAGGCTTTCATCAACTATTGAAATCAGAAAACCACTTTCTTTTTGTGCCTGTAAAGATTGTGCTCTCAAGTTTTTAGCGATTTTTGAAATGATAAATCCCGAAATCGGAATAAAGATCAAAACGAAAAACGTTAGTTCAACGCTTATGAAAAACATGGTGACTATTGCAAAGACTATAGTCAAAGGTTCTTTTACGATAAGTTCCAGTATTGAGAAAAAAGAGTTTTGAACCTCATTGACATCGCCCAGCATTCGCGCCATAATGTCTCCTTTTCTTTTTTCGGAATAATAGGATATGGGCAATTCAACTATTTTATCATACATTGATTTTCGTAAATCGCGTAATACACCATTTTTAAGGTGCATGATGTGATGCGAAGCGAGGTAATTGAATAAATTTTTGAATAAAAAAGTGACAATGACTAATGAAACGACTAATAAAAGCGCAAACTGAGCGCTATTGTCTTTTGTTAATTCGGTTATTTTAAAATACAAAAGATCAGTCCCGTAGTCTTTTATATTCCCTATTCCGGTATATATTGGCTCTTTTTCTACTGTTTTGACTTTGCCAAAAAGCACCTGAAGTACTGGAAGCAGCGTCAACATTGAAATGGTACTAAATAAAGCATACAAAATATTGTACACCACATTCCAGATAATATGTGTTTTGTATGGTTTTGTAAAGGGAATTAATTTGATTAAATTTTTGTCCATTAGTTCAATTGCATTGCAATAATAATATTTTTAATTTTCTCGTTCAATACGGTTTCTACTTCCTGAAAATCTTCTACTGAATATAGTTCAGCATTTACACTGATGTAGAATTTTATTTTTGGTTCCGTACCGCTTGGTCTGGCACAAATTTTAGACCCGTCTTCCGTGTAATAAATCAACACGTTCGATTTTGGAATGGTCATTGTAGACTCGGATCCGTCCAAAAGGTTTTTAGCGATTGATGATTGGTAATCTTCCAGCATAATCACGCGTTGTCCGTTGATCTCTTTCAGTGGGTTCTCCCTCATGTCAACCATCATCTGATTGATTTCCTGTAAACCATCCATTCCTTTTTTAGTCAACGAGACCAAGTGTTCTTTATAAAATCCGTTATCAACATAGAGTGTTAATAATTCTTTGTACACCGTACTTCCTTTGGCTTTAGCCTGAGCTGCAAGTTCGCAAATCAATAACGTTGCTGCAACAGCATCTTTATCCCGTACCGCATCGCCCACCATATAGCCAAAACTTTCTTCACCACCACCTATGAATTCCAATTCAGGAAAGTCTTTAATCATTTTGGCAATCCATTTAAAACCAGTCAAACCCACTTTGCATTCTACATCGTAGTTTGTCGCTAATTCCATCATCATAGGTGTGGAAACGATCGTAGAGCCCACAAATTGTTTGCCGTTAATTTTACCTGCTTTTTTCCATTGTTCCAATAAAAATGCAGTCATCAAAATCATAGTTTGATTGCCGTTTAGCAACGTCATTTTGCCTTCATTGTCTCTAACAGCAACTCCCAAACGATCACAATCAGGATCCGTCCCAATAACAATATCCGCATTTACTTTATCGGCAAGTGCTAACGCCATGGTCAAGGCTTCCGGTTCCTCCGGATTTGGCGATTTCACAGTAGGGAAATCACCATTGGGTACTCGTTGTTCTTCCACGATATTCACATTTGGATACCCCGCTTGCGCCAAAGTATCAGGAACTAGTTTTATAGAGGTTCCGTGCAAGGAAGTAAATACAATATTCAGCTTTTCTTTGGCTACAGCCGAAGTTCCAAAACTAGCATTTTCGATCGTCGATTGGATAAAAGCCGTATCAATTTCTGTATCTATATAATGAATCAAATCTTCATTGGCAGTAAACTTGATCTGATTGTAATTTAAATTTTCAATGACAGTAATAATTCCTTCATCTTCCGGTGGCACAATTTGTCCACCATCTTGCCAGTACACTTTGTATCCGTTATATTCCGGCGGATTGTGTGATGCCGTAAGCACAATGCCACACTGGCACCCCAAATGTTTCACCGCAAAGGACAATTCTGGTGTAGGTCTCATCTCCGAGAACAAGTACACTTCAATCCCATTGGCACTAAAAACATTCGCAACTAACTTAGCCAACGTATCGCTATTGTGACGGCAATCATAAGCAATAACCGCTTTCAAAGGCTGGTTTGGAAAGACAGTGTGCATATAATCAGAAAGACCTTGCGTGCTTTTCCCAAGCGTATATTTATTGATCCGATTGTTTCCTACGCCCATGACACCGCGCATTCCGCCGGTTCCAAATTCCAGGTTTTTATAAAAACTTTCCTCCAGCTCTTTTGGTGATGTAGTCATCAATTCAGTAATTGCTTCCTGAGTCGCAGCATCAAATGTTGGCGTAAGCCATTCATTTACGGCGTCTAAAATGTGTCGTTTAATTTCCATTTTTATAAATTTTTCGGAGCTTTTTCCTGCTATTCATTTCAATCTTTTTTTCGGTAAAAACCTCAAAAAAGGATTTCCATTGCTATCAGGGCTAGTACTCGTTTTTTCAAAAATTATTTTTTGTACCCAATTCTATTTCGTTCAGAATCCTTTTGAGCCGTATTACCTTTATTTACCAAATAATTTAATGCGTTGTAAATATCCAGACTCGAGTCTGAAAGACGAACAGGCGAAAGCAAATTGATTTTCTATTGCTTTTTTTAGACAATCAAGAGCATTGCGATCCCTTGTTCTGTAAAGCAAAAGGCAAAGCAACACTAATATTGCTTTTTTAGGGTATCACAGCTTGTGATACCCATTAGTTTGTCTCAGTTGCGGTCAGCATAAACATGAAATTTTTGGGGAATCGAGAGCGGTTTCTTCGTACGACTTGCTATAAAATGCGTGTTTCAACATTGTTTAACAAGGCTAAACCAAAATCAAGCATCACGTTGAATTCTCTTATCTCCACTATTTTTTTGTGTATAATTTTTAATTCTATAGCTTCTAAATGTTTGAGGTCACAATTTGGGACCTTAAAAAAAATAATTATACAAAAAGATTGATCTCGTTAATTCAGTTCTTTCGAAATTTTATAGCGTTCCTCATTGTTTTTTGTTCGCAAAATAATTTCGCCCAGAAAGCCAGCTAAAAACAATTGTGTTCCCAAAACCATTGTCGTTAGCGCAATATAAAACCAAGGATTATTCGTTACCAGGCTATAGCGCATGTCATTGTACATGTGGTATAATTTGGAAACACCAATATATCCGGCAAGCATAAACCCAATGATAAACATCAACGATCCCATGGCGCCAAATAAATGCATCGGTCTTTTTCCAAAACGAGAAAGAAACCAAATGGTAATTAAATCCAGGAAACCATTGATGAAACGTTCCATTCCAAATTTTGTTTGTCCGTATTTTCTAGCTTGATGCTGTACCACTTTTTCACCAATTTTTCCAAAACCGGCATTTTTTGCCAAAACCGGAATGTAGCGGTGCATTTCACCCGAAACTTCGATATTTTTTACTACAACATTTTTATAAGCTTTCAATCCACAATTGAAATCATTCAATGCTACACCAGAGGTTTTTCTGGCAGCCCAATTGAATAATTTAGACGGAAGGTTTTTTGCCACTACGGAGTCGTAGCGTTTCTTTTTCCATCCGGAAACCAAATCATATTTGCCATTGGTGATCATATCGTACAAACCTGGAATTTCCTCCGGGCTATCTTGTAAATCGGCGTCCATAGTAATTATAACATCACCCTGCGCTTTTGCAAAACCAGCATGCAACGCTTGTGATTTTCCAAAATTTTTCATGAAACGAACTCCCTTTACATGAGGGTTCTCTTGGGCAAATCCTTCTATAAGTGTCCAGGAATTATCCGTGCTTCCATCATCCAGAAAAAGGATTTCATAAGAATAATTATGAGATTGCATCACTTTGATAATCCAGCGGTAGAGTTCATTAAGGGATTCCTCTTCATTAAGAAGCGGTATGAGTATAGATAAATTCATTACTTTTATTCTTGTGTAGTGTTACTTTTAAAGAATGCTGCCATGATTAATCCTAATATGGCACAAAAAAAGAGTACGAAAACAGATCCTTTTAATTGTTCAACGATCGAATACGGATCTGTTTCTCTTAATTTTGAAACGGTTTCATTCAATGAGGATGCCGGAACCCCAAACTGTTCAGACGTACTAATTAAATATTTTATGGTTAAGTCTAAAAGAGTCTCCTTTACGGAAGGATCAATAAAATTAAATAAAATGATTTTAAAAACAACAGAAATAAGAACGGCAACCACTGCTGATATAAAATAGGTAGTAAAGGCCTCTTTAAAAGAAAGAATGCCATTTAATTCCTTTTTTGTTTTTGACAGCATTATGATAGGAACGATTATAAAAACAGAGAAGCTTAAAAGGGTAGTCCACCATGCGATGAATAATTTGATATCTATAGCGTACATAACAGCAGTTATCAATGATAATAGTACTCCTGCAATTACACCGTAGGTTACACCGTTTTTTTTAATTATTTCGTTGATCATTATGTGTTGTTTTAGAATTAATCTACAAATATAGCAATTCCCAATATATTCGGGACTAAAAATCACTTTTTACGATTATATAAAAAAAGTGAGACAAAGATTTGTTTATTGGAAAAAAATTGTAAATTTGCAGACTCAAAATAATAGTGTAAAAACAAAAAGTTATAATACATTTATACCTTTTCTGTCAGAAGAAAAGCTTCAAAATGACTTATAGCCAAACAAATAAAAAAGAATAACAAGATGAAAAAAGGTGTACACCCAGAAAATTACAGATTAGTTGCTTTTAAAGACATGTCAAATGAAGATGTTTTTATCACTAAATCTACTGCAGATACAAGAGAAACGTTAACAGTTGACGGAGTTGAATATCCAGTTGTAAAAATGGAGATCTCCAGAACTTCTCACCCTTTTTACACCGGTAAATCTAAACTTATCGATACTGCAGGACGTATTGATAAATTTAAAACGAAATATGCTAAACACGCTAAATAATAAAAGCTTGTTTTTAATTATAGTAAAGCCTTCCTCCCGATACTTCGAGATGGAAGGCTTTTTTTATTTTTATCTATTTGAAAACTTTGTAACTTTGGCACTGCTTAAAAGTACGGACAAGTCACGACTTGTCCGTACGGATACATTTTAAAAAAAAATATATGAATTACATACTTTTTGACGGTCCCGCTCGAAACGCCTTACTGCCTTTTACGTTTACACGTCCTGTTGCGGATATTCTTATTGGGATTATGACCATTCGTCAAAAATGGGAAATGCATTTAGGCTCTACCACAACTACTTTGACGGAGGACTATTTGTCTGAAAAATTCCCTATGGTGGAACTAGAAGAAAATGTGATGATCAATGCTTCTTTTCTGCCCAATGCTATTTTGGTAGAAATGATTAGTAATCTGGAACCCAATCAGGCCATTTTTAGAGCAGATGAAGTGATTGCTTTTTACACCACTGAAGAACAAGAAGAAGTAGATTTTGATTCCTATGAAATTATAGAATTTCAGGACGATTGTTTGACGGTTCAAAATACATGGGATATTTTTTCGAAAAATGATGCCGCCATTCGGGAAGATTTCGAAATCTTAACCGAAGACCGCAGGTCACAGCCCATCCCAAAAAGTGTCAACGTCATCGCTCCCGAAAATATATTTATCGAGGAAGGCGCAAAGTTAGAGTTTGTTACTTTAAATGCTTCAACAGGTCCAATATATATAGGTAAGGATTCTGAAATTATGGAAGGTTCTGTCATCAGAGGTCCTTTTGCCTTGTGCGAAAACGCAACCGTAAAAATGGCTGCCAAAGTCTACGGAGCAACAACCGTAGGTCCGCATTCCAGAATTGGAGGCGAAGTTAATAATTCGGTATTGTTTGGGTATTCGAATAAAGGACATGATGGTTTTTTAGGGAATTCTGTTCTTGGCGAATGGTGTAATATTGGCGCGGATAGTAACAATTCAAACTTAAAAAATAATTATGAAGAAGTAAAATTATGGAGTTACGAAACCGAAGGTTTTGCTAAAACCGGACTTCAGTTTTGTGGATTGATGATGGGAGATCATAGTAAATGCGGAATTAATACGATGTTTAATACCGGAACGGTAGTAGGCGTAAGTGCTAATATTTTTGGCAGCGGCTTTCCACGCAATTTTGTACCGAGTTTTTCTTGGGGTGGGGCTTCCGGTTTTACGACCTATATTACCAAGAAAGCATTTGAAACAGCTCGACTGGTAATGAGTCGCCGAAACGTAGCTTTTGATGAAAGAGAAGCGGCTATTCTTGAACATGTTTTTGAAGAAACTAAAAAGTGGAGGAAGGAATAATTACTTTCGCTAAGCTGTCAGAATTATTTAAAACAAAAAAATGCTCCATTCAATTGAATGGAGCATTTTTTTTAATGGAATAAAAATGGATTCTTTATAAAAACAAGAAAAAGAGAATGGATACATCTTTTTTTGAATACAAATAAGACGCTGTTTCAGCCGTTGGTTTTAAGTGGATTAAGAGTTTGTTTGGGTTTTAGAGGGCTCTTAGTTAGTTTTCTTTGGCTTAATGTTATAGTTTTATACAAATTAATTGGTCGGATTATTAATATAAATGGAATATATGGAAGAGATTGTTGGAATGATAAATGAAATAGTTTGGAGTACGCCTTTAATAATTTTATGTTTAGGAACGGGGCTTTATTTCTCTATTCGGACTCGTTTTCTTCAACTGCGGCACATTAAGGAAATGTTTCGTTTGCTGTTTGATGGCAAAAGTTCAGAATCTGGTGTTTCGTCTTTTCAAGCGTTATCCATGTCTTTGGCCGGCAGGGTTGGTACGGGAAATATTGCCGGAGTGGCTACAGCAATAACCTTTGGTGGTCCGGGTGCTTTATTTTGGATGTGGATGGTTGCTTTTTTGGGTGCGAGTACCGCATTTGTAGAGGCGACTCTTGCGCAAATTTACAAAGAAAAACATTTGGGACAGTTTCGAGGAGGTCCTGCTTTTTATATCGAAAGAGGCTTGGGTGTTAAGTGGTTTGCCATCTTGTTTGCTATAGTTTCTATTATTTCTGCAGGAATCTTGCTGCCCGGTATTCAGTCCAATTCGGTTGCTGAAGGTTTAGAGAATGCCTTCAATCTTGATACTAGAATTACCGCCGTTGTTGTTGCTCTTGTGTTTGGAGCGATTATTTTTGGTGGGGTAAAAAGAATTGCAAAAGTGACTGAGATCGTGGTTCCTATCATGGCCATTGGTTATATTTTGCTTGTAGTTGTGATAATAGGGATGAACTTTAGCGAGCTACCGGGCGTTATTTCTTTGGTTTTTACAAGTGCTTTTAATCAGGAAGCCGGATTTGGAGCCGTTATTGGATTGGCAATTCAGTGGGGTGTAAAGAGAGGACTTTATTCTAATGAAGCGGGACAGGGTACTGCACCGCATATTGCCGCTGCTGCAAATGTGTCGCATCCGGTAAAACAAGGCTTAGTGCAATCTTTTTCAGTTTATATAGATACATTATTGATTTGTAGTGCAACCGGTTTTATGTTGCTGATTACCGGTAGATATAATGTAGAAAATCCGGTCTTAGGTACAAATGGGGCCACTGAATTTTTGTACGAGGGAGCGCAAAATGTTACTGCTGGGACAGGCTATACACAGAGCGCTATGGATAGTGTTTTTCCTGGCTTTGGCTCTTTCTTTGTGGCTATTGCGTTATTTTTCTTTGCTTTCACCACTATTTTGGCATATTACTATATTGCTGAAACTAATATTTCGTACTTGACCAGAAAGATAAATTCGCACATGTTCAATCGCGTGTTAAAAGTGGTGATGATACTAGTGGTTATGTATGGCTGTGTCAATGAAGCTAAGTTGATTTGGAATATTGGTGATATTGGTGTGGGGATTATGGCTTGGTGTAATATTATTGCAATCCTGCTGTTGCAAAAACCAGCTCTCGCAGCATTAAAAGATTACGAAAAACAAAAGAAAGAGGGTAAGAATCCAGTGTTTAATCCACAAAATATTGGTGTTATGAATGCGCCATTATGGGACGAGATCAATACAAATAAAGAAGCGTAAGTAAGTCGAAAGTTTAAAAGTCGTAAAGTCAAAAGAATTAACTTTAAGTAAAATAGCTTTAAATCAGATTGTTACATAACTTTATCCTGATTTTAAAATACGACATTATACCATGGTTATTACTTAGTTTGAGTATTTCTTTTTAAAAGCTTGCAGGACCAGAATTTTTATTCTCTTTCTGCAAGCTTTTATTTTATAGTAAACAGAGTACTTAATTAATCTATCTTTGCACTTTTAAAAAATCGTTTAATTGATTTAACCGATTAACCGATTAACCGAATTACCAAATCAACAAATAAACAATGATTACAGTTAACGATATTTCCGTACAATTTGGTGGAACGACACTTTTTAGTGATGTTTCTTTTGCCATAAATGAGAATGATAAAATTGCCCTAATGGGCAAAAATGGAGCAGGAAAATCGACACTGCTTAAAATTATTGCGGGTCAAAGCAAGCCGTCAACCGGGAATATTTCAGCGCCAAAAGATGCCGTAGTGGCGTATTTGCCGCAGCATTTATTGACTACAGATGGCGCAACGGTTATGGAAGAAACCTCTAAAGCCTTTGGTGAAATCTTTGGTATGAAAGCGGAAATTGATGCAATCAACGAGCAATTGACAGTTCGTACCGATTATGAAAGTGACGCATATATGAAGTTAATCGAGCGCGTTTCAGACCTGAGCGAGAAATTTTATGCTATTGAAGAAGTAAATTATGAGGCCGAAGTGGAGAAAATCCTACTTGGTCTGGGATTTGTTCGCGAAGATTTTGTCCGACAAACTACGGAATTTTCCGGAGGTTGGAGAATGCGAATTGAACTTGCCAAAATCCTTTTGCAAAAACCAGATTTAATTTTGCTGGATGAGCCTACCAATCACATGGATATCGAAAGTATTCAATGGTTAGAGGATTTCTTGATTAATTCAGCCAAAGCGGTTGTGGTTATTTCGCACGATAAAGCTTTTGTCGATAATATTACGAATCGCACCATCGAAGTTACAATGGGACGTATTTATGATTATAAAGCCAAGTATTCACATTATTTAGAACTCAGAAAAGACAGACGTGTGCATCAGCAAAAAGCGTATGACGAGCAACAGCGCATGATTGCGGATAACAGGACTTTTATTGATCGCTTTAAAGGAACTTTTTCTAAAACGGATGCTGTACAGTCCCGTGTAAAAATGTTAGAGAAACTCGTTATCGTTCAGGTAGATGAGGTAGATACTTCTGCTTTGAAACTAAAATTTCCACCAGCTGCTCGCTCCGGTCAATATCCCGTAATTGTAAAAGATTTATCAAAAGCGTATGGAGAGCATGTGGTTTTTTCGAATGCAAATATGGTGATCGAAAGAGGCGAAAAAGTGGCTTTTGTAGGGAAAAATGGAGAAGGAAAATCGACGATGATCAAAGCCATTATGAAACAAATCGAAATCAATGGTGGTAGTTTAGAAATTGGCCATAACGCCCAAATTGGTTATTTTGCTCAAAATCAAGCCTCTTTATTAAATGAAAATGCGACTATTTTTGAAACCATCGATGACATTGCCGTGGGGGATGTCCGAACTAAAATAAAAGATATTTTGGGGGCTTTTATGTTTCAGGGCGATGATGTAACCAAAAAAGTGAAAGTGCTTTCCGGAGGAGAGAAAACCCGTTTGGCAATGATTAAATTATTATTGGAACCGGTGAATTTATTGATTCTGGATGAGCCATCGAATCATTTGGACATGAAAACCAAAGACATCATCAAAGAGGCTTTGCGCGATTTTGATGGTACATTGATTATCGTTTCTCACGATAGGGATTTCTTAGACGGATTAGCCACTAAGGTTTTTGAGTTTGGAAACAAAAGAGTAGTGGAACATTTTGAGGATATTGCGGGTTTCCTAGCGCACAAAAAAATGGACAGTATGCGAGAGATAGAGAAGTAATCGCTTGAAAATCTACATAAAAAAAGAGGCTGTATTCAAGAATATAGCCTCTTTTTTTTAGAGTCTGATTCCCGGAGGAAGCAACTCTTTGTAAATAGGGTTCTTTTTAAAAAAAACAACTATTTTTGGAAGGATAGGAACAACTTTAAATTTTCGTTCTATTGCAATTTCCATGATGTTTTTTAGAAATTTAGAAATGAATTCCTCATCTTCAAAGGATTCCGGTACATTTATTTTTGTCAAAAATATTTTTTTCTCCTGAAACGAATATTCAACAGTAACTAATCCTTCGTCGACCATAGTTTCAAATTGTCTTGCAAAAGTGTTGTCTTTGATTTCCATAGTGATTGCTGCCTCCATAATAATTAACGCTAATTCATTGGTACCTCTACCAAAAGTATTTTTGATTTGGTAATAATCTTGATTTCAAATGCCTCAAAATCGATTATTCCCATGGCATCTCTTGCCTTCAAAACATGGTTGTTAACTTCTATTTCGCCTTCGATTAAAAATAAGTACACACCGTTATTAGGAATTCGAACCTGATAGGTCGAACAAGTATTGCTGTCAAAAATTCCTAAATGGAAAAAGGTTTTCTGGTAAACCCAAAGTGCATTACCATCATTCATATCATTTGGCGAAACAATATTTACAAAGGTATTGATTTGATTTTCAATATCAAATGATTTTTGGTCGTATCTTGGTGTAACTTCTTCTTTGTCAGGAAAGACCCAAAGCTGTAGCGTTTTGGCTTCGTCGATGTGGCTTGCGTTCATTTCAGAATGTTCTACTCCAGTCCCGGCACTCATTACCTGAACTTCTCCAAAACCAATGACACCGATGTTTCCCATGCTGTCACGATGTTTCAAGCCGCCTTCAAGAGGAATGGTGATAATTTCCATGTTGGCATGACCGTGAGTCCCAAAACCCATTCCGCCCTTGATGATATCATCATTTAAAACACGTAACATTCCAAATTGCAAACGTTCCGGATTGAAATAATTTCCAAAAGAAAAAGAAAAATTGGCTTTTAGCCAGCCAAAATCAGCTTTGCCCCTAGTGTTTGATTCAAATAGTTGTGTAGTCATAAATTATTAATAATATAAGATGATAAGTAATAACCATGGTATAATGTCATATTTTAAAATCAGGATAAAATTATGTAACAATCTGATTTAAAGCTATTTTGCTTAAAGTTAATTCTTTTGACTTTACGACTTTTAAACTTTCGACTTACTTAGTTACAGCAGGTTCCAATAAAAAAATTAATTTTATACAAAATTCGCTATAAAAAAGGGGAATGTTGTTATAAAATCGTTAAAACAATTATGAGTAAAATTCCAGTTTATTTAATGCCAGGATTAGCGGCAAGTACCGCTATTTTTGAACGAATTGCACTTCCGGAAGATCGTTTTGAGATCCATTTATTAGAGTGGGAGATTCCGTTGGACAATGAAGCGCTGATGGATTATGCCAATAGGATAGCTAAGAAAATCAAGCATAAAAATCCCGTTTTGATAGGCGTTTCATTTGGAGGTATTTTGGTTCAGGAAATCGCCAGATGTATAGCTGTCTCAAAAGTGATTATCATTTCGAGTGTCAAAAGTAATTTAGAATTTCCACGCCGATTAAAAATTGCTAAAACAACGAAGGCTTATAAGCTGATTCCTATGAGTTTGATTTTGAATCTGGAAAACCTGGCTAAATTTTCGTTTGGAGAAAAAGTGAATCAAAGATTAAAATTGTATAAAAAATTCCTTTCGGTTCGGGATATTCGCTATTTGAATTGGGCAGTAGAGCAGGTTGTTCTTTGGGACAGAACAGTTGCAGACCCAGACGTGATTCATATTCATGGAGATATGGATGATGTTTTCCCGATCAAATATATTAAGAATTGTATCGTTGTAAAAGGAGGAACACATATTATGATTTTGAATAAATACAAATGGTTGAATGAAAATTTGCCTTCCATTATATTGGAAACCAAAAAAGAAGCAAACGCACTTTCGCAATTACTCTAAAGGTATAAAAAAAGAAAAGATGAAAGTAATGAATAAAGTGATTCTAGTGCTTACCGTAGTTTTTGCGAGTGGGATATTAGTTTTTGCCACTACAAATCCGGACGTTGAAAAAGTGTTAAAAAGAGAATCGGCATCTTTTTTTCCTGAAAAACTGAATTTTTCAGGGGAAGCAACTCCGTTGAAAATAGCAGATGTCAAGGAACGATTTGACCGGGAATTACAGGTGAATGTCAATTTACATGCTTCTACAATTTTGGCAATAAAAAGAGCCAGTCGTGCTTTTTTAGTAATTGAGCCTATTCTAAAAAAGAACGGTATTCCGGATGATTTCAAATATTTGGCCGTTATTGAAAGTGGATTAGTGAATGTAGTTTCTCCGGCAGGGGCAAGGGGAATCTGGCAATTTATGCCGGAAACGGCCAAAGAACGCGGCATGGAAGTCAATGAAAATGTGGATGAGCGTTATGATCTTGAGAAATCAACCCAGGCAGCGTGCAGTTATTTTTTGAGTGCCAAAGGTAAATTTGGCAGTTGGACTTTGGCAGCAGCCTCGTATAATGGCGGAATGACAGGAGTAAACAAACAAATTGAGATTCAAAAAGTATCGAATTATTATGATTTGTTGCTTACCGAAGAAACATCCCGCTATGTTTTCAGAATTTTAGCCTTGAAAGAAATTATGGAAAATCCAGAAAAATACAATTTTAGGATTGCTCCCGAAGAATTATACGCAACGCTGCCCACTCGGAAAATAGAAATTGACAGTTCGATTGCAGATTTAGCTGATTTTGCAAAAGGCCAAGGGATTAACTATAAGATTTTGAAAATTCATAATCCTTGGCTTAGAGAAACAAAATTAATAAATGATACCGGTAAGAAATACCAAATCGATATTCCGTTAAAAGGATATTAACTGATTTTTTTGAACCATATAAGGCATTTAAGAAAATAGAAATGTCCGCAAAGTGTGCCAAGCATTTTTTTGACACGGATTTCAAAGATTTGCACAGATTTTATTTTGTATTTAAGAAATCAGTTGAATCTTTTTAATCTGTGGCTAATTTTATCAATTTAGTATTAATAACGGATATTGATATAAGAAAACATGAAGCAGTTTTATTCCAAAAATTAGGATATATACCAAAGAAAAAGGGTCAAATGTGTATCATTTGACCCTTTTTTCGATAATTATAAAAACTATATTTTCTTCATTTGTTGTTTCATCATAGTAATCTGCTCTTTCAGCATATTCTGTTTGTCTAATTTTTTGGCTTCGTTCAATAGGGAAGTGGCTTCAAGTTTACGACGACGTGTCATGGCAACTCCGGCCAGATTCAATTTGGCTACAGCCAAGTCCATGTCCATTGATAATCCGAGTTCAATGGCTTTCTTAAAATATTTCTCTGCTTGATTGATATTCGTTTGCGAAAGCATGATCCCGTGCAGGTAATTAAAATAGCCTTGCTGTTTTTGTATCAAAGCCGTTTCCGGATTTTTGATGTACGCCAACCATTTTTTGGCACCTTCAAAATCTTGTTTTCGTAGTTTTAAGAAGGCTAATAGGATGAATTCGTTTTTGAAGTAAAGGAAAATAGGGATTACAGTTAATAATATAAGGAATATTCCATTCCCAATATTACTTTCTTTAAATTGCCAAATGCCAGTAGCTATAATAAGTCCGGCGATAATAAGTTTAATATTTCTGTGAAACATAGTGTGATTATTTTAAGATGACAAATATAGTAAAATGAATTGAAAATATTTTTACAAAACTACTTGTGAGAAAAAAAAGTCTTTGTATATTTGCACTCGGTTTTAGAATAACAGTTATTCAAAAATAGGAAGACATATAAATAAGATTTTAAAGATACAAAGCAATGAGCAAAAGAACGTTTCAACCATCGAAAAGAAAAAGAAGAAATAAGCACGGATTTATGGACAGAATGGCTTCTGCTAATGGAAGAAAAGTTCTTGCGCGTAGAAGAGCTAAAGGAAGACATAAATTGACTGTTTCTTGCGAACCAAGACACAAAAAATAATGTTTGTATAAACATAAATAAGGCGTTACTTTTTTTAGTATCGCCTTTTTTTATACCTAATCGTTAAAAAATGTTTAAGATTTACAGTTAAAAGATTTGAGTTCAGTAATTTTAATCTTTTCAAAACAACAACTACACAACACTATAATTACACACAATGCCAAAAGATACATCCATAAAATCAGTTTTAATAATAGGTTCAGGTCCTATTGTTATTGGTCAAGCATGCGAATTTGATTATGCGGGATCGCAATCTGCACGTTCTATTCGTGAAGAAGGAATCGAAGTTATTTTGATCAACTCGAATCCGGCAACAATCATGACCGATCCTTCAATGGCGGATCACATTTATTTATTGCCTTTAACGACAAAATCGATTATTCAAATTTTAAAAGAACATCCTCAGATTGATGCAGTCCTACCTACAATGGGAGGCCAAACGGCTTTAAATCTCTGTTTAGAAGCCGATGAAAAAGGGATTTGGCAGGATTTTGGCGTGAAATTAATTGGCGTTGATGTTAACGCCATTAACATTACTGAAGATCGAGAACAGTTCAAACAACTGCTTAAAAAAATCGGTGTGCCATCTGCTCCAGCAGAAATATGTACGTCTTATCTGAGAGGAAAAGAAATTGCTCAGGAATTTGGTTTCCCATTAGTAATTCGTCCTTCGTTTACTTTAGGTGGAACAGGAGCGGCTATTGTTTATAAAAAAGAAGATTTTAATGAACTTCTAACCCGAGGTTTAGAAGCATCTCCAATTCATGAAGTCTTAATTGACAAGGCTTTAATGGGTTGGAAAGAATACGAATTGGAGCTTTTGAGAGATAAAAACGATAATGTTGTGATTATCTGTTCGATCGAAAATATGGATCCAATGGGAATCCACACCGGTGATTCCATCACTGTGGCGCCAGCAATGACATTATCTGACACGACTTTTCAAAGAATGCGTGATTATGCAATCTTGATGATGAGAAGCATCGGAAACTTTGCCGGAGGTTGTAACGTGCAGTTTGCCGTTTCTCCTGACGATAAGGAAGACATCGTAGCGATTGAAATCAATCCTCGTGTATCTCGTTCCTCTGCTTTGGCATCAAAAGCAACGGGATATCCTATTGCAAAAATCGCTTCCAAACTAGCTTTGGGATACAACTTAGATGAACTGCAAAATCAAATTACCAAATCGACTTCGGCATTATTCGAACCAACTTTGGATTATGTGATTGTAAAAATTCCACGTTGGAACTTTGATAAATTCGAAGGAGCTGACAGAACGTTAGGACTTCAAATGAAATCTGTTGGGGAAGTAATGGGAATTGGACGTTCGTTCCAAGAAGCATTGCACAAAGCGACTCAATCATTAGAAATCAAAAGAAATGGTCTGGGTGCTGACGGAAAAGGATATACAAACTACGAACAAATTATCGAGAAACTGACTTTTGCGAGTTGGGATCGTGTTTTTGTGATTTATGATGCTATCGCGATGGGAATTCCATTGAGTCGCATTCATGAAATCACTAAAATCGACATGTGGTTCTTGAAACAATACGAAGAGCTTTATACGTTAGAGAAAGAAGTCTCTACTTATAAAGTGGATTCTTTACCCAGAGAATTGCTATTAGAAGCCAAACAAAAAGGTTTCGCCGACAGACAAATTGCTCACATGGTAGGTTGCTTGGAAAGCCAGGTACATACGCTGCGAACTACAATGAACATCAATCGTGTATTCAAATTGGTGGATACGTGTGCAGCGGAGTTCAAAGCAAAAACGCCTTATTATTACTCGACTTTTGAAGCCGAAATAGAAAAAGCGGACGGAACCCGTTACGTTGACAATGAAAGTATTGTTACCGATAAAAAGAAAATAATCGTTCTTGGGTCAGGCCCAAATAGAATTGGACAAGGAATCGAGTTTGATTATTCTTGTGTTCACGGGGTGCTTGCCGCCAAAGAATGTGGTTATGAAACGATTATGATCAACTGTAATCCGGAAACAGTTTCGACTGATTTTGATACAGCAGATAAATTGTATTTCGAACCCGTTTTCTGGGAGCATATTTATGATATTATCCAACATGAGAAACCAGAAGGGGTAATTGTGCAGTTAGGAGGTCAAACGGCCCTGAAACTAGCCGAAAAACTGTCTAAATACGGTATTAAAATTATAGGAACGAGTTTTGATGCATTGGATTTAGCCGAAGACAGAGGTCGTTTCTCAGAATTGTTGACCGATTTAAAAATTCCTTTTCCACAATTTGGAATCGCTGAAACAGCGGATGAAGCTTCAGCTTTGGCGGATACTTTAGATTTTCCATTATTGATTCGTCCTTCGTATGTGTTGGGTGGTCAAGGAATGAAAATTGTAATCAACAAACAAGAACTGGAAGAGCACGTAATCAATTTATTGAAAACGATTCCAGGAAATAAATTGCTTTTAGACCATTATTTAGATGGTGCAATTGAAGCGGAAGCTGATGCGATTTGCGATGGCGAAAATGTGTACATCATAGGAATTATGGAGCACATCGAACCTTGCGGAGTGCACTCTGGAGATAGTAACGCGACTTTGCCACCGTTTAACTTAGGTGAATTTGTAATGCAACAAATAAAAGACCACACTAAAAATATTGCGTTGGCTTTGAGAACCGTTGGTTTAATCAACATTCAGTTTGCAATCAAAGATGATATCGTTTACATCATTGAAGCAAATCCTAGAGCGTCTCGTACGGTGCCGTTTATTGCAAAAGCTTACGGAGAACCGTATGTGAACTATGCGACCAAAGTAATGTTAGGGCATAATAAAGTAACCGATTTTAAATTTAATCCGCAATTGAAAGGATATGCCATCAAGCAACCGGTTTTCTCTTTCAGCAAGTTCCATAATGTGAACAAAGCATTAGGACCAGAAATGAAATCAACAGGAGAAAGCATCTTGTTTATTGATGACTTGAAAGACGATCAATTCTACGAATTGTACTCCAGAAGAAAAATGTATTTGAGTAAATAAAAACTTGAATTTGTTATATGTAAAAAGCCCCGATTGGGGCTTTTTTTGGAATTTGCTGAAAGGTAAAATAGCGTAGATGCTTCTATTGTGCCACGCAACCAAGTCTAGCTTTGGACAGCTTTTTCTTTGAAAGCTTTTTCGTAAATTTTGCGCACTTGTTTCATAGATTAAAATTAAGATTATTTCTTAACTCTCTATGATGGCTAAGTCAGCATGTTCACTTTAAAATTTTCCTTATTTCAATACTATATATTTTCTTAAATCAGAGGTTAGGATGTCATTTAATTCCTTTTGATTACTGGCAGCACTTTCAATAAAGGCAAATCCAAAAACAGGATATTTATTTATATCTAATTCTCTAATTACTATCGGTTTTTCAAAATCTTTAGCAAGACCTGAATAGTTAAATCCTAAAATATCCGAAGGGATTATTCCCGAATTATTATCCAAAATAATGACACTAAATGTTTTATTCTCTTTTCCTTTAAATATAGTATCCCAGTCTGGTTTTTTGTTTTCACAAAAGCATTTGTATTCATTAAATCCTAAAGTTACTCCTAGAAGATCGGCCGTGGTGCAAAATCCACCAAAGCGTAAAGGGTTTACTTCGATGGGGATTATTTTTCCATTTTCATCTATGCGGACTTCTGCATGAGCCGGGAAATTTTTTAAATGTAACTCTTTACCAATTTTACTTAAAAAATATTCAAGATCAATTTTATACTTTTCAATGATTGCTTTGGATGTTGAATAAACCCGATCACTTGTGTCTGTACCGGATGAAAAGAGGTGGTGTAAAACGTTTAACAAAACAGCATCTCCATTATTGTCGTAATAATAATCGATTGCATATTCTTCTCCACGAATAAATTCTTCAATAATAAAATTACTTGTGTTTAATACATTTTCAGGAAATATACTTTTAAGTTTATCAGGTTGTAACTCACTTTTAGCTTTTACCCAGTCTTTCTCATTTTCTACTATATGAACTCCTATGCTAAAGAAACCAACAGCAGGTTTAATTACAAAAGGGAACCGAATTTCATCATCGGACAATCGTTGGATTTCTTCAATACTTATTTGCTTAAAATAAAAGTCGGGAAACAACTCTTTTATAAGTTCTCTAAACTTTACTTTATTTTTTAAAACGTGTAATTGACTTGATAATTCACTTTCTCCATAGTATTGATCGATCCAAGCTAATGCGTTCTCTGAATTGCTATAAAGAGAAATTTCTGGATTATTTTTTAGTAAAGTGATTGCTTCCTCTTCGGCTATCCATGCCAAAGAATCATCTTTTACCAATTCTTTTGCTACTTTGGTTGCAATTATTTTATAATTATTATCTTTTATTGTTTTGATAAGAAAATCGGAAACAAATGGCTTGTCTATTAAGAACATAATAAGTAGTTATTTTTTATTTTTTTATTTCAATAGTTAAAGCAGGACGTTTGGCACTTTCAGCAACTCTCCATCCGGTTTCATAGATCCACTTTGCCATCTTAGTAAGTTTTACGTAGTCAATTTTATCTGGGCTATCGAAGGGGGTATGGTAGTCAGGGTGTAATAAGGTGGTAAAAAATATTGCTGGAACATTAGCTTGAGCATAGGGAAGATGATCGCTTCGGAAGTACCAATTCTCTGGGTGATCTGCAGCATCCCAAGAAGTATCTACTTTGAAGTTGGCAATACTTTTATTAGCTGCTAAAGTGATAGCTACAAGGTCAGAAGAATTAAGATGAGGTTCTGTTACGCCTAATAGCGCCGCAGAATCAGGTGCATTGCGTCCTATCATATCACCATTTAAAACAGCAACTATGGAGGGCAGTTTAACGGTGGGATGGCTAACAAAATAGCGAGAACCCAATAAACCTCTTTCCTCAGATCCGTGCCACACAAATAAAGCCGATCGCTTAGCGGGTTGTGTACTCCACGCATTCCCTATTGCAAGCATCGCTACCGTTACTGATGCATTATCATCAGCGCCGTTCCAGATTGGATCACCGTTAACAGCAGGTCCTACTCCGTCATGGTCCTGGTGACCGCTGAATAAAACATATTCCTCTTTCAGTTTAGGATCAGTTCCATCAACCTTTGCAACAACATTAATAGAAGGATAGTCAAAATTCTCTACCTTCAAATTAGTTTTTAAATAAGCGTCTTGTTTAGAAAATATATTTTGTAATTGTTTACTTGCCAATATAATTGGTACCGTAGCTGCTGTAGAGGATTCGCCACCTTCGATTTTATAACTTCCTTCTTGATAATGAAATCCCGTAAACGAAATAAGTGATTCTACAGTATCATCAGCAATAAAAATGATAGCTGTAACACCGCGGCTGAGGAGTTCTTTTCCCTGCTGGTTCATGGCAGAAGCGGTATAACGATATTGCCATAGGCTCACCCAGTCTTGAATAATGGGAGTTGGAGGCATAATATTCATAGCTACAATTTTGCCTTTCAGATCGACAGTATTATCCGGTATTTTGTCCAACCAAACTACGGAGCCTTCTAGGGTAGTGTCAACCAAATTAGTTGGCCAAATCTCTTTCCAAAGATCAAGTGCTTTACCATTTACACTAACAGTACTACTATTGGCCACACGGCTGCGTTTCAGATTAAAGAATTGGAAGTAGGTTCCATCTTCGCCTGCAGGTTTAAGGCCAGCTTCACGGGCCTTTTGAGCCACCCAAACAGAAGCTCGCATTTCGCCAAGTTCTCCTCCTCTTCGTCCCCGAAAGGCGTCACCCGCCAGTTCATATAAATCATCTTTTAGATCTTGCTGCTTAATTTTATCTAATTGTGGTGCTGTGCTTTGCGCAAAAAGCGAAGTGGAAATAAATAATATCAAAAGAAGAATTTGTTTGGATTTCATAAGATTTATTTTTAAAAATTGAAAAGTTTAAAATCGTAAAGGATCAATAAGTATTGGCAGCCCGTCTGTAATCGCTACTGAACAGTCTAGCCTTTCCAAATGTATAGATAATCTTTTATTACAAATCATCAAAATGACTTTTTTTTTGCTGAATACTTTTGGTACTTCATTGACTATGAGTTTTTCTACTATTTCGCTCTAATAATTCCCGAATATAGCGTAAATCCGTTTCGTTTACTAAGAAATGTGTCGCATAGGGATTCTATTTGGGACTTTATTTGGTATCCTGGTTTCTTAACTTTTTATGCTGGTGAAGTTAGCATGTCCACGCTACAAAAAAAGAGGCTCGCTTGCCTCTTGTAATTCTCTCTAAAAACTTTACGACAACTCCATAGTGTTAACGGACGTACAATCGGTTCTCCCGTAAAAACGGGACAGGCTGTTCAACCCGGGTTTACCTCATTGAATTTATTTTTGTTGGATTCGGTGATTATAATTCATTGTTGGTGCTGCGCACGCAACGAAACCCTAGCTGTTGGCAGTCGTACTTTTAATAAGTTTGAATTAAAACGTCAGTTGGTATATGAAGCCTTTCGTGTAATTGTCTTATCATTTCCAAAGAAAGCTTTCTTTTTCGGTTTAAAATTTCGCTTGCACGACTTTTCAGACCTATAATATTTGCTAAATCATTTTGGTTGTAACCCATTTGCTCCATTCTAAATTTAATTGCTTCAATGGGGTCTGGTAAGCTGATAGGAAATTTTTCATTTTCATATTTGTCAATTAAAATACCGAGCACCTCAAGTTCGTCTCCTTCAGGAGAGCCATTTTTTGCATCAAAGATTATTTCAAGTCTTTGTAAAGCTTGATTGTAATCGTTTTCTGTTTTTATAGGTTTAATTTCCATAATATTTAAATTTCATTTGCATTAATCTTGTCATATTCTGCATGCGTTCCAATAAATCGAATCCAAATCATTTGATATTCATAAGTTAGTTTAACTATCAATCTGTAATTATTTCCTTTAATATTGAAAACTATTCTATTGTCATTTAAAATACTAGCACTAGGATAATCTAACTTTATTTCGTTTGGGTTTTTCCATTCAGCTGTACTTGCTTCTTGAAACCATGATTTTAATTGTTGTTCACAATCACCATGTATCTCCCAAAAGTCTCTTAATATTTTTTTAGCTACTACTCTCAAATGTATTAATTTTTTTCAAAGATAATAAAAAAAAGTTCCCGAAATGGGATTTCTATTTTTTCAGTCGCAAGTGTGTTTGACTGCCAACGTCAGTTCGTCTAAAAATCTCTAAACGAACTGTATTTTGTTACTCATTGAGTAAATACCTGTGATTTAAACTACAATTAAAATTCGTTCTGGCAAAATTCGCTTATGAATATTAAAATATAACAGTCCGTAAAAAGGGTTAAAAATTGTTTTTAGAGTCCCAAAATATAAAGCCATCTTTTTTAGGAGATTGCACTGAATACGAACAAATCCGGAGCAAAGTGAACACCTCATTCCGGTTCAAACTGGACAGTTTTGATGATAATTTTCAGCTTCGATAGCGCGGATTTGCAATCCGTGCCCGTAAACAATATCGAAATAATTCTAATAAAACCACTTCTATTTCACACTCTAAACGGGCACAATTTCTTGCTGAATCATTCTCTTTGTGGGCACGGATTGCAAATCCGCGCTATCGTTGTCCGAAAAATCAGATATCCGCGCGATCGGGGCTGCAAGTGAAGGTGTTAGAAAAAGTAGAAAAGAAGCCTTTTTTACCCAAGTGTCCGTGTTGTAAAACAGGAAATTTACACCGGATAGCAGTCTTTGACCAGCGTGGTCCACCTGCTTGGTATCTTGGCGGTAGCCAAAGTTCAAATTCCTGTCCCGCTAATTAGCGGGATGGGTAAGGGAACTTGTGCTCAAAAGTGATGAAAAACACGAAAAAAAACAAGCTGAAACCACGCTACAAAAAAAGAGGCTCGCTTGCCTCTTATAATTCTCTCTAATTTTTTTTCGATAAGAGCATAGCGTTGACGGACGTACAATCGGTTCTCCCGTAAAAACGGGACAGGCAGTTCAACCCGGATTTACCTCATTGAATTTATTTTTGTTGGTATTCGGTGATTATAATTGATTTTTCGTGCTGCGCACGCAACGAAACCCTAGCTGCTGGCAGAAGTGCAAATATTTACGGTTTTAGTCTTACGATTTGGTTATCTTTCAATATTATCAATTCGCTATTCATTTTCTTTTTGAATTCGATTAGTTTTTCATAAACTTTATCCATTCCTTCTAAAATCTTGATTTGATTTAATGTTCTTTTATGCTTTTTCATTGTAATATTTTTTAAGTTTATCGAATTTCATTTCATTTAAAATGTTTATTTCTGTTTCTAAAGTTTTTTCAGCAATCAATTCAGGTTTCCCTCCTGAATTATCAAAAATCATAACTTCATCAACTATTGAAAGATAAATTTCAAATAAGTTTTTAATCCCGTTTTTATATCTACGTCGAATAACTTCTGTCTCTATATTATGTCCACCTTCCAATACTCGTGTTTTTACTCTTTCAATTGCCAAATCTACGTTTTGCAACCAAAAAAAAAGTAAAGTAACAGTATAATTTTTACTCTGAGCTTTTATTACTTTTGACTTATAACTTTTGGTAGCTAAAGTAGTTTCAAAAGCAAAATTTTCATTAATTTCAAGAAGTTCATTAACTCTCTTTATCATTATTCTTCCAGCTTCAAATGAAACTTTTTCGGGCTGAAATGGCGATAATCCTTTCGCTATTTCGTCAGCATTTACAAATTCTTTACAGTCTAAAATATCAGGTAAAATAGTAAAAGAAGCGGTTGTTTTCCCTGCTCCGTTGCAACCTGCAATTATGTAAAGGTTTTTATTCATAATTGCAAATATAATCAAATTCAAAATTGGAAACTATTCTTTTTCGATTTCTGGATTTTTTTGAGATTACTGCCAACGTCAGTTCGTCTAAAAATCTCTAAACGAACTGTATTTTGTTACTCATTGAGTAAATACCTGTGATTTAAACTACAATTAAAATTCGTTCTGGCAAAAGTTGCTTTATAGATATTCCGGGTCAAACTGGACCGGTGATTCCGGAGCAAAGTGAACACCTCATTCCGGTTCAAATTGGACAGTTTTGATGATAATTTTTAGCTTCGATAGCGCGGATTTGCAATCCGTGTCCGTAAACAATATCGAAATAATTCTAATAAAACCACTTCTATTTCACACTCTAAACGGGCACAATTTCTTGCTGAATCATTCTCTTTGTGGGCACGGATTGCAAATCCGCGCTATCGTTGTCCGAAAAATCAGATATCCGCGCGATCGGGGTTTTTTTGGTTTAAAATATCATATAACGTCCCGCTACTACAGCGGGTTTGTGACTAAATTAAGTCCTATTTTCGGATTTGCCAAATATTCACAAATACAAAACCATTTTCCCATTCAGCTAAATGCCCAAATCCGTTTTAGTAGCTGTTATGCCTAGTTTTTTATCGTCAACAATCCTCTCAACCAAATCTCGGAATGTTTGAATATTTCCAGTCTTTATACTTCTTTTGTATATCCAGTTCGGAAATATTTTGTCAATCCAATATTTAAATCGTCTTTCATTTTCTAATTTCCCATATTCAAGCTTGTCAAAAGTCTTTAAACCAGTTAAAGTTACTTCTTCCAATAGTGGAGAAAAATTCTTGTTTACGTTTAGAAACTCTTCAATTTTTGTAGAAGGTTTCAAGTTGGAAACATCAACACCTTTGTTTTTTAGATTTCTCTTTAATGTTATAAAAATTGCTGTTGTTAAACATTCCGCACCTAAAATTTTAATAGGTTTGATTATTTCTTTTTCAGCAATAGTTGATAAAAAGATACAAAGTTCTCCCAGAGTTTTTTTGTCATCAGGATTTAAGATTCTGTCCCAAGTTTTTAATGGCACATTAATTCTGAATTCTTGATTTAAAAATTCAGCAAGTTCATCCCAAGGCAATAAATCTTGAGCATCACGCCATTCATAAATTAAGGTCTCCTTTGTTAATACAAAAGTTTCATTGGCCATTATGTCAAGTGGACTGCAAAGTCTATGCTGTTCTTTAAATATTTCAAAAAGTTCGTCAGGTGTATATGTTGTATTATCGTTCATTTCTTTTGTCCTAAAATTAGGCATAACGTTATGCCACTTTGAGATGGCTGGAAATTCGTAACCGCTCCATTTTCGACTTAACGAAAACATGATGCGAAACGTTAATTCCACTAAATCACAGACTAAATCAAAACGGCTGTTGCAAGATGCCTTTCTTGTTTACTTTGTTACGATTGTTTATTTTCAAAACCTATATTCCATTTTTAATAGCATATATCTTGGCATTAATCTATATTCGGTTTGTGAAATATTAATGTCAGAAATACTGTAATTCCGAAATGTTTCTGTATTGAAAAGATTATTACCAGATAGAAAAAACGTAAGTTTATTTTCTTTAACCACATAACGCGCTTCTAAATCTAAAAAATAATATTTGTTATTGTCTTTATCTAAATTTCCAAAAAAATAGCGTTCAGATTGTAACTGAATATTAAATTTATCACTAAACATAAACGATAAATCTAAAAAACTCATATTATCTGTAAATGAATTTTTTATGGTAGTTTCTACTTGGTTGTAATTCCATTTTGAGCCAATGTGGTAATTAAAAAAACCTCTAAAACCAGAACGCAATTCAAAACCATAATCCGCATTGAAGTTTTTAACTTCTCTTAAATTTGAATTGTTTACGATATTTTTAAAATTAGTTTTGTTTGCTCCTAAATTGATTTTTAAGTTGGACTTTATAGGTTTAAAATAACGGTCGATGCTTGAAGAAATAGACAAAAATTCACGGTCTTTGATGATGATTTTTTCGGATTGTGAATAATTTTGAGCAATGATAGAATTATTGCTAAAAAAATCATTGTTTGTAGAGTATAGAATAAACGTATTGGCAAAAAACTTGTCGCCCCAACTGCCATAAGTATAATTTAAAACGGCACTTGATGAATTCAACTGATTAAATTCCTCTAGACCTTTTGAAAAAGAACGAAAACCTGTTTGTACAAATCCAGAATATACATCTAAAACGCCTGCATTTGTAGTGTTGTAAGAATAGGATGTTAAGATTTTGTTTTTGTCGTTAATTTTCCAATCTAACCCAATTTTTGGCATAATGTAAAAAGGATTTTGAGTGGTTTTTTCTTCAAAATTTGCTAATTGATTGAATAATTGATGAAAATCTGATTGGGTTAATAAAGTGAAATTTTTTAATTTAAAATCATATTTAGCGGATAAATACAAATCGTTTGTGGTATAAGTTAAGTTATTTTGATACCCATTTGGAAAAGCGAGATTGTTTTCATTTTGCAACAACTCAAAACTAGTGTTTAAATCATCAATTCGTACCTGATTGCCGATTTTTAGTTCTAACAAATCGCCATTTCTCTTTTTGTCTAACAAATGAGCTTCCAACCCTGCAAACTGCATTTTGTTTTTGCTGAATTGTTTGGTGTTATTTGCGTTTTCTGTAAACAAATCATTAAAAATAAACTGATTAACTGAGTAATTTTGTAGCGTTTTCTCGTTGATGTATCGGCTTGAAAGTAAAAAAACTTTATTCTCTTTGAATTTGTTAGTAAAAACTATTTTTTGGTCAAAAAGTTGGTTGTTTGCATTTAAACGTTCGTTTAGTAAATCATTGTTGAATAACAAATCGCTTCTGTTTTTTTCGTTGGTTTTATTGAATTTTCCTGTATATGCAAAAGTTTTAGTTTTGGTAATATCGTAGGTTAAATCTACTTTTCCAAAGCCTGTGAGTTGTGTTTTTCTGCCCACAAAATTTTCGGTATTTGTAAATGTTGTATTTTCAACAGAAAATTGCTGCAAACTATTTCTGAAAAAATCAATTTCATCAGTATTAAGAAAACCTAAAATTTTGAGTTTAATTTTATCAGAAAGTGTAAAAATACTATTTAAAGATAGCATTTCGGCATTGTTGAGATTCACTCTTTTTTGTTTTAAGTTTGGCGTATCAATACCTAAACCTAACAATGTATTTGCTGTTTGGTCATCGCCAATACTTGCAGGTTCATCAAAACGATAAGGTCTTATTAAATTGTTAATTTCGCCTGTGGCATCCTCGCCAATATTATTGATATTTGTTAAAAAATAATATTTATTTTTTTTTCCAAAGTTCATTAAATTACTTCTAACTTCATAACGATTTTCTGACCCCAAACCATAACCAGCTGAAATATTGCCAAACCAAACACGCTTTGCATCTTCTTTTAGGGTTAAATTTAGTGCTACTTTATTGCTATTCTCTATTCCTTTTAGATGTTTGTTATTTGAATAATGCTGATAGATTTCTACTTTCTCTACTGGGTTTACAGGCATGTTTTTAGTCAAAATTTTATAACCTCTTTCGAACATATCATCACCATCAATCATTACTTTTTCCACTTCTTGATTGCCTACTTTGATAGTTCCATCTGATGTAATATTAAGGCCTGGAATTTTTTTTAGTAAATCCTCAATCACTTGCTCATTGCCTTGAATAAATGACTTTGCAAGAAACGAAATCGTGTCTTTTTTGATAGTAATTGGTTTTTCGGAAGTGATAATTACTTCATCTAAAATGGTAACTTCATCAACAAGATTTATGTTATAAACGATTGATTCATTGTTAATAAGTAGAGGAATTGTTTTTCTTTCATAATTAATACTCGAAAATTCAAGAAAATACTCTCCATTTGGAATGTTGTGAATTTCGTAATCACCATTTTCATTGGTGAATGTATAATTTATAATACTTAAATCAGTTGATTTCTTTAAGACTACATTTATTAAAAAGGCAGGTTTTTTTTTATTGTCTCCTACCTTTCCAATTATATTCCATTGAGAATAACAATTTATACTGATTGTAATTAAAAACATTAATATACAATTTTTAGAGTTCATTGCTATTCAATTTTCTTTTCTATTTCATTATTGTCATCTTCTGTCATTTCAATAGATGCACCTCGTGGAAGTTTTGCTAATAATTTTGTTCTAAATATTTTTTCTGATTTTTTATCATAATCATCTCGTAATGTGGAATAAGTATTAATTGTTATATTGTTTGTATAAATAGTTTTAGGTATTTTCAAAGTAGTTTTATGAGGTATTTTAATATTTTCTGCTATAAAACTAACCTCCCCTTTATCATCTTGCACTTTTAAAATTAGCCCAGGTAAACCTGAGAATTTCCACGGACCAACAGGTAGCGGAATTTGTTCAGTGTACCACGCTGTATAGACTCGTCCTCTAAATTTAGTGGTAGCTTTCTTGCAATTATAATTTTTTATTTGGGATGTTTCTTGATGCAAAACCCACTTTATGCTAAAAGGTTCTATAATATTGTATTCTTTAAAGCTTTCTCCATCGTTTTCAGTTAGATAAACTTTAGAAATAATTTCTTTTTTTTTATAATTTACAAGAATAAATGGATGTATGCTATCTGGCCATTTTCTATTTAAAGTCGTAATTCCAGTTTCTTCATTTGCAATAGCACTTTCAGGTTTTATCTTTTTTATCAAACTATATGTTGATTGATTTCCGTTAATTATGAGTTCTTCATAAATTGGAGCATAACTGTTTTTTAAAAGTAAAGATTTATAAGTTATTTTTGCATTGGTTTGACAATATGAAGTAAACGCAATCAAAAAATTTATAAACAGTATGTATTTTTTCATCTTTTTAAATGTTTTTGTAAAAAAAAGATTGCCTAAAAGTTTTTTTGTTAAATAATTTAACAGTAAGCCATTTAGACAATCTGTTTTAGTAATTAAAATTAATTTTCATTATTATTTATTGAAACCAACTCCCTATTTTAAACTTAGCGCAAGTCCATAATGATTGATCGTGCAAGGTGATTGTGTAAGACTTTCCGTCAATCATGAAATTCCCTGAACAGTCCATAACTTCCATAGACTCTTTAATATTATGTTCTCTATTATTTGCATATGACTCTGCAAATAAACAATTACAAAATAGGACTAAAATTATAAATTTATTTCTCATAATATAAAATTATTGAATCATTGCTTTTATTAGGGCTGCACAGCTAGTTCCGTGAACTGTAATAGTATAACTTTTCCCTGTTGTATTGTCTTTAATAGTCATTTTACAATCTTCTACAAGTTTTTGTTGTGCTACTACCGAAGAAAATAAAGCGATAGTCAAAATTGATGTTAAAAATAATTTTTTCATTTTAAAAAGTATTGTGCTTCAATCTTTGCAAGTTCTTCTGGAATGTTAAGGCAGTCAAAGATTTTCTACTATTGTTTTCCCTTATGGGTTTCTGCCCGCTACAAGTAATTTATTTTCTTCCGTTAGGTGTTATTTCGTCTTTTATAAGAGCCATTTCGTAGGCTGAACGTTGAAATTTTACACGAACGTTGTTCATAAGGTTTCTTGCAACTTGTCTATACTCGCTATAAAGTAGCGACTATACACCCTGTTTTGGGTAGATTGTCGCTATTGAGCAGCGCATTGCGATTCAAATATAATAAATTAATTTCTTACAAATCATCAAATGGGCTTTTTATTTGTTGCAAACTTTTCGTACTTACGTGAGTATAAATTTCGGTGGTTTTGCTGCTGCTGTGTCCCAATAATTCTTGTATATATCTTAAATCGGTGCCACTTTCTAATAAGTGCGTTGCGTAGCTGTGTCTGAGCCAATGTAAGGTGGCTGGTTTTGTGATCCCAGCTTTTTGAAGCGCTTGTTTCAACACCTATTGCAAACTTCTATCATCGTAGGGTTGTCCTTTGATTTGTCCTTCAAATAAATAAGATATAGGTCTATAAACTTTATAATACTCACGAAGCATTTCTAATATTTTTAGACTTAATGGCACAATCCTGTCTTTTTGACCTTTGGCGTTTTTTAGCAAAACTATGTTTCGGTTAGCATCGATATGAACGGGTCGAAGTGCTAATAATTCACCACAGCGTAACCCACAACTATAAATCAGACTCAACATCATTTTGTGCTTAATGTTGCTGTGTGCATTCAAAATCAATTTTATCTCTTCTTTGCTCAATACATTTGGCAAAACCTTAGCCCGTTTTGGTCGGTGAATTTTGTCAATTTCGATTTTGGTGTTTTGTATAGTTTTAAAATATAGCTTAAGGGCGTTTGTAATTTGGTTTTGATACGAAGCCGAAAGATTGTTTTTCAAAATGTATTCATTATTGTACACAATTACATCTTCATTGGTAATTTCAGCAATAGGTTTTTGGTTATAAAAAACCAAGAAGCATTTCAAAGCTTCACTATAGGTAACAACCGTACTTTGGCTATACCGCTTGGAACGCATCCATTGCTTGAGTTTCTCGATTTGAGCAATGCCTTCAGGTGACGGAAAGGAGTAGGTAAGTGCTGGGATTTTAAACCGAATTCTATTTTCTTCCGTATCTGGAATGTGCCAAGCGACTAAAGATTGGCTCCATCTGGAACCGGCTACTGTTTTTATTCGAGTAATTAATTCTTGATTTTTTTCGAAATAGACCGCGATTCTTTTCTCTTTTTTATGTGTAATAATTTTAGCATTCCAGCTCATACTATTTCTTTTGGTGGTACTAAAGTAGCCATTTATTGTCATCTTTCCAAAATAGCGCATTGGTTCAGGTGCTAGTTAAAACAATGTGCTTCAATGTGTTTTGCTTTTGGATTCTAAAAATAATATAGGATTATCATTTAGAATGGTATCCGTACAGACTTTAATACTGCCGTCAAATCTATTACATTTTTAGTCCAGCATTAATGATTAAGCAGCAAGAAAAGGATATAGATACAAGTATTAAAAAAAGTGGTACCACAGCATAGGCTGATAAAAGATTTTTAAAGATGCCTGATGAATTAATCGGTGTAAATGGGTGAAATCTCAGGAAAGAAATCCAGCGCTGGATTAAAACAAAACCTTAAATTGTAGTTTTAACGATGGGGATTAAAAAAAATTGAGCACTTTGCCTCCCCGAAAACCGATCCTACTCTGTAGTTTGGCAGCTGGTTTTTTTATACTCGGCTAGATTACTAAAAAGTCTTCAGTTTTTAATGATAAAAAGGGCAAACATTATAAAAACTTTGCGAACTTTGCGTTCCATAATCAGGATTGGAAAAGGAGCTGTTGCAATACACATTGATTTTTCTATTCACTAAAAAAAACAGACTACGTATGAAAATAAATCCAAAACACGGCATCGATAAGCTTCTTTTCGGGATGAAACAAAATGATGTTACGGCGCTTTACGGGAAACCAGACCGCAATTATAAGGATGAGGATGATAATGTAATTTTTGCTTACAACAAACTCAAAATGCGCTTGACATTCTATAAGGAAGAAGAGCTGAAATTGGGGTACATTGTCGCATCAAGTCCGGAGTTGGAATTATTTGGATACAAATTGATCAACAGAAAAATTAGTGAGGTCAAAAAAGATTTGGTTACCAAAGGAATCACTAAATTTACTCAGGAAGAGTTTGATACGTTCGAAAATTACTTCAACGAGGAAAACTGGATCATTTTTCAAACAGAATTTGATGAGGTGGTGAAATTTGAAATTGGTGCAATTATCAATCAGAAAGATGAATTTGACTGGAAATTTACAAAGAAATAATAGTGTTGGTTTACGTCTGATAGCACACAGATGGCACGGTTGCGACAGAAGAAAAACGAATTTTAAGTATTTTTTAATCAGTGTAACCCAGTTTAAATCCGCATACTGAATAAGATTTATCTAAATGGATTAAATAATAAACCCGACAGTTTTCCTTTGATGAGAATTGTCGGGTTTTATAATTGTCAAATATTTTATTTTATTGTTTTGGAGTTGGCTGTTTTTCTAGCATTTCTAATTCGAACACAAGCATTGTATTAGGCGGAATAACGCCTCCGGCACCTCGCTCGCCATACGCCAGATTGGATGGAATAAAAATGACTGCTTTATCGCCAAAAGCCATATTGTCAAGTCCTTCAATAAATCCGGGTATCATGCCGTCTTTTTTTCCGGCTTCAAACGGGAAGGCTCGGTATCCGTTTTGGGCGGCACGATTGGCATCAAATTTCCCGTAGACTTGATTGACTTCTTCATAGCTACTGTCAAATAGGGTTCCGTCCTCAAAATAGCCTGCGTAATGAAAATAAAATGTTGCTCCGTTAGCAGGTTTTACTCCGGTTCCTTTCTCTGTTATCTTGTACGCTAATCCGGAAGGTGTGATGGTTGCTGTCGCTTTAGCAGCGGCTAAATAGGTTTTTTTAGCGGTTACTACAGCACCGTATTTTTCCATGTATACTCGTTTAGCTTCCGCTTCCAGCGCTTCTCTTTTTACTTTGTTTTCCGCTTCAAAAACAGCTTGTTTTGCTTTATTTTCAGCGTTTGCCAGGTCTTGTTTTTTCTGGTCTTCGGATTTATTGTTGAAATAATCAGCGAATACTTTTGGCGCATCAAATTTTTTGGCCAAAGCGCCTTTTCTCACAATAGTAATCTTTGTAATTACATCGCTTTGCGCAATAGCGTTCACGATGGCCATTCCTTGGGTTACATGCCCAAAAACGGAGTGCTTACCATCTAACCATGGCGTTGCTTTATGGGTGATAAAAAACTGGCTTCCATTAGTTGCAGGTCCAGAATTAGCCATAGAAAGAATACCGGCTTTGTTGTGTCTCAAGTCCGTAAATTCATCTTTGAAACTATAACCTGGGCCACCGGAACCATTGCCGGAAGGATCTCCAGTCTGTATCATAAAATCTTGTATGACACGGTGAAATTTCAGAGCGTCAAAGAACGGTTTTCCTTTTAGTTTGTCATCAGTGACAAAAGTGTTTTTACCTTCTGCCAATGCAATGAAGTTCGCAACGGTAACCGGTGCTTTTTGGTAGGCTAGTTCCACTACAATGTCTCCTTTGTTGGTAGCAATTGTTGCAAAAATTCCCTCAATAACTACCGGAGCTTTTACCGCAGGTTTCACCGGTTTTTTTACAATTGCTTTTGCTGTTGTCACCGGTTTTTTGGCAGGAATAGATTTCTTGACCGTTTGGGAATGTACATTGACCATTCCCAGAAACAATAAAACCAGAATTTTAAATTTCATAGTGTACTAATTTAAAGGCTTATTTTCTTACTATTATTGAGGCATTTTTTCTAATAATTCAATTTCAAAAATGATGTTGGCATTAGGCGGAATCACACCTCCGGCTCCAGCTGCCCCATATCCCAATTGGGATGGAATAAAAATCACGGCTTTGTCTCCAAACGATAATTTTTCGATGCCTTCAATGAAACCAGGAATCATGCCATCTTTTTTACCAGCTTGGAAAGGGATGGGTTGGTAGCCGTTTTGAGCGGCTCTGTTTTCATCGTATTTTCCAAAAGTTTGGGCAATACTTTCGATACTAGCATCAAATAATTCAGCATTTTCAAGAAAACCGGCGTAATGAATGAAGATGCCAGTACCAATAGCAGGTTTTTTACCCCCGCTTTTTTTGGTGATCACGTATTGCAGTCCTGTTTTGGTTTTTGTTGCTTTGGCTTTCAATTCGGCAAAATAAGCTACTTTTTGTTTGCGGACTTCTTTGTATTTCTCGTTGTAAACTCGCTTGTTTTCAGTATCTACAGCTGCTTTTTCCTTTTGATTTTTATTTTCTACAGCAAAATAATCATTGAATATTTTTACTGCGTTAAATTTTTTAGCCGCTTCTCCATTTCTGATAATGGTAACTGTATTGATGTAATCGTTTTGTTGAATTTTGTTCACGACCTCCATCCCTTTTTCGACTACATGACCAAAAATAGTGTGTTTGCCATCTAGCCAAGGTGTAGCAAGATGCGTGATAAAAAACTGACTGCTGTTGGTGGCCGGGCCGTTATTGGCCATAGCCAGAACGCCTCCTTTATCAAATTGCAAATCAGTAAATTCATCTTTGAACTTGTAGCCGGTATCACCAGAACCCGTTCCTAGCGGATCTCCGGTTTGTATCATGAAGTCATTGATGACACGATGGAATTTTAAACCATCAAAAAAAGGTCTTTTTTTAAGATTTTCATTGGTCACATAATCATTTTTCCCTTCTGCTAATGCCACATAATTTGCTACTGTAATAGGGGCCTTTTCAAAATTTAATTGTACGATGATGTCCCCTTTATTGGTTTCAATTTTAGCGTATAAACCGTCTGGAAGATCGCTGTGTTCTTCTTTACAGGAGTAAAATGAGGCAATTGCCAGGAATGCGAGTACGATCTTTTTTTTCATTTCTAACTTTATTTTTATTGGTTTATAGTGTCTTTAGGTGTACTGGTGGGCGGTACTTGTTGTTTGCTGGGAGCTGGGAGTACAACTGTTTTTACTGGTGCTTCGTTCTCTTTTTTATAAGTTGCTTCCGATTTAAAGTCACGCAGCGTAACCGTGCAGATTAAGGGCTGGTTGGTGCCAATTTTTTTGTCATCACCATGGTAACCGTACCCCATATTTGATGGAAAAAGAAAGGTAACTTTCTCGTTTTTACGCATTAGTTTGATGCCGTCTCGCAATCCCATCATAATATTTTGTTTGTCAACATAATAGACTTGAGGTCTTAGCTCTACTTCAGAATAAATGATAGCTCCCTTTAAATCTTTTATCTCGTAATCAAAAAAGGCTACATCTCCTTTTTTTGGCGTAAGCGTATCCGTTTCATTCCGGGTTTGATAGGTGTACCAATATCCTTTTTTTGAGGCAAGGTATTTTATCTTTGGGTCGCTTTTGATTAAAGCCTCAATTTTATCTTCTTCGGTGGCCACCAGTTTTTTGTTGCGTTGAATTGATTTTTTCATGAAACTTCCCGAAGCTTGCGAAAGGGGTCTGCGCGCCTCCTGATGCTGCTTGCAGCTTGACATAACCAGAATCAAAAAAAAGACCAGTGCAATAGGCGTACTGAATTTTAACATGGATTATACTTTTAGCGTTGTTACTAAATCTTCGAATTTTTTGATAGTTTCTGTCATTGATGTTTCTGATTTCCCTCCGGCTGCATTGCGATGTCCGCCACCATTAAAATGGTCTCTTGCAAATTGATTCACATCAAAATCGCCTTGGGAACGGAATGAAATTTTGATGATTTTTTCTTCTCTATTTTCTATAAAGATAGCTGTAAAAATGATTCCCTTGATGCTTAATCCGTAGTTTACAATACCTTCTGTATCGCCTTTTACATAATCAAACGAATTTAATTCGTCCTGGCTAAGAGTCGTGTAGGCTGTTTTATGTTCCGGAAGTACTTTCATGTTTTGGAGCGCTCTTCCTAGTATTTGCAAACGTCCAAAGGAGCTGTTGTCAAATAATAAGCTTGGGATTTCTGTGTTCTCAACGCCTAAATCGATTAATTCAGCCACAATCTTATGGGTTGTTCCAGTTGTTTTTGGAAAACGAAAAGAACCGGAATCGGTTAGGATTCCAGTATAAATGCAGGTTCCGATAGTCTTGTCGATATCTTGCTTTTTTCCAAGGAATAAAATGAAGTTGTACACCATTTCACAAGTTGATCCAAAGGCCGTATCAGAGTAGGTGATCGCGGCATAATCATCCGGTTTTTGATGGTGGTCAATCATGATGAAGGGTGCCTTTAGCTGGGATAAAACCTGCTCCATATCGCCGGTGCGGTGCAAGGCATTAAAATCTAAGGTAAAAATCAGATCGGCCTCTTCAAGGATTTTTGTGCAATTTTGTTTGTCTTTTTCAAATATTTTAATCGTTTCAGAGCCCGGCATCCAAGCCAGAAAATCTGGAAATTCATTGGGAGAAACAACAACGGGCTGGTGTTTGTTTTTTAATAAAAAATGATATAAAGCCAGGGTAGAACCCATGGCGTCGCCATCAGGGCCTCGGTGTGGGATTATGGCAATCTTTTTAGGAGTTGCTAATAACAACTGTATCGCTTGAATGTCTTGTATTTTCATAGATTGCGAAATTACATTTTTTTACTGTAATGTTGAAATCATTTATACAAATAACCAGTTGGGTGTAATTAGTTTTTAATTATAATTTTCATCAGTTCGAGTGATCTCGCTTTTGGGTGGGATGGCATCGAGAAAGAGGAAAATTTCATTAAAAACGGTTCTCGATACACATCACTTCGAGTGCGAAGCGTATCGAGAAGTTTTGTTCCGTTTTACTCCACAAAAAAACAATGGAACTGACGTTTTGAATAATTCTAACTAATCGGGTTATGCCATTAACAAACTTTTAGAGGGTTATAAAAAGTAGGTGTTGCTTCTTTTTAATTTTTGGTACAAATGGTATTTTGCTCCTTTTACAATTTGGGCGTTGTAAATCCCCACGGAACCGGATGTAAAGTAGGCCAACACACAAGCAATCCCAATAAAAATACCACTTTCAATCCCAAAGAGTTCCATTCCCATGACCGTGCAAGCAATAGGTGTATGGGTGGCTCCGGAAAAAACAGCCACAAACCCCATGCCTGCCAAAAGGGCAATTGGCAATGGCACAACCAGCGATAAGGCACTTCCTAAAGTAGCGCCAACAAAAAATAGCGGGGTTACCTCGCCCCCTTTAAATCCTGCTCCCAGCGTAAATCCCGTAAAGAGTATTTTTAGTAGGAAATCATAAGAAGCATTTGGACTCGAAAATGCCTCAATAATCATAGGAACTCCAAGGCCAATGTATTTTGTAGTTCCAATAAAATAGACGGCTAATGCAATGAAACATCCTCCCACAAAAGGGCGAAGAGGCGGAAACGATATGGTTTTAGAAAATAAATGCCCCCAAAAATGTGTGCTTCTGGAGAAAAGCATGGCGACCAAGCCAAACAAAATACTCACGAGAACTACCCAGAATAAGGTAATGAAAGTAATTGAAGGGACAAAAGGAATAGCATAATGCGTGTGTTGTACCTGCCAAAGTTCCACGGTGAAATAAGCGATATAGGCAACAAAAAACGATAATAGGATGCTTTTTAAATTGATTTTACTAAAAAAAACAACTTCCAAAGCAAATAAGGCTCCGGCTAAAGGGGTGCCAAAAATGGAAGCAAATCCTGCGCTGATTCCCAGAATGAGGATTGTTTTTCTTTCGGAAACGTCAAGCTGAAATAGTTTTGTGAACTGATCCGCAATGGCACCGCCCATTTGTACTGCTGTTCCTTCACGGCCGGCTGAACCGCCAAAAAGATGGGTGATCAAGGTGCCAAAAAGTACCAAAGGCGCCATTTTGAATGGAATAATTTGCTGCGGATTTTCGTATTCTTTTAACAATAAATTATTCCCCTTGACGACTGATTCCCCCCAATAGTAATATCCCAGTCCTATTGCCAAGCCACCTATTGGCAAAAGCCAGATGATCCAGTTGTTGTTGTCTCGGGTTTGGGTTACCCATTCTAATGCTACCAGAAAAAAAGCAGATGCCGATCCGGAAAAAATACCTATTAAAATGCAAATGAAAATCCATTTGAGCAGGAGTGTCGTAATTTTTTTAGTTTTTTCTAAACTCATTAGTGGAAAGGGGGCAAAGTGTTTGTGCAAAAGTATTATAATCCGTCTTGAATTAATGATTTTTCAGGGGCTATTGCTGTAAATTCAATTTCAACTAGATATTCAGGACCGACTAATTTGCTGATTTCATAAAAACCAGTGGCAGGTTTTATATCTTTAAAAAATTGAGCATGAGCCTTAGCAACGTATTCAAAAGTAGTAATGTCAGTAGTGAAAATTCGGGTTCTGATAACATCTTTCATACTTGCATCCAAGTCTTCAAGAACTTTTTCGACACGTTCTAAAATATTGAGCGTTTGTGCATAGGCGTCATTAGCTTTCACTTTTTTGCCGTCAACCAGTGCGACAGTTCCGGAAACCTCAATAGAGTTGCCAATGCGTACGGCGCGGCAATATCCCATTTTGTCTTCCCATGGCGAACCTGTCAGTATGTTTTCTCTTTTCATTGTAGTAGTGTTTAAAGGTTGTTTAGTGTTATGGAAGGCGATGCTTTGGTATGGCATACTATTTGCAAGTTATAAAAAAAAGCGAAATAAAATCACCCGTTTTGTAATTAAAATATTCCTTTTATGTACCGGTTTTTTATGGTGTTTGGGTATCCAAAATATAATAAAATCGGAAATTATAAGTTATAAATGAAAGTTAAATTAGTGCTTCATTTTTGATTAAGTACAATAGGTTTTTTATTTTTAAATTTTTACAGGTACAAAAAACCTAATTTTGAAAGTTATGAAAAGGATTTTATTTTTAATGATTACCATCAGCATGTCTCTAAGCGGATATGCCCAAAACGAATTTAGCTCAAAATTTAAAGCCATTCCCCCTAAAAATAGCGCACTAAAAATTAAAAAACCAATTCCGCCAAAAGCGAGTGTTCCACCTGTTAAGACACCTAATGTGTTTAAAAATCCGGAGTTATTAAATCCAAAACCAAATGCTTCAGCTCCTGTAGCGCCGGCAAATAATTTTTCGATGATTCCTAAAAATGAGTTTATTAATCCGGGAGATGTGTATAGAGACAAATGGAATAAAAAAGAAGAAAAAACAGAAGGTTTGGTGTATCGAAAAAACCAAGATTTAGGCAATTTTACCACGGGATCTGTCACAGCAAAAGTAATGTATCGCGATGCGGCCTACGTTGATGGAGATCAGATCAGGGTGTATCTGAACGATAAAGTGATCCAGTACCAAGTGAATCTTGAAAGTAATTTTCAAGGATTTGAAATCGTCTTAGAAAAAGGATTTAACAAGATTGAATTTGAAGCGTTGAACCAGGGATCTTCAGGACCCAATACTGCTGAATTCAAAGTATATAATGATAAAGGAGGTTTGATATCAGGAAGTCAATGGAATCTGGGAACAGGTTTTAAAGCGACCATTATTTTGGTCAAAGAATAGTTGACATAAATCCTGTATTGTAAAAACAAAAAGACCTTTGAAATGAGATTCCAAAGGTCTTTTTTTGTCTTATTTGAAATTTCAGGGTACAATCACTTTGGATTTTGTCAGCCACTAGTTTGATAGCTTTTTCTAAAAAGGATCTGCAGTAACTTGAAATTTCATGTCCGCTTTTATGGAAATATCTTGAGTAATCGCCTCTTTGGTTATCGCTTTTGTTCGTAGTTTAAAACTGGAAGCTTTAACGTATTTGTCTAATTTTGCTGTGGTACAGGTTAAACTCAACGTGTTTGATGTTGCGTTTATATCGTCTAAAAAAGCCAGTTCAATCTCGTCGCTGTCATTTGTTGAAATATAAATATGTATCGATTTTAAAAATGAAAATGATTTGTTAGCAGGATTTGTTACCGTCAATTTCATCTCTTTCAATTTTACATCTTTGACTAATTCGGCATTTGTATTGTTATTTTCAAATGCGGTACTAGAATTAGACGGAACATCTGGAGTAACTAATTCTAAAGCGGTGTTCACTGGAAATCCAGATGGAATGGTAACGGTCGTTTGATTGTCTATCGAAAAGGTCAATAAATCATCAATTACATTACATGAAATGATAATAAAGCCAAAAAAGGCAACGACTATAAAATTTTTTGCTTTCATTTTTGCTGTTTTAAGTAGATTATTAGGGCTGCAAATGTACTCTTTTATCTTCTAAACTTAATTTCAGGATAATTCCAAAATGGACTAAAAGGCTAATTCTCTTTTAAAAGATAGGAGAAATTATTTTGGCGATCCAAAATAAAATAAATATTTTAAAATTCGATTTTTCAATTCAAAATATAAAAAGTATTTTTGCACATGCAACACAACGTACTTATTTTAGATTTCGGATCGCAATACACACAACTTATTGCTCGTAGAGTTCGCGAATTAAATATATTCTGCGAAATCTTCCCATACAATCATTTTCCGAGTGATTTATCTTCTTACAAAGCCGTAATCCTTGGTGGTAGCCCTTTTTCTGTTCGAGGAGAAGATGCGCCACATCCTGATTTATCTCAAATTAGAGGAAAATTACCTTTATTAGCCGTTTGTTACGGAGCCCAATATTTATCTCATTTTAGTGGAGGTGAAGTGGCAGCTTCAAATACAAGAGAATATGGTAGAGCTAATTTATCTTTTATAAAAGAGAATGAAGTGTTCTTCGAGGGTGTTTCTGAAAACAGCCAAGTTTGGATGAGCCATAGCGATAGTATCAAAGCATTGCCCACTAATGGAGTAAAACTTGCCAGTACCCACGATGTGGAATTTGCAGCTTACAAAATAGAGGGTGAAACCACGTACGCCATTCAGTACCATCCGGAAGTTTTTCACTCAACCGACGGATCTAAAATGTTGGAGAACTTTTTGGTGAAAATTGCGGAAGTGCCTCAAAATTTTACGCCAAATGCTTTTGTTGAAGAAATGGTGGTTGAATTAAAAGAAAAACTACAAGACGATAAAGTGGTTCTCGGACTTTCTGGAGGAGTAGATTCTACCGTGGCAGCAGTTTTATTACATCAAGCGATTGGTAAAAACCTGTATTGTATTTTTGTAAATAATGGTTTGCTTCGTAAAAATGAGTTCCAGAACGTACTGGATCAGTACAAAGGAATGGGTTTGAACGTAAAAGGAGTCGATGCCGGTGATCGTTTTTTATCTGAATTAGCAGGTGTCAGCGACCCGGAGACCAAACGTAAAATTATAGGACGTGTCTTTATCGAAGTTTTTGATGATGAATCGCACCTTATACAAGATGTAAAATGGTTGGCACAAGGTACTATTTACCCGGATGTTATTGAATCCGTTTCTGTAAAAGGACCATCGGCAACCATAAAATCACACCATAATGTTGGCGGTTTACCGGATTACATGAAACTAAAAATAGTAGAGCCATTGCGCATGCTTTTTAAAGATGAGGTACGCAGAGTAGGGGCTTCTTTAGGAATAGACCCTGAATTATTAGGCAGACATCCTTTTCCAGGACCAGGACTGTCCATCAGAATTTTAGGAGACATTACCCCGGAAAAAGTACAGATTTTACAGGACGTTGATGCTGTTTTTATTGACGGATTAAAATCTTGGGGACTGTACGATAAAGTATGGCAAGCCGGAGCCATTTTACTTCCCGTTAATAGCGTAGGAGTAATGGGAGATGAGCGTACCTATGAGAAAGTAATTGCATTACGTGCTGTAGAATCTACAGATGGTATGACAGCAGATTGGGTACATCTTCCCTATGATTTCCTGATGAAAGTCTCGAATGACATAATCAACAAAGTAAAAGGGGTTAATAGAGTGGTGTATGATATCAGTTCAAAACCGCCGGCAACTATTGAATGGGAATAATACTTTACTATTTAGTCCTTTCTGAGAACAGCTTTTGTTAATGTTCCCATATAAACGGTATCAAATTTTTTAGAATAAAATTTGGTACCGTTCTTGTATTACTAATTTGAATAATTTATAAATGAAAACGATGAAATATTTTTTTGTAATTTGTATGGTGCTGTTGTTGTTCAATCATGATAGTGTTTTTGCACAAGAAAAAAATACAACGCACAAAGTGGCGAAAGGGGAAACAATTAACGAAATTGCTCAAAAATACAAGGTCACTCCATTTGATATATATCAACTAAATCCGGATGCTCAAAGTGGATTGAAACCAAACAGTATTTTGCTGATTCCTAAAAAAGGGGGCAGCCAAAAACCGTTGACTACGACTACACCAGATGCGAAGGCTATAATTCACGAAGTGACACCAAAAGAAACGCTCTATGGTATCGAAAAAAAATATGAGGTAACGGATGAAGCTTTAAAAGAAGCGAACCCTTTTCTTGAAAACGAGGGCCTCCAAATAGGGCAGACGCTTATTATTCCATCTAAAAATGGGTTAAAAAAAACAGTATCAAATCAGGATAAAGTAGTGTATCACGATGTGCTTCCAAAAGAAACTAAATACTCAATCGCGAAATACTATGGAATTACCATTGCAGAATTAGAGCAGAAAAATCCTGAAATAGTTTCCGGTTTACCCATTGGATATAAATTGCGTATCAAAGGGAATCCCGAAACTTTGGGGCCAAAAGCAGATAAAACGGAAGCAGCGTTTGCGTCCAACGAAGAAATGGGAGAAAATAATGCACAACCAGCCAAAGTACTCTTTAGTTACCGTTCCTATGTTATAAAACCGAAAGAAACACTGTATAGTTTGTCCCGAATGTTTAATTTGAGTCAGGAGGAATTAATTGCTTTAAACCCCGCTTTATCTCAGGGCGTGACAGAAGGTATGATTTTGAAAGTCCCGTCAGCGACTCCTGTTTTGCAAGAAATTAAAAAAGAATATACCGTATTGTCAAATAATAGCGCGAACAGGAAAAAACTAGTGCTTCTTTTGCCCTTTAATATTGCAAAAATGGAGGTGGATACTGCAAATTCAATCATCACCCGCTTGAAAAACGACAAGTTTTTGAATATGACTTTAGATTTTTATGCAGGTGCATTAATGGCCATAGATTCTGCCAAACAATTGGGTCTTTCTCTTGATGTGAGTATCTATGATTCCCAGGAAACTAAGGATTATTCTAATATAGCAGCATTAATTAAGCGAAATAATTTGGAAGATTCAGATGCTATAATTGGACCATTTTATCAAAGTAACGTCGAGATAACGGCTGAATTACTTCATAAACACCAGGTTCCGGTAATCTCCCCTTTATCAAAAGATGTTGGTAACTCCCTTAGTAATTTATATCAAACCATTCCAACGACCACTGAGGTTAAAAATGCGATGTTCAATTATATGCGAGCCAGAGGAGGCGTTATTATAGCAGTAGTCGATAGGAAAAAAGAATCTGTAATTCAGTTTATAAAAGAAAATCATAAAGACGTTAAATTTGCAACTCTTAATCCAAATGGCAGTGTGTCTCCAGAAAATCTACAGCGTTTATTTGTAAAAGGCAAAATGAATTACGTGGTGATGGAAACCGAAAACACGAGTATGATCAAGGCAACTATGGCCACTATGTTGAGTGCTATGTCTGCGTATCAAGTGCAGTTAGTAATTCTGGAACCAAATGAAACATTAGACACGGACGAAATTAATTTTGTGAATTTGACAAAATTGAAATTAATGTATCCGTCAGTTGCTCGTGAAAATGAAACACCTGAAGCATTAATTTTTGAGAAAGAGTTTAAAAACAGGAATAAAATTACTCCAAGTGCTTATGCAATTCGTGGTTTTGATGTTACTTTTGACACGATGATGCGTTTGTCACAAGATAAGAAATATCAGGAAACAGTAGCCTTTACGGCAACGGAACAAATAGATAATAAGTTTGAATTCTATAAAAAAGAAGATGGTGGGTATACCAATAAAGGAATTTATATTTTATATTATGATACCGATTTAACCATAAAAGAAGCAAAATAATGACATCAATAGTAACGTATTTAGGGGATTTAAGAACCTCTTCTATTCATTTGCAATCCGGGACTGAAATTTTTTCGGATGCTCCTTTAGATAATAATGGGAAAGGAGAAGCTTTTTCTCCAACGGATGCGGTTGCCAATGCTCTGGCAACTTGTATGATGACCATTATGGGAATAAAAGCACGAGATCTCGAAGTGGATTTAAAAGGATCTACCGCTGAGGTGGTCAAAATAATGAAAATGGAACCCAGACGTATTGATGTGATAGCGATTAATTTTGAGATGTACGGAACTGCTGATGTAAAGAATATAACAATACTGGAAAGTGCAGCAATGACCTGTCCTGTATTCCTGAGTCTGCATCCCGAAATCGAGAAACGAATTATTTTTAACTGGAATTAAATAGTCTTTGGAAGCAAGAGACAGGAAACAAAAATGATTATTTCTTCTTGTTTTCCTGTCTCTTGCTTCTTTTTTATTATAAAATGGATCAAAACCAAAAACAACTCATCAAGCTAGCCCATACTAAAATGCCTTTTGGTAAATACGAAGGCTGGTTTCTTATCGATATCCCGGAATACTATATTGTTTGGTATAGCAATAAAGGGTTTCCTAAAGGGGAACTAGGGGAACAACTGAAATTAATTTATGAATTGAAACTCAATGGTCTGGAAGAGTTAATTCGAAATATAAAAAAACGGTACCCAAAACCGATTTAATTTTCAATTTGACAATTTATAATTGTACTTTTGCCACGTTTTTTACACAACTACAATACAAATAACAACAGAATGAATCAAACGAAATATATTTTTGTTACTGGCGGTGTGACTTCTTCTTTAGGGAAAGGAATCATTGCAGCATCTTTGGCAAAATTGTTACAAGCTAGAGGATACCGTACAACCATCCAAAAGTTTGACCCATACATTAATGTAGATCCAGGGACATTAAATCCTTATGAACATGGAGAATGTTATGTGACTGATGATGGTGCCGAAACGGATTTGGATTTAGGGCATTACGAGCGTTTTTTGAATGTTCCTACTTCTCAGGCGAATAATGTGACTACAGGAAGAATTTATCTTTCGGTTATTGAAAAGGAAAGAAGAGGTGAGTTTTTAGGAAAAACAGTACAAGTAGTTCCTCATATCACCAATGAAATCAAGGAAAGAATGCAGTTGCTTGGAAATTCCGGCGATTATGATATTGTCATCACTGAAATTGGGGGTACAGTAGGAGACATTGAATCCTTACCTTACATAGAATCTGTTCGTCAATTAGTTTGGGAATTAGGAGAGCATAATGGGATTGTAATTCACCTTACTCTGGTTCCTTATTTAGCTGCCGCGGGAGAGTTGAAAACAAAACCAACCCAGCATTCCGTAAAAACCTTGATGGAAAGCGGAATAAAAGCAGATATTTTAGTGTGCAGAACGGAACACGAAATTTCTGAAGAATTACGCAATAAACTGGCTTTGTTTTGTAATGTAAAAAGAGAAGCTGTTATTCAGTCTATTGATGCTTCCACGATTTATGAAGTGCCGAATCTAATGCTGGAAGAAGGACTTGATGTTGTGGCGTTAAAAAAATTAGATTTACCTAAAAAAGCGGCTCCGGATTTAAAAAACTGGAATACTTTTTTACGCCGATTAAAAAATCCAAAGCATACCGTGAATATAGGTTTGATAGGAAAATATGTAGAAATGCAGGATTGCTACAAATCTATTTTGGAAGCATTTATCCATGCCGGTGCAGCTAATGAAACAAAGGTAAATGTGATTTCGATTCATTCAGAACACATTGATGCAAATAATATACAGGAAAAATTCTCAGGTTTAGACGGAATTCTGGTTGCTCCAGGTTTTGGAGAAAGAGGAATTGAAGGAAAAATTGCAGCAGTGCAATATGCCCGTGAGAATAAAGTGCCGTTTTTCGGAATTTGTTTGGGGATGCAAATGGCCATCATAGAATATTCAAGAAATATGTTGGGTTATAAAGATGCTAATTCAACTGAAATGAATGAACACACCGCTTATCCGGTAGTAAACCTCATGGAAGAGCAAAAAACTATCACGGATAAGGGCGGAACAATGCGTCTTGGTGCATGGAAATGCGACATCAAAAAAGATACATTAGCCTATAAAATTTACGGAAAAGAAACCATTTCAGAACGCCACCGTCACCGCTATGAGTACAACAGTAAATACGTTGCTCCATTAGAAAATGCCGGATTGATGGCTTCAGGCGTAAACCCTGATACGGGATTGGTAGAAATTATAGAAATAGAAGATCATCCGTTTTTTATTGGCGTGCAATACCATCCGGAATACAAGAGTACGGTTGCAAATCCGCATCCTATTTTTGTGAATTTTGTGGCAGCAGCCGTTCAGGCAAAGAAAAAATAACTGAAAACGATTGGGTTTCAGTAAACCTAAAATTTATAACTTTTTTTAATTATAATGGAACAAAAAAAATTTGACCTCAATTCGATCATAGGTTTTGTATTAATTTTTGGTATTTTGATTTTTATCATGTATCAAAATCAACCTGATGAGAAAGTAATTGCCGCTGAAAAAGCACAAAAAGAATTGGTGATTCAGGAAGCTAAAGCGAAAGAGTTAGAAGCTAAAACGGTTGCAAAAGCAACAATTGAGGTTGCTGCAACCGGAGATTCAACTCAACTGGCGCAGTTGCAAAAAACCTTAGGGAATTTTGCCTATTCTGCAACATTACCTTCAGCAAAAGCAGGCTTTACAACTATTGAAAACGAATTGGTTATGCTAAAAATAGCCAATAAAGGAGGCTATATTGTGGAGGCTACTTTGAAAAAATTTGAAAAATTCAAGAAAGGTTCAGGACAATTAGTGCAATTGATCAAAGACAATAATGCCAATTTAAATGTACAATTGCTGACTAGTGATAACCGTACTTTAAATTCAAAAGACTTGTATTTTGAACCGACCTTGACAAAAGTTGGAGCAGATCAAATATTATCCATGAAATTGAAAGCGGGAGCTAATGAATTCTTGGAATACAAATACGTGTTGAAACCAAACGAATATATGATTGGTTTTGACATTCGTTCCCAAGGATTGAATAAAGTCTTGAATACCGCCAAACCAGTAGATTTAGAGTGGGATTTAAAAACCTACCGAAACGAGAAAAGTGTTTCGTATGAAAACCGGTATACTGAAATCTATTTTGAACATGAAGACGGAAAAATAGATTACGCAGGATTGGGTCAGACGGAAGAATCTGACTTAGATAAAGCCACTTTTGTAGCTTTCAAACAGCATTTTTTCTCAACGATTCTTTTAACGCAAACCCCTTTCGAAACGGCTAAATTAAAATCAACAAATTTAGTGCTGGATGACAAAGTGGATACTACTTTTACAAAACAATTTAATGCTAACATCCCATTAGCATTTACTAATGGCGAATTAGATCACAAAATGAGTTGGTATTTTGGTCCAACAGATTATAAGACATTACACTCATACGATCAAAATCTGGAAAAAATTATTTCACTGGGTTGGGGAATTTTTGGGTGGATCAATAAGTTTATCTTTATTCCATTATTTGCCTTTTTAAGTTCTTATATTTCTTATGGAATTGCGATAATTATTTTTACAATTTTGATAAAAATAGCAATGTCGCCTATTACTTTTAAATCGTTCTTGTCACAGGCTAAGATGAAAGTATTGCGTCCTGAAATAACAGAATTGGGTGAAAAATTCAAAAAAGACCCTATGAAGAAACAACAGGAAACAATGAAGTTGTATAACAAAGCGGGAGTAAATCCTATGGCAGGTTGTATTCCAGCATTGATTCAGCTGCCATTTATGTATGCTTCGTTTCAGTTTTTTCCATCGGCATTTGAGTTAAGACAAAAAAGTTTCCTTTGGGCGGATGATTTATCGTCTTTTGATGAAGTAATCCGTTTGCCTTTCTATATTCCGTTTTACGGAAATCACATCAGTTTGTTTCCTATTCTGGCTTCGATTGCTATTTTCTTTTACATGAAAATGACTTCTGGAGACCAGCAAATGGCTGCTCCGCAGCAAGAAGGAATGCCGGATATGGCAAAAATGATGAAAATTATGATATACGTGTCGCCAATCATGATGTTGTTTTTCTTTAATAGTTATGGTGCGGGATTGAGTTTGTATAACTTTATTTCGAATTTGATTACCATTGGAATTATGATTGTCATCAAACGATACTTTATCGATAGTGATAAGATTCATACTCAAATTCAAGAGAATAAATTGAAAGAGCCCAAAAAGCAAGGTAAATTCCAGAAAAAACTGCAAGAAGTGATGGAACAAGCCGAAGCTCAAAAAGCACAACAAAAGAAAAAATAATGCATAAAAAAAGCTCTCAAATATTGAGAGCTTTTTTATTAGATTAATTTAAGTGACCTGAATTCGGTACTAAAAAAAGTAATTATGAAAACATATTACAAAAAAAGAATATTGGTTTTGATGTTTTTGAATGTGTTTTTTCTTTATGCACAAACTGATTTTAATGTATTAGATGCAAAAGGGAAAAAACACGGAGTGTGGAAAGGTGTATATGAAACCTCAAAACGACCTAGATATGAAGGAACTTTTGAGCACGGAAAAGAAATTGGTATTTTTAATTTTTTTGATGATACCAGAGCAAAATCGCTAATTGCAACTCGAGAATTTAATCCAAAAGACAATGCAGCGTTTACTATTTTTTACGACCAAAACAAGAATAAAGTAAGTGAAGGAAAAGTGATCAATAAAGTATTTGAGGGTCAATGGAACTATTACCATTTGGCCTCAAAAAATATAATGACAACGGAACACTATAGTAAAGGAAAACTTGAAGGTTTGCGTACCGTATTCTATTTAAGTGGAAAAATTGCCGAAGAAATCAATTATATAAATAATTTAAAAAATGGCTTTTATAAAAAATATACTGAAAAAGGAATCGTGTTGGAAGAGTCTGCTTTCAAGAACGACCTTTATAACGGTTTAGCAATCTTTAGAGATTCCAACGGGAATACAGTCTCTAAAGGACACTTCGTAAATGGAAAGAAAGCGGGTATATGGCAGTTTTTTGAAAAAGAAAAAGTAGTCAAAGAAATCAATATGAGCTTTACAGAAAATGCCACAAAATCAAAAAACAATTAACGGTATCGTTAGCCATTACTGTTGTAAATCTTTTTGTAACTTTGCACCCTTATAAAATTTTAATTTTTTGAAGATGAAGCGTGTAGTTGTAGGACTTTCCGGAGGAGTAGATTCAAGTGTTGCTGCTTATTTGTTGCAGCAACAAGGGTATGAAGTTATTGGTCTTTTTATGAAGAATTGGCATGACGACTCAGTCACTATTTCTAATGAATGCCCATGGCTGGAGGACAGTAATGATGCATTGTTAGTTGCCGAAAAACTTGGAATTCCATTTCAAACGGTAGATTTAAGTGTTGAATACCAAGAAAAAATCGTAGACTACATGTTCAATGAATATGAAAAAGGGCGTACTCCAAATCCCGATGTGCTTTGTAATCGGGAAATAAAATTTGAAGTTTTCATGAAAATTGCTTTGAGTCTTGGTGCTGATTATGTTGCAACGGGGCATTATTGTCAAAAAAGTGAAATCAAAGTGAATGGCGAAACCGTGTATCAACTGAAAGCCGGTGCCGATACCAATAAAGATCAATCCTATTTCTTGTGTCAATTATCCCAAGAGCAATTAGCAAAATCCTTATTTCCTATTGGCGAATTAACTAAACCGGAAGTACGTGAAATTGCTGCCCAAATGGAGTTGATAACTGCCGAAAAGAAAGACTCACAAGGCTTGTGTTTTATTGGAAAAGTGCGTTTGCCTGAATTTTTACAACAAAAATTGCAACCCAAAGACGGAATTATTATCCAAATAGATAAAAATGATCCTGTTTACAGTGCTGAAAATCATGTAGGCCTAAGTGTAGAAGCGGATTTAAAATCAGCAGCAAGAAAAATTCCGTACACGCCACAAATGGGAAAAATAGTGGGGAAACATCAAGGGGCTCATTATTTTACTATTGGACAACGAAAAGGTTTAAATGTAGGAGGCACAACGGATCCCTTGTTTATTATAGCCACGAATGTAGAAACCAATACGATATATACCGGATTATCAAGTCAACATCCCGGATTATTCAAGAAAGCATTGCGTATTGAAAAAGAAGAAGTACATTGGATTCGTAAAGATTTGGCTTTGGCCAATGGAGGAACGATGGAGGTGATGGCAAGAATACGCTACAGGCAACCGTTGCAAAGGGCTACTTTGCATCAGTTTGAAAATGAAATGTACGTGGACTTTAACGAACCGCAGTCGGCAATAACCGAAGGACAATTTGCCGCGTGGTATTTAGGGGATGAATTAGTTGGTTCAGGAGTTATTTCTTAGTTTAGTACTTTATTTTAGTATGATTTCAAGAAAAACCGTAGTTTCAATTGCTATTTAATTTCATTGGAAGCTATATCTTTATATCTTAACAATATAGTTACCTATGAGAAAATTCTATTTATTCTTTTTTCTATTCATTACTACTGTGGGTTTTTCACAACAGGATGCTTGGGTGTATTTTAATGCGAAGCCCAATTCTCAATTCTATGTTGATTCACCACTGAAAATGCTTTCTCAAAGAGCATTGGACAGAAGATCCAATCAAAATATTGCCTTAGATTTTAAAGATATTCCGGTAGAAGCTTCCTATGTTAATCAAGTAAAATCTACATCGGGAATTACTGTTATGGCAAAATCTAAATGGATGAATGCCATTCATGTTAGAGGAGAACAGGTAGCGATACAGTCATTAGCCCTATTTTCTTTTGTAGATAAAGTTGATTTTGCAGACAAATCGTTAAATCAAAAAGGTAAAACCGCAAAATCAATTAAGGTAAAAAAAGAGAACAAGACTAGTAAAACCAAAATTGATTACGCTTACGGATCTTCTTCAACTCAAATACGGATGCTCAATGGGCACCTGTTGCACCAGCAGAATTATACTGGATCAGGAAAAATAATTGCCGTTATGGATGCCGGATTTCCGGGTGTAAATACCATACTTCCTTTTGAAAGATTAAGAAATAACAGTCAGATTTTAGGAGGTTATAATTTTGTATTACGAAATCCAAATTTTTATACCGGTTCTTTTCATGGAACTTCTGTACTTTCTACAATGGGCGGTTATAAAGAAAATGCTCTTGTAGGAACGGCACCGGATGCCTCTTATTATTTATTTATTACGGAAGACGATACTTTTGAAAATCCTGTGGAAGAATCACTTTGGGTTGAAGCAACAGAAAAAGCAGATAGTTTAGGGGTCGATATTATTAATACCTCTTTGGGTTATTTTGATTTTGATAATCAGGCCTACAATCATACGTATGCCGAAATGAATGGCACAACTGCATTTATGTCTCGAGGAGCTGAAATTGCATTTAGCCGAGGAATGGTTTTAGTGACATCGGCCGGTAATTCAGGAAGTTCCTCAAATCCTCATATTGCTGTTCCGGCAGATGCTGTTTCAGTAATTGCAGTTGGTGCAGTAAATTCCTCTGAAGTAAAAACTTCTTTCAGTTCAATTGGTCCTTCTTTTGACGGAAGAATAAAACCGGATGTAATGGCACAAGGACAAGCAGCAGTAGTTTCTAATGTGTTAGGAAATATTGTAACGGCAAGCGGAACTTCTTTTTCCAGTCCAATTATGGCAGGAATGGTAGCGTGTTTGTGGCAGGTATTTCCTAAAAAAACGAATAGGGAAATTAGAGAATTAGTACTCAAATCATCCGATAAATTTTCAGTACCAAATAATCAGTACGGATATGGAATCCCCGATTTTAATTTGGCGCTAAGCAATCAATTGTCCATAGCTTCTTTTTCGAAAGATGATTTTATTATTTATCCCAATCCGACAAGCGATTTTGTTTCGGTTTCTTTACCTTCAAAATTTGAAATGGGTACCTTATTTATTTATACTCTTTTAGGCCAAAAAATTTTAGAACAAAAAGTAACTCCTCAATCCGCAACTATTTCCTTAAAAACATTGGAGAAAGGAATGTACTTTTATAAAATGGAATCCGTTGGTTTTTCTAAAACGGGAAAAATAATGAAACAATAATACAGTAGGAGCACATGAACAAAATTACAGCCCTTTTCAAAATAAAATACCCAATCATTCAAGGTGGAATGATTTGGAACAGCGGATATAAATTAGCAAGTGCCGTCAGTAATGCCGGAGGTTTAGGATTAATTGGAGCAGGCTCCATGTATCCTGAAGTTTTGAGAGAACACATTCAGAAATGTAAAAAAGCGACTTCAAAACCTTTTGGAGTAAATGTTCCTATGTTGTATCCAAACATTGAAGAAATCATGAAAATTATTGTTGAAGAAGACGTAAAAATTGTTTTTACATCAGCAGGAAACCCTAAAACGTGGACTTCATATTTAAAAAAAAATGGCATAACGGTAGTGCATGTAGTCAGCAGTTCTGTATTTGCGTTAAAAGCACAAGATGCGGGTGTCGATGCCGTTGTTGCCGAAGGTTTTGAAGCTGGAGGACATAATGGGAGAGAAGAAACTACGACCCTTGCGTTGATCCCTATGGTTAAAGAAAAAATAAAGATTCCGTTGATTGCTGCCGGCGGAATTGCCACAGGCCATGCAATGTTAGCCGTAATGGTTCTTGGTGCAGATGGCGTTCAGGTTGGAAGCAGATTTGCAGCGTCTATCGAATCATCCGCTCATGATAATTTTAAGGAAATCATCGTAAAGGTGAAGGAAGGCGATACACAATTGACTTTAAAAGAACTGGCTCCGGTACGATTGATTAAAAATAAATTCTATCAAGACGTACAGCATTTGTATGAAAGTGGTCCTACAAAAGAGGAAATTGTTTCCTTATTAGGAAGAGCTAGAGCAAAACGAGGGATGTTTGAGGGTGATGTAATTGAAGGAGAATTAGAAATTGGTCAAATAGCAGGTATTATTCACGCGATACGACCAGCGGGAGAAATTGTCCAGGAAATGATATCTGATTTTGAATTGGCAAAAAGGGAAGTGTTGAATTTCAATTTTTAAACAATGACAAAGACAAAAATATACAAGATATTGTTTTTTTTGGTCATAGGGTTGCATACTTCTTATGGACAAAGCTATACGTTTAAAACATCAGGATTTAGTGTTTTAGAAAAAAAAGAAAAAGGGGATAAGTGGTCAGATTTACAGCTGGTCAATCTCCGTGTTACTTTGGATACGGATAAAAACAGGATTGTAGTTTATTCTCAAATCATTCAATTATTTGAAATAATCGAGTATCAACCCATCGAAGAAAATGAGACTGATATTGTGTATTCATTTACCTGTAAAGACAATGAGGGGGTCGATTGTACCGTCTCAATCATAACCAGAAAAAAACAAAATAACAGGAAACAGCTCTATATCAATTATGACAATCGGATAATAGTTTATAATATTTTCAATATGTAAACAGTGAATTATCGTATTAGATTTTGTTGCTTTAAAGTTTTTCGATGTCTTTGATGAAACCATCATATTCTAAATAAAATAATTCTACAGCATTCATCTTTTCGTTGTAAAAATCAAAGATTTCATTCCAATAGTTTTTATTGCTAACTCCCACACCCAGTTTTTCAACCCAAATGCGGCTAATTGTTTTTCCGCTTTCCAGAGTGTAGTCTTTTTCAAAAATCAAATCTTTGATAAATTCCTCTTCAAGAATGTTTTTTAACGCTTCGAATTTTTCAAAATAAGCCATTCTTTTTTCGTCACTTCGATGTTCAATATCTATTAAAACTTGCGCTTTTTTATTGTCTACGTAAAATTTAAAGGAGAAATCTTTAATCTTAGTATCATATAAGACCCATTTTCTGGGATATTTTTCTGCAAATGCAATCCAGAATTCTCGCTTTAATCTTTGGGTCTCTTCTTTACTGTACATTTTAGGGGCTTTTTGATCCTGGAAAATTTGCTCAAGCACATTTTCTAAACTATATTTATATTAAATTTCAGTGTACAAAAATAGACTTTGATTATGGATTTTCAAGAATTTTTACGGTTTGTTCCTAAATTAATTAATGCTGGGCTTCCTGCATTTGACGCACATATCAAAATGGCGCCACTAGAGCGATTGGAAAGCTTGAAAAAGAGTACTATAGAGGCTGAAAATCCAAGAATAGCAGCAGTGATGATGCTTTTTTATCCTAAAAAGGACAGTGTTCATTTCGTTTTAATTGTGAGAAACTCGTATAAAGGAGTTCATTCAGCACAAATTGCATTTCCAGGAGGCAAGTATGAATTACAGGATGGGAATTATGCAATTACAGCCTTACGTGAAACACATGAAGAAGTAGGGATCCATCCAGATAAAATTGAAATTATTAAACCATTTACTCAAATTTATATTCCGCCAAGTAATTTTATGGTGTATCCTTTTTTGGGAATTAGTAAAGAAGAACTTGTATTTGTACTGGAACCTGCTGAAGTAGCCAGTATTATCGAAATACCGTTGTCAACTTTTTTAAGCGATGCAATTGTAATTGAAGCAAAATTGTCAACTTCTTATGCGAATGATATAAATGTACCGGCTTTCAAAATTGAAGAACACATTATTTGGGGAGCTACAGCGATGATGTTGAGCGAATTGAAAGATGTGTTAAAGGAAGTTTTACGCTAAAATAGTTTTGTTTAGGAATTGAAAAGAGCAATTAATTGGCTGTCATGTTCAATTTTTTTCTGTGTACTTCAGTACTCAACTTCAAATATAATTTTCGTAAGTTTGTATTTAGAATTTTTAAAAAAAACACACAATTTTATGGGATTATTTAAGAGAAATCCTTTTGGTCATGTATTATTTATAAAAAAATGGTTAATTCGGATTTTTGGTGTCGTGACTCACAGACGCTATAGAGGATTCAATGAATTGCAAATTGAAGGGTCAGAAATTATCAGAAATTTACCGGACACTAACGTGCTGTTTATTTCCAATCATCAAACTTATTTTGCAGATGTAGTAGCTATGTTTCATGTTTTTAACGCAAGTTTGAGCGGACGAGAAGATACTATTAAGAATGTCTGCTATCTGTGGCAACCCAAAATGAATATTTATTATGTTGCTGCCAAAGAAACCATGCAGGCGGGATTGTTACCAAGAATTATGGCGTATGCCGGAGCAATTTCTGTAGAGCGGACTTGGCGTGCTAAAGGAGTTGATGTCCAGGAGAAAAAAGAAATTAACCCGGATGATACTGAAAACATAAAAACAGCCTTAAATGACGGATGGGTAATTACTTTTCCGCAAGGAACAACAAAATCTTTTAAACCAGTTCGTAAAGGAACGGCCCATATTATCAAACAACACAGGCCTATTGTGGTGCCTATTGTTATAGATGGTTTTCGTCGTTCATTTGATAAAAAAGGGTTTCGGATGAAAAAGAAAGGAATTCTGCAATCGTTCATTATTAAAGAGCCCTTAGGTATTGATTATGACAATGATACAGTTGATGAGATAGTCGAAAAAGTAGAATTTGCTATTGAGCAGCATCCTTCGTTCCTTAAAGTTATTCCTGCTGAAGATATTAAAGAGCAAGAAGAGTTGAATAAATTTAGAAAATGGGAATATTAAAAAAAGAGGCAAAAGCCTCTTTTTTTATAAATCAATTTTCTTTAATTCTGCATAATTTCTATTCAATTTTTTTAGTAAAATTCCATAAATCAATTGATAAAACAGCCATACCATACCTACTAAAATAAGGATAAACAATAGCATAATAATACAAGTAAAAAATATTCTTACTCCATCGTCATTGGTCGTTGCAGACTTAATTTGAATTTCATAGGATAGTAAAAGTACAGCAACAAAAAACACAAGTAACAAATTATATCCTATGTAGTATCGGACTGTTTTCCGGGTATTTAAAATGCATTCCATCAGTTTTTTAGTATTCGAAGTGACTGAAATAGAACGATAATTTTTATAGAATAAGTACATGAAGAATAATGCTACACTGTAACTTAAATAATCTAATACAGTTATGAAAATTTCAATGGATTCAGATTTACTTATTTTATCATCAGGCAGCAAAAAACTTAAAGTGTTTAACACTATAAATTCAATGATGCTAATAATAAATATCCATTTCACAATCGAAGACGATTTTCTATGAATCATTTTGTAAATCTCGGTTTCGGATACTTGCGCAAAAGAATTATCATTCTTCTGCCAGTCTTTTTTTAATAAATCCAGCTCTTTCATATTCCTTACGGATTTAATATTTTTTTTAATTTCCCTTTTATTCTATTCATTTTTACCCGGGCATTTACCTCGCTAATTCCTAATGTTTCTGATATTTCCTGATAATCCTTATCTTCCAGATACATAAATATCAATGCTTTTTCAATATCATTCAGCTGGTAAACCGCTTTGTACATTAATTTTAATTGCTCCTCTTCTTCATAATCATATTCCACGTCATTCAGGAAATGTTGTCGTCTTTCAAATTCTATGGTGTTTATGGATCGTTTTGTTTTTCGGTATAAAGTAATTGCTGTATTTAAAGCAACTCGATACGCCCAAGTAGAAAATTTGCTGTCACCTCTGAATTTTGGAAAAGCCTTCCATAACTGAATCGTAATTTCCTGAAACAAATCCTTGTGTGCATCATCGCCATTAGTATACAACCTACAAATCTTGTGGATTATATTCTGATTTTCTTGCAACTGCATTACAAAAGAATGTTCTAAATTATCACTCATATATACGTTAGTAAGTCAATAGTGGTTTTTGTTACAAAGTAGTGCTTTTTTTTTGAAGCACAACAGTGTTCCTTTTTTGATACTATTCGTTTTGCAGTGCTTTTGCGTCATTTATCTTCTAAAAGTATGGAGAGAATATATTGATAGGTACTCCTTATATATAAGGTATCGTGCAAATAGTTCTTTTTGATGATGTTTACCGAAATGATTTAGCATGATTTCTGTTTGAAAAGAAAGAGTTAAACCGGATTTTTTGTTCGAATGCTAGTTAGGGATGCTATCTTGAATACGCAAAGTGAATTGCTGAGTGCAATAAAGCATGAATTTTTAAAGATTTAATAAACAGGAAAGGCAATTTTACACTAGTTAAGGCTGCAGAACCCCTAAAATTTGTAGATAAAGTCATCCTTTCTTTTGAATCTAGATGTGGAGAAGAAAAAACTTTGATCTTCAAAAAACGTGATATCAGCTAGTTAAAGAAAAAGTTAAGAAAAGGATAAAAAAAAGGGATTAAAAAGCTTGTAAAAGCGAATAAAGG